>JBBTCZ010000010.1:58168-66797 GCA_038042985.1 Pseudomonadota bacterium
AAACCGCGCCCTGCCTCTTCCAGGCGCACCGCGATGTTGCGTTGCGCCATTTCCGGAATATCGATCACCTCCAGCGGGATTTTCGCGCTGTCGAACATGGAAACGCGGCGCTCGATTGAACTATTGCGCGCCGCCACCGCGAACATGGAATGCACGCGCGCCGCGCCGCTCTTTTCCGGCGGGATATCCAGCACGTCGATGGTCGCATCGTCGATGTGAAAATCCAGCAAATCTTTGACGCGCCAACGCATCGCAGTCTTCAGCTCCGGCGGCGGCACGTTCGGCGCTTCCACCACCAGCATTTGATATTCGTGTGGACTCAATACGGTGGTGCAGTGATAGCGCGCAAAATGCATTTCGCGCCCGATTTTTTCCAGCCCCTGCGCATTCATGCCTTGGCCCGCCGCCACGCCGCACACCGTCACCAGCGGTTTGCCGTTGGCTACCGGTTGCACATGCGCCATGCACAAACCCTCGGGGACGAAGCTCAAGGCCATCCATCCGGGTTGTTTTTTCTGGCTTCCAAAAAATTTAGCGAACATAAGCTGACAATAGTGGAATTTACTTGAACTTAAAGCATTAAGTTATTGTTGTCAAATGTTTAATTCTGCGCAACTCAGTAGTTTTCACGTTGATAGATAAATTGATCAGACTTGCGATACGCGCCGAAAGTCGCACGAGATATTGGATCGCCCCCCACGCCGGTCCAGTTGTATTCGAGCCAGGCCGGCACGTTGAGCGTCAAATCGACGCTGCCGCTGTTCCCCGCGCCGGGCGCAGAAAACGAAATAACCGATGCGCCACCGCTCAAAGTGATGCTCGCGGGGCTTGGCGTCGTCTCGCCGGCAGCGAGAGATGCTTGATAATTGCCAAGCGATAAATCCGTTGCCAGCGTGAAAGCGGTGCAGTTGTCATCCGCGTTGGTCACAAAGCCTGTGCCGTTGTAATACTGCGCCTTGAGCGGTACCGGCAGAGCCAGCAGCTCCGAGCCATGCGCGTTGTTGAGGCGGGTGCGGCCATAGCGCACGATAGTCGTGGCTGCTGCTGGCACTTGCATGCGCTCCAAGCTGGCATTCAAATCCGCATCCAAATCGAGCGCGCCCGGCAGCAGCGCGGCGTTATCCGCGTCCTGGGGCGCGATGCCGAGCTTGAGCGTATTGAACGGGCCATCCAGGCCGGCGGCGCGATTCAGCAATACGTTCGCGCTCAAGCTGCCTACGCCCGCTGCCCAACTACCGCTGGGCGTGCCGCTGATACCAAGCCGCGCGCTCAGCGCGCTCGTCCCATTCACTGCGCCGAGGCCGATGCTGTCGGCGCTGCCGAAGCTTGTCCACTTGGCCGCAGTCGCGCCATCCAGCTTGGCGAAACCGCCCGCCGTGGTGTAATTCTGCGTCGTGCCATTGCCTGCGCTCTGCGCGGTGAGCGTCAGGGCAAGGCCCACTGGCTCGCCCATATAGGTGAAATTGGAAGCTGGCGCGCAAGCCAAGTCGGCGCGCGTAGCAAGGGTTGCGGTAGCGGCGAAGTGATGCGGATAAAAGCGCCCGACATTGCCGGTAGTCGTGCCGGTGGCATTGCCCGCGCCGAGGTAATCGGCATCGGCCACGCTCGGTGTGAGCGTGATGATGCCCACCTCATCCCAAGCCAGCGTCGTCGGCGTCGCCACGCCGCTGGCAAAGCTGCCGCCGGCGATGGTGCCGTTGCTCAATGCCGGATTATTGCCGGCGGCAGGCAGCACAATATTCGGCGTCAACAACACGCCTTCGGGTGAGATCTCACGGCCGTAGTTGGGTGCGGCCGCGCCGCCTTGCGCGGTCGCGGTCACTGTGGCGGTAAAGGCATCGCCCGCCTTGATGAAAGCCGTGCCGGCCGCCGAAGCCGCGCCGGGATTGGCGAAACCATCCGACGTGCGCTGAATCCCCGTCACGGTAAACCCGAATGGTTTAACCACGAAGGTATTGCTGGTGCCGGTCATGAAATCGCTACCCAGCGCGTAGCGCGCGCTCAAGCTCATGTTCCCGACATCTGGATAATGAAGCGTAAAGGTCGCGGTCGAACTGGCTCCAAAATTCAACGTCACCGGCGAATAGTTTGGAACGCCTGCCGCCGGGTTGTTGGTAATCGCGGTGGCATTGATCGTCACTTGTTTGCCGTTACAGGTTGTCGGATTGATGCACTGCGAGGCCAGGTTGACCACGACGTTGCCGGTGAACACGCCGGTACACGCGGCCGAGTTGTCGGCCTTTTTCACTGCTTGAATCGTCAAACTGCCCGAAGTCACCCCCGCCGTCTGAGTGGGAATCGTCGAAAACAGAAACCCCGTGTCGGCAAACACCAAACTGCAATTGGCCGTCGCGCCGACAAAGCACTGCGGGCTGGCGCCGGAGGGTGTGGGGCTGACGGCGCTGGTTCCCAAGGTGAAGGTCGAGGGCGTCGTGATGCTCAGGCTCGCCGTGGTGGAGCCGGTAAAAGTGATGGGGTTGGCCGCCCAACCCGCGCCGGAAAGCGTCACTGTCGTGCTGCCGGAACTGTAGAGAGACGAGCAAGTGGCATCAGCGCAGGCCTTGACTGTCACGGTTTCGGGCGCGCAGGTGAGTCCGGCGCCATCATGCTCGATACGGATGTGGTCCAGCGGCGCTGGTATCGTGAACGTCACCGTGATCGGCATGTGATCCACGCTGATGGTGTGTGGTGCGCCCGCCGCGCTCGCCTTGGTGGCGGCGAAGGCCGCGCCGAAATTGGCGGCGTTGATCTGGGCCACCGTCCAGGTCGTGCCCCACAAATCCGCCGCGCCGCCGTGCGCCTCGACCACATCCGCCGTCGTGTAAATCGTGGTGGTGGCGCGATTCACCGTCAGATCGATCACCCCGGCCTTGACCAAGCGCATCGCAGCATCCTGGCTACCGCCGTTGGTGGTTCTGTTTGACTTTCTTTCCACATTGACGGTAACGCCGTTGATCGACGCGCCGGTCGGAATGGCAAAGTTGTAGCCCAAACAGCGTAGGTAGCGGGTGGTCGTACCATCGACCGTAGCCGTCGCATAGAGGTTATTGTTCGAATACGCCCGGGTGGGATTCGACCAGGCCACCGTGCCGATGCCGGCGATGCTGGCACAGTTAGTGGGGCTGGCCGTCACGGAATACGAGCCGGGAGCAAATGAATAATCAATCGTAATCTGTACATGATCCACGCTGATGGTATGCGATGCGCCCGCCAAATTCGCCTTGGTGGCGGCGAAGGCTGCGCCGAAATTGGCCGCATTGATCTCTGCCGCCGTCCAGGTCGTTCCCCACAAGTCGGCCGCGCCGCCGTGCGCCTCGATCACATCCGCCGTCGTATAAGTCGTGGCGGTGGAACGATCCGTCGCGCCAATCACGCCTGCCTTGACCACCCGCATCGCGGCATCCTTGCTGCCGCCGTCGGTGACACGGTTGGATCGGCGTTCGACACTGACGGTGATGCCATTGATCGTCGCACCCGTAGGAATGGCGAAGCTGTAGCCAGTGCATTGCAGGTAGCGGGTGGTCGTGCCATCGACTGTTGCCGTCGCATAACTGTTGTTGTTCGAAACCGCGCGCGGGGGATTCGACCAAGCCACCGTGCCGATACCCGCGACGCTGGCGCAGGTCGTGGGACTTTTGGTCACGGTGATCGCGCTGGCGGCGTGGCCGAACAGCAAGCCGACAACCAGCGAAAGCGCAAGCCACGCGCGCCGTCTGAGTGTATTCATCGAGGTTTTCATCGTTCCATCCTTTTCTGACTCGTATTCCCGGCGGCAGGCTATTTCGCCACCCGCGCCTGAACTTCGCGCGCCACATAATCGCTCGTGCCCGCTGTGCCATAGGTCGCAGTTGATATCAGCACCATCATCGTCACAGTATTCGCACCCTCGCTATGCGTGGTCGAGCTGCACGTCACCATCGTGGTAAAACCAGCAAACGGCGTCATGGTGTAAGAAGCCGCAGGCGAAGCCGGGCAGGTAAAGCCAGCCGGAAAAGGGGTTTGCAGCGCCTGGTAGGCCCCCCACTCGATACCAGCACGCGCCGCCTGCAAGGCGCGCGCACTTTGCACATCCATCGCCACCGTCGTGTGCTGAGCAGTCGAGATGCTCACCATAGCCGCCCCCAATCCCGCCAGCACCACCAAAATAAAAATCGCCGTAACCAGCGCAAATCCACTTTGCCTGCTCCCCGTTCCCCGCTTCCCGCTTTCTAGTCTAAGGAACATTGGTGACATGCACCTCATGGTAGAGCCGCACCGATTCGCCCGACTCGGTGATGACAAGCGTCAACGCCACCAAGCCCGAACGCGCGGTGATGCCAGGGCTATAGTCGAATACGCAGCTTGCTACATTGGTCGCCAGCAAGGCGCTTTTCACGCCGGCGAGCCCCGGCAATGCGGCGGCGTTGGGCTGCGTGGCTTGGATCGCATAGCCCCAATAGCGCGTCAGCGTGCCGCCTGCACAGACATAGCTCACCGGCCCCTCGACCACCTGAAACCGGCTGCCGGGCGATTCGAGCGGAAATTTCTGGGTGGGCAAGGTGAATGTGAAGTTGATTTTGTTTTCGCTCGGCAGATCACCGGCCGCCGTGCCGCTGATGTTGGCCAAGTTTTCGCCCGCATAGGCGTTCGCGCCAGGGATGCCGAGGTTATACACCACCAGCCTATCGCCAGCGATAATGGTCTGGCCGGCGCCCGTGGCAAACGCGCCGAACTGATCGAAGCTCGGATCGTCGTTCACGCTAAAGTCCAGAATATCGCCCGCGCCGGCGCTATCGACTTCGGCGCGATAACGTCCGCCGGTTCGGGTCAGCAGAATTTCAATCGTCGCATCGCTATCTGTCAGGCGCACGCTGTTCGGCAGCGCCAAGCGCAGATCGCGCCCCATGCGCCGCAGCGCGGTATCGGCGATATCGGTCATTTCCGCGCGCCGCGCGCTATCGACATAGCCCTGTATCGGGAGCTTGATAAACACCGCCACCGCCGACGCGAGAATGCTGGTGAGCACAATCACGACGATCATCTCGATCAGCGTGAAGCCGCGATAGAGAAACGGGGAGGGGGTGCGCATTAGCCGATTACGGTCCATACGCAGTCCGATAACCCGCCAACACTACGCTGACATTATCTGGCCCGGTCACGGTCACCGTGATCAAACTCGCATTGCCGGAAGCGGCGGTAATGAGACTCGCCGCCGGGCCCAGATCGGCGGCCGCCACGCTCACGCTCACGCTCACGCTATACCCGGTGAGGCCTGTTATCGGTGTCGCGCTGTCAATGGGATAGATGCCGCTCGTCGTGAAGTTGTTGTAGTCGCCAATATCGTCAAAAGATTGACGATTCGCCTGGATTGGCGCGACGGGCGCACTCGTGACAGCAAAATCGTGCAGCGACACCTCCTCCAGCATTGACTCTGCCACCGCGATCGCCTGCTTGCGGATCAAGGGATCGGCGCTGCGCTGAGTAGTGAGATTCATCACCGACAGCACCCCCGCCAAGGCAACGCTCACGACCAGGATGAATACGATCACCTCGATCAGGCTGAAGCCGCGCAGCCCTGCGGGCGAGGCATGCCTAGTAGTCCATTCCATCAAAATGGTGACAGATGAAACGGATGGATTTTTTCGCCAGGCTAGGCACAGACCCGCCGCCGTATGGGGTATACGGCAAGGGGATGCAACGACGCATGACGGAAAAAGACGCCGTTTCATGTCATCGTTTTGGTGGAATGGATTACTAACCCCTGCACCGCTACTTGTGCACATAGCCGGTCTCCTGCTCGACCACGATCTGGCGCGCCGTAACATCGCCGACGATAGAGAACGTCGCGTTTGCCGCCAACGGAACCGGGCTCGCGGCAAAAGAGGCGGGTTGCCCCAGGCTGGTAAAACTGAAACTCGATCCGGTCAGGGAAATATTATTCGGCGCGGTGATCACGAATGCGGCGCTATCGGCAGGCTGGGTAACCGCCGTGACGCAGCCTATGTCATAGCATAAGGCCAACGAAGTTGTGCTTACCGCTACGAATACATTCGTACGCTGCGCCACGGCCACTTTTTGCCCGTAGCGAATGGCGCTGATCGCCGTATCGTGAAAGCGCGCCGCATCGAAACCGGCTTGCGCAAAAAATCGTGGCGCTGCAATGAGCGCCACGATGCCGACGATGACGATGACGACGATGAGTTCCACCAGGGTGAACCCCTCCTTCGCCTGCATTTCAAGCCTCAGCCATGCAAAGGAATCCTTCCGCTTCGCATGGGATGTCAGATCGCGTTAGTTGCAATTGGTCACGGTGACCGCGCTGATCCCGGGACTGGCGCTGGCGAGCGCGGACGTATAGGTAAAGGTACACGTGCCGGCATGGCCACTATCCACGTTGATGGTCAATACCGACCCCGCACCAGCGCCACCGCCCGTTAAATTGTAGTCATTGGTACTAATGTTCGCGGCGCTGATAATACCGTTCGCATCGGCTGTCGGATAACCGTTGACCATGGTAATGCTCGCGCCGTCCATGTTTACCGTCGTCGCGGCCGAACTGCCCGCGACCAGCCAGGCTGCGTGAGCCAAGGCGCTGGCGGAGAGCACCGCCCCGCGTGCGCCGTTGAGCTTGGCCACCCGCGCTTCTGATTGGACGCCAATAAACCGCGGCAAAGCCGTCGCCGCCAAGATGCCCAAAATCACAATCACCACAATCAATTCAATCAAGGTAAAACCACGTTGGTTTCGCATTTGTCTCTCCTTAGTAAAACATTTAAACATTCTGCCCAACAGGCTGGTGAAAGCGCCCTTCAACGCAAACCACCCTTTCAACAGCCCGCTAAACCCTGTGTTAAGGTACAGCAATAAGCGTGCCCAAAGGCACCCACCCACCTTTCAAAACCACCGATAGGGTTCCGTCACGGCCAGGATCACACCGTTAACCTCCTGTTTATCGGCATTTTCCCGGCCTGCTTGAGTTTCTTTATGCGCATACACCAGCCGCACCGCATAGCGCACCTCCTTGCGCCCCGCCTGATCCGGCATAAAGTGACTGCCGCGCGCCACCACATACACCAACTGCCGGTGCTTTAAGTCGTAATACCAGTTGCCTTTTTCCACCTCGCCCGGCGCCGGCCCGAAACGCTCGCCTACGTAATTCGCGGGTTGCTCGGCCAGCCAGTTCATCGGGTTATCTTGCCCTAATGCGGCAATATCTGCCGTTTTCCCCTTCAGAAAGCGGTCGGCAATTTGCAAATGCAAGGCGCTGCGCAAAGTGCCCGCCAGTTGCTCCATCGCTGCTTTCTCGGCCGCCTCTTGGTAAAAAAGCACTCGATCCAGCAACACCGCACCCAGGGTGCTGATAATGATGATCACCACCAATAATTCGATTAGGGTGAAACCTTGTGCGCGTTTCAACATCATTTCTTCATCGCCACCGAGCCCAGATCCCAGATCGGCAGGAACACGCCCAGCGCTAGGATAAGCACGATCACGCCGATGAAGACGATCAAAATCGGCTCGATCTGCGCCGAGAGATTTTTCACTTGGTACTCCACCTCGCGGTCGTACATATCGGCGATTTCGTCCATCAACTCATCGATGGCGCCGGTTTCTTCGCCCACCGCGATCATTTGCAACACGACCGGGGTAAACACGCCGCTGGTGACGGCGGTGCGCAAGATGGTTTCGCCGCGCTCCACGCTGTCGCGCATTTGCGTGATGCGCTGGGCGATGTAGTCGTTGTCCACTACTTGCGATACAACGGTCAGCCCTTGCACGATCGGCACGCCGCTTTTCGCCGCCAAGGACAAGCTGCGCGCGAAACGGGCAAGCGTGGCTTTTTTTACGATATCGCCCACGATGGGGATGTGCAGCTTGAATTTATCCCATCGGTATTTGCCGTTCTTGCTCTGGGTATAGAGGCGGAACCAGATCACCGCACCCACCGTCGCCGCCAGCATCAAGGGCCAAAAGTTCAGCATGAAGTTGGAGGTGGCGATGAGCACTTTGGTCAACAGCGGCAGCTCGGCCTTGAACCCGGCATACACTTTGGCGAAGGCCGGGATGACGAAAATATTGATCACGACCAGTGCGACGATGACGGTGATGACCACGAACATGGGATAACGCAGCGCGGCCTTTATTTGCTCGCGCGTATGACGGTCGAAATCCAGGTGATGAAACAGCCGCAGGAAAATTTCCTCCAGCCGGCCGGTCAGCTCGCCCACGCGCACCATGCTGATGTAAAACGGGGTGAACACTTTCCCATTCCGGCGCAGGGCGGCGGAGAGCTCGCGCCCCGCATCCAGACTGTCGCGCAGCTCTTGAATCACCTTGGCGAACGTTTTGTTGCCGGTCGATTCCTGCAAGCCCGCGAGCGCCCGCAAGATCGGTACCCCGGCGCGCAGCAGGGTATGCATCTGGCGGCTGAACATCAACACATCAACGGTGCTGACCTTCTGCTCCGTTAGCTTATCCAGCCAGCCACCGGTCATGAATTTTTTCGTCGCCGGTGCTAAGTTGATCTCGATCGGCGTAATGCTGTTGTTAAAGAGCTGACTGGCGACCGAGCTTGAGTCGACGGAGTCGAGTACCCCTTGCACCAACTCGCCGCGCGGGTTGCGGCCTTTGTAGGCGAAAGTGGGCATGG
>JBBTCZ010000010.1:66897-161670 GCA_038042985.1 Pseudomonadota bacterium
ATTCCTCCGCCACATTGCTCACCCGCATCGCTTCCGCCACGGTGGTCTTGCCGTTCACCGCGAGGGTGACCGCGTGGCGGCGCAGGGACCACCCCGCCATGCTTTGCCGTGCGAGTTTGATGAAGTGGTTGGGGTCATGGTGGTTGACGGCTTCGGCCAGCGGTGCGGTCATTTCCATCATTTCATATACGCCGATGCGGCCTTGGAAACCGGTGCCGTTGCATTGCGAGCAGCCGCGGCCTAGCACATAGCGGCGGTTTTTTGCTTCCGCCCCGATCTCTAAGCTCAGCCAAGTTAATTCAGATGGCAGCGGAGCGTAGTCGGCAGCGCAACTCTCGCACACCATGCGCACCAGGCGCTGCGCCAGTACCGCTTGGATCGACATCGCCACCATGTAGCGCGGCACGCCCATGTCGAGTAGCCGAATCGGTGTGCTGACCGCATCGTTGGTGTGCAGCGTCGAGAGCACCATGTGGCCGGTGATGGCGGCGCGCATGGCGATTTGCGCGGTCTCTTGATCGCGCATCTCGCCGATTAGCATGATGTCTGGATCTTGCCTGAGTGCGGAGCGCAGCACGCGTGAGAAAGTGAGATCGATCTTTTCATTTACCTGCACTTGGTTGATGCCGGGCAGGCGGTATTCCACCGGGTCTTCCACGGTGATGATTTTGGTCTCGACCGAATTCAGCTCCGACAGCACGGAGTAAAGCGTCGTGGTTTTGCCGCTACCAGTAGGCCCGGTCACCAGCACCATGCCGTGCGGGCGGGTGAACAGCTCGCGAAAGCGCTTCAGCATATCCGGTGGAAACCCAAGCCGGTCGAGGCCCAATGCGCCCGAACTTTGGGAGAGCAAACGCATCACGACTGATTCTCCATGCTGCGTCGGCATGGTTGAAATGCGAATGTCGATCGACTGGTTTTTCAGCTTCACATTGAAGCGGCCGTCCTGCGGCAGGCGCTTCTCTGAAATATCCAAACCCGACATCAATTTTAGGCGCAAGGCCAGCGCGGTGGCGATCTTGGGGTCGGCCTCGGTCTGCATATGCAACACGCCATCGATGCGAAAGCGAATTTGCAAGCGGGCTTCCTGCGGCTCGATGTGGACGTCGGAAGCACGAATCTGCGCCGCATCCTCGAACACCGATTGCAGCAATTTGACGACCGGCGCATCTTCCAGACTCTGATTTAGCCCCAATGTGCCGAAATCGACGGCGCTATCGCCGAGATCGTCTTCCAACTCATGCGCCAAGTCCGATATTTCTTCGGTGCGACGATAAAACCGGTCGATAGCGGCGAGTAGTAGGGTTTCGTTCACCACCGCTAGGTTGATATCGTGCTTCAGGATGCGCGCGATTTCGTCATAGGCGAATAGATCAGTCGGATCCGCCATGCCGACCAGCACGCCGCCCGCTTTTTGCTCCATCACCACCGCGCGGAAGCGCCGTGCCTGGGTTTCCGGCAACAAGCGCACGATTTCCGGTTTGAGGTTGTAGTATTTAAGGTTGATGAAGGGGATGTTGAGCTGCTTGGCGATGGCCTCCGAGATTTGTTCTTCGGTCACATAGCCTTGCTCGACAAAAAACCGGCCCAGCTTGCGCCCGGTGCGTTTTTGCTCTTCGAGCGCGAGCTTAAGCTGTTCTTCTGAAATTATTTTTTGGCCGACGAGAATCTCGCCCAGGCGAACTTTCTCAGGCCGGGCCATAACTCATTCCGCCAATGTTTAAGCTAAACTTCATATATACTTTGCAGGTCATTGATACTAAACAGTAACTGTTTTTAACTTGGGATACAAGGGAATGTTCGAACTCGTGCTGTACCAACCGGAAATCCCGCCTAACACGGGAAACATCATTCGCTTATGTGCTAATAGCGGCACAAAACTGCATCTAGTTGAGCCGCTCGGGTTTTCTTTGGAAGATAAACAGCTCATCCGTGCTGGCTTGGATTATCACGAGTTCACCAGCCTGGTGGTACATAAGGACTGGGAGGCGTGTAAGCAGGCACTCGGCCCGCGCCGCCGCTTCGCGCTCACCACCAAGGCCACGCGCTGGCATGCGGATGTGCGCTTCGAAGCGGGCGATGCATTTGTGCTCGGCCCGGAGACGCGCGGCCTGCCGCTGGAAGTACTAGAGGAGTTTAGTGAGGAGCATCGCTTGCGGCTGCCGATGCAACCGCAGGTGCGAAGTTTGAATTTATCCAACGCCGCAGCGGTGATGGTTTATGAAGCGTGGCGGCAGTTGGGGTTTGCGGGAGCGGTGTAAAACAAAAACTTAGCCGCGGATTAACGCTAATTGTTAAAATGGATCGCGGGGTTTAATTCGCGAAATTAGCGTTAATTCGCGGCTAGCTTTTTATCCTGCCTTCGATTACGCCAAGCGCCCATGGTGCCTTCGATTACGCCAAGCGCCCATGGCAATGTTTGAATTTCTTGCCGCTACCGCATGGACAAAGATCGTTGCGGCCGACCTTGTCTTCATGGCGCACGAATGGCGCGTGTTCCTCAGCCGCGTCTTGTTCAGGCTGCCCTAGTGCTTCGTCGTAATCGGCGTGGTGGTACTGCACGTTCTCCGGCTCAACATGGGCATCCACGACTTCCACATCTTCCGGGCTGCGGATCTGCACGGTCATGGTGATACGGGTTACTTCATACCAAATCGTATCCAGCATACCGGAGAAGAGTTCGAACGCTTCGCGCTTGTATTCTTGCTTCGGATTTTTTTGCGCATAGCCACGCAAGTGAATACCTTGACGCAGATGATCCAGCGCCGACAGGTGCTCGCGCCAATGCGTGTCCAGGCTTTGCAGCATGATGCCGCGCTCGAAATGATGCATGCCTTGTGCGCCGACTTGATCAATTTTCGCCTGATAATTCGCATTTGCTGTGGCGATGATTTTTTTCAGCAGCCCTTCCGCATCCAGCTTCTCGTCTTCGTCCAGCCAGGCTTGCAGCGGTAATTCCAGATTTAATTCGGCGCTTAAGTTGTTGGTGAGGCCGGCAATGTCCCACTGCTCGGCCACGGTCTCGGGCGGCACGAATTGGTGGAAGGTGCTATCCAATACTTGCTCGCGGATACCGCTGATGGAATCGGAGATATCTTCCGACTCCAGCAATTCGTTGCGCTTTTCGTAAATCGCTTTGCGCTGATCATTGGCGACGTCATCGTATTCGAGCAGCTGTTTGCGCATATCGAAGTTGCGCGCTTCCACTTTGCGCTGCGCATTTTCGATCGCGCGCGTCACCCATGGATGCTCGATCGCCTCGCCTTCCGGCATTTTGAGCCGGTCCATGATCGCCGCCACGCGATCGGAAGCGAAGATGCGCAACAGCGTATCTTCCAGCGACAGATAAAATCGGCTCGAGCCCGGATCGCCTTGGCGCCCGGCGCGGCCACGCAATTGGTTATCCACGCGGCGCGATTCGTGGCGCTCGGTGCCGATGATGTGCAGACCGCCCATCGCAATCACTTGGTCGTGGCGCTGCTGCCATTCGGCGCGAAGCTGATTGATGCGCTCTTGTTTCTGATCTTCGCTCAAGGTGTCGTCGTTGCGCACGGCGTCGATATCGCCTTGCGGGTTGCCGCCAAGCACGATGTCCGTGCCGCGACCCGCCATATTGGTGGCGATGGTGACCACACCCGGCCGCCCGGCCTGCACCACGATATTGGCTTCGCTCGCATGCTGTTTTGCATTCAGCACTTGATGCGGCAGTTTTTCTTTTTTGAGTAGACCCGACAGAAATTCGTTGATCTCAATCGACGTGGTACCGACCAGCACCGGCTGACCGCGCAGGTGGCAATCTTTGATATCAGCGATCACCGCAGTATATTTTTCCGTGAGCGTGCGATACACCTGATCCATGCGATCTTGCCGCACCATGGCGCGATGGGTCGGAATCACCACGGTTTCCAGATTATAGATTTGCTGGAACTCGTAGGCCTCGGTGTCGGCGGTGCCGGTCATACCAGAAAGCTTGGTGTAGAGACGGAAATAATTTTGGAAGGTGATCGAAGCCAGCGTTTGATTTTCTTTCTGGATCGATGCGCCCTCTTTCGCTTCCACCGCCTGGTGCAAGCCATCCGACCAGCGCCGGCCGGACATCAAGCGGCCGGTGAATTCGTCCACGATCACGACTTCGCCGTCTTGCACCACATAATGCTGATCGCGGTGGTACAAGGCATTGGCGCGCAACGCGGCATAGATATGGTGCATGAGTGAGATATTCGCCGCGTCGTACAGGCTGCTGCCCGGTGCGAGCAGGCCCGCTTGGGTCAGCAACTCTTCCGCATGCTCGTGACCGGCTTCGGTCAACAATACTTGGTGGGCTTTTTCATCTACGGTGTAATCGCCGGGACCCTCTTCGCCTTCGACCTTCGTCAGCTTCGGCGCCAGGGCGTTGACCTTCACATACAGATCGACGTTGTCTTCCGCTTGGCCGGAGATGATGAGCGGTGTGCGCGCTTCGTCGATCAGGATCGAATCCACCTCGTCGATGATGGCGTAGTTGAGTTTGCGCTGCACGCGTTCGCCTGAGCTGAACACCATGTTGTCGCGCAAATAATCAAAGCCGAATTCGTTGTTAGTGCCATAGGTGATGTCGGCAGCGTAGGCCGCCTGCTTCGCCTCGTGATCCATCTGCGACAGGTTGCAACCCACGCTCAAACCCAGGAAGCGATGAATGCGCCCCATCCATTCAGCATCGCGACTCGCCAGGTAATCGTTCACCGTGATGATGTGCACGCCCTTTCCGGTCAGCGCATTGAGGTAAGACGGCAACGTGGCCACCAGCGTCTTGCCCTCACCAGTGCGCATTTCGCTGATTTTGCCGTCATGCAGCGCCATGCCGCCGATCAATTGCACATCGAAATGGCGCATCTCCAGCACACGCTTGCCCGCTTCGCGTACCACGGCAAAGGCTTCAGGCAAGAGACTGTCGAGCGACTCGCCGTTGGTGACACGCTGCTTAAATTCTGAGGTTTTGGCTGCAAGCGCATGATCGGACAAGGCTTGCATTTGCGGCTCAAGGGCGTTGATGGTTTTTGCGGTTTGAGCGTACTGCTTGATCAGCCGCTCGTTGCGGCTGCCGAACACTTTTTTGATTAGGCCAGCGATCATGATTCTTCTTCGACAAATAAAGTTAAGGTGCATTCACAGCGCTTTTCACTCGCCGTCAATGCACCTCATTATGTAGAGATACTTAAATTAAGGATCAGCCAGGCAAATTCAAGTACCGGGTGGGGTTTTGCGGTGTGCCATTTAAAAGCACTTCGAAGTGGAGATGCGGTCCGGTGGAACGGCCCGTGCTGCCGACTTCGCCGATTTTCTGGCCGCGCAGCACTACATCACCTTCCTTCACCAAGCGCTTGGAAGCATGACCGTAGCGGCTTATCAGCCCGTTGCCGTGGTCGACTTCGAGCATATTACCATAGCCGGGATGGTAATCCGAGTAGATGACAATGCCGCCGGCAGCGGCTTTGATGGGCGTGCCGGGCTCGGCGACGAAATCCACGCCCTCGTGCATCGCACGTTGTCCGGTAAAGGGATCCAAACGCCAGCCGTAGTTAGATGAAAAGAAGCCGATCGAGACCGGTGACGCGGTCGGCAGCGCCGCTTTGCGCACTGACTCACGCGAAAGCATCGCATCCATCACCGCCAAGTGATCAGACTTGTCATCCAGAATACGCGCTAGCTTGGACAACTCGCCCTCGAAATCACCCAAACTCACCGACTCACCCGGCTTGAGCACGCCGCCGCGGCCCGGCTTACGATCAAAATTGATTTCTTCTTTCTTGATTCCCGCGACTTTCGCCACGCGCTCGCCCAACGCTTCCAAACGCATCACTTGCGCTTGCATTTCTCCGACTTTGATCGCCATGGCGGCCAGCCGCTGTTGCATGGCCTCGCGATTTTTTTCGGTTTCGGTTTGTTGTGAGGAAATCAGCAGTTTTTGCACCACAGGCACTTGCAGGCCGCCAAATTGGAACAGAATGAGATAGCCAAACAGCCCGCTCATCGCCATGAATAGCATCAGCCCACCAACGAGCAAGATGCTCGTCTGACAACGGTCGACGCACAGCGTGCGGGCTTTGGAAAATTTGTTAGATACGAATATGATATTCACACACATCCCCATTCAAACTGTTGCGCCCATTAGAAATCATGACTGCACGCAAACTTGATACATTTCTTAGCGAGCCGGCTTCACCTTTGAACCGCTTAGCACTCGCGGCGCAACGGCTCAATGCAATCTCGCGCATCTGGGAAACAGTCGCGCCTATTGGTTTGGCGCGTTCTTGTCGGGTCGGCCGCCTGGATGATGGCGTGTTGACCCTGTTAGCCGATAACGGCGCAATTGCCTCAAAGATTAAGCAGCAATTGCCTAGTCTTCTGGAAAAACTTCAGCAGCGGGGGAGAGAAATTACTGGAATTCGGGTAGACGTGCAAGTGAAAATCCCGTCACCCGAAAGAGCGAGCGCACCAAAACAGGGCATTTCGCAACAAAGTTTGGCTAGCCTGGAAAAGTTGGATAACGAATTAGAAGACTCCCCGCTAAAGGAAGCGCTTACTAACTTAATTAAACGACATCGGGAATCAAAGTAACACGATGCGACCGATCGCTATCGCCGCAGCAATCACCAGCACCAGCACCACAGAAAATTTAAGTAATTGCCAAGCGAAGCGGAACCAGCGTTTGTCTTTCAGCAGCACGCCGACAATCACCGCGCCGATGATGGCCAAACCCACGATCAACAGATAAAACCGCAGAAATAACAGGGGCATAGTGACCTAGGTCTTCCCCGTGAACCCCGTATTCCCCGTGGTTCGCCGCTTTGGGTTTAAATAGAAACAGAATTAGGCGTTTTGCGCCTGGAGCCGGGCAAATCCCGCCGGCGCTTCTTCCAGGCGATTGAATGACACATATTCCCAAGCGGTTTCATCCGCGAGCAGGCCGCGCAGCAATTGGTTGTTCAGCGCATGACCGGACTTATGTCCAGTAAATGCGCCGATTAAGGGGTGACCCAATAAATAGAGGTCGCCAATTGCATCCAAGGCCTTGTGTTTGACGAACTCGTCGTCGTAGCGCAAGCCGTCGGTGTTCAACACTCGAAACTCGTCCATCACGATCGCGTTGTCTAGGCTGCCGCCCAGCGCCAAGCCATTGTTGCGCAGATATTCCACTTCGTGCATGAAGCCGAAGGTGCGGGCACGGCTGATTTCCTTGATGAAGGAGGTATCGGCGAAATCGACCGTAACCGCTTTGCCGGATTGGTCGAATACCGGATGCTTGAAGTCGATACTTAAGGTGACGCGAAAGCCGTTATAGGGCTCCAGCTTCACCCACTTGTCGCCATCCGTGATTTGGATCGTCTTTTTCACGCGGATGAAGCGCTTGGGCGCGTTTTGCTCTTCCACCCCGGCGGATTGCACCAGGAACACAAAGGGGCTGGCTGAACCATCCATGATCGGCACTTCGGAAGCGGTCAAGTCTATATATACATTATCGATGCCGAGGCCGGCCAAAGCCGACATCAAGTGCTCGACCGTATTCACTTTCACCCCATCTGCTTCCAGCGCCGAGCACATACGGGTGTCGGTCACCTGGAAAGGGTCCGCCTTGATCGTAACCGGCTGCGGGAGGTCAACCCGCCGGAATACGATCCCGGTGTCGGCTGCTGCCGGGCGCAAGGTGAGGGTTACCTTTTGCCCAGTATGCAAACCAACGCCGGTGGCGCTGATTACGTTCTTTAATGTACGTTGCTTAATCACGCTTGAATCCTAAAAAATGCCCATGCAGCGAAAAACGCGCATTTTATCATAGCGTTGACCTGTCCCCAGAATTTAGGGGGAACAAGCCCCTAGGCCTTAGCCCATGCGTTCAGCCAAACCGCGCGACTGGCTAGTCCGCTTGCTTACGCAAGAAGGCGGGGATATCGAGCAAATCGACACCCGACGCTTTCATCGCTTCCACCGCCGCCGCGCGCCGCCCGGAACGAATTACTGCGGGCGCATCTGCTTCATAGCCCATGTCATGCGCAAAGCTGTCGGTGCCGGTCTTGACGATGGTGAGCGGCTTGGGCAAACGAATCTGGGAAGGCATGCCCAAGCCAGTCGCCACCATAGTCACGCGCAAATCTTCGTTCATGCTTTCATCGAATACCGCGCCAAAGATCACAGTCGAATCCTCCGCGGTGAACTCACGGATGGTGTTCATGACTTCGTGAATCTCCTTCATCTTCAGCGAATGGCTGGCAGTGATATTCACCAACATGCCGCGTGCACCGGATAGGTTTACATCTTCTAGCAAGGGACTCTTCACCGCTTGTTCCGCCGCGCGCCGCCCACGTTCCGCGCCTTGCGCTTTGGCCGAACCCATCATCGCCATACCCATCTCGCTCATCACGGTGCGCACGTCGGCGAAGTCCACGTTGACCAAACCAGGGCAACTGATCACTTCGGCGATGCCGGATACGGCGCCATGCAACACCTCGTTCGCTTCGCGGAAGGCATCCAACACCGACACATCGTCGCCCAACACCTGCATCAACTTCTCATTCGGGATGATGATCAGCGAGTCCACATATTGCGACAACGCTTCGATGCCGGCATGTGCCACTTTCAAGCGCCGGCCTTCGAACATGAAGGGCTTGGTGACCACGGCCACGGTCAAAATGCCGAGCTCTTTCGCCACTTCGGCCACCACCGGTGCGGCACCCGTTCCGGTACCACCACCCATGCCGGCGGTAATGAACAACATGTCCGCGCCGTCGATGGCTTCGGCGATTTTCTCGCGATCCTCAAGCGCCGATTCGCGCCCGATTTCCGGATTCGCGCCCGCGCCTAAGCCCTTGGTGATGGAATTGCCCAATTGCAGCTTCATGTGTGCATCACTCTTAGCGAGTGCTTGCGCATCGGTATTGGCCGCGATGAACTCCACCCCCTGGAGCCCGCTCGCGATCATGTGGTCCACTGCATTACCGCCGCAGCCGCCCACGCCGATCACCTTGATTACTGCGTCTTGCGATTGACTATCCAGAATCTCAAACATTTCGACCTCCTTCAGTTAAAAACAACTACAAAATTAAAAACTCTTCATTTCAAAAACCCTGGAACCACGACTTCATTTTTTCGAACACCTGCTGTATCGAAGAGCTCTGCATGCGTACCAGTTGATGGCGCTGGTATTGCTCCAAGCCCGCCAGCAACAGGCCCACCCCGGTTGCGTAACGCGGGTTGCGCACGACTTCCGACAAGCCGCCGACGTACTGCGGCATGCCCAGCCGCACTGGCATGTGAAACACTTCCTCGCCCAACTCGACCATGCCTTGCATCAGGCTCGAGCCGCCGGTGAGCACGATGCCGGAGGAAATCAATTCCTCGAATCCGCTGCGACGTAACTCCGCTTGCACCAGCGAGTACATTTCTTCGATGCGTGGCTCGATCACCTCGGCCAGCGTTTGACGTGATAGTTGACGCGCGGCACGTTCGCCCACGCTCGGCACTTCGATCATTTCCGAGGGATGCGCGAGTTGTCGTAGCGCACAGCCTTGCGCACGTTTGATGTCTTCCGCTTCCTTGGTCGGGGTACGCAGTGCCATGGCAATGTCGTTAGTGATTTGATCGCCGGCGATCGGGATCACCGCCGTGTGACGAATCGCCCCATTGGTGAACACGGCGATATCGGCCGTGCCGCCTCCGATATCCACTAGGCACACACCCAGATCCTTCTCGTCCTCGGTCAGCACCGCCATGCTCGATGCCAGCGGTTGCAAAATCAGGTCGCGCACATCCAAACCGCAGCGCTTCACGCATTTGATGATGTTTTGCGCGGCCGAGACGGCGCCGGTCACGATGTGCACCTTCACTTCCAGGCGCACGCCGCTCATGCCGAGCGGCTCGCGCACATCTTCCTGGCCATCGATGATGAATTCCTGGGTCAGAATGTGCAGAATCTGCTGGTCTGTCGGAATATTCACCGCGCGCGCGGTTTCGATCACGCGATCGACATCGGCTTGGGTCACTTCCTTATCCTTGATCGCCACCATGCCGTGCGAATTGATACTCTTGATGTGGCTGCCGGCAATGCCGGTCAACACATCGCGAATCTTGCAGTCGGCCATCAACTCGGCTTCTTCCAGGGCGCGCTGAATCGCATTCACCGTGGACTCGATATTCACTACCACGCCCTTTTTCAAACCGCGTGACTGCGTTTCGCCGATCCCGATTACTTCCAGGCGGCCTTCCGGCATCACCTCGGCCACCAGCGCCACGATTTTCGAGGTGCCGATATCCAGGCCGATGATTAAATTTTTCTGTTCTTTATTTTTGGCCATCTGCTTACTCCGCCCGCTTCCTAACTGTTTGCCCGTGGCTTCGTCTCACTGGCGCCGAAGCGCACCGCGAAGCCGTTGGGATAACGCAAATCCACATACGCCACTTGACGCGGCATGCGCGCGATGGTCGCGTCGTACACCCGTACGAATTTACTCAGACGCGCCCCGGCTTGATCGCGCCCCAACTCCAACGTCAGACCGTTATCCAGCTTCAATTGCCAGGCTCGGCGCTCATTCATGGTCACGCTGGTCGGCTTTAATTTAAGCGGTGCCAGCGCCGTTTTAAAATGGCCATACTGCTCGGCGACTTCGCGTGCGCTGCCTTCGGGTCCGCTCAACACCGGCAACTCGCTGCTGCTCGCGGCCTCAAACAATTCCCCGCGCGTATTCACCAAGCCGCCGGCCGACCAACGCGCCAACACACCATGTTCTTCCAACGTCACTTCCAAGGTGTCCGGCCACTGCCGGCGCAAACTCACGTTGCGCACCCAGGGCAATTTCTGAAAACCTTTGCCTACTTGGGCCAAATCCAGCGTGAAAAAATTACCCCTGAAATCACGGGTCACGATGTAGCTCACTTGTTGATAAGTGACATGCTGCAAATCCCCTTTCACCTCCACATGCTTGAGCGGAAACAGCGGCAAGTGGATCATCAAAAACAACACCGCATAGATGAGCAGAATCGCCGCCAAGGCATACAACAAATTGGCGCACCACAGCATCAACTGCGCCTTATCCCACAGCGACAAAACCAAGGTGCCCGGCGTCGCGGCCGCCATCGGCCGCCGTGCGAGATCGCCTTTATCTGCTCTACCCCACATGCGCTAGCTCCAAAATCCGCAACACCAGTTGCTCGAATGACAGCCCCGCCTGACGCGCCGCCATCGGCACCAAGCTGTGGTCGGTCATGCCGGGCGAGGTATTCATCTCGAGAAAATAGGGCGTACCAGTTTCATCCACGATCACATCCGCGCGGCCCCAGCCTTGGCAAGCGAGAATCTCAAATGCCCGCAACGCCAGCGCTTGGATGCCGCGTTCGCGCTCCGGCGGCAAGCCGCAGGGGCAGAGATAGCGCGTGGAATCGGCGAGATATTTCGCCTCGTAGTCGTAAAACACACGCGGGGTTTCGAGCCGAATCAAAGGCAGCGCGCTATCGCCCAAGATCGCGGCGGTGTATTCCTCGCCGGTGATGAATTGTTCGGCGAATACCAAGCGATCGTACTTGGCCGCCAATTCATAGGCGCCCTGCAAATCCTCGGCGCGGGTCACCTTACTCATGCCGATCGAAGAGCCTTCATTCGCCGGTTTCACCATCAAGGGCACGCCCAACTCCGCCGCCACCTGCCCGAAATTCGTATTGGCGGTGAGAATAATGTAGCGCGGCGTAGGGATGCCGGCCGCCTGCCACACCAGCTTGGTGCGCCACTTATCCATGGCCAAAGCGGACGCCAGCACGCCACTGCCGGTATAGGGAATCCCCATCAACTCCAGCATGCCTTGGATGGTGCCGTCCTCACCGTAGCGTCCATGCAGCGCGATGAACACGCGGTCATAACCTTTCAAATCCATCAAATCGCATTGAGATGGATCGAATGCGTGCGCATCGACGCCGCTCGCGTGTAGCGCCTCCATCACTGCGCCGCCACTTTTCAATGACACTTCGCGCTCCGCCGAGCGGCCGCCGAGCAGCACCGCCACCTTGCCCAGACTGGCTTCTTGCGGTGCAAACGGCAGCACTTGCGCGCGTATGCCGCCTGCACCGCCCCGGCCAGATTCTTCCGCCATCATTTTTTTGACCCGGCTCATCTGAGGGCGCTCCCAATTTGATTGAAATGCATTACTGCCCATGATTCACTCCCGAACCTGAGACGGAATCCCCGACGATCCGCACTTCGCGCTCAAGCATCACTCCCCGTTCCCGCCGCACGGTGTCTTGCACCCTGCTGATCAGGCACTCGATATCCGCCGCCGTCGCATCGCCCAGATTGACGATGAAGTTGGCGTGCTTCTCCGATACTTGCGCGCCACCGATGCGCTTGCCCTTCAAGCCGCAGGCTTCGATCAGCCGCGCCGCGAAATCGCCTGACGGATTGCGAAACACCGAACCCGCGTTGGGGCGATTCAGCGGCTGCGCGCCAATGCGCTTTTGCAGCAAAGTCTTGATGCGCTGTTGTGCCAGCGCGCCATCGCCGCGCGCCAGCTTGAACCAGGCCGCCACAAACCATTCTTCATTTTCTGCGGCATGCAACGCCACATGGCGGTAGCTGATCTGGTAATCCGCCGGCTGACGGTGGCGTAATTCGCCGTGCCGATCGATGGTCAGCACCTCGTCCACCACTTCCCAGGTTTCTGCGCCATAGCAGCCGGCATTCATCGCCAACGCGCCGCCGATCGTGCCGGGAATCCCCGCCAAAAATTCCGCGCCCTCAAAATCGTGCTTAGCACTAAAGCGCGCGAGCTTCGGGCTCGCCACACCGGCTTCGGCGTAGATTCGCTCGTTCTCCACTCGCACTTGATTTAGCACTGCATGCATCAAAATCACCGTTCCTCTAAATCCGCCATCCCGTACCAAAAGATTGCTACCCAATCCCACGAACAACACGCTCTCGTTCTGCGGCAACGCTTTTAAAAACGCGGCCAAATCTTCCAAATCCGCGGGCACATACGCTTGGGCTACCTGCCCGCCCGCACGCCAACTCACGTGCTTGGCCATGGATTCGTTCAAGCGCAACGTGCCTCTCACGCCTCACCGGCCTGCACCAGCAAACCAGAAACCTGCCCCACCGTGCCCGCGCCCATGGTCAACACCACATCACCATCGCGCACCAGATTCAGGATCGCTTGAGGCATCTCGCCCACGGTCTCCACGAAAACCGGCTCCACCTTGCCTGCCACACGAATCGCGCGCGTCAGGGCGCGCCCATCGGCCGCGACGATCGGCGCTTCGCCTGCCGCATACACTTCGGTCAGCACCAAGGCATCCACGCTCGACAACACTTTCACGAAATCTTCGAACACATCGCGCGTGCGCGTGTAGCGATGCGGCTGGAACGCCAGCACCAGGCGCTGTTGCGGGAACGCGCCACGCGCGGCGGCGATCGTGGCCGCCATCTCCACTGGGTGATGACCATAGTCATCGATCAGGGTGAAATGCCCGCCGCTCGGCAGCGGAACATCGCCGTAGCGCTGAAAACGCCGGCCCACCCCCTTGAATTCGGCCAAGCCTTTTTGAATCGCTTTGTCTGACACGCTCAGCTCAATTGCGACCGCGATCGTTGCCAGCGCATTCAACACGTTGTGATGCCCGGCGCAGTTGAGTTGAATTGCCAGCTGCTTGCCGCCACGGCGCGCGACTTTGAAATGCATCTGGCCGCCCACCGCCTTGATGTGCGTGGCACGGAAATCAACGTCCTCGCTCGTGCCGTAAGTCACGATCGGCTTCGTCAAACGCGGCATGATGGCGCGCACATTCGGGTCGTCCGCGCACAGCACCGCCACGCCGTAGAACGGCAAGTGCTGAATGAAGTCGACGAAGGCTTGCTTTAACTTCTCGAAATCGTGGCCGTAGGTTTCCATATGGTCGGCATCGATATTGGTCACCACCGACAGCACCGGCGTCAGATGCAGGAAGGAGGCATCGGACTCATCCGCCTCCGCCACCAGGAACTCGCCACTGCCGAGCTTGGCATTCGCACCGGCGGCCTCAAGCCGGCCACCAATCACGTAGGTAGGATCCAGCCCGCCTTCCGCCAGCACGCTGGCGATCAAGCTAGTGGTCGTGGTTTTCCCATGCGTACCCGCCACCGCGATGCCTTGCTTAAAGCGCATCAACTCCGCCAGCATCAAGGCACGCGGCACCACGGGAATATTCTTTTCACGCGCCGCCAGCACCTCAGGGTTGTCAGCTTTCACCGCGGTCGAGGTCACCACCACATCGGTCTTTTCAATGTGGCTCGCAGCATGGCCGTGGAATACCTTGGCGCCCATTTTTGCCAGACGCTTGGTGGCGGCGTTGTCGGACAAATCCGAGCCGCTAATCTTGAACCCCAAATTAAGCAGCACCTCAGCGATGCCGCTCATGCCGGCGCCGCCGATGCCCACGAAATGAATGTGTTTGACTTTATGTTTCATGCCGCCAACTCCACGCAAACTTGCGCCACGCGCCGCGTCGCATCGGGTTTGGCCAACGCCCGCGCCTTGTCAGCCATCACCAACAATTTCTCGCGCGTGAATTCACGCAGCAACTGCGCTAGCTTCTGCGGTGTCAATTCGGTTTGCGGCAACAACAGCGCCGCGCCGGCTTCACTCAAAAATTTGGCGTTGGAGGTTTGGTGGTCATCCACCGCATGCGGAAACGGCACCAACACGCTGGCCACCCCGGCCGCTGCTAACTCGGCAATCGTCAACGCGCCGGCGCGGCACACCACCACATCGCACCAGGCATAGCGCGTCGCCATGTCGTCGATAAAAGCCAGCACTTCTGCGCTCACGCCGGCATCGGCGTAATTCGCCTGCAATTGTTCGATGTGTTTCAAGCCCGCTTGATGTACTACTTCCGGCCGTACTGCCGCGTCGATTAATTTCAGCGCGCGCGGTACCGCTTCATTCAGCGCCTGTGCGCCGAGGCTGCCGCCCACCACCAACACGCGCAGGTTTCCGCTGCGACTTTGCATGCGTGCAGCAGGCTCGGCTAACGCAGCGATATCGGACCGCACCGGATTGCCGCAGCATTCCAGCGTGACCTGGCGACAGGGAATCGGCTTATCTTTGGGGCCATTGAATGCGGCGGGGAAAGCCACCAGCACCTTGTCGGCGAGACAGGCCAAGACCCGATTGGTGAGCCCCGCGATGGAATTTTGCTCATGAATCACTAAGGGCCGATTAAACAGTGACGCCATCATGCCCCCTGGAAAAGCGGTGTAGCCGCCCAGCCCCAGCACCACATCGGGCCGATATTTAAAAATCGCACGCGCACTCTGAATAAACGCGATCACGATTTGCAGCGGCAGCCAGACTAGGCGCAGCAAGCCTTTGCCACGCACCCCACCAAATTTCAACCACACCATTTCAATCCCTGCTTCGGGCACCAGTTTGGCTTCCAACCCGGCTCGCGTACCCAGCCACACCACGCGCCAACCTTGCACACGCAACTCACTCGCCACTGCCAAACCCGGATAAACATGCCCACCGGTTCCGCCCGCCATAATCATCACTGTGCGCCCGACGCCCGATGTCATATCGCATACCCCTTGAGCAATTGCCGATTCTCCCAATCGATACGCAGCAGGATGCCCAGCGCGATGCAGTTGGCGACAATGCCGCTGCCGCCAAACGACAACAAAGGCAGCGTCAGCCCCTTGGTCGGCAACAGCCCCATGTTCACACCCATATTGATGATCGACTGCACCGCGAGCCAGATACCGATGCCGTGTGCGACTAGGGCGCCGAACGGCCGCGCCAGCAGCGTGGCTTGGCGTGCAATCGCGAACGCGCGCAGCGTGAGATATGCAAAGGCCAACACCACCAAAGTGACCCCGACAAAACCAAACTCTTCCGCGATCACCGCCAGCAGAAAGTCGGTATGCGCTTCCGGCAGGTACATCAGTTTTTCCACGCTGCCGCCGAGCCCGACGCCAAACCATTCGCCGCGACCGAAAGCGATCAGCGCATGCGAGAGTTGATAGCCTTTGCCGAAGGGATCGGCCCAAGGATCCATGAAACCGATAATGCGCTGCATGCGATACGGGGACACCCAGATCACGATCACGAAGCCGATCATCAACATCACGATCAGCGCACCGAATTGCTTCACATTGATCCCGCCCAGGAACAGGATGCCCATCCCGACGGCGATGATCACCGCGAAGGCGCCGAAATCCGGCTCCAGCAAGAGCAAGCCGCCGATGAATAGCATCACCAACAGCATCGGCAAGAAACCTTTGGTGAAACTCTCGATATGGCTCGCCTTGCGGATGGTGTAATCGGCGGCGTACAACACCACGAACAGCTTCATCAACTCCGACGGTTGCAAATTCACGACAAACAAGGAAATCCAACGCTTGGAGCCATTCACCTCGCGCCCAATGCCCGGCACCAACACCAGCGCCAGCAACACGATGCCCGCGATGAACAGATACGGCGCCAGCTTTTGCCAAGCGCGCACGGGCAACTGGAACGCGATAAAGCCGGCCATCAAACTCACCACGAGATAGATTAAATGCCGCATCAAGTAGTAGCTCTCTTGGTGGCCGGTGTAGCGGTTCGCGCCTGCAATCGCGATTGAGGCCGAATACACCATGACTAAACCCAGCGCCAAGAGCAGCAGCGTCACCCACAACAAGCCTTGGTCGTAATCGGGCTTGGTGTGCTGGGTCTTCAGCGCGGTGGCGTAGAACATCATGCCGCACGCTCCTGCTGGAGCTTTTGTACTGCGGCGATAAACACTTGCGCGCGATGCTCATAGTTGCGGAACATGTCGAAGCTGGCGCAGGCCGGCGACAGCAGCACCGCATCGCCCGCAAGGGCTGCACGGAACGCCATGCCCACCGCTTCGTCCATGGTTTTTGCATGGTGCAGCGGCACACCACAGCCGCTAATCGCCGTTTCGATGCGCGCGGCGTCGCGGCCGATCAGCACCACTGCGCGCGCCTGCTTGGCACAGGCCATTTTCAAGGGCGAAAAATCCTGTCCCTTGCCATCACCGCCCGCGATCAACACCGCAGGCTCGCGCATGCCGTTCAAGGCCGCCACGGTGGCGCCGACGTTGGTGCCCTTGGAATCGTCATAAAAAGTAACGCCGGCCACTTCCGCCACTTTTTGCACCCGATGCGGCAGCCCCTTGAATGCGCGCAGCGCTGTCAGCAGCGGCGCCAAGGGCAAGCCGATGGCCTGGCACAGCGCGAGCGCGGCGAGTGCATTGGCCGCGTTGTGGCGCCCAGCCAGCGGCACCTCGGATGCTTCGATCAACGGTTGCGAGCCATGCGCCAACCAGTCCTGGCCCGCTTGATTCAACATTCCCCAATCGGCATCGTTGGCCGGTGCGTCCAGGCCGAAGGTCTCAATGCGTCGCCCCGGCAGCGCCATTGCGCGGCTGTAGGCGTCTTCGCGGTTGAGCACCTGCACGCCCTTGCCCAAAAAGATGCGCGCCTTGGCGGCGGCGTAATCATCCATGCCGTGGTAGCGGTCCATATGATCTTGCGTCACGTTCAATACCGTTGCGGCATCGGCATTGAGCGAGGCCGTGGTTTCCAACTGAAAACTCGACAGCTCAAGCACAAATATTTCGGGCATCGCCGCGCCGTCCTCGATTGCGCTCAAGGCATCCAACACCGGCAGACCGATATTGCCCGCCACTACTGTTTTGAGTCCGGCTGCAACACACATCTCGCCGCACAGTGCCGTTACCGTGCTCTTGCCGTTAGCACCGGTAATCGCAATCACTTTTGCTTTGCGTGGGGCCAGTGCTTGTGCGAACAACTCGACATCGCCCACCACCGGCACGCCGCGCTGAAGCGCGCTGGCCAGCAACGGTTCTGACAAAGGCACGCCAGGGCTAATCGCGATCAGGTCGATATCGTTAAAACAATCCACGTTGAAGCCGCCGGTGATTATTTCCGCTTGGGGCAGTTGGCGTTTGAGGCGATCTGCATGCGGCGGGGCAACGCGGCTGTCGGCGGCGCGCACGCGCGCGCCGTGGCGCGTGAGCCATGTCGCCATCGACAGGCCGGTATCGCCCAAGCCCAACACCAACACTTTTTTACCGATCACGTTCATCGTAATTTCAACGTCGATAAACCAACCAACACCAAAATCATGGTGATAATCCAAAACCGCACCACGACTTGGTTCTCTTTCCAACCCTTCAATTCATAGTGGTGATGCAAGGGCGCCATGCGGAAAATGCGTTTTCCCGTGAGCTTGAACGACGCCACTTGCAACACCACCGACAAGGTCTCCACTACGAACACGCCGCCCATGATGAACAACACGATTTCCTGGCGCACGATCACCGCCACTGCACCGAGCGCGCCGCCCAGGGCCAGCGCGCCGACATCGCCCATGAACACTTCCGCCGGATAGGCGTTGAACCAGAGAAAGGCCAAACCCGCGCCAGCAATTGCCGCGCAGAACACGGCGAGTTCACCCGCGCCGGGGATATAAGGCAGTTGCAAGTATTTGGAGAACACCGCGTTACCGGCGACATAAGCGAAAATCGCCAGCGCACTGGCCACCATCACGGTGGGCATGATCGCCAAGCCATCCAGGCCATCGGTGAGGTTGACCGCGTTGCTGGTGCCGACGATGACGAAATACGCCAGCACCATGAAACCGATCGCGCCGAGCGGAATCGCCACCGTCTTGAAGAAGGGCACGATCAATTCAGTTTGCGCCGGCAGTTTGGTGCTATAGGCGATGAAGGCCACCGCCGCCAAGGCAATGGCCGACTGCCAGAACAGCTTGGTGCCGGCCGACAAGCCCTTGGGATTGCGGTGCACCACTTTACGATAATCGTCCACCCAGCCCACCGCGCCAAACCCTGCGGTGATCAGCACCACCACCCACACATACATATTTTTTAAATCCGCCCAGAGCAGGGTTGAGATCACGATCGACACCAATATCAAGGCGCCGCCCATGGTCGGTGTGCCGGCTTTAATAAGGTGCGTTTGCGGCCCGTCATCGCGCACCGCCTGGCCGATTTTGTACGCGGTGAGCTTGCGAATCATGGCCGGCCCCACCACGAAGGAAATCGCGAGCGCGGTCAGTGCCGCCAGCACCGCGCGCAAGGTGATGTAATTGAACACGTTGAAGGCGCGCACATCGTGGCCAAGCCATTGGAAGAACGCTAACAGCATCGCATTACTCTCCCGCCACCTCGAAACTCCTCACCACCCGCTCCATTTCCATGAAGCGGGACCCTTTCACCAGCACCGTCACCTCAGACGTGAGCCGGTTCTCCAAATCCGCGAGCAGCTCCTGAATGCGCTCGTAATGCCAGGCATTGGCGCCAAACGCCTGTGCCGCGTGGCGACTCATCTCGCCCAAGCAAAACAGCGCATCGACCCCACACGTTTTTGCATAAGCGCCGATTTCCGCGTGCAGTTGCGCGCTGTCATCGCCCAACTCGCCCATATCGCCCAGCACCAGGATTTTTTTACCGGCCATTTGTGCCAACACATCGATTGCGGCGCGCACCGAGCCGGGGTTGGCGTTGTAGGTGTCGTCGATCAGCGTCGCGCCATGCAGCACCGTCTTGCGTTGCAGCCGGCCCTTGACACCCTCGAAGCCGCTCAAGCCCTTGGCAATCGCATCCGGGGCCGCGCCCACCGCACAGGCTGCCGCGCTCGCCGCCAGCGCGTTGCGCACGTTATGCACGCCCGGTACTTGCAGCCGGGTGGTGATGCTGGCTTGCGGCAATTTGATTTCCAGCTGCGATCCTTCCGGCAAAATTTCGTAGCGCCCGGTTACTTGCGCCGGATGCTCCAAGGCAAAATCGATTATTTCGCGTCCGTGATTCAGTTGACACCACATCGGTGCAAAGGCGTCGTCGGCGTTGATCACCGCCACTCCGCCCTCACGCAATCCACCATAGATCTCGCCCTTGGCGCGGGCGATATTGTCGATCCCGCCCACTTCGCCGATATGCGCTACTTGCGCGTTGTTTACCAGCGCCACGGTGGGGCTGGCCAGATGCGTGAGGTAATCGATCTCGCCCAAATGATTCATACCCATCTCAATCACCGCATAGCGATGCGTCGGGCGCAGCCGCAGCAGCATCAGCGGCATCCCGATGTCGTTGTTCAAGTTGCCTTCAGTGGCGAGCACGGCTTCCGCCTCGCCGGCTTGCACACGCAGAATCGACGCCAGCATTTCTTTCACTGTGGTTTTGCCGTTGCTGCCGGTCACGGCGATCAGTGGAATGTCGAAGCGCTTGCGCCAAGCGGCCGCCAACTGGCCCAGACCAAGTCTTGTATCCTCGACCACGAGTAAAGATGCATCCTCGCTGACCCCTGCATCCTGAATCCTGAATCCCCCGTCCACCATTACTGCTGCCGCGCCGCATTCCAGCGCCTGGCGCACGAAGTCGTGGCCGTCGTAACGCTCGCCGCGCAGCGCGACGAAGAGTGAGCCGCGCTGCAAGGTACGGGTGTCGGTGCCGACCGAAACGAATTCCGCATCCGCGCCAAGCGTTGCGCCGCCAATGGCTTGTGCCGCTGCCGACAGGCGCATCATCGCGCGCTCCCCAAGGCGCGCGCGGCGACCTCGATATCGGAAAATGGCAGCCTCACCCCTTTTATTTCCTGGTAGTCCTCATGCCCTTTGCCGGCGATCAACACCACATCGTCGGGCTGCGCCTGGCGAATGGCATGACCAATCGCGGCGGCGCGGTCTTCTATAACGTGGTAATTCGCCCCCATGCCGGAGACGATGTCGTCGATGATGAAGCGCGGGTCTTCGGCGCGCGGATTATCGCTGGTCACCACCACCGCATCCGCCAAGCGCGAGGCGATATCGCCCATCATGGGGCGCTTGCCTTTATCGCGCTGGCCACCGCAGCCGAAGACGCAAATGAGTTGCGACTCGGAGGCCTTGGATTCGCCCACGATTTCACGCAGCGTGATCAGCACTTTCTCCAGTGCATCCGGCGTATGCGCGTAATCCACCACCACCAGTGGCTTGCCCGGAATGCGAATCTGCTGCATGCGTCCCGGCACCGGCCGCACGTGCTGCACGCTGATAATGGCTTGCTCGAATGCGACACCGCCCACCAGCAAAGTGGTCAGCACCGCCAGCAGGTTGTGCGCATTGAAACGGCCAAGCACGCCGCTTTCGATGCGCGCTTCTCCCCAAGGGCTGCTGACATCGAAGGCCAAGCCATGTGGGCCAACTCGCAAATTACTGCCGCGCACATCGCCCGACTCAAATCCATAGCTGGTGACGGTGACGCCTTTGCGCTCGGCCTGTTGCGCCAGCTCACGCGCATAGGGGTCGTCGCCATTCAGCACTGCATGGTGCAATTCCGGCCAGGTGAAAAGCACCGATTTGGCGGCGGCATAACGCGACATATCGCCGTGGTAGTCGAGATGTTCGCGCGTCAAATTAGTGAACAGCGCCACCTCGAAATGCACGCCGTTGACACGCCCTTGATCCAGCGCATGCGAAGACACTTCCATCGCCACGCACTGCGCGCCTTCGCTGAGGTAACGCTTCAAGCTGCGTTGCAGCACGATCGGATCGGGCGTGGTGTTGGCGGAGGGTTCGAGGCGCTCCGGAAAACCATTGCCCAGCGTGCCGATGATCGCTGCCGGGCGCCCGGCTTGGCTCATCGCTTGCGCCAGCCAATGCGAACAAGAGGTTTTACCATTGGTACCGGTGATACCAATCACGCACAGCTTGCGCGAGGGCTGACCGTACACTTCAGCGGCGAGCACGCCAGTTTTATCGCGCAGATTCGACACGGGCAGATTCACGACGGGCCATGCCGTATCCCACACGAATTGGTCGCGTGGTTCCCACAGCACAGCACTCGCACCATTCACGATCGCTTGCGGGATAAAGGTGCGGCCATCCACGCGCTCGCCCGGATAAGCCAGAAAGGTGTCGCCGGCTTGCACTTTACGACTGTCATTGGCGAGATTCGTCACCTTGACCGGCAGGGCATCGAGCAATTTAAAATCGAATTTCAGCTGCGTGTCGGTGAGGTGGCTCATGTTTCCTCCCGCACTTCTGGCGCATCCAGCGGCGGCAGCAGCATATTCTGCGTGGGCATGTCGGGCGAGATCGACAGCATGCGCAGCGCGCCCGCCATGATGCGCGAGAACACTGGCGCCGCCACCGAGCCGCCGTAATATTGACCGGCGGAAGGCTCATCCACCATCACCGCGATAATCAAGCGCGGATCGGACACCGGCGCAAATCCAACGAAAGACGCTACATAGCGATCCGCTGCATAGCCGCCGCGCGGATCGAGCTTATGCGCGGTGCCGGTTTTGCCTGCCACGCGGTAACCCATGACTTGCGCGCGCGGCGCGGTACCACCCGGCAGTACCACCGTCTCCAGCATGCCGCGCAGGGCTTGCGCCGTACTAGCCGAAAGCACACGTTCTGTGGCCAGGGGTTGGTCCTGCTTAATGAGCGACAGTGCTCTCAATTCGCCATCGGAAGTAAACACGGTGTACGCGCGCGCGAGCTGCAACAGACTGACCGAGATGCCGTGGCCATAGGCCATGGTCGCTTGTTCGATCGGTAGCCAGCTTGCATAGGGTCGCACTCGCCCCGCCACCTCGCCCGGAAAACCGGATTGCGGCGTCTTGCCGAAACCGAGCTTGGTGAATTTGGAATACATATATTCCGGCGGCAGCGTCAGCGCCATTTTTGCTGCGCCAACGTTGGAGGATTTTTGAATCACTTGCGCCACCGTGAGCGCACCGGCCGCATGCGCATCGTGGATCGTTGCCGACCCGATGCTCAATTTGCCGCCTTCGGTATTGATCACCGAATCCGGCTTGAAGCGCCCGGACTCAATCGCGATTGCGGCGGTGAAGGGCTTCATGGTGGAGCCGGGCTCGAAAGTGTCGGTCGCCACGCGATTGCGGGTATTGCCCGACTGCATGTTCTTGGCGCGCTTGTTCGGGTTATAGGTGGGTTGATTCACCATCGCCAGAATTTCACCCGTCTTCGCATCCAGCACCACCACCGCACCCGCTTTGGCGCGGTGCTCGTTCACCGCCTCGGTCAACGCTTTGAACGCGAGAAACTGGATATTGCGGTCGATAGTGAGCCTGATATCCTGCCCCTCTTGCGGCGTGCGAATGCTCTCCACGCCCTCGATAATGTTGCCCAAGCGGTCTTTCAACACGCGGCGCGAGCCATGCACGCCGGCTAGCCGGCTTTCATAGGCGAGCTCAATGCCCTCTTGCCCCTTGTCGTCCAAATCGGTGATGCCGAGCAAGTGCGCCGTCTCTTCGCCGTTGGGGTAAAAGCGCCGATACTCGCGCTGCAAGAACACGCCGGGGATATCCAGCTTGAGCACGCGCTCCGCCGTTTCGGGCGAAAGCTGGCGCTTGAGATAGGTAAAGTCGCGGCCCTCGGCGAATTTCTTTTTCAACTCTTCCGGTTTCGCATCGATCAGCTTGGCGAGTTTGTCGAGTTGCTTGGGTGAGATTTCCACTTCGCGCGGATTGGCGGCCACCGACTCCACCGGGCTGGAAATCGCCAAAGGCTCGCCGTTGCGATCGGTGATCTTGCCACGATTAGCGTTGAGCGTGACCACGCGGCTATAGCGCGCCTCGCCTTTTGCCCGCAGGAAATTTTTGTTCACGCTTTGCAAATACACTGCGCGCCCGACCAGCACCAGGAATCCCACCAGCAGCAGAATCAGAATCGTGCGCGCCCGCCACGCCGGCAACTTGACCGTCAATTGCGCTTTGTTAGAGGCGACGGCGGCAATCATTGGGGAAGCGCTCCGGCCTTAGCTGCGCCAATAGATACAATGGGCACGACCTGAATCTTGGCTTGATCCGGCGCCCGCATATGCAAACGTTCAACGGCGATTTTCTCGATGCGCGAATGCATCGACCAGGTGCTTTGCTCGAGCTGCAATTGGCCAAACTCGGTATTCATCTGCTTGGCGAATTCCTGCTCGTGCTGCAATTCCGCATACAGCTTGCGCGCACGATGCTGCGAGGTCACCACGCCCAGCGCGCACACGATGAGGATGCCCACTAACAGCAGATTCAGCTTGGTCACAGCGTCACCTCGGTGCGTTCCGCGATCCGCAGCACCGCGCTACGCGCACGCGGATTGGCGGCACACTCAGCCGCGCTTGGCCGAATTGCCTTGCCGATCAGCCTCATGCGCGGCTGCGGCAAATCGGCGGCTTTGATGGGAAATTTTGAGGGAAGTTTGTCTGGCTGCGCTTCACTTTTTAGAAAGCGCTTCACGATGCGATCTTCGAGAGAGTGGAAACTAATCACCGCCATTCGGCCGCCCGGGGTGAGTAGCGCCACACATTGGGGTAGCACTAGCGACAGCTCCTCAAGCTCCTGATTGATGTAAATCCGTATAGCTTGAAAGGTACGCGTCGCCGGGTTTTGACCGGGCTCGTACGTAGGGATGACTTCTGCCACGATCTTGGAAAGCAATCGAGTGGTGTTGATTGGCCCTCCCGCGCGCGCCGCAATAATCGCTCTTGCAATCTGTTTAGCAAACCGTTCTTCGCCATAATTCGCTATGACCTCCGCCAGTTCTTTTTCTTCCACTTTGGCCAGCCAAGCTTCGGCTGTCTGCCCCCGGGTGGTGTCCATGCGCATATCGAGCGGACCCGACATACGAAAGCTGAATCCACGCGACGCCTCGTTCAACTGTGGCGACGACACCCCTAAATCCAGCAACACCCCATCCACTTTCACTACCCCCATCTCGCGCAACGCTTGATCCAATTGCGCAAATCCTGCATGTATCACTGTCAGCCGCGTATCCAAGATTGCCCGCGCCGTTTCAATCGCCGTTGGATCTTTATCGAATACGATCAAACGGCCTTGCTCACCCAATCGCGCCAGGATCGCCTGGCTATGTCCGCCGCGTCCGAAAGTGGCATCTACATACACGCCATCCGGTTTGACGTTTAACGCGTCAACGGCTTCTATTAATAAGACCGGTACATGCTGTGAGCTTTCGCTCACAACGAGAAATTCCCCATCTCCGGCGGCAGCACTTGATCGCCTTGCGTGAGCGCCTCGTCCAACTGCGCACGCCAACCGTCTTGGCTCCAGAGTTCGTAATGACTGCCTTGGCCGACCAACATCACTTGTTTTTCCAGCGTAGCGAACTCGCGCAACACCGGCGACACCAACACCCGGCCCGCGTTATCCATCTCGATATCCTCCGCAAAGCCGACCAGCAGGCGCTGCAACAGGCTCGCTTGCTTATCTAGGCTGGGGAGCGACATGACTTTTTCTTGGATAGGTTCCCAAGCGGATTGGGGATAGAGCAGCAGGCAGCGATGAGGGTGCGCGGTCAGCACCAGACGGCCGCCCGATTGCACAGTGAGTGCATCGCGATGCTTGGCAGGGACGGCAAGCCGCCCCTTCGCATCGAGATTTAGCGCTGTAGCGCCGCGAAACATGACACCCCTTTGAACCCCATCATTTTTCCCATCCTATTTTCCCACCATGCCCCACTAATCACCACTATTTCCCACTATAGGACAATCAAATAGGGTGGTCAAGCATAAAAATGGGATTGAAGCTTAATTTTTGCTAACGCGGACAAAGACTTACATGCGCGGTGTATGCGCTAACTTATTACCATTAAAAATATATGGATATCGACATTAATTCATGCTAAACATTCGATTAATAATATAACCAATTGTTATATAACAATATATATTTATTTAATCCGAGCAGAATCAAGATAAGTAATAATTTATCTATTAATTCAATTTGATATGGATTTTTTCCAGGAAAGATGGGGTAGGTGGTCTTCTGGCGCTCGCCTAGTTTGTAATCAACAGCGCAATTGTTTATAGTTATGAGTAAATTTACTCAGTATAAAAAACAATGTCCTTTGATCGTAACCAGTCACACACTCTTCGACAACGCCTCGACGAATCGCCGACCTTTATGATCGTCATCGCAGGCCCTCGCCAAATTGGCAAGAGCACCTTGGTTCGCCGGGCGCTCGCGGGGCAGCCAGCCACTTTCGTTGCGGTGGATCAGCCACTGCCCGAGCTTGTCGATCCCTTAGCCAACCAGTTGGCCGACACTGTTCCAGCACAGAGCATTCCCGGCACACAGCCAACTACCGAATGGTTGGTGCGTCAATGGACACAAGCTCGCGCCAAAGCAAGAGCGCTACCGGACGGTGAGCGATACGTATTGGCTATTGACGAAATCCAGAAAATTCCGCGCTGGTCGGAAGTCGTCAAAGGTCTGTGGGATGCCGACCGCGCCGAAGCACTCGCCATGCACGTTGTATTGCTCGGGTCTTCGCCCTGGCTCATGCAGAAAGGCCTGACGGAGAGCTTGGCCGGGCGTTACGAACCGATTCGCATGACGCATTGGTCATACCCTGAAATGCAGGAAGCGTTCGACTTTTCGCTCGAAGAATATCTCTACTTTGGCGGCTACCCAGGCAGCGCAACCCTGATCCGCGAAGAACGCCGCTGGCGCGAATACGTGCGCGGTGCGCTGATCCACCCGAACATCGAGAAGGATATCCTCCAGATGACCCGCGTGGATAAACCCGCCCTGCTCAAAACATTGTTCGAACTGGGCTGCGCATACTCCGGGCAAATCATTTCCTATACCAAGCTGCAAGGACAGTTGCAGGACGCGGGAAACACGGTGACCCTGGCGCACTATCTCGACCTGCTCTCACAGGCAGGTCTGCTCACCGGCTTACCCAAGTATGCCGGACAGAAGCATCGCCAGCGCGCCTCCAGCCCTAAACTCAACGCACTAAATACCGCGCTCATCTCGGCACTCGCCGGCTATACTTTTGCCGACGCACGCAACGACCGATCCTACTGGGGTAGGTTGGTGGAAAGCGCCGTCGGCGCTCACCTGTTCAACACTGCGGTCGATGATTGCCAAGTTCAATACTGGCGCGAAAGCCCAGACGAAGTGGATTTCGTGTTGACCAATGGCCGAAAACTCGTCGCGATCGAAGTGAAGAGCAGCACCAATTTCGCTGCTCCAAAGGGACTAAGAGTATTCACCGAGAAATTCAAAAAAGCACGCCAACTAATCGTTGGTGAAGGCGGCGTCCCACTTGCCGAATTCCTGTCGCGTCCCGCAGAAGACTGGCTGGAGTGAAGCGATGATGCTGGTTCCCCGCCGAGTCCGAAAGGCCCCTGATCAACAAAACACTTCGGTCGAGAATCTGCCCGAAGATTTACAGGAATTCCGCACTCAAGCCGCTTGGGTACTGCTCGGCGAACCCGGTGCAGGAAAATCCGAAGCTCTTGAAATGGAGGCCGAGGCGACAAACGGAATACATCTTCGCATCGATGAGTTCATCAACACCGACCCAGAAGCAGACTGGCAGGGTAAGACGCTGTTTCTCGATGGCCTCGACGAAACCCGCGCCAGCGGCGGCGGCGGCAGCACCCTCCAACAACTTTGCAGACAACTGAAACGTCTTGGAAATCCACGTTTTCGCGTTGCCTGCCGTGCCGCCGATTGGTACGGCTCGACGGATAGACGCGACCTCGAAAGATCATCTCCCGCTGGACAGCTAGATGTGCTGCTGCTCGAACCGCTGACTGGCGAGGACACCCTCACCATCCTGCGCGAAAATCATGGCATTCCTGACCCGCTGAAATTTGTCGAGGAAGCCGAAAAGCGCGGCGTCGCCGACCTGCTTGATAATCCCCAGACACTGGGCTTACTGGCCCAGGCCATCCGAGGCGATCAATGGCCCGGAACGCGCGACGAAACCTATCGACTCGCCTGCGAAAAACTCGCGGAAGAAGCCAGTAAGCGGCATCGCGACAAAAACCGCAAGCAACCGCGCGATCTTGAAAAAGTGCTGGCCGCTGCCGGCCAACTCAGCGCCGTGCTGCTGTTTTCCAACAAGACCGGCATCGCGCTTGACCCGGAACGCGCCAACGAGCGGTTCCCCGCCATTGCTGACTGCGCACCACCTGACCCACAGGCAGCATCTCAAGCCGTCGGCAGCAAACTATTCCGTCCCGCTGGTGAAGAGCGCGTCGTACCCAGCCATCGCAGTATTGCCGAATACCTTGCCGCCCTTTGGCTAGCGCGTCAGATAGACAGCAAAGGTCTACCGCTTCAGCGCGTCTTGAATCTGCTGCTCGGCCCGGATGGCGGTGTAGTGGCCGGATTGCGCGGCCTCTTCGGCTGGCTTGCCCTGCATTGCCACACCGCTCGGCCACGCCTGATCGAGGCCGACCCGTTGACGGTGGTCGTTTATGGCGACGTGCAGCCAATGCCTGTTGCTGAAAAGCGACTTATCCTTACAGGACTGCGCCGCGAAGCCGAACGCTTCAGCGCTTTCCGCTGGGACGCTCAAACGGCGCATCTCTTCGGCGCGCTCGCTGACCCTGGGCTGAACGAAGATTTCCAGAATATCCTGCAATCGCCTGAGCGCGACGACGCCAGTCAGTCGCATACCCATTGTGTGCTCGATGTACTGATGCACGGCGATGCACAGCACAAACTTGCACCGACCGCACTGACTATCGTTCGCGACGACACTTGGTGGCCCAGAGTCAGGCGTACGGCATTGGATGTCTGGCTTAAATTGACGACCGAACTGCAAACCGCGCTATCCCTGCTTGACGAAGTAACCGAAGGCCGCGTGACCGACCACGACGACGAATTGGCTGGAACACTGCTGCGTTACCTCTATCCGGCTCATCTTGGGCCAGAGGCACTGCTGCGCCATCTGCACGCGCCAAAGGATAGCCATCTAGTTGGTACTTACGTTTGGTTTTGGATACACGAGTTGTTGCAGCGCGTCCCCGACGACCATCTTCCAATCCTGCTGGATGGACTCGTCGATCGCCCGGAATTCCGCTCACACGACCCCTACGAACACCGTCTTAACCGGATGGCGGACACGCTACTGGCACACGGAATCACGATTCACGGTGACGATATTACTGACGAGCGACTGTTCGCTTGGCTGGGAATTGGTTCCGACGAGTACGGTGACATAGAGCGTGAGCAGACGGAGCAACAAACCATCGCAAATTGGCTGAGCACTCGTCCGGCACGCTATAAAGCATTGTTGACCCTTTGCTTCAGGCAATGCGAGAAACACAAACATTTGGCGTACTGTGTTGGCACTCAAACAACTCGACTGCACCACGCAACACCCCCTGAAGACATCGGCCTCTGGCAGCTTGAACAAGCATCCCATGAAGGCAATGACGAACTTGCTCGAATGCATCTTGGCGAGGCGGTGAGCGCCCTCATGAGCGAACGCGGCGCTTCTGGGCTGTCGCTCGAACACCTTGAGGCGTGGGGTAGCACTCATCCCGAACGCAAACACTGGCTAGATTCCCTGCTGGCCTGGGAAATTCCCGAGCGGCGGATCAAGTCAGCCGCCAACAAAAAAAACCGAGAGAAGAATCGCGCTGAGGCAAGGCGAAACCGCAGTATCGAGTTGATTCCGCTCCTCTCGGCAATTCGAACTGGCACGGCGCGCGCTAACCTCATGCACCAACTCGCGGGCGTATGGGCAAATCTTTACACCGATACACAGGGCGAAACACCGGTCGAGCGATTCGATAGCTATTGCGAAAACGGTATGGAAGTTCTGGCAGTAGCCGAAGCAGGCTTCCGGCGCTGCCCCGAACGCACCGACCTGCCAACAGTCGGCGAAATCATCGATCTCAGCATCAAACAGAACGAACACTTGGTTCGCCGACCCTGCCTCATCGGCATGGAATTACGTTGGCAGGACGGCGCTGCGGAAATCGAAACACTTTCCGAAGAAACCCTGCGCCGCATGATTGCCTTCCGTCTGACCGATGGAACCGGCAATACGCCAGCGTGGTTTATCCACTTAGTACAGCAGCGCTCTGCGCTGGTTGCCGAAGTGCTTATCACCTACGCGAGCGCAACCCTAAAGGCCGGTCAGGATTTTGTTGACAGTATCTATCCACTTGAACACGACCCCGAGTATCGCACCGTTGCTAGCCTTGCCGTTCCACGCCTACTTGAGACTTTTCCGGTGCAAGCACGATCAGGCCAATTGAATCATCTGGAAAACCTGCTCAAAGCTGCTCTGCGCTACACACCGGAAGACCTCAAAATCCTTATCCAGAATAAAACAGTCTTAAAAGGCATGGACGTTGCCCAAAAGATTTACTGGCATGCCACTGCAGCATTGCTTGATCCTACAAATTGCGAAGCCGCGCTTTGGCGTTACATCGGCAAGTCGGAGGTGCGTGCTAATTATTTGTCCGGCTTCCTGAGCGACCGTTATGCCACACTGAATATTGACTACGAGCTTTCCGCCAAGACACTTGGCAAGCTGATCGAGCTGATTGCGCCACATGCAGAAACCTGGCCGCTTGGCGATGACTTAGTCACCGACGCGATGCAGCGTGGTGAGCATGTGCATGCGCTAATTACCCGCCTGGGTACGATGGCGACACCTGACGCGGTGGAAGAAATTGACCGTCTGCTCGAACTGCATACTTTGAGAAAGCTGAAACTGGCACTCGAAAGCGCACGCCATCAGCAAAGACTGCGGCGACGCGAAAATGAATTCCGCTTCCTAGCACCAGGCGGCGTCGCACAGGTGCTCGCTAACGCAGCACCGGCCAGTGTTGTCGACCTAACAGCGCTCACACTTGATCATCTGGACGGCATCGCCCGAGAAATTCGCCAAGACAACGACGACAGCTTCCGCGTCTTTTGGAATGTCGAAAACAAGAAACCGACCAGCCAGCGCGATGAAAACCTTTGCCGCGACACGCTACTCACCCGGCTGCGAGCGCGTCTTGCTCCGCAAGGTATCGATTGCCAACCTGAAGGTGATTATTTTAACGATAAGCGTGCCGACCTTCGACTGTCGTACCGCAACGAGTTCGATCTACCCATTGAAATCAAGCGCGACAGCAACGAATCATTGTGGAGCGCGCTACACGAGCAACTTATTGGCCAGTACGTAAAAGCACCCGACGGGCATGGCATTTATCTCGTCCTCTGGTTCGGTGGCGAAGGTATGCCACGCGCTACTGACGGAGGAAAGAAACCGCGCTCACCTGAGGAGCTAAGAACCCGTCTCGAAGCACAGATCGACCCGATGGAGCGGCAACGCATCTTTGTTCGTGTACTTGATGTAAGTTGGCCGAAGTAAAAACTTCACTCAGGATACCAAGTCACCCTTGAACCCCGACTCGTGCGATATTCGCACCAAATGGGGGCAATCTTGGTGGTTTGAAACACCAAGTAAGTGCATCAGCCCAGATAACGCTCCTATCGCCTTATGCGCTCAACAGCCTTGAATCAATTGCCACAATCAATTTTCCTAGCGCACGCAAGGCGCTATTCGCCCTAAACAAGGTTGCGGTATGCGCGCTTGGCACGCAGGTTGCTATAAGCATTGATATGGAAGCCAAATTAAAAGTCATGGTCGTCGATGCCGATAGCCCGCGCCGGGCACAGCTCGTGGAGAGCTTGCACAACACCGGCTGCAGCGTCATCGAGCATGACGCCCTCTCGCTGGAACTCGTCGCGCGCCTGGAAAGCGTGCGACCCGATGTGATCGTGATTGATGCCGATGCGCCCGATCGCGACATGCTGGAACACCTATGCATGATCAGTCGCGATCAACCGCATCCGATTGTGATGTTCACCGACGACGACGATACGGCAAAGATCAAGCAAGCGCTGCGCGCTGGCGTGACATCGTATGTCGTGAAAGGCATCGACCCGGCGCGCATCAAGCCGATTTTGCAAGTCGCCATCGCTCGTTTTGAAGCACATCAAACCCTGCGTCACGATCTTGCCGAAGCGCAAAGCCAACTCGCGCAACGCAAAGTAATCGAGCGCGCGAAGGGCATCGTGATGAAACAGAAAGACATCGGCGAGGATGAGGCCTACCGCTTGCTGCGCAAGCTGGCGATGGATCGCAATGCGAAGCTGACGGACATTGCCGAGCAAGTGGTGGCACTCGCCACAGTGTTCGCTTGAGCAAACTGGCACGGCGTTTGCTAAACATACATTAACGCTGCCCAACGACGGGCAGCCGCAGACCACGCAATGAGGCGTGGTGTTGCACCGGACAAAGGCGTCCATTTCGGTAGCTACGGCTGCGCGGAGTGGACGCCTATTTTTTTGACTCACTCTTTAGGAGAACAGTATGAAAGACGATCTGAAGCCCAGCACCACTGCGGTCGACACCAGCCGCCGCGATTTCATTAAGAAAAGCACCGCTATCGCTGGCGCCGCCGGCATCATGAGCATGGTGCCGGACGCGATCCGTAACGCCGCCTGGGCGGCCGGCTCGGACGCACCAGAAAAAACCGAGGTCAAAATCGGCTTCATTCCACTCACCGACTGCGCCTCGGTGGTGATCGCTTCAGTCATGGGCTTCGACAAGAAATATGGCATCAAGATTACGCCGACCAAAGAGGCCTCCTGGGCAGCCGTGCGCGACAAACTGGTGAACGGTGAGTTGGACGCCTCGCATGTGTTGTACGGCTTGATCTACGGCGTGCAACTCGGCATCGGTGGACCGAAGAAGGACATGGCGGTGTTGATGACACTCAATAACAACGGTCAGGCCATCACGCTTTCCAAACAGCTCCATGACAAGGGTGTGAAGGATGGCGACAGCCTCGCCGCACTGATCAAAAAAGAGCCGCGCGAATACACCTTTGCCCAAACCTTTCCCACCGGTACCCACGCCATGTGGCTGAACTACTGGCTGGCCAGCCACGGCGTCAACCCGCTCACCGAAGTAAAAAATATCGCCGTGCCACCGCCGCAAATGGTGGCCAATATGCGCGTCGGCAATATGGATGGCTACTGCGTGGGCGAACCTTGGAACGCGCGCGCCATCCGCGACAAGATCGGCTTCACCGGTGTTACCACGCAAGACATCTGGAAAGATCATCCAGAGAAAGTCCTCGGCACCACGGCCGAATTCGTACAGAAATACCCGAACACCGCGCGCGCCATGGTGATGGCGATTCTGGAAGCCTCGCAGTTCATCGACACCCTAAGCAACCGCTCCAAAGTGGCCGACATCATCAAGGACAAGTCTTACGTCAACACCGACTTCGATTCGATTGAGGACCGCATGCTCGGCCAATACGACAACGGAATCGGCAAGAAATGGCAGGACGCCAACTACATGAAGTTCTACAACGACGGGGCGGTGAATTTTCCCTATCTCTCCGACGGCATGTGGTTCCTCACCCAGCACAAGCGTTGGGGCATGTTGAAGGAGCACCCGGATTACTTGGCCGTGGCCAAGAAGGTGAATCAGATCGAGCTCTATAAACAAGCCGCCGCGCAGGTGAAAGTACCGGTGCCGAAGGACCCCATGCGCAGCGCCAAGTTGATCGACGGCGTGACCTGGGACCCCAAAAACCCGAAAGCCTACGCTGACGGCTTCAAGATCAAGGCTTAAAAAAGGAGTACATAAACATGAATACCGCAAACGCTATCAAACCCATGCTTACCGTGGTCGAAGCAACCACGCCGCAAGCACCGGCGCCCAAACCGGCCGCCGCCCCACCGCTGGCAAAAACCGTATCGCGCACCAAGCCTAAGGGCTTGCACATATTGCGCGCCATTTTGCCGCCGATCCTCGGCTTTGCCTTGTTCCTCGGCCTCTGGGCAATCGTGTCGCAGACCAGCCCCAACCTGCCCGGTCCGGTGAAAACCTGGCAATCGGCGGTGCAATTGTTTGCCGACCCGTTCTATCAGAAAGGCCCGAACGATCAAGGCATCGGCTGGAATATTCTCAACTCGCTGCAACGCGTGGGCATCGGCTTCGGCATGGCGGCGCTGATCGGCATTCCGCTCGGCTTCATGATCGGGCGCTTCAAATTCCTGAATGACATGACCTCTCCCATCATCAGCTTGCTGCGCCCGGTGAGTCCGCTCGCCTGGCTGCCGATCGGCTTGCTGGTGTTCAAGGCCGCGAACCCGGCCGCGATCTGGGTGATTTTCATTTCCAGCATCTGGCCCATGATCATCAACACCGCCGTCGGCGTCTCGCGCGTGCCGCAGGACTATATGAACGTGGCGAAGGTGTTGAATCTGTCAGAGTGGAAAATCTTCACCAAGATCCTGTTCCCCGCCGTCTTACCCTACATGATGACCGGCATCCGGCTCTCCATCGGCGTGGCGTGGCTGGTGATCGTCGCGGCAGAGATGCTCACCGGCGGCGTCGGCATTGGTTTCTGGGTGTGGGATGAGTGGAACAACTTGAATGTGGAACACATCATCATCGCCATCTTCGTCGTTGGTATCGTCGGGCTGCTGCTGGAATACGCGTTGCTGCTGCTGGCGAAGCGGTTTGACTACGAGTAGCGATTAACCACCAGGTTAATAAAGGAAAACAAAATGGAAAAATACGTACAGATCGAAAACGTCAACATGGTGTTCGACACCAAAAAAGGCCCGTTCGTGGCGCTGCAAGAGGTGAATCTCGGCGTGACGCAAGGCGAATTCATTACACTCATCGGCCACTCCGGCTGCGGCAAATCCACACTGCTCAATCTAGTGGCCGGGTTGCTGCAAACCGATGATGGCGTGCTGCTCTGCGCCGGGCGCGAGATTGCCGGCCCGGGGCCGGAGCGCGGCGTAGTGTTTCAAAATCATTCGCTGCTGCCCTGGCTCACCTGCTTCGACAATGTGTACCTGGCCGTGGAGCGCGTATTCGGCGCCAAGGAAGATAAAGCCAAACTCAAACAGCGCACACATGATGCCTTAGCCCTGGTCGGCCTGACACACGCCGAATATAAACATCCCAATGAAATTTCCGGCGGCATGAAGCAGCGCGTCGGCATCGCGCGCGCCTTAGCCATGGAGCCGAAAGTGTTGCTATTGGATGAGCCCTTCGGCGCACTCGATGCGCTGACCCGCGCCCACCTGCAAGACGAGTTGATGAAAATCGCGCAGGCCACGCACAGCACGGTGATGATGGTGACGCACGATGTGGATGAAGCGGTGCTGCTGTCCGACCGCATCGTGATGCTGACCAATGGGCCGGCCGCAACGATCGGAGAAATCTTGAACGTAGATCTGGCGCGCCCGCGCGACCGGCTGGCTTTAGCCAACGACGCGCGTTATCACCACCTGCGCGGACAGGTGCTGGAGTTCCTCTATCACCGCCAGTTACGTCCAGCCGCCTAGGGAATCGCCCTGCCCGCCTCGGCGCTTGCCGCTTTCGACAAGCGCCGGAGATTTGCCTATGCTTACCGGGTCAGTTCTCCGATCAATCCAGAAAGCACAGCATGAAATCCTTCGCGTTCTCGGCCATGAGTATCCGGCGTTTTTCCGCACTTTGCTTCCTGTTTTTTCTGAGCTGCACGGCAGTTGCAAATGATGCGCCGCAAGCAGTTGCCATCGTGTTGGGAAAAACCATTACCGTTCGCGAACTCGACGCCATTCCCGGCGCCGCGTTGCCGGAGATGGCGCACCGCTACCTACCGCTACTTCGAACACCGTTTCGTCTATGCGGATGAGTCGAAGGCTCGCTATTATTTCGAGAAGCCCTATTGGGAACGGACGCAGCAAGAAATGAAAGCGGGGGCTTTTAACGCCGTTGCGCCGTGCCATTGGCATTTTTTTTATGGACGCCTCTTCTCCCCTTTGATACTCTATCCGTACTTCGGTACGGGCCGAATTTCTCAGCCCCGCAGGCAGATCAACCGAAGGTCATTCAAGGGGCGCAGCCTCGCTCGCGCTTCCATCAACGACACCAGAGGGGAGTAAAGCAAATGTCCGACATACGACGTCTCGACGACAACATCGGCATGGACCGTGCCGAAGCCATGAAAACCCTGCGCAAGGCCATGCGCGACAAAAACGACTGCCTGAACGAAAGCGCCCACTGCGACAACGCGCGCAAGGCCATCATCGACAGCATGCGCTCGGTGATGAAACTCGATCCGGATTACTTCAAACACTTTTTCAAGAACCACCAAGAATTCGCCAACAACTTCAGCGACTACAAATACGTGGAAGAGTTGTGCTCGGTGATTTGCGCGGCGGAAGGCTGGGTCACCCGCCCCGGTGAGATTACGCCCAACGCCGCCGACCCCTACGCCCACATTGGCTGGATCGGCGGACTCAACCTGCATCTGCACGCCAGCCTGTACTTCGGCTTCAGCAAGCGCGAACTGCTGCGCACCTTCCAGATCCTGCAAGTCATGCGCGAACTGCAAGTGGACGAAATGGCGCTGGATACCATGGATACCTCGCGCATCGATCTCGCCGACTCAGAGGACTGGATGCTCTATTACGTCGCCGCCCTGGCGATCAAGTTCAAGCCGGGCGTGCGCCATATGGAAACCCGGCGCGCCGAATTCGGCATCTCCGATGCACTTCGTAACGATATCCTCGGCGCCGTGCGCTCCACTTACTGGTGGCGCTACATGATGATGAGCCGCGCCATCGACGAAGCGGCGGAGGGATTGCCGCCCGGTGTGCTGAAGGAAGACTGGCCGGCAGCGGGTATGCCTTCCAACACTGGCGGCGAACCCGCCCCTCACTAGCAGCACGCTAATTCAGGGGCCGCATGCGGCCCCTGCTTTCGCCTTCAGTCTTATTCCCATCTTCCCGCTGGCCACAGAACTTAAGCCAATGCCTCCGCTAAGCCGCCCAGCGTCACCAGCGCGCGATCGAGTTTCTCATCCCACGGCAGTGCGCAAGTGAGGCGGATGAAATTGCGATACTTGCCGGTGGCGGAAAATAGCGGGCCGGGCGCGATGCTGATGCCCTTCTCCAGCGCGTGACAGTGCAGCGCGAGGGAATCGATTTTTTCGGGTAACTCCACCCACAACACGAAACCGCCGCTGGGGCGAGTAACGCGCGTGCCCACCGGGAAATTGCGCGCGATCGCCTCAACCATGCGTTGCGCCTGCTGCGCGTAAGTCGCGCGCACCTTCCTCAGGTGACGCTCGTAGCCGCCCTGCGCGAGATACTCGGCGATCACCATTTGCGGCAAGGTGGCGGTGGCCATGCTGCTCACGTATTTGCGATGCGCGACTTGATCCCGATACAAACCGGGCACCGCCCAGCCCACGCGCATGCCCGGCGCCAACGTCTTGGAAAACGACGAGCAATACATCACCGTGCCCTTGCGATCGTAAGACTTGATCGCGTTGGGACGCGTGGAGCCGAACGCGAGATCGCCATAGATGTCATCTTCGATCAGCGGGATATCGTGTTGGTTGAGAAGCCGCACCAGCCGCCGACGATTCTCCTCCGGCATGCAGGCGCCGAGTGGATTGGCATAGCTCGGCACCAGCATCACCGCTGCTACTTTCCATTGCTCCAGCGCGAGTTTCAATGCCTCGAGGCTGACGCCCTCGCGTGGATGCGTGGGAATTTCCAGCGCGCGCATGCCCAACGCCTCAATCGCCTGCAAGGTGCCGTAGAACGCGGGCGATTCGATGGCCACCGTATCGCCCGGCTTCGCCACCACACGCAGACACAGGCGCAGCGCTTCCTGACAACCGCTGGTGGTCACAATATCGTCCGGCGACACATCACACCCCGCCGCCGTCATGCGCCGTGCAATCTGCACCCGAAGTTCGCGATTGCCCGGTGGAAAGTCATAGCGCATGGCGCGATCGTCGTCCCGGCGCGCGATGCCGGCGATGATGCGATTCAATGCGCGCACCGGCAGGAAACTCGGGTGCGGCGAGGCCACGCCGAGTTGCACCACATTCGGCTGAGTGGATGCGCGCAGCACGCTCATCGCCAAATCGCCCACGCTCACTGTGCAGGGCTTAGCCTGTGGCCGCGACGTTTCCAGCTCGGCGGATGCTTCCCACTGCCGCGCGCGCACGTAAAAACCCGACTGCGGCCGCGCCTCGATCACGCCTCGGCTCTCCAGCACCCGATAGGCCTCGATCACGGTGGAAACGCTCACCTTGAACCGGCTGCTCGCTTCGCGCACCGAAGGCACGCGCTCGCCCGGCGGGTATACGCCGCGATCCACCTGCTGCATCAAACGCGCGGCGAGTTTTTCGTAGAGATTGGTGTCAGTCATGGTTTCCGCTATGCCGAGGGAATACAGTTACCGGATTGCTAGAGCAGTACAGTTAACTATCCAAGCTATCTGTACCGCTTCATTCTCATATCAATTGAATCTGTACCGCTTTCAGTATCGTGCGTAGGCTAGACCCTGTCAAATCGCATAGGAGTTTCGTCATGAATACGCCAGCACCAGACACTATTTCGCCGCGCATCTGCCGCAGCGAAACAGGCGCATTGAATATGCTCTGCCACGAGCGCCGGGCGCGCCGCCTGCGCGCGCAAGCCTTCCAGCAGTGGCTGAATGGCCTCGGCCATCTACTTCTGCTTCTTTGGAATGGCCTACGTGACTGCGCGCGCGGTATCGCTACCCGGCGCGAACTGGCCGCGCTCGACCAGCGCACACTGAAAGATATCGGGCTCGCCCCAGCCGATTTTCCAGCCGTGGCCGATGGCAGCTTTATCGAAGACGCCACGCGCCGCCAACGCGCATTGCCGCATCCGGTGTGCTGGATGAACGGCGCGCTGGTTGCGCTCGATCAAGCGCGCGTTTCGGTGTTCGATCATGGCCTGCTCTACGGCGACGGCGTGTTCGAGGGCATTCGCTTCTATCATGGCCGCGCATTCCGGCTCGATGCCCATCTCGACCGCTTGTACCGTTCGGCGGCGGCGTTGCGGCTCGCGCCGCCCTACAACTCCGCCACACTCACGGCGGCGGTGAACGAAACCATCGGCGCGTTTGGCGCGGCCAACGGCTACTTGCGGCTAGTCGTGACACGCGGCGAGGGCCGGCTCGGCCTCGACCCGAGTAGTTGCGCACGCGGCAATACCTTCATCCTCGCCGATCATCTCGCGCTGGTGGACGAAAACACGCGTAATACTGGTGCGCGGCTAATCGTCGCCGCCACCCGGCGCTTAGGCTCGGATGGGCTCGATCCGCGCATCAAGTCGCTCAACTATTTGAATCACATTCTGGCGCGCATGGAAGCCACCAATGCCGGCGCCGACGAAGCGATTTTGTTGAATAGCCAAGGCCGTGTCGCAGAAGGCACAGCGGACAATATTTTTATTGTGCGTAACGGCGTACTGCTGACCCCACCCGCCACCGACGGCGCGCTGGAAGGCATTACCCGCGCCGTGGTATTGGAACTGGCGGCGGCATTGCGCATTCCAGCGCGTGAAACCTCGCTGGCGCCTTATGACCTCTACACCGCTGACGAAGCTTTTCTCACTGGCACCGGTGCGGAATTGATTCCCGTGCGCGAGGTAGATGGGCGATCATTGGCACATTGCCCTGGCCCAGTGTTCGCGCGCCTCATGACAGCTTTCCGGATGCAGATCGAACAGGAAACCTTGCATGCGGCATAGCGCACCCTAATCGTCTTCACTTAAAATCAACGCAACAACTCAAGCAAAAGGATCACTCATGAACAAAATCAATTCGCTCACCTTGTTTGCCCTCGCCCTGCTGGTTCCCTTTCTGCTCGCGGGTTGTACCAGTACGCCGCCGCGCGCGGAGGCTGGGCTGCATCTCTATGCGCTCGACTGCGGCAGCATTGAAGTGCTCGACGTCTCGGTGTTCCATCCGGGCATCGACAAGGGCAAGCAAAAGCTGCTAACCAACTCGTGCTATCTGATCGTTCATCCAAAAGGCACGCTGCTGTGGGATGCCGGGTTGCCGGACGCGCTGGTGAAAACGCCGGAAGGAATGCTCGTGTACGAAATTTTTCGGTTCAAAGTCAGCCACCCGCTCGGCCCGCAGTTGCAGCAAATCGGCTATCCGGCGGAAACGATTCAGTACCTGGGCATCTCCCACTTGCACGGCGATCACGTCGGCAACGTCAATCTATTGCCCAAGGCGACGCTGTTGATGCAAAAAGAAGAATATGCGGCGGGCTTCGGCGCGGAACCGGGTAAATATGGATTCGATCCCAGCGGCTACGGTTCGCTGCGCGGTAATCCGGTGCAGCAACTGCAAGGCGACCACGATGTATTCGGCGATGGCACGGTGGTCATCAAGCGCACCCTCGGCCACACGCCGGGGCACCAAGCGCTGTTCGTGAAACTGCGCCACAGCGGCAATATTCTGCTCTCCGGTGATCTGGTGCACTTCACCGACAACTGGACGCACAAGCGCGTGCCGGGTTTTAACTTCGACCAGGCGCAATCAATCAAAACCATGAACGAAGTAGAGCAGTTCCTCAAAGATAACCACGCCCAACTATGGATTCAGCACGACTTGGAGCAAAACACGCGCATCAAGCACGCGCCTGCCTACTACGACTAAACGCGCGGCAGGCTAAGCCTTCAGCGCCACCTTGCCTAAGCGGTAAGCCGCACCGGACTGAACACCAGTCCGGCTGCGGTATTTCGCCATTAACCATTCAACCATTGTGGTAAGATTTTTCCCCTATCTGGCGTATGGACATATCCACGGCCGGGCAGACAAAAACAAGACCTAAGGGAGTGGGCATGGCGGAAGGTGGAGATAATAAAAACGCGGGCGCGGAATGGCCGTCCGACGAGGTGCATCGAGTAAATGACGACTTTAACCGATTCCTGCACATTACCCAGGCGGATGCCGACCTTCTGAAGTGCCACCAATCCCTACTGCTCCGGGATGGCGAGCAATTCGCCAAGGCGTTTTACGATTACCTGTTCCGCTTCCCCGCGACTGCCCAGGTGCTGGAGCACTACCAGGCCCAGGGCGGCAAGATCAAGGATCTCGTCAGTAAACAGATTTCCCATCTGCAATCTTTTCTCAGTGGCCGCTACGATCCCGAGTCAGCGACCGAGTTGGCCCGGATCGGCCGCATTCACCATCTGCACGGCATCAAGCCGGTGTGGTTCATGGGCGCTTATCGCCTGTATCTGGATTATCTGCACGACGTGATCGCGGCCAGCACCACGCTTCCTAGTGAAGAGCGCGAGCGGCTGGAAGACGCCATCCAGAAATTTCTATTCCGCGATATGGGCATGATGCTGGAGGGCTATTGGGAAGCCGCGCTCTCTGAAATCCAGTCTGAGAAAAATAAAGTCGCGCAGTTACAGGATCAGATCACAGGCATGCTGGGCAACATCCCGCAAATCCTCTGGTCGGTGGACGTGAAAAACAACACCCCGCTGTATATCAGCCCTTCTACCCGCAATATTTGCAGTCTGGATGTGGAAATGCCGATCCCCTGCCTTGCGTGGACGCATCCGGATGACCGGGAACTGGTCAAGGCCGCATGGCGAGAGGCCCTGCAAGGAAACCGGGTGGATGTGGAAAGCCGGGTGCAGGAACCGGGCCAAGAGCCGCGCTGGTTCAGCCGTGTGTTCCATCCCTTTACCGACGAAACGGGCACGGTGGTGCGCATCGACGGGCTGATGGACGATACCACCAAGTGGAAAGAAGTGATCTCGAAACTGCACTTGCTGGCCACTACCGATAGCCTGACCGGGCTGCCCAATCGCGCCTTGCTCTATGACCGTTTATCTCAGGCCATTGCGGCAGCGCGCCGCGAGGGCAATAAGCAAGTGGCGTTGTTGCTCATGGATCTGGATCATTTCAAGGAGATCAACGACACGCTAGGGCATCCCGCAGGCGATGAGGTGCTGCGCCAGGTCGCGGTGCGCTTGGCGCCCTTGTTGCGCGATTCCGACACGCTGGCGCGCTTAGGTGGTGACGAATTCGCGGTGATTTTGCCGGACGTAATCAAAGGCCTGGAAGCGGCGCACATGGTCGCCGATACCATCACAGATGCGTTCTCGCGCCCCTTTCTCTACGAAGGGAGAGATTTATATCTGGGGGTGGGCATCGGCATCGCGCTCTACCCGGAGCACGGCGAGGATGTAGATACCCTCATGAGCCGTGCCGACTTGGCCATGTACGGTTCCAAGCACAAGGGCATTGGCTCGATGGTTTACCAACACAATATTAATGACTCCAGCGAACACCGGCTCCAATTGGCGAGTGAACTCCGCCGCGCACTGGAGCGAAACGAATTCATTCTGCACTACCAGCCCAAGATAGATCTGAAAAGCGGTCGTGCCTATGGTGTCGAAGCGCTTATCCGCTGGCAACATCCAGCACTGGGCCTGGTGCTGCCCGATCAGTTCATTCCCTTCGCGGAACGCTCGGGACTGATTCATCCCATCACCGATTGGCTGATCGAAACACTGGCCATTCAATGCCGCCGCTGGGAAGAAGACGGCAGCAAGCTGAGCGTCGCGCTCAACGTATCGGCGTCGTCTTTCCAGAACCCGAAACTTTTGCAGCGCTTGCATGACACCTTGTCCAGCGGACCGTTGCTCGGCCGTGCAAGACGACTGGAAATCGAAATCACCGAGAACACCCTCATGGCCGATATCGAGCATGGTTCGCATGTGCTGCGCCAGTTGCGAGAGTTGGGCGTGAACGTCGCAATCGATGACTTCGGCACCGGCTATTGTTCGCTTTCCTACCTGAAGCGGCTGCCCATTCAATCGATCAAGATAGACAAAACATTCGTTATCAACATGGCGCAGGATGCCAGCGACGCGGCTATCGTTCGCTCCACGATCGAGTTGGCGCACAACCTCGGCTATGAGGTCATCGCCGAAGGCGTGGAAAACGGCGATACCTTGGCGCTTTTAACCGATATGGGCTGCGACAACGCGCAAGGCTACTTCATGGGGTACCCGATGCCGGTCGAGCAAATTCCGCGCTGGTTGGCGGAATCGCCGTGGTCGCCTTCGCGACACTGAGCGCTTAATTTTCACTTCAAGCGTCTCTGGAATAGTCCGTCATGCCGGCTGCAATGGCTTAATGGCAGGGGCAAGCGCACAAAAAAACTCGAAATAAGCTAATCTTGAGGCTCCTCTACGAAGTGACTAGGCATTTCATAAAAAATGAACCCTCTCTCTCGCACCGACGCCCAGAAACAAGCCGATGAAATCCGGATTTTTCAAAAGGAATTGGCACGCCTCGAAAGAGAAGGCGTACTCACGCTGACCGAATCACAGCACACTGCTCTAGCAGCTCATCACAACGGCCTGCTCGCACGCTTCACCCAAACCTTTGACATTGACCGGGATGCACGCGGAAAACAGTTGTCCTTGGGTATGCGTGTCGCTTCATTTCTCGGCGCGCTGGCGCTGGCTGCGAGTGTGTTTTTTCTCTTCTATCAGTTCTGGGGGCGATTCTCGGTGCCGGCGCAAGTAACTATCTTGCTGATCGCAACACTCGCCACCTTTACGGCCACCACCTGGATTCAGCGTGTTGATGCGACAGGCTACTTCACCAAGCTCGCCGCCATGGTGGCTTTCGCGTGCTTCGTTCTGAATATCGTGATGCTCGGACAAATCTTCAATATCACGCCCTCCGACAAAGCGCTTCTGCCCTGGGCGGCTTATGCGCTATTGCTTGCCTATGTGTGTGATCTGCGGCTGTTGTTGGCCGCCGGAATACTCTGCCTGATCGCCTTCGTCTCGGCCCGCACTGGAACTTGGAGCGGCATGTATTGGCTCAATTTCGGTCAACGGCCGGAGAATTTCTTTCCCGCCGCTTTCGCCTTGTTTTTCATTCCGCAACTGATTCGACATGAGCGTTATGCCGGCTTTGCATCGATCTATCGCGTGTTTGGACTGCTCACGCTGTTTCTACCCATGCTGGTTCTCGCCAATTGGGGCCAAGGGAGTTATCTCGATCTTGATCCAAACGTGCTAGAAGGCTTCTATCAGATCCTCGGATTTAGCGGCAGCGCTTTGGCCATTTGGCTCGGCATCCGACGCAACTGGTCCGATGTGGCCAACAGCGGCGTGGTTTTCTTTGTCATCTTTCTCTACACCAAGTTTTTTGATTGGTGGTGGGAAACCATGCCGAAGTATTTGTTCTTCTTGGTGCTAGGGCTGACCGCCGTACTGTTCTTATTCATCCTCCGGCGCCTGCGGGCAGCGGCAATCAAAACCGGGGAGTCCGCATCATGATGACGCGCACCCGCTTCATCATCGCTGGTACCGCGCTGATCCTGGCTACCAATCTCGTGGCCTTGGCCGGTGTCGCCTACAACCATTCGGGCGAACCGGAAAGCATTCTGAAATTGTCACAACGCGAGCTGAGCCTGCCCTATTACGCCATCAATCAACATGACAACAGCGGCATCAGCCTTTCACTCCGATGGCGCACCCTCCACGTAGGCTCCGACACGCGCAACGGATTCGGGGTGAATTACGCGAGCTGGCGAGACGCCTCAGCTTGGTTAGACCAGGCCAAGCTCGCAGCACTGGGGTTCGATGTATCCAAGCCGGTGGACTCCACCGAAGGACGCTTGCACTACAACAAACTCCTTTCCAAAGAAGTGCTGCTGGTTTTAGAGTTGGATGGCGCAGCCTACCAAAGCGCCTTAGCGCGCGCCAAAGAGGCGGCGGAGCAAGAACAGTCGCTCTTCGCAGCCAACCCAGATAACCCGAAACTCAAGGAGCGCGCAAAAACGGCAAATGATCGTTACCTACAAGAAACACAGAAAAACAGCCGCTTGTTCGCCATCGACGCAGGGCTCGATAACACTGCGCTGCGCGCCAAATACGCCGACCGCACCCGCTATCTCATCGTGCGCGGACAAGTACGCCCGCAACTCAACGAAGTCGATCACAAACCCCACCTCACCGGATATATCAGCAGACTCAGCATCGAGGAAGTCAATGTCCCGCTATCTTTTCGCCCGCTATTCGAGCCGATGCTGCGCGAATCCGGCAGACGCACTCAAAGCGTGCCGCACTATGAAGTAACCTTGACCTATGGCAAGCGACTCGAACCGTGGATTAGCGCTGTCCATGTAAAGGCAGGCGCGCAATGAATCGGAATCGGCGCTCGACACCCATCAGCTTGCGAGGCCAATCAGAAAAAAGAGTAGTCAAATTATGTGATATTTTTGCGGCTTTCCCCGGTGTAGAATTGCTCAACGGAGGTATCTAATGTCGCACCAATTTGATGTGATCGTCGAACGCGATTCTGCTGGCTTCTTCGTAGCGTCGGTTCCTGCGTTACCGGGTTGCCATACGCAAGCCAAATCATTGGATGATTTGATGGAGCGCATTCGCGAGGCGATTGAGCTTTGTCTTGAAGTACAGGGCGAAGCGCCCGAACCCCTGGATTTCGTCGGCGTCCAACGCGTATCAGTTGCTGCATGACATCTTTTCCCAGTCTTTGTAGGATGGGTTGAGCGTAGCGATACCCATCGCACATTGTTTGATGTGAAAACTCAGTGATGGGTATCGCTACGCTCAACCCATCCTACGTCTGCTGATCAAACAGAAGTAAGCAATCCACCATGCTCGAATACACCGAATACACCAAATTTCTGATCGGCCTGCTGGCCATCGTCAACCCGCTGGGCGCGGTGCCGATATTCGTGGCGCTCACTTCCAACTCGCTGGAAACTGAGCGCAAGAAGATCGCCAAGATCGTGGTCGCGGCGGTGCTGATTATTCTGTACGTGGCGCTGCTGTTCGGTGACTGGCTGTTGCAGTTTTTCGGCATCACCATTCACTCCTTCAGCGTCGGCGGCGGCATTCTGATACTGATCATGGCGATCTCCATGTTGCAGGCGCGTATCAGCCCCATCTCGCAAACTGAAGAAGAAGCGCGTGAAGGTGAGTCCAAAGAATCGGTGGCGGTGGTGCCGCTGGCGATGCCGCTGCTCGCGGGGCCGGGGGCGATCAGCACGGTCATTCTGTATGCGCACAAAGACCCGGGGGTGAGTCACTATCTGGCCATGTCGTTGGATATTTTGATCGTCGGCATTCTGCTGTGGGCGGTGTTGAAATTGGTGCCGTGGATTTCGCGCCACGTGAGCCAGACCGGCATCAATATTTTCACGCGCATCATGGGGCTGATTCTTGCCGCCATCGCGGTCGAGTTTATCGCGACCGGCTTGAAGGGCTTGTTTCCGGCGCTCGTTTGAGTAGCGCAAGCATCCCTGCTTGCATGCCGGCAAGATGCCGGCGCTACCTAGATAAAATGAACATGACCCTACCTACCGACATTCTCGATTTCTGGTTTGCAGAGGAAATGCGCTCGAAATGGTTCGCCTCCACGCCGCAACTCGATGCGTCGATCAAGGAACAGTTCGAGCCCGTATGGGAAGCCGCTGTGAACGGCGAGTTGGACGATTGGCTAAGCAGCCCGGATGGCTGTTTGGCCTTAGCGATTATTCTCGATCAATTGCCCTTGAATATGTTTCGCGGCACAGCCCAGAGCTTTGCCAGCGAAGCCAAGAGCCGCGCCGTCGCCCGGCATGCTATCGACCAAGGCTACGATAAGCAGATCGACCTTGCACACTTGGCCTTCCTGTATATGCCCTTCATGCATAGCGAAAACCTGGCGGATCAGGATTTATCCGTGGCCTTATTCGAAGCGGCGGGATTGGAAAACAATCTGCGCTTCGCCAAGCATCATCGCGAGCTCGTGTGCCGCTTCGGCCGCTTTCCGCATCGCAATGCGATCTTGGATCGGGCGAACACGCCGCAAGAAATCGACTATCTCAATTCGAAAGAGGCGTTCAAAGGCTGAGCAATTTACTTCCCGCCTGCCAGCAGGAGATAGAGCAGTATCAAGTTGAGCAGGAACGACGCCAGCGCCAATGTTTGCCACACGGCAAGCGGATTGCGCGCCATCAGTGGTGTCGGCGGCAGTGCGGCCAGCGGTTGCATCTCGCCGTGTTCGAGCGCCAGCAGCATTTCCTCGGTGGTCTCGAAGCGGTTCTGCGGATCGCGCGCCACCGCCTTGAGCAATATCGTTTCCAGCCACTGTGGAATATCGGGCCGGTAGCGCGTGGGCGGCACTGGGTCGCCGAAGCGTGGATGCTGAAACGGCTCGATCTCGCCATAGGGGTATTTGCGTGTCAGTAAGTGATACAGCGTGACACCGGCGGCATATAGATCGCTTTGCACCGTAGCGGCTGCGCCCGCGAACAACTCCGGCGCGATAAAGCTGGGGGTGCCGGCATTGCCGCGCGCGCTGTCTTCGGTCCAAGGATTCATGGCCACGCCCAAATCCAATATACGCAGCTTGCCCTCGATGTCGCTATGCAGATTAGCCGGTTTGATGTCGCGGTGGATCACATGCAAACGATGCAGCGCGGACAATCCTTTCGCCAGGCGGATGCCAATCTGCGCCACATCGGCCACGGAAAAATGTTGGCCTTGATCCAGGCGCTGTTGCAGCGTCGCGCCCTCGTGGTAGCTCATCACGTAATACAGCGCGCTGCGCGCACCGGCAACTTGCGGCACGACCTGCGGAAAATAATGCGCCAGCACGCGCTTGGCCAGCCACTCTTCCATCAGCAACCCGGCGCAGCTCGCTGCATCCTCCGCCAGTAAGGGCTGAAGTGTTTTTAATACCAACACCTGCTGCGTCTCCACTTGACGCACTTTATATAGCCGGGATGCGCGCGACTCGTGCAAGCATTCCAGCACTTCAAAATCGTCGATGCGATCGCCGGGTTTCAAGCGTGGCGGCAGCGGCAGAATTTTGCCCTCGGCAAGAAAATCGTTGAGCGATTCCTCGCCCAATTGCTCGACCCGCGTCACCAGCGCCGTCGCGTTGTCTTGCCCGCCGCGCTTGATCGCATTTTCTACCAAGGCTTCGGCGGCGCGCTGCGGGTCGCGGTGCAGATGCAACAGCTCGTGCATGGCTTTCTCGCCCAGCGGCTCCCACACGCCGTCGGTGAGCAGGCAGAACACATCCCCGACCACCAGCTCGCCATCGGCGTAATCCACCGATAGAAAATCATCCAAGCCCACGGCGCGCTTCAGCACATGCTGCATGCCGGGACGATCCCAGACGTGATCGGTAGAGAGTTGTGTGAACTGTTCGCCACGCAGGCGATAGATGCGCGAGTCACCCACATGCGCGGTGTAGTAGCGGCTGCCACGCAATATCAGCGCACTTAGGGTCGTCGCCATGCCGGAAAATTCGCGCCGTGAATTAGCTTGCGCGAGCAACCAGCGGTTGATTGCGATGAGAATCTTATCGAGCGCGTAGGGCACTTCCCAGGTATCGGGCGTGGCGTAGTAATCGGAGAGCACGCCGCGCACGGTGAATTCCGCCGCCTCGCGCCCCGCTTCACCGCCGCCCACGCCATCGGCGACGGCGAGCAACGCGCCTTTCATCTGCGTGAGCGCAGGCTCCGGCGTCACGGCGCCGGCGTAATCTTCGTTTTGCTCGCGGCTACCGATGTGGGTGGCTTGGCCGACGGTTATTTGGAGATTCATAGAGAGGCATTCTAACCACGGGGCACACGGGGAGCACGGGGAATTCGCATGTCTTCCCCGTGTACCCCGTGATCCCTGTGGTTCAGATCAGATTTTCGCCGCCGTTAGATGCGCCGCGCCCCAGGTGGTGCGCCAGCGCGTCTTCACGCTCGACAGCCCAACCAGCGCCAGCACCGCGAGCCCGGCGAATATGATGAAGCCGATTTGATAACTGCCGGTAAGTTGTTTGGCGTAGCCCAAGCTCGATGCGAGATAGAAGCCGCCCACGCCGCCCGCCATGCCGACCAGGCCGGTCATCACGCCGATTTCCTTGCGGAAACGCTGCGGCACGAGTTGGAATACCGCGCCATTGCCCATGCCCAGCGCCAACATCGCGGCAACAAATACCGTCAATGCCATCCACGCCTGCGAAAAACCGAAGCTCACGATGAATAGAAAAATCGCGGCCAAGGTGTACATCACGAGCAAGGTGCGAATGCCGCCGATGCGATCCGCCACCGTGCCGCCGATGGGCCGCACCAGCGAGCCAGCGAAGACGCAGGCGGCGGTGAAGTAGCCGGCGATCACCGGGCTCAAGCCGTACTGCGTATTGAAATAAATGGTGAGCGACGAAGCCAAGCCGACGAAGCCGCCGAAGGTGACGCTGTAAAAAAACATAAACCACCAGGCATCTTTATCCTTGAGCACGGCCAGATATTGATGCAGCGATTTAGCGGGCGGACATTCCGGCGCATCTTTGGCGAAAACCAGATACACCACGAACGCGAGGCCCAAAGGAATCATGGCGAGCCCAAATACATTTTGCCAGCCATACCACATGGCCAAGGTGGGTGCGAACAGGGCAGCCAGCACCGTACCCGAATTACCCGCGCCGGCAATACCGAGTGCGGTGCCCTGATGCTCGGGCGGATACCAGCGTGAAGCCAAGGGCAACGCCACCGCGAACGCCGCGCCGGCGAAGCCCAGGAAGCCTCCAAGCAACAACACCTGCTCATAGCTGTGAACACCGAAATACCAAGCAAAGCCCAGCGCGGCAAGCACGATCACTTGCCCAATCGTACCCGCGAGTTTCGGCTTGAGATGATCCACCAGCACACCCATCACGATGCGCAACAGCGCACCGGCCAATATCGGCGTCGCCACCATCAGCCCTTTTTGCGCCGGGGTGAGCTGCAAATCTTGCGCGATCTGCACCCCAAGCGGGCCGAGCATGACCCACACCATGAAAGCCAGATCGAAATAAAAAAATGCGGCAAACAAAGTCGGCGGATGGCCCGCCTTCCAAAATTCCTTATTCATGCAACAACTCCTAAAAATTAAAACAATCGTCAGGAGTGCTATTGCAGGAGGCGTGCCAGCTTTGCGCGTGTCGCCGCTTTACGCAATTAATCAGTGCTTTATGCACGCAGATAGATCAAACGCTATTGATTGTATGCACTGTTGCATAGCATCTCGCACCAGAATGGAACAGAAAATCGAAACGTGCTCCAGAATTGAGCGCGCTATAGGTCGCAACGTGGGCCGTGGCCAACCCGTTTCATGGCGATTCTTTCACCACTCAACTTTTTTCTTGTTCTTGCCACGATAAATCGCATCCGGCTGCTGTTCGAGCATTTCGGCCAGAATGCGTAGGGCATCTGCCGCACGCGAAATTTCCTTCAGTGCGGCATTCATGTTCTGAACCGTCGGAGAATTTTGTGCGGTCAGCTTGTGCAGTGAGGTTGCGGCTTTCGCCAGCTCATCGCTGGCCTGCGTCATGTTGCTGACCATTTTCGAATCGGGACTGGCCAGACTGTTCACTTTGTCCGCCGCCTTTTCAACCTTGGCCATCGCCACCTGTGCTCCTTCCATCGCCTTGCGCATCTCGACCAGGTCTTGGCTCACCTCCTTGAAGATGGGCTTGCTCTGGGCATCGAGGCGGGTGGCCAGCGACTCGAGCTGGCGCAGCGTGGCGTTGAGCCGTTTCGGCAATTCCTGGGTGGCCGGATCCGACATAAGCTTGTTGATGGCGCTGCTAATCGACGCGACATCGGCCATGAACTTGTCCATGGCAAAACCCTCAAGCTTGGTCGTCAACTCTTCCACGGTGGTGCGGATGGTGGGGATTTCGCTGAGACCGGGGTCGAGGGCGGCGTAGTGCGGCGGCTTGCCCGGGTGGAAATCGAGATCGACGTAGAGTTGCCCGGTCAACAGGCTCTGCATGCGCAGTCGACCGCGCAGGCCGCGCTCAACCAATTTTCGCACGGTGGCGCGGTCGCGCAGGTCAACGGATTCGACGCCGCGCGTGCGCACGACATTTGGTTCGATTTCAATGATCACCGGCACCAGGAAGCGGCGGTTTTTTTCGTCATGGCCGAGCTGGATCTGTTTAACGGTACCCACCTTGACGCCGAGAAAGACCACGGGCGCGCCGACCTGCAGGCCTTGCGCGGCGCCTTCGAAGTACAGCACATGCTGCTGCCGCTCGCCGAACCAAGAGCCGCCGGCCAGAAGCAGAGTGGTGATGACCGCCAGCGCGATCGCCCCGAGGACGAAAGCGCCGATCAGCGTGGGGTTGGCTTGTTTGCTCATGCTGCACCCCGCGTGAGGAAGTGACGCACCTTGGGATGGCCTGACTTGAGTGCATCCTGCGGATTACCGGTGGGGATCATAGTGTGGGTTTCCGCATCGAGATAGATCGAATTATTGCCGATTGAAAGAATGCTGGCTAGCTCGTGCGTCACGACCACAATCGTGGTGCCGAGGCTGTCGCGCAACTCGACGATCAGCTCATCGAGTCGCTTCGCCGTGAGCGGGTCGAGGCCCGAGGAGGGTTCGTCGATGACCAGGATGTCCGGGTCGAGCGCCATCGCCCGCGCCAGACTGGCGCGCTTCTTCATGCCGCCGCTGAGCTCGGATGGATAGAAATCCTCGAAACCGGCCAGGCCGACCAGCGCCAGCTTGAAGGAAACGATCTCGTCGATACGGGCTTGCGTCAGATTGGTGTATTCGGCAATCGGCAGTGCGACGTTGTCGGCCAGGGTGAGCGAACTCCACAGCGCACCGCTCTGAAACAGGATGCCGAGCCGGCGCTTGAGCCGCTGACGGTCTTCCTCGGGCGCTCCCCAGAAATCCTCGCCGCTATACAGCACAGCGCCCTGCAGCGGGCGCTGCAGGCCGATCAACGCGCGCATCAGCGTGGTCTTGCCGCAGCCGTTGCCGCCCATGATGACGAAGATGTCGCCCTTGTTCACGACGAAGCTGAGACCGTGCTGGACGACATAATCGCCATAGCCGATGCTCAATTCGCGGACCTCGATATGGGGCGTGCCGGAAGCTTCAGTCATGGTTCAGATGTCGAGCTGGTAGTAAACGATGGTCATGATCGACGCCGCGATAGTGATCAGCAGGATGGCGGTGACCACTGCCGACGTAGCCGCACGGCCGACCGCCTCGGCACTGCGCCCGCATTGCATGCCGCGCAGGCAGCCGGCGAAGGCGATCATCGCGCCGTAGACGGTGCCCTTAGAGAGGCCGACGAGGAAATGCTTGAGTTCGAGCGCACGCAATGTCTCCGTATAGTACTCGAACATGCCGATGTCGAAGATGGTCACGGAAACCAGCAGCCCGGCGAGCATGCCGATGAAGCCGGAATACAGCGTCAGCAGCGGCACCATCAGCATCAGCGCCAGCATGCGCGGGAGCACCAGGAAATCAACCGCCGGGATGCCCAGCGTCTTGTAGGCGTCGATCTCCTCGTTGACCTGCATGGTGCCAAGCTGAGCGGCGAAGGCCGCACCGGTGCGACCGGCGATGATGATGCCGGTCATCAACGCGCCTATTTCGCGCACCATGCCGATCGCCACCAGATCGGCGATGAAGACCTGCGCACCGACCAGGCGCAACTGGTCGGCGCCCAGGTAGGCGAGAATGAGGCCGACCAAGAAGCTGATCACAGAGACAATCGGCAGCGCGCGCGGCCCAACTTCCTCGATCTCCAGCCACAGATCACGCGGACGGAAGCGGGCGCGGCCGGTGAGCAGCCGCAGCATCGATTGAGTGATCTCGCCGAGGAAGTGCAGCATCTGCGGGCCATCGCGGAAGAACTCGATGGTGGCCGTGCCGACCTGGGCGAATAGATCCTGCGGACCGTTGTTGCGCCCGGGAACTTTTTGTTCGGGAACGGCGAGCGCCATCGCCAGCAGGCGCTGCGCGCCCGGCGGCAGCCCGCTGGTATCGGCCGCGATGTCCCGCTGCGCGCAGGCCTTCAGCACGCTGCCGAGAAAAGTCAGCAGGCCGGAATCCCAATCGGTCAGGCCGGCCGCATCGAAGCGCAGGCGGCGAATCCGACCATCAAGCGCATCGAGCAGAACGTCGGACGCCGGCAGGCTAGCGTCGATGCACCAGCGTCCGCCGAGGATGATATCCAAGCGGTCTTCGTTGGCTGGGCCGGCTGGCCGGATATCAAGCTGCCACTGTGCGTCGTTTGGCATGGCCTGTGGATTTCTGAATTGGGTTAAGAGAAGAATGTGTTCTTATTTGTAATGATAGTACGGATGCGTTGGCATCGGTGTGTTGTGGCGGCTATAACCCTAAACCATGCATGACACTTATGGGGGCCGATTCGCTGGCGGCAGGGGCAGACTGGCCTCAGCCGAGCAAGAACGAAATTGAGTGAGTGCCGTGAAGAAAATGCTCGGCCGTCTTCTTCTGGTCGAACAGTGCGCCCTAGAGTGCAGGAATGTATGGCCGCTCTGCCGCTGCTGAACGTACCCTCTGCGAAAAAACTATGATCTGCTGTTTCGTACTGATAGCGGTCGGTGATAAACAGACGATGATCAGCGAACTAGCGCACAAAGCGAACAGTCACCCTTGCGGGCCGCACTAGGCAGTTGGGCGGTTCAATCGGCATGAGCCTGTTGAAACCAGAGTCGGAACCGACCTTTCTTCGGGCTGAATACAATGCAATCCCAATTGTTATAGGTATCGCTTGTTGCAAAACAGACGGGCTTGTTCTTCTTAAGCCCCTCTTTATTCAAATCGAAAAAAGGTTTGTCCCCGAGTGCATAGGTGAGATTTGAATCGCCCTTGAATTCTTCATCGATGCCACATATCAAGCCCCCGGAGAAACCGCTTTCAGTGAAAGAGTATTGCCATTTCATTGGAAACGACCTGCTAATGTTCTCGTCCTTCTTGACCTCGATATCAATGACGTGAACCACCCACCTATTCCGATCCCAGATCAGTCCAACCCGATGAACCTCCTGCTTCAACACAGGCTCCGAGACCTTCGGGTTCCAGAGCCCCAAAACCAACTCATCTCGATCGGTGCCGCTAAAATGCCCAGAACACATTTTCAAGATGCGAAATCCCGGGTACTTAGTCTTCAGGGCCACCACTTGGTCTGAAGATAACTGCTGAAAGAGAGTGGTGTGATTCCGTATGTCCGATGGCGTGAGGACATGTGCCGAGCCTGGCTCCGCGCTGGCGATCACCGAAGTTGCCCCTGCAATTGCCAACGAAATAATTCCTAGGGTGCAAAATCTAAGCATGGTCTCCACTCTTTTTAGTAGACACATGATAAGTTCGAAAATAAACGGGAGGGAAGCTCTTCTGTTTAGTACTGGTAGCGGTCGGATAGAAAAGAGCGCTGATCTGCGGTTAGGATCGCAAAGCGGACAGTGCGCGATTAAAATAACCTGCGCCGGTTTAGAGGCGCCCGACTTGTAAAGTTAGAACACATTCGTTCGCAACCATTTTATATGCTCAGAGATGCCATCTAGATCTGGAAACAAGGCGCCTTGGTTAATGCCAAGCTTATTCAAAGCTAACTTAATCTCTTTGCGGGCCCTATAGGAAATAAGGACGGATTTTAACTCTGAGGAACACCATTCATTATTTGGTTCGTTATGCACAGTAAAAACACCCAATTGGGCAATCATTCTTGGGCTCCAGTATTTTGGTATGTAGCGCTTGACTTCTTTAATGCTAAACGGGTCATAACTTTCTTCTAAATCGACCTTTTCCTTCGGAGAATACAAAAAAACCTTCGAGTCTTCGTTTATCTCATGGGCGCCAAATTCATCTTTGACGGCAAAATATATTGCCACAAGTGGATTCTTTGACCAGTCCAGCAATCTAGTAGGCAATCCATGATGTTGTGCAATTGAAAGAAGCGCCAAGGCATCATCGCCGTGTTGTTTGACATATTCATACGCCTTTTGTTTGAAAAGTTTTAACAGTAGCTTTTCGGCCTTAACATCAAAGGCAATGCCTTTATTGGTTTTGTGCCGACCGACCGAAGTAAATAGCTTATAACTTTGTTTTCTAACCCCTCTGAAAAGGTGATTCTCGCCTGCAGAAATACTTTCATCCAAGAAGGTGAACAAATCCTTTGTCGAGTCTATGCGCTTGATCATGATGTCCACTCGTTTGGAATTAAGTATGTACCCCTAGATGGAAGGGTTAGAGGGGGCAGCCAACGAGTCGCCTTTTAAATCTAGCCACAACTCAGGCTTTGCCGATCAGTGATTCTTTAGTTCTTGTAGTGCTAAAGGATAGTTTTTCATATCAATCGTAACCGTCGACAAATTTTGTTTATCCTCGCTAACAAATTTTACTGTCACATTGTTTGCTTTCTCTAGCAGCCAGTATGCATCAGGCCCAATATTCAAACCACGTACTATCACTCCTCCGTTATTGGCATCTGGTGTTTGGCGGCAAATTTCACGACTGTCAATCTCAATACACACCTTTGTCTGTGACTTCAGGTAACTCTCGCCACCCACAATGACGTAGGCTTCATGCAGTTTGTCCGTAATAAAGATTGCTAAACCGGCTTGAGAAATACCGCAACCAACAGCAACATCGTTATTACGCTGACAATAAAACGTCCAATCTCCGATACTCTTGACCACATCGAGCCCCGGCCTGTTTTCATACGCACTCGGACGACCTCGTCCCAATTCTTTTGCCATTTCCTGAATACGCTTATCAGTTGCCCGCTTATCCCCGGATTCTTCCATTAATGAAGCCTGTAGGATTTCCTTCTTGGAGATCTGCTTCGTTGTATCCAGCGGAAATGAGAGCCCAACAACATCTTTTGCAAGCATGAGCATCCCCTTAAGCGCGAGATCATTGTCAGTTATCTCGCCGGTTAGTGTTAGCGACGCTTTCCATAGCTGGCGATACCCATTCGAAATAATAAGACTGGCGGAATCGTATGCCTCCATAGTCAAGCCATGTGAATATATGGAACTACTAAGTTTAAGTTCCCCCATTCCAACAACGCCATAAGAAGGGGTATATGTGGTCGTCGTGCTGATAGACCCGCCATATAGAATTTGACCTGTGGTCTGTGACGAAGAAATACCGGTTTGTCCGCGAATTTCATAGGGGAGCCGATGCTCAACCGCACTTGAGCCAAGATAGTGGCGTGCATAGAATATTGTCATCTCCGGTTTCTCCGACTTCTCCCAGCCGAGCGAGGACAATGCCGTTTCGATCAGTTGCATTTCACTTTGCGTGGCAAGATCGTATACAGCGCCCTTTATAGGGACTACCTTGTAAGTTTTATGCTTGTACCTATAAAGCGTCCCATCAGATAAATATTTGATGGAGGCGACATTGTAAACACTTACATCTGTCGACTTGGGCGGAGAGGATGCTACGCAGCCTGCTAAGGAAGGCAGCAAGACCCAAAATGCCGCGGCCAATGTCACGGTATGCGATTTATTCATAGCTTCCCCTTCGCTGATAAGGCCCGACAAGTGCCGTGTGGTTTTTTTATCTTGGCGATGTTCGTTGCACCGCTATGCGCAGTATTAGCCACCGCTCCAACTATATAGAACCACCTTGGGTATAGCTAGCGGGGGCTGAATGGCTGCCCCTGAAGGATGGTGATTGGCTTGGTGCTGAATGGCATGACTGATACCGCTGCAAAGCGGTCCTACGGCAATCAAACCATGAACAGCTTTGTTTCGATCACAAACATTATCAAATCCAACTTTGACACATGTTGATGGCGCGTATCCCCTAGCGTCCTTCCCCAAACAAAGCCCTTCTGATATCGCCGAGTTTTAGCAATCGCGCCTCGCACAAAAACGCGATAGTCCTAGCGCAGGGTATATTTAAGGGTTAGGCAGGTTCAAGTTCAACGTGGACACGGCACCCGATCGCGGTAGCGATGTTCACCAAGGCATCGAGCGAGAAGCGCGATACGCGGCCACGCAACAGGTCGTTCATGCGGGGTTGGGTCACGCCACACTGGTTGGCTGCTTCGGCTTGTGTCCAGGCGTTTTCTTTCACGATGGCGGCGATTTTTTGCATGAGTTCGGCCCGTGCGCGCAAATTGGCCGCTTGTTCGGGGGTATCGGCAATCGCGTCCCACACGCTGGCGTAGCTTTCAATTTTGGTCTTGCTCATTTTCGACCTTTCATCAATTGAGTGTAGCGTTCCTTGGCAGTGTCGATGTCTCGCTTGGACGTGGTTTGCGTTTTCTTTTGGAAAGCGTGAAGCACGTATACCGCGCTCGCAAGACGCGCCGTGTAGATCACCCGATAGGTGCCGGAATCATCCCATATCCTGATTTCCTCAACGCCTTTGCCGATTGATGGCATGGGTTTGAAGTCGTCCGGTTGATCACCTCGCTGCACCTTATCCAGCTGATATCCCGAATCATGCCTTGCATCCTCAGGGAAATCTCTTATGCACTTGAGTGAATCACCGAGGAATCGCACTGGTTTCATAGGCCTAAGTATATCCATATGGATATACAAAGCAAGTAAATTAATATGCGAGCTTTTCTGCTACACGCCCGAATCCCGCGAGCAAAGCGTACACCGACCAGTCAACAGAGCCTGGAACCGAAATGAGAAATGGCCTATCGAGTTTCCCCAAACAAAGCCCGTCTGACATCGCCGAGCTTTAGCAAGCGCCCTTGAGCAACAGCGCGATAATCTTCGCGCAGCCCTTTGCTCAGAATGTATCCCGACACCACCAAGGCGGGGATCAGCATCAATACGAACGCCCAGGCAAATTTGCCCGGCAAGGCCAAGCCGGCAAGTGACAGCAGATAAAGCGGCCAACTGAACAGCAGGCCGCGCAGGGTGTGCTTGATGATCAACAGCGCGCCGAGCAGGAGGCGCAAGTTGCGCTGACGGTAGGAATGGTAGGCGGCGTCGAATACGGCTTGGGTGAGTTCGTCCATTTGCACGGGACAATACTCCGACGAGACATCACACCACAAGCGTTAAAGAGCCTCTACAAAAGCCTTAAACGTGTCATTGCAAGGAGCGCAGCGTAGACGCAATCTGCACGTGCCCGGTTGCGTGGAAAGCAAGATTGCTTCGCTGCATTCGCATACGACTCCGCACGGGCTTCAGCCCATAGCGGATCAGAGTTCCCTTGTGGGGCAATGACAAGCTTTTGAAAAGCTCCCTAGGAGAAGTAATCGCCGTCTATATCGCGGGCATGATGCAACACCCGAACAACCAATAAACCGTGTGCATCCGGCAAATAAAAAACGATGTATGGCGTGGGTGTCGGAAAGCTGCGCAATCCATCCGACAATTCCGGACGCGCCCTGCCCATCTCCGGTTGTGTACTCAACAGCGAAACCGTTGCCTGGATCGAATCCAAGACACCATCCGCAGCAACAGGATTTTCTTCCGCTATTGTCAGCCACAGTTCGAGAAGATCAGTTTCCGCCGAACTGGTATAGCGAACGCGCGGCATCAGGCAGATTTACGCTTCTTGAGCAATTTCCGGCCTTGTTGTTTCAGGCTGGAAAAATCGATTTCCTTCACACGCCCTTTCTTTACGTCGTCGAGGCCCATGGCGATATCCTGGCGCAAGCCATCAAGCTGAACCGCCTTGACTTGCTCGTAGGCTTCAAACAGCCGCAATGCTTCGCGAATCACCTCACTCGCGGAACCATACATGCCGGATTCAACCCGCTGGCGAACACGCGCCTCCAACTCGGGGGGCAAAGATACGTTCATTGACATAGCGGCGCTCCTAAATGAAATAGCAAAGCAAATTATGGCAGTTTATGGCATAGATTGCCATAACAGAGCCCGCATCTAAAACCGTGAGCCGCACAAGGCGGCTAGTTTTCCACTCCTTCCTCCTCACAGGGGGAAGGCTGGGATGGGGGGTGAAAGACATCCTCTTGTCTCGGACACTGCACACCCCCACCCTCCCATCCAGGGAGAGGGAATGACGACACAAGTTTTGACTTTCTACACGACCGCCGTAACGGTCAAAGCCTTCACAGCCCCCGGCAAAGCCGGGGGGGGTTTACCTCACTAAATCAGTGACAATCCATCGCCACACCCACCTGCGGCATCTTGGCCAAGCCGGTCTCGCGCGCATGTTCTTGGAACGCCGGATTGCGCCAGAAGAAGGCACCGGGCATGGTGGTCGGGATCACTAGCGCGTAGAACAACATGCGGCCCACGGCGGCGGCGGCTATCGCCACCATGCTGATTAACACCCATGCAACTAAGCCAATCGTGCCCTGCGGGAAAAATACCGCGAACGACAGCAGCGCAAGCAGCGCCAAGCCCAATGCCGCGTTACGTGAACGATAGGTGTATGCGAAATTTGTCGTCTGCACTTGATGTGCGGCGGCACCTTCGCCGCCCATGCGCTGCAGATCGCGCGCATGGAAAACCAGACCGACTAATTCCAGCACCAGCCCTGCGACCACCACCCAGGCTAGGACACCGAGCAGCACTGCGCCGTCATCGGCCAGCGGCGCGAACACCAAGCCCACCGCCAGCGGCCCCAGCATGAGCATGGAACCATAGAAGCTGGTGAGCACCTGCCAGTGATTCCAAAACGGACGCGCCGGGATGCGATAAATTTTGTGCATGAAGTAGAGCGCAGCCAAGCCGGACAGCGCCGCACCGTAGCCGCTCACGCTCGTCAGCGTGGACAACCACGCCGGCGACAGCCACTGGCCCAGTTGCGGGAAGGCGCTCATGACGGTGTACGCACCGAGCAGGTTGTAGAACACGGCGATGCCCGCTACTTCGCGCGATACCGGCGAGTAGCGCAGATTATTGAAGGCGCGATAGAAGCGATGCGGCCGTCCAAGATGCAAAGTGGAGAGTACCAGCGCTAGGGTTTGCAGGCCGATCATGCCGAACAGAAACGCGGGGCGTGCGATGGGGTGCGCATCGGCGGCCAACATTTCCAACCCGAACAGCGGGCCGAAGAACAGCACTAGGAAAGCACCAACTACCGCCTGCGAGATCAGCGTGAACACCACCAAAGGATTTTCGCGGGTGGAGAGTTTTTTCAAGCCCCAGCCAAGCTTTTCATTTCTCAGCATGGGTTGTGGCTGATATTCGCCCCCACCCCCGCCCTCCCCCGCGTTGCGGGGGAGGGAGTTATCCGAGGTGCGTACATAGCGCAGCGGGTTGCTATCGGTGCGGGTCATTTCGCGCGGCAGGGTCTTGGTTTGCTGGAAGCGGATATTCGGGTGCGTGATGTTTGGATCGGGGAAACCGGGAATCGTGATCTCTGCTTGAATGCGATTTTCGGGTTTGGTCTCCATCACGCCGAAATCGAGCGCGTTGCCCAGACAAGCAGCAGCGCACGCCGGCTTTAAACCCACTTCCAACCGGTCCACGCACATATTGCATTTGGACACATGACCCGCGACCGGGTCGAGCTGCGGCGCGTTATAGGGGCACACCCAGGTGCAGTAGCCGCAACCGAAACAAATGTCCGGGTCTTGCAGCACCGCGCCGTATTCGGCGAACTTGGTGTAGGCGAGCGTCGGGCAACCTTTGAGACACACCGGATCATCGCAGTGGTTACACGCCATGGAAATATTCATGCGGGTGTAGGACGGATACGCCCCGCCTTCCAGATAACCTACCGAGCGGAACGCCAGATGCGCCGGGGTTTCGTTTTTCTCGGCACACGCCGCTTCGCACGCATGGCAGCCGATGCAGTTGTCGGCGTTGAAATAAAAGCCGTGCTGCTTGTAGCGATCGGGGTTGCTTGACACCGCCGCATCGCCGTTGATGTTGAGGCTCTGGCCGCGTAAGTCATGGCCTTCCGGCACGGTCTCGATCGATTGACCCCAGCGGTTCAGCTCGGGGTGCTCGACCTTCGGCACGAAGGCGTAGGGTTGTTCTTTGGGTCTGGGTTCAAACATAGTCAACTCTCTTTCAATACGCACGCGCTGCCGCATTCGCCGCCGCTGCCGCTACCTGATCCGCCGCCGGTTCGATGCGCACGGAACACTGCTTGTAGGCAGGCTGGCGCGAATGCGGATCGAGCAGGCCCAGGGTCAGCCGATTCACGCAATCATGAAAATGGAAGGGAATGAACACCATATTGCGCGACACGCGTTGGGTGAGTTGCACCATCACCACCGCTTCGCCGCGTTTTGAGGTGAGCCGCGCATAGCCACCATGCATCACCTCCAACTCGGCCGCCGCATCCGGATTCATTTCCATGTAGGGCGTCGGGCTGAATTTGTTGGCGTTGCCGACCTTGCCCGTGCGCGTGCGCGTGTGGAAGTGCTCGACCACGCGGCCCGAGTTGAGCCAGAAGGGATATTCTTCATCTGGTTTTTCATTGTTGTCGACAAAGGCCAAGGGAATCAGTTTGGCTTTGCCATCCGGGTACTGAAATTTTCCATCCGCGTATAAACGCTGCGCGCCGGTTTCTTCACCATCGCGGCAAGGCCACTGCATGCCGCGCTGCGCTTCAATCTTGGCGTAGCTCATGCCTGAGATATCCAAGATGCGATCTTCGCCTTTGGACAACACTTTCATTTCTTCGAACACCGCTTCCGCCGTCTCTGGGAAGCTTGGGCCTTTGCCGTTGCTCAGGCGTTTCGCTAACTCGTTAAAAATCCACAGGTCAGGTTTGGATTCGCCATTGGGTGGCATCACATTGCGAATCAGATTCACGCGGCGCTCGGTGTTGGTGAAGCAGCCTTCCTTCTCCGCCCACACCGCTGCCGGCAGAAACACGTGGCTGTACTGATTGGTCTCGACATCGCTGTACGCATCCTGCACCACCAAGAACTCCAGCTTCTCCAGCGTCTTGCGGATGCGATTGGTGTTGGGCATGGAGGTCATGGGATTGGTCGCCACCAGCCACAAGCCTTTAATCTGTCCGGTCTCGATGGCGGGGAGGATATCGGTCATGAACTGGCCGCGCTCCTTAGGAAAGAAGTCTGGATCGACATTCCAGAATTTTGAAATTTCGTCGCGATCTTTTTCCTTCTCCAGTGCGCGATAACCCGGCAGGCCAGAACACGATGACCATTCGCGCGTGCCCATGGCATTGCATTGGCCGGTAATGGAAAGCGAGGTGCTACCGGGTTTGCCGATGTTGCCCGTGATGAGATTGAGATTGTTGATCGCCACCACGCCGTCGGAGCCATGCGTGCTCTGGTTGATGCCCATGGTCCAGATGCTCATGGCCTTGGGCGCTTTCGCGTACAAGCGTGCCACATTGCGAATGGTGTCTTCGTCGATGCCGCACTGCTGCGACGCGGTGAGCGGGTCCCAGCGTTCGACTTCTGCTTTGAACGCTTCGAAATCCGCACAGTGCGCGTCGATGTAGTCCTGTTTCTGTAAGCCTTCTTTCAAGATCACATGCGCCATGGCATTGAGCAGCACCACGTCGGTACCCGGCGTGATCGCCAAGTGCATGTCGGCCATTTGCGCGAACATAGTGACGCGCGGATCGATCACGATCACGGGGAACTTGCGCTTTTCCAATGCTTCTTTAAGCCGCCAATAAATCACCGGATGCTGCTCGGGAAGATTGGAGCCAAAAGCGATCAAACAATCGGTGTGGTCAAAATCCTCATAGCAACCGGGCGGGCCATCCGATCCGAAAGAGCGCTTATAGCCCGACACCGCTGACGCCATGCATAGCGTGGTGTTGCCGTCGTAGTTGTTGGTGCCGATCACCCCGCGCGCCAACTTGCCTAGCGTATAAAACTCTTCGGTCATGATCTGGCCGGTGGAGATCACCGCAAAGGCATCGCGACCGTAGGTTTCTTGGATACGTTTGATTTCGCTCGTGGTCTTATCCAGCGCCGCATCCCAGCTCACTTCACTGAACGCTTCATGGCGATAATCGCGCATCAGCGGCTTATCGCCGCGTCCAGCGGTCTTGCGAAACAGCTCGTGCTCCAAAATACCTTTGATGCACAACTTGCCACGATTCACATCGGCATCGGCCACGCCTCTTGATGAGACCGCCGTGCCTGTATCATCCAGGCCGACTTCGATAGAACAGCCGGTGGAGCAGTAGCCGCACGTCGTGTAACGCCACTCGACGACACCCTTGTCGACGAGCTTGATGGGATTTTTTTTGTTGCGACCGAGCAGCATGAATTTCTCCGGCAAAACAATTGGGCTGGGTTACTAACTCCTTCCCCCTTTTAGGGGGAAGGCTGGGATGGGGGTATTAGGGCTTCTCTCACCCCCACCCTAGCCCTCCCCCTGCAAGGGGGAGGGAATGTCTCAGTGGTTCGGACACCCTTCACTGGGCGTCAGCGACAGAAACACCTTCCCGCCCTCCACCCGCACCGGGAACGACGCGGCGCAGCCTTCATCCGGTGCAACCGCGATGCCGGTCTCCAGTGCGATATTCCAGTTGTGCAGCGGACACGCTACGGTGCGGCCGTAGATAATGCCCTGGGATAAGGGGCCGCCTTTGTGCGGACACTTGTCACGCAAGGCGAATACCTCATCCTGCATATTACGAAACACGGCGATATCACCCAGCGGCGTCTTCACCACGCGCGCGCCATCCTTCGGGATGTCGCTCACGCTTCCCACTTCGATCCATTTTTCGGTTTGCATGGCTACTTTCTTGGCTGCGGAATTCATACGGTTTGCTCCTCAATCACTTTCAGTGGTGTGAACTCATGTTTGTCCACACCCTTGGCACGCTCGGCCCAGGGGTCGAAGCGATAGATTTCTTGTGACTCAAGGAGACGCTTGTAGGCTTCAGCGCGGCCTTCTGCGTCATCCACCACGCGGCCTTTGATGTAGGCCAGACCCACCCGCTCCACCCACGGTGCAGTGCGTTCTAAATAGCGTGCTTCTTCACGGTAGATCTGCATGAAGGCAGCGGCGTATTCCAGCACTTCTTCGCGCGTGGTAACGCGGCATAGCAAATCGGTGGCGCGCACTTTCACGCCGCCATTGCCGCCTACGTGCAGCTCCCATCCCGAATCAATGGCGACCACACCAAAGTCTTTGATGGTGGCTTCAGCGCAATTGCGCGGGCAACCGGAGACGGCCATTTTGTATTTATGCGGCGTCCACGAGCCCCAGGTCATTTCTTCTAAATCGATGCCCATCTGCGTCGAGTCTTGCACGCCAAAGCGGCACCATTCGGAACCGACACAGGTCTTCACCGTACGCAACGCCTTGCCGTAGGCGTGGCCGGAAACCAAACCGCGATCGGCTAGGTCGCCCCACACCGCAGGCAAGGTTTCTTTTTTCAAGCCGAGCAAATCGATGCGCTGGCCGCCAGTGATTTTCATGGTGGGCACTTCGAACTTCTCCGCCACATCGGCAATCGCGCGCAATTGATCCACCGTGACCGATCCACCAAACAGCCGTGGGATCACCGAGTAGGTGCCATCCTTCTGAATGTTGCCGTGGGCACGCTCATTGATGAAGCGCGACTGGTAGTCATCCTTCGCCTCCTTAGGCCAGGTCGAGATCAGGTAATAATTGAGGGCCGGGCGGCAGGAAGGACAACCGTCGGGCCGCTTCCATTCGAGCTTGCTCATCACTTCGGGAATGGAAATGAGCTGCTGATCGCGAATCGCGGCGCGTACTTGATCATGGGTGTAGTCGGTGCACTTGCACATGGGTTTGGCTTCGGGCGCTTCATAATCACCACCCAGCGTTTGGGCCAAAATCTGCTCCACCAGGCCTGTGCAGGAGCCGCACGACGCCGCCGCTTTGGTGTGGGCTTTCACATCGTCTAGTGTGAACAAGCCTTTAGTGATAATGGCCTTGGTGATATCACCCTTGCACACGCCGTTACAGTCGCAGACTTGATCGGTATCTTTCATCGCAGCCGCACGACTCTGCCCACCGTGGCCCGCATCGCCCAAATGCGTTTCGCCAAACAGCAAGCGGTTACGCAACGCGGAAACATCGGTGCCTTCGCGCATCAGTTTGAAATACCAATTGCCATCGCCGCTCTCGCCATAGAGCACGGCGCCGACCAGTTTGTTTTCCTTCAGTACCAATTTTTTATATAGGCCGCCCTTGGGGTCGGACATCAACAAATTTTCTGTTCCCTCACCGCCCAGATAATCACCGGCGGAGAACAGTTCGATGCCGGTGACCTTGAGCTTGGTCGAAGTGACCGAACCGGTGTAGCGTCCGATGCCGTATTCGGCCAAATGATTCGCGCACACCTTAGCCATCTCGAACAGCGGTGCAACCAGCCCATACGCTATGCCGCGATGCGATACGCATTCGCCGATGGCATAGATGCGCGGATCAAATGTTTGCATGGTGTCGTTGACTACGATGCCGCGATTGCAATGGATGCCGGCGGATTCGGCCAACTGGGTGTTGGGGCGAATGCCCACCGCCATTACCACCAAATCGGCTGGCACTTCCTGGCCATCTTTGAAGCGCACGGCGGCCACGCGGCCGTCTTTGCCAATGAGCTGCTCGGTCTGTTTGCCCATCAGGAAATTGAGCCCTTTATCTTCCAAGCTCTTTTGCAACATTTTGGATGCCACATCATCCAACTGCCGCTCCATGAGATGCTCGGGCAGATGCACTACGGTCACATCCATGCCACGCAGCTTCAAGCCATTCGCTGCTTCCAGCCCGAGTAGGCCGCCGCCGATCACGACTGCGTGCTTGTATTTAGCGCTCGCCTCGACCATGGCATCCACATCGTGAATATCGCGGAAGCTGATCACACCTGCCAGATCGTTGCCGGGCACGGGCAGCATAAAAGGATTGGAGCCGGTGGCGAGAATCAGGCGGTCATATGCGGCGCTGGTGCCATCTTCTGCATGCACGGTGCGATTTTTACGATCAATGCGTGTAATTTTTTTGTTCAGATGCAGGGTGATGCCGTTTTTTTCATACCAATCGACATCATTGAGCATGATGTCCTTGATGGTCTGCTCGCCAGCCAGTACCGGCGACAACAAAATTCGGTTGTAGTTGGCATAGGGCTCGGAACCGAACACAGTAATGTCGTACAGATCGGGCGCCAATTTGAGCACCTCTTCCAGCGTGCGCACGCCCGCCATGCCATTGCCGACCATCACTAATTTCATGCGTTTCATCGTTTGCTCCATTACGTTTCTATTACCTAAATAAGTGAACAAGCTTTACCTAAGCTGCCGCCAAGCTGCCCGTCTCCACCGCCGCGATCGCCTTTGCCTGATTAAAATCCTGCGAATAGCCCGATGCATACAAGCAGCAAGCGAGTTGATTCACCAGCGGCAGCGGCGCCGATATTTCACGTGCCAGTACACGTTTGATCCAGCGCGCGGTCGACACCGCATCGCAGGTGTCAGGGATCGGCGGCACACTTTTGATCGGGCCGGATTCAGCCTCAAACAACACACGTGATTCGCCGCCTTGAAAATAGCGCAACTCCGGGCGACGCTTGGGATTGGCGTAAGGCTCACCTTCGGTGCCACGCAAGAGCAAGGCATCGAAGCCGGTGGTGATTAGGAAATCGGATAGCAGTTGTAAGTAATCGGGATGGCTCGCACTGATCAAACGCAGCCCCACACCATTGAATGGATCAATCAACTTGACCAGCGTATGTGCGCTATTGCGCACGCCGAGTCGGCTGCGCGCATTGAGCAAGGACGCCAAGCCCGGGCTCAACGCGCTGGTGGGCACGAATGCGATCAGATCATTGGCGAGACGCGTCTCCGCTTGCGCGAGCGTGGCGCATGGCAAGATATCCAGCTCCCGCATCACATGCACCGTCGCGACGCGGCCATGGCCTTCCAACTCGCCATGCAACAGCACCGGCACGCCGAATTGCTTGAGCCATAAGGCGATCAGCGGGGTGAGATTGGCCTGACGGCGCGCGCCGTTGTAGGTGGGAATCACCACCGGACGTGGACCGCTCGCCGGCGCGGTCAGTTTGTAAACGCGCTTATCCACTGCCTGATAGAAACCGAGCAACTCGTCGAGCGTCTCCCCCTTCATGCGCATGGCCATCAACAAGCCGCCCAATTCCATATCGGGCACGCCGCCATCGAGCATCGCGCTCATCAAACGTTGGGCATCGTCTTCGCTCAACGGCCGGCTGCCATTAGGGCCACGGCCGATTTCTTTTAAATAGGCGGTGTAGTTCACGCTGGTATCCCGATCATGGCGCCGACTGGATGCATTTGGATTTCTTTCATTTATCTCTCAGATGTTTTCCTCTCTAATGCAATCCTCGTGCCACTATCGTTTTCATATATTTTTCATAGTCTTATTAAGGAGGGTTGGAATTGTCATATAAGGGCATGCTTATTTGTGGTGCATGAATAGGTGATGACGCCTCATGCTGGTGCGAGACCTGAAACAGGCCAAAAAAACCGCTTTTTAAATATGGCCGAATAGCCTCAGCCGCACCGCACCGGTAGAATACGGCCTCCTCATGCGATCCCTCCTGGCCTGCCTCCTCCTGCTGATTTTCAACCACGCCGCGCTGGCCGCGACTGAAGATGTGTTCCGTCGCTATCAAGACCGCATCGTGCAAGTACGTATTTTGGTGGCGGCAAGCGGCGCCAAGACGGGCATGGGTTCAGGCTTCGTCGCCACGCCCGATGGTTTAATCGTCACTAACTATCATGTCATCGCCGATCTGGTGCAGCAGACTGGTCAATATCGCGGCGAGATTCTCGGCGCGGACGGCAAACTCGGTAAGTTGGAGCTCATCGATTTCGATGCGGTGCATGATTTGGCGCTGGTGAAATCAGACCTACCGCAACCGCGCCCGTTTGAATTGCATACCGGTTCGTTGCCGACCGGCATGCGGGTATTTTCCATCGGTACGCCGTTCGACTTGGGCTTCACCATCGTCGAAGGCACTTACAACGGACTGCTGGAACAATCGCTGTACGAGAAAATTCATTTCACCGGCTCGATCAATCCTGGCATGAGCGGCGGCCCGGCGGTGTTGAACAACGGGCGCGTGGTGGGCGTCAATGTCGCCACCGCCGGCAATCAAGTGAGTTTTTTGGTACCGGCGAAATATGTGCGCGCCCTGCTGAGCCGCACGCATGGCGCAAAACCATTAACCCCGAAGGCCGCCCAAGCGCGCTTGCGCGACCAATTGATCGCGAACCAAGCGGCTTATATGACGCAGATCATGTCCGCGCCGTTTATGACCAGTCAACTTGGCCAGTATCAAGTGCCGGGCCGCCTCGCGGGCTTTATGAAATGCTGGGGCGATTCGCAGCAATTGCCGGAAAATCGTTTTGACCAAGCCACGCAGGAGTGTTCCTCGGAAGACGACTTGTATGTATCGCGCACGCAGACCACCGGCATCGTGCACTTCCAGCACCAATGGCTGGCCGGCAAGCAGCTCAATCGCTTCCGCTTCTTCAATCTGTATCAGGCGCAGTTCAACGCCAATTACCCCGGCCTGCGCGCGACGCAAGAAGATGTCACCAAATTCAGTTGCCACACGGATTTCGTCAAAACCAACGGCGTGAGTTTCAAAGCCGCGTTGTGCCTGCGCGCATACAAGCGCCTGCCTGGTTTGTTCGACGCGGTGTTGAAAGCCGCCACCCTGAATGAAAACCAACGCGGCGTGCAAACCACGCTGGTGTTGGCGGGCGTATCCGCGGAGAACGTGACGCGCTTTACCAAGCGCTACTTGGGAAGCTTTCGATGGAGCCCGTAGTCATCGCCGAAGTGTTGGAGAAATCCGGCAAGGTGCATGAGCGCGTGCGGATCACGCGCTTTCCCGCGGTCATCGGGCGTGGCTACGACAGCGATATGATTCTGAGCGACGAATTTGTTTCCGCGCATCACGCACAAATCGTGCTGGATGAAACCGGGCAGCCGGTGATCAAAGATCTCGATACGGAAAATGGCACTTATCTGTTGCCGACGATGCAGCCGGTTAGCCATCTCGCGCTCGGCGCGGAAACGCTGCTGCGACTCGGCCAAACACTGGTGCGTTTGCGCCGGCCGGAATTTCCGGTGGCGCCGACGCGCATTGATACGCTCATGCACAGCCGCCTGACCCAATTTTTTAGCAGCGGGTTGATGCTCACGGCGCTGGGCTTGCTGCTGCTGGGGATGCTCGGCTTCCATGCCTACCAAATCTCGGCGCAGCAAATCAAACTCAGCAAACTGTTGTTGGAGACCCTCGAAATCGCCATCTTAGTGCCGACCTGGGCCGGGCTCTGGGCGATTTTAAGCCGCGTTTTCGCGCACCATACCGCTTATGTCTCGCATGCCGTGATCGCCGCACTCGCCGTCATCAGTTTTTTCGTCGCGGATACCTTAGCGGAATACTACGCATTTGGATTTTCGGCGCAGCTCAGTGCTGAAATCTTGTTCCATGCTTTATTTGGATTGATTGCAGCCTTGGTGCTGTATGGGCATTTGCGCTTTGCGACCTTGCTTTCGCCCAAACGCATCGGCGTATTTTCCGGCATGATCGCGGCGGGGATCGTGGCTCTTTCCGGTTTCGCCACTTATGTCCAGGGCTTGGATTTCAACGACACCCTGCCCTATCCACCGGAACTTAAACCGGCGCAGTTTCGCATGGTGCCGGAACAGTCGCTCGATGCCTTCATCCGCGCTGCGGAGCAGTTGCCGCAGCAGATTAATCCGCGCAACTAGCTGGTTCAGTACTTATCCCACAATTCAGGGCGTGCCCAATATTTGCTATTGAGCCACTCCGGCGTGGTTTTGTAGGTGCGCAAATCGAATTTTAGTAGCGCGAGCGGCAGACCGTTTTGGGCGTAGACATTCACTCGCTCCATGCCGAGGCCGATCAGGTCGTTGTATTCCCAAAAACTGGCGTGATTAAGCCAAGCCTTGCCGATCGGCGCCAAGACATACAGCTGCTTGGCGTGAACATCGCGCAGACTGGCCAGCAACATACTGGCGTCGCGCTTAGGCAAATATTCCAGCACCCCGGTGATGAAGACAAAATCAAAGCGGCCAGCCGTGCCCACTTGATCCAGCCAATCGCCTGCGGCCAAATGCGTTAAAACAGAACTAGGATTTGCAGCAACATAATCGGTAAACACCTCGTCCGCTTGCGGCCCGATCGCTAGTACGGTGCGCGGCTTGGCATCGTTCAACGCCATAGCGATATCCGCGAGATATCCTTGATTTTTGCCGTGCCCCATTTAGGTTTGCCCGATGTTATGGATAAGTACAACGCCCTACCCACTATATGACAAATTGATATTTTTATAATTTAGACAACGAACTTTAGTCCGTAAAGTTAAATATTGGCGCCGATAGTTACTCTATCACATTAACTATCCTATCTAATTACCGGATTTGTTGCGGTTTTGTAATTATGTCGCTATGCTTGGCTCACACATCGGGGGGTGAGCGATATGGCTGTCATTACCGTGTTCAACCAAAAAGGTGGGGTGGGTAAAACCACAACGAGTTTGAATCTGGGCGCTGCGCTTGCGCGCGCCGGCTGTCCGCCGCTACTGATCGACCTCGATCCGCAAGCGCATCTCACCCTAATCACCGGCAGCGCGGTCGATTCGGGCGAGGACAGTATTTTCAGCTTCTACCTCAAGACACGCCCGCTGACCGAATTGATTCGGCCGGCCGGCAATATCGGGCGCATCATCCCTTCGCATCTCGATCTGGCGAAAGCGGACACCCTCTTCGGCAAGAGCTATAACGTGGTGACGCGTTTGGCGACCGGACTCAGCACGGAGGCCATGCAGCAAGACAGCGCGCCGATTGTGATCGATTGTTGCCCGATGCTGGGGGTGTTGTCCTTGAACGCCTTATTCGCATGCGATCTCTTGCTCATCCCGATTTCCACCGATTTCTTGGCATTGAATGGCGCAGTGCAAGTGGAAAAGACCTTGAAGGCCTTGGAGCAAGTACTGAAAAAGCGCCTGCCGCGACGCTATCTGCTGACCCGCTTCGACAAGCGGCGCAAAATGACGCGCCAAATCCTGGCACAGGCGCAAGAAAAATTCGGGGATGATTTATGCACCACCACCATCGCGGAGAATGTCAGCGTGGCCGAGAGCCCGGCCTTGAATAAAACGATTTTTGAGCACGCGCCGAACAGCCGGGGGGCGCAAGATTATGAAGCGTTACTGGAAGAATTAGTCGGCAGTGGCTTCTTTGCCGGCGCGGAAATAACCCTGCCACGCAACAAACGAACCGACTACGGGCGTGGCCCGCGCTTGGTATATCAAGCGGGCGTTTGAGCCTTAGCCAAAAATAAATGTGTAACGCGTTGAGGCTTCACTGGTGTTGACTTGGTTTTTCGGGGCCCCTGCGAGCCGCCGAGTAGCGCAGCCATGCCGGGGGAAGTCGGCGAGCACTGTCTGAGCGCGTGGCCGCGCAGCGGATCGCGCGAGTTGCGCAGCCGCCCGGCTTGGCGAGCAACGCAGGGGAGTCGCCCAGCGGGCGACCGGCGAACGGGGTGTCTTTTTCTTGGGTTACTTTCTTTTGGACAAGCAAAAGAAAGTAACTGCCCGCCGGGGCATGAACGGCCCCAAAAAAAATGCGCGTAGCGCACGATACAAAAGCCAGACATGATGCAAACTTTACACTTTATGGTTTGGCTTCGCTTTTCATTTGAGAGCCTAACGCTACTTCGTAATCAAATTAATCATCCCTTCCACATCAAGATTTTCCTGACGTGTCTCGGCGGGTCGCTCGGCGCAATCAAGTATTTCGCAGCTCATATACATTTGACGCAGCCGCTTTTCCGCGGTGTCACGATCCGCAGCTTGAATCGTGATTTTGTCCACCCGCTGGCCGTTGCGGGTACGGATGTTGAATTCGTATTTATTCATGGCGCCCCTCGCTTCAAAATAGCTTATCTACGATTCTCTGGAGTACTCCGGTTTCGGCTCGCGCGCCAACAGGTCTTCCAAGGCTTGGCGCGGTGACAAGCCTTCGAACATCACGCGATACACTTCGCGAGTGATCGGCATTTCCACTTTCACGGCATCCGCCATGCTCAACACCTCGGCGCAAGTGTGCACGCCTTCGGCGGTGTGCCCGAGTTGTTCGAGAATCGTCTGCAGTGCTTGACCCTGCGCGAGCCCCAAGCCTACGCTGCGGTTGCGCGACAAATCGCCGGTGCAAGTGAGGATTAGATCACCCACGCCAGCCAAACCCATGAAGGTTTCCGGCCGCCCGCCCAGGGCGAGACCTAAGCGGGTGATCTCGGCTAGGCCGCGCGTAATCAACGCGGCGCGCGCATTGAGACCAAAGCCCATGCCGTCGCAGATACCGGCGGCGATGGCCATCACGTTTTTCACCGCGCCGCCCAATTCCACCCCTACTACATCGCTGCTGGAATAGACGCGCAGATGATGATTGTTGAGCCGTGCGGCCACCTCCAGTGCGAACGCGGCATCGTTGGATGCCAACGTCAGCGCGCACGGTAAGCCCCGCGCTACTTCCTGCGCAAAACTAGGGCCGGACAACACACCCCGCGGCACATCGGCGTGCAGCGTCTCTGCCGCGACTTGATGCAAGAGCTTGGCGCCGCCCGGCTCGAAGCCTTTGCACGCCCACACGATGGCCGCCGTATTCCCCGTTTGAGTCAGCGCGGTCAACAGCGCGCGAAATCCGCTGGTCGGCACGACCGCGAGAATCAATTCGGCGCCCTCGATCGCCTGCGCCAAGTCGGCGCTTAAGGCAATTGAATCGGGCAGAGCAAACCCTGGGAGATACCGCACGTTTTCGCGCGTGGCGGCGATCGCATCGATTTGCCGACGATCGCGCGCCCACAGCGTGATGGGATGGTGTGCGGAAAGACTGATGGCCAGCGCGGTGCCCCACGCCCCCGCACCGAGGACGACGATTTTCAAATGCCCCACACTTCTTTCAAAGGCACAAAGCCGCTTTGCCCGTCGCGATGTTTGACTTTGACCCAACCGCCGCCGGCGATTTCGACCAAATCCAAGGCCACGTCACGCTCGGCCTTGAATGCCAGCGCTGCTGCAGCATCTGGCTGGCTGCGAATCTCGGCGACGGCAGCGGTGATTAATACGGTGCGCTTAGCGGCGAGTTTGGACGACTCCATCCACGCCAGCGCGCCGCTCGCATCACGCACTTTTACCCATTTATCCAAAGCGACGATGATTTCCACCGGATAGTGGCGGGAGAGAATAAACAGCTTCTTCGCCTGCGCGGAGGGTGCGTCGTACAACACCGCCGCCTCGGCGTCGACGGAGCGGAATTCAAGCGCTTGCGCAGCCAGACTGGCCACGCACCACAGCGCACCGATCAGCCAGCGCATGCTAGCTCGCGGCTACCTGTTCGCCGGCCGGCTGGCCGGCTGGGGCTTGCTGCGCGCGCTGCTGCTGATACATCGCTTCAAAATTCACTGGTGCTAAATAGATCGGCATGAATCCGGCGCGGCCCACCAGACCGGAAATCACTTCACGGATATAGGGGAAAAGCATATTCGGGCAAGTGATATGCATGACCAATTCCATCGTCTCGTCCGGCACGTTGGCCACGCGGAAAATCCCGGCCTGCGCCGCTTCCACCAGATAGGCGGTGCGCTCGCCGAGCTTGGCTGTCACCGTCGCGGTGAGCGTCACCTCATACAAGTCCTCGCCCACTTTTTTGCCTTCATTGAAAATCTTTACTTCAATCTGCGGCGCTTCGCGCTCTAGAAAAATCTCGGGGGAATTCGGGCATTCGAGCGAGGCATCCTTGACGTACAGCTTTTCGATGCCAAATTGCGGTTGCGGCTGGTCAGACATAATCACTCCTAAACGTGGGCCATCACGGCACGAAGCCGCATTAAAAACGGCTATTTTACACACTTAAGATGACAAACAACCGTGCTTACTTGCGGGAAACCCAGGCTTTCAACTGCGGCCCGTTTAGCGCGCCGGACACGCGGTCGACTTCGACACCCCGCTGAAACAAGGCCAGGGTAGGAATGCTGCGAATCTGGTATTGCTGCGCGAGCATTTGCTCCGCTTCGGTATTGACCTTGGCGAAGCACACGCGGGTCGCGAGCTCGCTCGCAGTTTGGGTGAATACGGGCGCGAATTGCTTGCACGGCCCACACCACGGCGCCCAAAAATCCACCACCACTGGCAATTCATTGTGCTGTATGAACTTGGCAAAATTAAATTGAGTCAGATCGACCGGTGCGCCGGACAGCACCGACGCATTACACTTGCCGCACTTGGGCTGCGCGGTCAGCTTTTCGTCGGGTACGCGATTGACGGCGAAACAATGGGGGCAAACGAGATGCATATTTAGGCGTCAGGCTTCAGGCTTCAGGCTTCAGGCGTCAGGGGGAAACACGGTGTTTTTCATAATTGATAAATGGTCACACTCATTGAAATTTCAACCCCACCCCGACGCCCGATGCCTGTCGCCCGATGCCTGATTTACCCCAGCAGCGGCTCCAACTTTCCTTCTTGATCCAACGCCGACAGGTCATCGAACCCGCCTACATGAAAGTCGTCGATATAGATTTGCGGCACGGTGCGGCGGCCAGTTTTTTCCATCATTTCGGCCATTTTAGGTGGGTCGAGATCGACGCGGATTTTTTCGATGGTCTCCACACCTTTGCGTTTTAGCAAGCGCTCCGCCATCGTGCAATAAGGGCATACGCCAGTGCAATACATGGTGATTTGGGCCACGATTATTTCTCCACAGGTAGGTTGGCTTGTTCCCAGGCGACCATGCCGCCCGCGAGATTGTAAACGTCGGCAAATCCACCTTGGGTCAGAATGCCGCAGGCGCCGGACGAGCGATGGCCGCTGCGGCAGGCCACGATCACCGGTTTGGTTTTGAATTTTTCCAGCTCGCTCAGGCGATTTTTAAGCTGCCCCAGCGGAATATGCTTGGCATGCGGAATGCGCCCCAGCGCCACTTCCTTATCCTCGCGCACATCGATCACAACGGCGTCTTCGTGATTCATTTTTAACACCGCCTCCTGCGCGTCTACTTGCTTGCGGCCGAAAAACATGCGGTCGATGGTCGGCCACAGCAGCATGGCGCCGCTCACTAAAATCAAGCCGATGATTAACAGATTATTTTGAATGAATTGCATGCTTCTTTTGCTCCTGTAAAAAAATTCGGGTGGTGGCCAGCAGGGGTTCGACGTCACGCCGCGCGTCGGGTTCAAGCTGGCCGGCTTCGATCAAAAAGTTTTCTGCGGCCCCCGGGTACACCGCCAGCGCGCGTTTCAACATTACCTGCGCCTCAGCCGCACTACCCTGCAAGGCCAATAACATGGCTTGCCGGTATACCACCTCTTGCGTCGGTGCGAAACGCATGACCGCACTATTCAACAACTGCTGATCCTCGGTCTGCGCGCGATTCGGTGTGATCCCGGCCGCATAGGCAAAGTCGCTGTACGGCGTGAGCATGGATTCATGCCGCACATGCTGCAATACCCGCTCGATTTCTTGCACGCTCGGCGGCGCTTGGCGCGCGCGAAACAAGCCCTCAAGCTGGCTATAGCTGTCCGCGATACCCACCAAGCTAATCCATCCCAGCACCAGCATGAGGCCGAACGCGGCGCGCATCAGCCCACTCAATTGCAGGCGTAGGGTATGCGTATCGGCCGCGCCGATCAAGATGGCGGCGATGCCGAGGAAGGGGGCATACCACAAAGGATATTCGAGCAGGCTGTGAATCGTGAGCACCGCCAGCACCGCCACCACCCACCAGCCTGCCTTCGTTGCGGGTTGACGCACGCATCCCGCTAACCAATAACCCGCACCGGCCAACAACAGCAACAAGCCCACACCACCGAATTCCGCGCCGATCTGCGCGAGCAGATTATGGCTGTGGTTATACATCGCGCCGGCCAGCGGGCTGGGCAGCAGAGCGGCCGGTGCTTGGGCAATTGCAGATTCAGAGGACAGCATGAAATGCTGCCACGCGAATTGGCCAAAGCCCGCGCCCACGAACGGATGCGCCAGCCAAATCTGTAGCGCTTCGCGCCACAGGCCGAGCCGAACATCCACGCCACTGGCAAGTTCGAACAAGCGCTCGGCCGAGGTAATCGTGCCGGTCGCGCCCTGCATCAGCGGCAAATGCGCGAGCCACTGCATCACCGCGAAGGCCAGCAGCATGCCTAGCGCAGCTTTGAGCATGGCTGGTCCTGCACTGGAACGCCTGCCCCAGACCCAAGCCAATACGGCAAACGCACCGAGATAGAGCCAACTCGAACGCGAGCCGGTCAGTGCCAGCACGAACAACAGCAGCGCGCCGAACCCCAACGCCACCCAGCGATTGAGTTTGCCATCTCCGCTTAGATACATCGTCGATGCTAAGCCCAGCGCCAAATAATTCGCCAAGTGATTGGGCTGCCCCAGGTTGGCCATGACTGCGCCGCCCATTTTTTGGTTGATGACCGAACTAAGCGGTGTCGGCAATCCAAAATGTTGAATCAATCCCAACGCTGCACTCAGCGCCGCCCCCACCAGCAACGCCCATGCCAGCACGGTAGCCATGCGCGCCAAGCCCAGCTCGCGCCCAAGTTGGTTGCCCAGCCACAGCATAAGCACACCCCACAATATGTACATCGCGGCGACGAAGGCCTGTTGCGGATAAGCCACGCGATCCAGTACCACCTGCACCATCAGAACGCCGATGAAGCCGAGCAAAAATAGTAGCGAGCGCGGGATGCGCATCGGCTCCCAATAGCGGCGGGAAAGCAGCGGCAGCGCCGCGAGCAGGCCGAGGCCGAAAGCCAGCCATTCGGAAAAGAAACTCGGAATGGGGAGCTTGTGATGCCATTGCAAAAAGGGCAGCACCCACGCCAACGCGAGAATAATCAGACTCGCGTGCAGTGGAGAATATTTTTTAACAAGGGGGAGTGACACCGTAATAAAAGCAGGGCGCCCGTGCAAACACGGGCGCCCTGCTGATTCAGTCAATTAGGCGCAGACGTCTGCTTTGACGCCAACTTTTTTCAAGATCGTATCCATCGGGCAAAATTTGCTGAAGCCACTTTGAAATAGGTTCGCGCCGACAAAGGCGGTAAACCACAGCCAACTCAAATGGCTCATATCCACTTGGCCATTAAAGTGCGCCAGCGTCAGGGAAAGCATGATGAAAAACCCAGCGATTACACGTACCCATGAATTTACAGTCATTTCCTATTCTCCGTTGGTTGAAAAGTTTGATACCCGCCGCTTCGGCCTCGCCCCTACGGCTTTTTATTTAGTGCCACATAATACAACACCGGAATCACCACCAGCGTCAATAGCGTGGACACCAATACGCCGAAAATCAGCGATATCGCCAGGCCGTTGAAAATCGGGTCATCCAGAATAAAGAACGCGCCGAGCATGGCCGCGAGTCCCGTCAAAATAATCGGCTTGGCGCGCGTGGCGCTAGCCAACATCACCGCTTTTTGCAAGTCCATACCTTCTGCCATTTGCATGTTGATAAAATCGACCAGCAAGATCGAGTTACGCACGATGATGCCCGCCAGCGCAATCATGCCGATCATCGAGGTCGCGGTGAATTGCGCGCCCAGCAATGCATGCCCCGGCATCACGCCGATCAAGGTGAGCGGGATCGGCGCCATGATGATGAGCGGCACCAAGTAGGAGCGGAATTGCGCCACTACCAGCAAATAAATCAGCACTAGGCCCACCGCATAGGCGATGCCCATATCGCGGAAGGTCTCATACGTCACCTGCCATTCGCCATCCCATTTCACCGCGAAGCCGGCATACGGGTCGCCCGGCTGTTTAATGAAGTAGTGGCTGAGCGTGCCGCCCTCGGCCAGCTTGAGATCGCTCAAGGCCGATTTGATGGAGAACATGCCATACAAGGGACTGTCCACTTTGCCTTTCATGTCGCCCACGACATACACCACCGGCAGCAGGTCTTTGTGATAGATCGTCTTCTCGCGCGCGGTCGGCGTCACTTCAACCAATTCGGACAGCGGCACCAAGGCGCCATCGCGTGCGCGCACGGTGAGCTTCAACAATTCATCCAGATTATTTTGCCGCTGCGGCGCCAGTGTGACGCGCACCGGAATTTCGAATTTGGAATCGCCGGAATGGATCGGTGTCACATCCTCGCCGGAAAGCCCCATTTTCATCACGGTAACGATATCTTCCTGTGCCACGCCTTTTAGTGCGGCCTTGCTTTGCAGCACACGCAGGATGAATTTCTGTGCGTCTTCTTCCACGCTGTCGTCGATGGCGGTGATGTCTTTTGTCTTGGTGAAAGCCGCGCGCACCTGCTTGGCCACCGAAATCTGGGACTTGTAATCGGGACCGTAAATTTCCGCCACGATGGGGGAAAGCACCGGCGGGCCCGGTGGCACTTCGACGATTTTTACATTTGCACCCAAGCGATCGGCGATTTGCTGAATGGACGCTTGCACACTTTGCGCGATCTCGTGTGATTGCCGGTCGCGCTGGTGCTTGTCCACCAAATTGACCTGGATATCCCCCACTTCCGGGCCGCGCCGCAAATAGTATTGGCGTACCAGACCGTTAAAATTGATGGGCGAGGCGATGCCGGCATAGGCTTGATAATCGCTGACTTCGGGCACCGTGGCGATATACGCGCCGATCTCGTGCATGACGCGCGCGGTCTGTTCCAGCGGCGTACCCACCGGCATGTCCACCACCACTTGGAATTCCGACTTGTTGTCGAAGGGCAGCATTTTGAGAATCACCACCTTGAACAACGCGAGCGCTATGGCGAACGCGATTGCACCCAGAATCCAGTACAACAATTTTTTTCGCTTGGGCGCACCCTGCTCGCCATTGAGAAAGGGCGTGAGCTTTTCCTCGATCCACAACGAAAAATTGCGCTCCACCTTGGAAGCACCGCCCGCGTGCTGATGTCCCAGGAATTTCAGCGTCAGCCAGGGCGTGACGACGAAGGCGATGGCGAGTGAAATTAGCATGCCGATGCTGGCGTTGATCGGGATCGGGCTCATATACGGCCCCATCAATCCGGAGACGAAAGCCATCGGCAGCAGCGCCGCGATCACGGTGAACGTGGCCAGAATCGTCGGCCCGCCAACTTCGTCCACTGCTTCTGGAATCACTTCGATTAAGGGTTTGTTCGGCTCCAGCAGGCGCCGGCGGTGGATGTTTTCCACCACCACAATCGCGTCATCGACCAGAATACCGATGGAGAAAATCAGCGCGAACAAGGACACGCGGTTGAGCGTAAAGCCCCAGGCCCAGGACGCGAACAAGGTCGCCGCCAGCGTCAACAACACGGCGATGCCGACGATCAGCGCCTCGCGTTTTCCCAAGGCAAAATACACCAGCGCCACCACGAATGCGGTGGCGAATAAAAGCTTGCTGATCAGCTTCTGAGCTTTGTCATTCGCGGTTTCGCCGTAGTTGCGGGTGACGGTGACATTCACCCCTTCGGGCAACACCGTGCCTTTTAATTGATTCACACGAGCAATGACGCGCTCCGCTACTTGCACCGCATTTTCACCCGGCTTTTTCGATACGGCGATGGTCACCGCCGGATGTTCACCCGGCTCAGTGATGCCCTTGGTTTTGCCGGCCGGACCAGCGCCGATCCACACATAACGGCTGGGCTGATCCGGGCCGTCTGTGATGGTCGCGACATCGCTCATGAAAATCGGCTTGTTCTCGAACACCCCCACCACCAGGCTTTTCACATCCGCGGCGGAGGAAAGAAAGGTCCCGGTCTGCACCAGCACTTCTTGATTATTTGAAACCAGGGTGCCGGACGGCTGCGAGGCGTTGCTGACTTTGAGCGCATCGCGAATATCCTGCGCCGAAATGGAGTAAGCCTGCATGCGTTCCGCATCCATGATGACGCGTACGCTGTGGCTGGGGCTGCCGAGGGTAGTGACTTCGCGCGCACCCGGAATGCGCTTCAATTCTATCTCCGCAGCGTGCGCCACTTTCGCTAAATCGAATGCGCCGCGCTGTGCGTCTGTCGTCCATAAGGTAAGTGAAACGATGGGCACATCGTCGATCCCCACCGGCTTGATGATCGGGTCTTGCACGCCGAGATTGGGCGACACCCAATCGCGGTGCGATTGAATCGTGTCGTATAAACGCACCAGCGCGCCGATCCGCTCCTCGCCTACTTTGTACTGCACCGTCAACACCGCCATGCCGGGACGCGACACCGAATAAACGTGCTCGATACCGGCGATCTGCGATAGCACTTGCTCGGCAGGTGTGGCGACCAAACTCTCCACGTCCTTGGCCGACGCGCCAGGGAAAGGAATAAACACATTCGCCATGGTCACGTTGATCTGCGGTTCTTCTTCACGCGGCGTGACCAAGATGGCGAACAAACCCATCAGCGCCGCCATCAAGGCGATGAGCGGCGTAAGTTGGGAGGTCAGGAAAGCTTTGGCGATGCGTCCGGAAATGCCCATGTCAGAAAGCCGTTAGCGCTTAGCAGGGAGGGGGGAAACGCGGGGCATGAACCGATCACCGCTCACTGCTTGCCGCTCGCCGATTTAAGATGAATGCCCGCCTTGACCGGATCGAGCGCGACTTTTTCATTTGGCATGAGCCCGGCCAGCACCTCGTATTGGCCTTGCCCTGCCGGTTCGCCTAAGCGCACTTGGCGCAGTTGCACCTGTTCTTTGGCATCGACCACATACACCGCCGTCAATTCGCTCCGATGCAGCACCGCAAGGGCTGGCACCAGCAATTTTTTGGCGCGGCCCACGGCGAAATGCGCGCGGGCAAACATGCCGGGGTACACGTCACGCAAGTCTTCGGGTAAATCGATGCGCACGCGGCTGGCATGGGTTTTCACATCGGCGGCGGGCAGAATCGACACGTTCGCCGCTTTCACCCATTTATTCAGCGAGGGGAATTCAATGCTTGCGCGCGCCTGCTCGCGCACCAAGGGTAATTTGTACTGCGGCACTGATACTTCCACCCGTAAATCTTTCGGATCGAAGCCGGTGAGCAAGGCTTTGCCCGGCAGCGCCATCTCGCCTAACTCAACATGGCGCGCGGCCACCACCCCGCTAAAAGGCGCGACAATGGTGGCGAATTGGCGCGTGGCCGCCGCTTGGCCCGCGCCGGCGACGGAAGCGGAAGCCGACGCCTGCGCCCCTTTATATTCCGCCGTGGCTTTATCCAGCGCCGCTTGGCTGATGAATTTTTGCTCGAACAATTGGCGGGAACGATCATAGGATGCGCGGGCGTTATCCAGCACCGCCCGGGCTTGCGCGACTTGGGCTTGGCTGCCGGCCAACTGCTGACCGACCACGCTCTCGTCGATGCGCGCGATGACCGCGCCCTTTTGCACGTAATCGCCCGCATCGAAGCGCAGCTCGATAATGCGCCCGGCAATCTGCGCCGAGACGGTCGCCTGCTTCACCGCCTCGACCAAACCTTCGACCGCATAGGTCTGATCAACTTCGCGAAACTCAACTGTACCGATTGGGAAGGGAAGCGCAGCAAGCGCTAACTTTGGAAGCAGAAAACCTAATAAGATCAATGGACGCAGCACAGACAGCCCTCCGGAAAGATTATTAGCTTATGCTAATATACGGTCTCTAGTCAAGGTGGCCCGCAATTTAAGGCAGGAACAGCTGCCCCGGCCTGCGCGCCGCGCCCATACTCAATTTGGCTTAACGGAGAAAATTACTTCGAGAACCCGCAAAACACATCGCGCATCATGCTGATGAGCTTGAGGGTGCGTGTATCGCCAACGCGGTAAAAGACCCGGTTGGCGTCTTTGCGGGTGCGCAGCACACCTTTGTCGCGCAGAATGGCGAGGTGCTGCGAGATGTTGCTTTGCGAGGTGCCGACGGAGTCGACAATGTCTTGCACGGAAACTTCCTTGTCACCGAGCACGCATAGAATTTTGAGCCGTAGCGGGTGCGACATGGCTTTCATGGCGCGCGAGGCTTGCTCGATGTGTTCGTCTTTGTCGATCAGTTCAACTTGTTCCAGAATCATGGTAGCCAACACTTCCTCTCCGGCTAATTTGGGGGAATTGCCCGGTAGCGGACTATCCCCTAATGCGATCATTATCAAAATATACTAAAATAATGCAACTCTTTTATCTCATCACGCTGAAAATCCAACAAGTTATATGAATGTCACACCGGTTTTACTGATTATCCTGGATGGCTTTGGTTGCCGCGCCAATGGGGCCGACAACGCCATCTTCCAAGCCAAAAAACCCAATTGGAACAAGCTGTGGAGCGATTTTCCGCATACGCTGATCCATGCCTCCGAAGCGGAAGTCGGTCTGCCGAAAGGCCAGATGGGCAACTCCGAAGTAGGCCATTTGAATATCGGCGCCGGGCGGGTGGTGTACCAGGAATTCACGCGCATCAACCGCGCCATCGAGACCGGGCACTTCTTTGCCAACCCGGCGCTGACCCAAGCGGTCGAGACTGCAAAAGGCGATCACGCGCTGCATATCATGGGCCTGTTGTCCGAAGGCGGAGTGCATAGCCACGAATTGCACCTCCACGCCATGCTCGAAATGGCAGCCAAACACGGCGTCAAAAATATCTATGTGCATGCCTTTTTGGATGGCCGCGATACGCCGCCCAAGAGCGCGGAACCTTCACTGCTCAAGCTCGACCAAAAAATGCGCGCATTAGGCGTGGGGCGCATCGCCTCGATTATCGGCCGCTACTATCCGATGGATCGCGACCGGCGCTGGCAGCGCGTGAAAGACGCCTACGACCTGCTCACCCAAGGCAAGGCTGAATTCACCGCCCACACTGCGCTGGAAGGCCTGCAGATGGCCTATGACCGGGGCGAGTCGGATGAATTCGTCAAAGCCACGGCGATCGTGCCGGAAGGCGCAGCACCGGTACGCATGAATGACGGCGACGTGGTTGCGTTCATGAATTTTCGCTCCGATCGCGCGCGCCAACTCTCGCGCACCTTCCTCGAAGAAGGCTTCGACGGCTTCCCACGCGAGCATCGTCCCAAGCTCGGCATGCTGGTCACCCTTACCGGCTATAGCGAGGACTTCAAGATCCAAGTTGCGTTCCCGCCGGAGCAGATTCGCAATGGCTTCGGCGAATACATTGCCAAGCTGGGTTTGAAACAACTGCGCATCGCCGAGACTGAAAAATACGCGCATGTCACCTTCTTTTTCAACGGCGGTCAGGAAAAAGTCTATCCGGGCGAAGACCGCATCCTGGTGCCCTCGCCCGATGTCGCCACCTATGACCTAAAGCCGGAAATGAGCGCTTTCGAGGTGACCGACCGGCTGGAAGCGGCAATCAAAAGCAAAAAATACGATGCGATCATCTGCAACTATGCCAACGCCGATATGGTGGGCCACACCGGCAATCTGGCGGCGGCGATTCAAGCTATCGAAGCCATCGACACCTGCTTGGGCCGCGTGGTTAAAACGCAATTGGACGCGGGCGGCGATGTCCTCATCACGGCGGATCATGGCAACGCTGAACGCATGCGGGACGATTGTTCGCACCAGGCGCACACCGCGCATACCATGAGTTTGGTTCCGTTCATTTACGCCGGCGCGCGCCATGCCATTCTCGCCGATACCGGTGCGCTGGAAGATGTCTCCCCCACCATGCTCAAAATCATGGGGCTGCCCCAGCCGCAGGAAATGATGGGCCGGCCGCTGATCGAGTTCACCCCTAACTCGTGAATCGCGACGCGCTGCGGGCTCTCCTCCTCGCCATCGCGGCGTTCGTTTTTCTCGCCCCGGCGCAGGCCGCGAAAACCCCGCCGCCCAAGAAAGAACTGGGCGAGTTGCGCGAACGCATCGACCGTCTCAAGCGCGAAATCGAAAGCGCGGAAGAAAACAAAGCTGACGTGCTGGATCAACTCAAGCAATCCGAACAATCCGTCAGCCACATCAACCGCAGCTTGCATGAGTTGGGGCGCGACCAGCAAGCAGCCAATGCCACCTTGGCGCAAGCGCAAACAGAGTCGGATCAACTGCGCGCGCATATTCAGTCGCAGCAATCGCTGTTATCGAAATTGCTCTATCAGCAATACGTCAACGGCAGTCAAGACACGCTGCGCCTGGTGTTGAGCCTGCAAAACCCCAACGACATCTCGCGCCAAGTGGAATACTACGGCTACCTGTCGCGCTCGCGCGCGACGCTCATCACCAGCCTGCGCCACGATTTGAAACAGGCAGAAGCGGCCGAAGCGGTGGTGCGCGAAAAAAACCTCGAACTCACGCAAATTCAAGCCCAACAACAGGCGGAAAAACGCGCGCTGCAAAAAGAAGCGAATACGCGCCGCGTGATGCTCACCAAGCTCGACAAACAAATCGGCGCCCGCCGCAAGCAAGTCACCCAGATGGAGCGCGATGAAAAGCGTTTAACCCAATTGGTCGAGCGCTTGGCGCGGGTCATGCCAGCCAAGGCTCGTGCCAAGCCGCGTAAGGCGGGCGAACGCATAAAACCGGCGAGCGGCGACTTCACGCAACTCAAGGGGCACTTGAAATTACCGGTGGCGGGGGAACTTGCCAATCGTTTCGGGGGTCAACGTGCAGATACGGGTACCGCCTGGAAGGGTCTATTTATCCGCGCCAGCACGGGCAGTGCGGTCAAGGCCCTGGGACCGGGGAGTGTGGTATTCGCGGACTGGCTGCGCGGTTTCGGCAATCTGCTCATCATCGACCACGGCGACGGCTATATGAGCCTGTATGGCAACAACGAGGCGGTATTGAAGCAGGAAGGCGAGCAGGTGGCGGCGGGCGAGGTCATCGCCACGGTGGGGAACAGCGGCGGCAACCCCGAATCCGGTTTATACTTCGAAGTCCGCTACCACAGCCGTCCGATTGACCCTTTACAGTGGGTAGGCCGGCGTTAATTTTAATTAAAGTGAGCTTATTCCATGCGCGGTAAATTACATTTTTTTAGTCTCTTCATCGGCGCCATGGTCGGCGTGCTGATCGCCCTGAATTTTTCCGCCGAGGCGAATAAGGACCCCGCCTCCCCGCTGCCGGTGGATGAGCTACGCGCCTTCACCGAAGTCTTCGGCAAGATCAAGAGCGATTATGTCGAGCCGATTGAAGACAAAAAGCTCATCAACGAAGCCATCAACGGCATGTTGAATGGCCTCGATCCGCACTCCAGCTATCTCGACCAGGATGCGTTCAAAGACTTGCAAGTCTCGACCCAAGGCGAGTTCGGCGGCTTAGGGATTGAAGTCGGCATGGAAGACGGCTTCGTTAAAGTGGTGTCCCCGATCGAAGACACGCCCGCCTACCAGGCCGGGGTGAAAAGCGGCGATCTGATCATCAAACTAGACGATACGCCGGTAAAAGGACTGTCGCTGAACGAAGCCGTCAAGCGCATGCGCGGCAAACCCAATACCAAGATCACACTGACGATTCTGCGCAAGGGCGAAGTAAAGCCCATCATCGTTACCCTGACCCGCGCCGTGATTCAGGTCAAGAGCGTGAAAAACAAGCTGCTCGAAGCCGGTTATGGCTATATCCGCATCACCCAATTCCAAGACCACACCGGCGAGGACTTGGTGAAGGCCATCGACACCTTGGCTAAGCAAAATAAAGCGGCGCTCAAAGGCTTGGTGCTCGATCTGCGCAACGATCCGGGGGGCTTGCTGAATGGCGCGGTAGCCGTATCGTCCGCTTTCCTGCCCAAGGATGTGCTGGTGGTCTACACCGACGGTCGCACGGAGGACGCGAAAATGCGCCTCACTGCGAATAAAGAAAACTACTTGCGCACGAGCCAATCCGACTATTTAAAAAGCTTGCCGGAATGGACCAAGACCATGCCGATGATCGTGCTGGTGAATGGCGGCTCCGCCTCGGCTTCCGAGATCGTGGCAGGCGCATTGCAGGATCACAAACGCGCCATCATTATGGGCACACAGACTTTCGGCAAGGGCTCGGTGCAATCCATTCTGCCGCTGGGTAACGGCACCGCGATTAAGCTCACCACCGCGCGCTACTACACCCCCAGTGGCAACTCGATCCAAGCCAAGGGCATTACGCCCGACATCGTGGTGGAAGACGCCACCTTGAGCGAAGGCGAAAAGCAATCAATGTCCGTGCGCGAGGCCGATTTGGACCGGCACCTGACCAACGACAAGGACAAGGACGTCAAGCCCGACAACACACCGGTCAAGCTGCAAACGCCGAAGAAGGACAAGGCCAAGGATGATAAATCCGGCAAGGCGCAGGACAAGCCGACCGACCCGGAAACAGTGATCAAGCAGGACTATCAGATCAACCAAGCGTTGAATCTGTTGAAGGGCCTGCAACTCATTCAGAAGCGCTAAGCGCTATCCACGGATTGAGGCTATGAAGCGCTTTGTCTCCTGCCTCGCACTATTTGGTTTAATCAGCGCCCCCGCCTTCGCTGGCTGGGGCGATTTTGATTACGACTTCGACGCCGACATCAAACCTTGGAAAGAAATTGAAACGCAATTGCCGGCTTATCCCAAGCTGGAACAAGCCCAACCTTTCTTTGTCTCCTCCGCCAGCGACAACCAATTCTTCATCGACCCCAAATCAGTCAGCGTGGGTGAGGACGACACGGTGCGTTACACCCTGATCGTCAAATCCGTGACTGGGGTATTGAATATCAGTTTCGAAGGCATCCGCTGCGGCACCCGCGAGAAAAAACTCTACGCTTTCGGTCGCCAAGACGGTACTTGGTCGCGCAATAAGTACGCCAAGTGGGACGCTATCAAATACAAGGATGTGAACCGTCAACACCACATGCTGTTTGATGATTTCTTCTGCCCCAACACCATCATCGCAAAGGATGCCGCCGAGGTGGTGAATGCCTTGAAATATGGCTTCCATCCCCGCGCTGTTCGTCAGTAATGTCTAGTACGTTGCTGACGGCGACGCTGCGCGTCACCGAGATATTTCTATCGCTGCAAGGCGAATCTTCGCGCGTGGGCTTACCCACCGTGTTCATCCGGCTCACCGGCTGTCCCTTGCGCTGCGGCTATTGCGACACCGAATATGCCTTCACCGGCGGCGAGACGATGACCTTGGAGGCGATCCTGAAGCGGGTCGCCGATTTACATGCGCGCTACGTCTGCGTCACCGGCGGCGAACCGTTGGCGCAAAAAAACTGCCCGGATTTGCTTGCCGCCTTGTGTGATGCGGGCTACTCGGTTTCGCTGGAAACCAGCGGCGCGCTCGATATAAGCGGAGTGGATGCCCGCGTATCGCGCATTGTGGATATCAAAACCCCCGCTTCGGGCGAGGTTGAAAAAAATCGCTGGAAAAATCTTGCCGCGCTCACGCCCAGCGATGAAGTGAAGTTTGTGTTATGTAATGAAGCCGACTATCGATGGGCTAAACAAATTCTGGCCGAACAGCATTTGACGGAAAAATGTCCGGTGCTGTTCTCGCCGGTGCACGGCCAGATCGAACCAGGACAACTCGCGGACTGGATCTTGCGTGATCAGTTGCCGGTGCGCATGCAAGTACAGCTGCACAAGATCTTATGGGGCGTGGAGCGCGGGAGATAATGCATGGCTAAGGCTGTCGTATTACTCTCGGGCGGACTGGATTCCGCCACCACGCTCGCCATCGCAAAGCGCCAAGGCTATACCTGCTATTGCCTGAGCCTCGATTATGGCCAGCGCCATCGCGCGGAGCTGGCGGCGGCGGTCAAGGTCGCACAGTCGCTCGAAGCAGCGGAACACCGCGTCATGCAACTTGACCTGGCTGCCTTCGGCGGCTCAGCGCTCACCGACGCGAGCCTTGCCATACCCACCAGTCCCGCACCCGGCATCCCCATCACTTATGTTCCGGCGCGCAATACCATCATGTTGTCGTTAGCGCTGGCTTGGAGCGAAGTATTGGGCGCGCGCGATATTTTTATCGGCGTCAATGCGGTGGATTACTCCGGCTACCCGGATTGCCGCCCGGAATATATCGCCGCCTTCGAGCGCCTCGCGAATCTCGCCACCAAAGCCGGCGTGGAAGGCGCCCACCTCACCCTGCACGCGCCGCTGATCCACCTCAGAAAAGCCGAAATCATCCGCCAAGGCCTGCAACTCGGTGTCGATTACGCGCTTACCGTTTCTTGCTATCAAGCCGACGCGCAAGGTCGCGCGTGCGGTGTGTGCGATTCCTGCCGCTTGCGCAGACAGGGGTTTGCGGACGCGAGCCAGCACGACCCCACGCCCTACTGCTAACTAGTACGAATCTACTAAGTACCTAATTTTATTGGGAAACATAAACTGGCTGGCTTGCCATTTTGGCGGAAAACGCTAAAATGCCGGATTCACTTTTCCCACATACATGCGCCGGATACTTCCTTCCGGTAATCGTTTAATCCAAGAATGAGGATCTGATCATGGTTTTCGAAAGCTTTGCCAGCGCGCAGTCGTTCTTCCTCTGGTCGACCTTCGTGATCGCGTTGATCATGGGCGCGGTCGTCAATAAAACCGGTTTTTGCACTATGGGTGCGGTGTCCGACTGGGTGAATATCGGCGATACCGGCCGCATGCGCGCTTGGCTGTTCGCCATTGCCATCGGCGTGCTCGGCGTCATGGCGCTGGAAGCGGCGGGCATGATCAACGTCACCAACACCTTCCCGCCCTACCGCCAGAACCAACTGGTGTGGGTCGAGAATCTGCTCGGCGGCTTGATGTTCGGCATCGGCATGACGCTCGCCTCCGGCTGCGGCAACAAGACCTTGATCCGCATCGGCGGCGGCAACATCAAGTCGATCATGGTGCTGTTGATTATTGCGGCCATCGCCTATTTCATGATCAACCCCTTCCCCGGCTCGGACAAGACGCTGTTCTCCTTGTTTTTCTACGATTGGATCCGGCCGCTGTCCACGACGCTCACCACCAACCAAGACCTCGGCGCCATGCTCTTCGGCACGGACAAGGTGGCGCAAGGCCGCATAATCGTCGGCGGCGTCATCGGCGCGCTATTACTCATCGTCGTATTCAAATCCAGCGATTTCCGCGGCAGCTTTGACAATATCCTCGGCGGCCTGATCGTTGGCCTGGCCGTGCTCGCCGCTTGGTATGTAACCAACCACGTGCAGATCCATACCGACACCGAAACCGTGACTATCCAGAAATTCGTAGAAGATTGGGATTTGTTGGCTAAGTCGGCCGACGTCAAACCCGCGCAAGCCGGCCCGCTCGCCTCACAGTCCTTCACCTTCATCAACCCCATGGGGCAAACCCTGGGCTATATCGCCAACGGCTTCGACAAGACCCTGCTCACCTTCGGCATCATGGCTTTGGCCGGCGTGATTTTTGGTTCCTTCCTGTGGTCGCTGATTACGCGCAGTTTCAAAATCGAATGGTTCGCCTCCTTCAAGGATTTCGTCAATCATTTCATCGGCGCAATCCTGATGGGCTTCGGCGGCGTGCTGTCCATGGGCTGCACCATCGGCCAAGCAGTCACCGGCATCTCGACCCTAGCAGTAGGCTCCATCGTCACCTTCATCGCCATCGTGCTCGGCAGCGCCATCACCATGAAGATCCAGTACTACAAAATGGTGTACGAAGACGATGCAACCTTCCTCAAGGCCTTCATCACCGCCTTGGTCGATCTCAAGCTGCTGCCCGCAGGCCTGCGCCAACTGGAAGCGGTATAAGCCTTAATTTATAGGGTTTTGAACGCATCCGCCCCGCCTTGTGCGGGGCTTTTTATTGACAGAAAGTTACGATTAACGGATAATCCGCGCTTCTTTTTGGGTCGTTAGCTCAGCTGGTAGAGCAGCGGACTTTTAATCCGTTGGTCGCAGGTTCGAATCCCGCACGGCCTACCAAAAACCAAAACGGCCTAGTGATTTTCTCGCTAGGCCGTTTTTCATCTGCGGCAGATTCTCTGCCGTCTCATCCATTCGCTACGCAGTCGCTTCCTTCTGCCCGCTGATAATCAAATAGCGCTCGTAGAGCTGCTCTTTGGTTTCTTCGATGCCGAGTGGGATGCAATCGACCGGGCACACTTGTTGGCATTGCGGTTCATCATAGTGACCGACGCATTCGGTGCACAAATTAGGGTCGATAACGTAGATCTCCTCACCCTGGGAGATGGCGCCGTTCGGGCACTCTGGCTCGCACACGTCGCAGTTGATGCATTCGTCCGTAATCAGCAGGGACATAAGACCACTTCCTCAATATAGTAAATCACTAATATTCAGGCCATTTTGGCACTGAGGCGCGAATTTATCAAGGGATGCACAAATTCGCTGACATCGCCGCCGAGCCGCGCGATTTCGCGCACCAAGGAGGCCGACACGAACATATATTGCTCCGAGGGCGTGAGAAACAAGGTTTCCACGTGGGGGTTCAAGCGCCGATTCATGCCCGCTAGTTGCAGCTCATATTCAAAATCGGACACCGCACGCAGGCCACGCAACACCACGGTGGTGCCCTGCTGGTCCAAGAACTTCATCAACAGGCCGGAAAAACCCACCACCGTCACCCCCGGAATATCGGCCAGCACCTGCCGCGCCATCTCGATCCGCTCTTGCAGGCTGAAAAAGGGTTGTTTGTTGGGGCTCTCGGCGATGCCCACCACTACTTCGTCGAACAGGTTCGCCGCGCGCCGCACCAAGTCCTCATGGCCGCGGGTGATGGGGTCGAAACTTCCGGGATAGACGATGCGTTTAGGCATGTTCGGCTTTCGTTAACAATCCGTAGTACACCTGGCCGGCACGCCCACTTTTCAGCAGCATCATGCCGGGCGGCGGCTCGATCGCTGCGCCGCTCTCCACATAAGCACAGCCCTCGTGGCTAAGCTTAGCGGGCAACAGCGGCAGTAGCTTATCCAATAACCCGGCTTGAAACGGCGGGTCCAAAAAAATCACATCATACACGCCGTGCGCGCGGCGCAGCCACGCCAGTGCGTCGTCCTGCACCAAGCTCAGCCGCGTTGCGTGCAATTTGGCCGCGTTCTCGCGCAAGGCGGTGAACACCTTGGGATGTCGCTCAATCATCGTGACCTCGCGCGCACCGCGCGAGCGGGCTTCGAACCCAAGCGCGCCGCTGCCCGCGAAAAGATCTAGGCAGGTTTTGCCTTCCAGCGTTTGCCCGAGCCAGTTAAACAGCGTTTCGCGCACACGATCCGTAGTGGGACGCAGCCCTTGCTGATCGGGAAAGGTAATGATGCGGCTACGCCATTCGCCGCCGATGATGCGCAATTTGTTGGACAAGATGGCATATTGTCCGTGCAAACACGCTAAAAAGCCAAGCTGCGAATGCTCGATACGTCTAGCACACGACAATCTTGTGTCGCCGGGGATTCAATCGCGCGGATCAGCGCATCGACAAACCGATCAAGCTTTACCAAACCTAAGCGATGCGCCGTGCGCGCAGTGGGGGGAAAGCATTCGGCCAGCCAATACACAGGACGCAGCAAAATCGGCCAACGATGTCCCGGTCCGAGCACATACCAAGGTCGCAGTATCGTCGCCGGTATGCCGCTTGTGCGAATGAGTGTCTCTGCTGCTTGGCGCGTGGCGATGTAAGCCTGCATCACGGGTGCGGGCTGCGCCACGCTGATGTACACAAAATGCCGGGCACCCGCATTCAGGGCGGCATCTAGCGATGCGCGCACCGAGGCTAAATCCACGCTGAAAAACTGCGCCGCTTTGCCTGGGTTCGGATGCGAAACGCCGACGAGATGCACAAAGGTGCAGCCGCGCGGCACCTGCGTTTGATATGAGCGAGCATCCAGCGCATCGCCTAGCACTACTTGCGCGCCGAATGGCAATTTCGCGCGCGCAGCGGGACGCGCCAGTGCATATACGCGATGTCCTTGCGCGATGAGGCGCGGAAGCAATTGGCCGCCAATGTAGCCGGTACCCCCGGTTACAAAGACAGTGACGGGGTCACTCATGCGACTCGTCTGCGCGCACCTGGTCGCGCGTCATCCAGTCCGGTCCAATTTGATCTAGCCGATAGCCTTGCGGATACGAGGGATGCGCCATTTGCGTACGCAGCCGCGGGGTGCGCCGCTTGGGCAGTAAGCGCAATACGAGCGCGCGCAAGCGCATAGCGGCGCTGACCGTTGCACGTAGCGTGGGTGAGGCTTTGGGAAAACCAAACGCTTCCCGCACCGGCTCATCCAGCATGGCGTGGATCACTCGCCGCACCCAGGGCCGCAACCAGACCGGAAACCAACTTGCGAACAACTCCCGCGTTGCGCAGCCAATCCGCGCATTGCTTTCCGCAAAAACGAAACGCGTGCGCTCAGCGGTGATATTAAATTGCTCGAACGCAGCATAGTCGGCGGGGATATCGCGGATGCCCATGCGTTCTCCCACAGCGCGCCAAAAATAAAAGAACGCGAGGCGTTCTTGCTCGCGCATATGGCGCCAGCCAAAACGCGCATTCCAACGGATCGGCTCGAATACGAAGGTGGACAACACATACAGAAAATCATCGTTGGCGATTTTAAAATGGCCGTGAATCTGATTCATGCGCGCGAGCGCCGCCGCCCCGCGAGCGCCGCCGCCCCGCGCGCGCTGTCGTAGCCCCACTCCATCATCTCGCTCACGATCAGATCGGTGTCGTCGTAACGTTTTTGCGGGCAGCGTGCGAATTCGCCGGTGCGATCGAGCAAGCCGGAAATACTCGGCACGCAGTAGGTGCGAAACAAGGCAAACTCCAATGCGCGCGTGGTATAAAAGGGAAAGTCGTAACACACCATGCGCTGCACGATTTGTTGATGGTCGCGTTCGGAATCGAGGCCGCGCATCTCAAGCTTGCAGTTGCGCGAACAAAGCAGCGGCATCCCAATAGCCGCGCACACGCTGAATGCGACCCTCGACATTCATATCGAAAAGATCGATGCCGTCGAAGCTGACTGCGCGGCCATTTTTACCCACCCCTTCGCCGTGAAATTTCACCGCGGCCTGGCTGCCGCACACGAACAGGTTCTCCGGCCTGATCGACAACGATGCGAAGGCACCGCTTGCCGCGCGAAAGAAGCCGCGCAGCGCTTCCTCACCGATACAGGGCGGCGCATCTGCCGGATCATGCAAAGCGCCATTGCGCGCAAAAACGGCGAGCCAGCCCGCTTCGTCCATGGCGCTTAGCGCCGCGAAATAGGCCGCGACGCCTTGTTCCACTTTTTGCTTATACATACTCACTTCTCCTCTGCTAGCGCATAGTCTGCAAACAATTGGCGCGCGGCGGAGAGGGCCAGCACATCGTTCGACCCATCTTCGATCAGGGATGCGCGCGCATCACGAAATAACTTTTCGATCAAAAACGCTTTATTCAATCCGTTGCCGCCAAATAATTGTAGTGCGGTGTCCGCCACCTCAAACGCCGCTTGGGTGCAATACACCTTGGCGGCAGTGGAATACGCCAGCGCGCCCGCTTGGCCGGAGCGGCAATGAATCATGGCCGCGCGCGACAAGGCGCGGCTGGTTTCGACTTGGGTGAACATATCGAACAAATGTTTCTGCACCAACTGATGCTCGCAAATGGGTTTGCCGCCTTGCACACGATTTTTCGTATAGCTTAACGCTTCCTCGAAAGCGGCGCGCGCCACGCCGGTAAAAATCGCACCCATCGCCGCGTTGGTAAACGCAAGCGTGCCATCGAGCACGGGTTTATAAACATCCACGTCAGCCAGCATAAAGCGTTGCGGAATGCGCACGTTGTGGAAAATAAGCGCACCCTGATTCAACGCGCGTTGGCCCAATTTATTCATCGGCGCGCCCTTGCCCACGCCCGGCAAGTCGAGCGGAATATACGCCACACCACCGCCCGCCAGGCCCAGCGTGGGGTCGATCGCCACATGCACCACGGCATGCGTAGCGATCGTGCCATTGGAAATCCAACGCGATTTTTGGCCATTGATGATCCAGGCATCGCCATCGCGCTGCGCCGTGGTTTCACCGCGGATCTGCGCATCGTGAAATGCCTGGGCATGAATCAAAAAATGATCTGAGCCATGCGCCGCTTCAGTGATGGCCCAGCAGCCGATGTGCCGCGCTTCGCGATCGGCAACGAAGGGCCGCACGATTTCATCCTGTAACGCAGCATCGCCCATCATCGCTACCGAATAAAAGGGAAACGCGGTCACCGCTAGGCTGATGGCGAAATCCGCGCTACCCCAGCCCAGCTCCTCCAGCGCGATATGCAGGCTCAGCCCATCTAGGCCCAAACCGCCCAACTCGCGGGGAATCAGCGCGGTATGCAAGCCCTCGCGATAACACGCTTGCAAGGTCGGCCATAGCGCCGATGACTGCGCAATCATGTCTGCCGGTTCGGGGATTTTGTCCAGGCCCACGGCCGCGGGACGCAAAACATCACGTGCAAAAACATGCACGCTCTGTTTCAGCGCTTGATGCTCTGCGCTGATTTTAGAATCAATATCTCGATACATCACTCATCCTCTCGGTAAATTTTCGCTTTCTGATTTCTTGGTTTCGTCGCTATTTTTTGCACGCATATCGAACGTCAGCGACGCCCAATAGCTCGCCCACTGGGCATGGGTGTCGGGTGGCGCTTCCACCATATGCACCGCTTTAATCAACCACATGCCGCCTGGCCGTAAGCTGAATTGCACCCGGCCATGTTTATCGGAGCGCGCGATTAGCTTCTCGGCGGCATTCATCTGATTCATCGCCACGATCAGTACCCCCTCGAGCGGTCGGCCTTGGTATAGCAAGCGCAACGGCAACATCTGCCCCGAACCCAGTGCGTAAGGGTTACGCTCCGCCACCAGCTCCAGCGTAAAACCAAGTACTTGATCCTGTGCTTCCTCACTTGGCGCACCGACAAGCATCAAACTCTTCGCACAACGCGAGAATATTTCACGCGCACTCGCATCAGCTTGGCCACGACGCCGCCTCAAATCAGCGATCGCATCGAGGCCTTCTTCTTTTAGATACTGATTAAATTTTTCTGGCGGCAATTCAATCGGAATGGGCTGGCTGTGAAAGCCAACGACATGCAAGCCCGGTGCTGCCACCCGCAAAGCACCTGCGGGATCCATACCGGCCCGGCCGACAATCTCCTGCCGACCGGCGGCATGGGCAACAATAAACGCCTTAATGAACACGGGATCGCGTGGCACGGGATCACCAACGAGCTGCTCTCCAACGCGTAAAGCCACACCCAGCGTTTGCCCCGGTTGCGGGAAGAAACTCGTTGGCACTATCCAAAAGTCATGCGCCCGCGCCGCTTGGGCACTCAGGGCAACACTCACCGCCAACAGCAGGCGGTGAAGCGTCGCTGATTTCAGCCAAGACCGCATCATGGAATAGGAATGTTCGGCACGTGAGGCACGTTCAAGCCGCCATGCCCCTGAAACAGGCCTTGATGAGCAGGCGCTAGGAACGGAAACCGGTCGAGAAAGTTTTTGTCGTTGACTTCCGTGCCTTTCGCCAAGCCTGCGGTTGCATCTCCCGCGACGATCAAACTCAGCAGCACGCTGTTCACA
>JBBTCZ010000011.1:0-13701 GCA_038042985.1 Pseudomonadota bacterium
CCAACACCCTGGTGATTTTCATCAACCAGATCCGCATGAAAATCGGCGTCATGTTCGGCAACCCCGAAACCACCACCGGCGGCAACGCGCTCAAGTTTTACGCCTCGGTGCGCCTCGACATTCGCCGCATCGGCGCCATCAAGCGCGGCGAAGAAGTGGTCGGCTCTGAGACCCGCGTCAAAGTCGTCAAAAACAAAGTTGCCCCGCCGTTCAAGCAAGCTGAATTCGATATTCTGTACGGCGAAGGCATCTCGCGCGAAGGCGAGATCATCGAGTTGGGCGTTATTCATAAGATCGTGGACAAATCCGGCGCCTGGTATGCCTACAACGGCGAGAAGATTGGCCAAGGCAAAGACAACTCGCGCGAATATTTGAAAGAGCATCCTGAAGTCGCTCAAGAGATCGAAGCCAAGATTCGCGCTGCGGTCGGCGTGAAGGGCAAGCCATCAACACTCGAACCGGCTGAGTTGGAAGAGGCGTAACTGAGAAGCTGTTGCTTGCGCATGAATACAAGCGAGTCACTCCGTAGCCGCGCGCTGGGCCTTCTGGCCCGGCGCGAACATTCCCGCGCCGAACTGCAGCGCAAGCTCGCCCCCCACACTGACGACCCTCAGGAACTGATCGATCTATTGGATGATTTCACTCGTCGCGGTTGGCTATCCGATGCCCGCTTCGCCGAAGCGTTGGTGCATGACAAGCAAGCCAAATTCGGCACGTCTCGGCTTGCCTATGAGCTGCGTGAACGGGGGGTTGAAGAATCCGTCATCCGCGATCAACTCACAGAGTTAAAGGACACCGAGCTCGAGCGCGCACGTCAGGTATGGCAGTCAAAGTTCGGTGAATTTCCGGAAGATGCCAAGGCCCGCGCCAAACAAATGCGTTTTCTACAAAGCCGGGGATTTAGCTTTGATGTGATCGGTAAGGTACTGCGCGGCTTATCCGACACCTGATTTCCCTGGATTTCCTGCATGATGCCCCTCCATCGGCGAGCCGATTCACGCTATCATTATGTTTTTCCAGACATTAGGCCGCTTTTAGGAACCCGCAATGAAATCCAGTGAAATCCGCAAACGTTTTCTGACCTATTTCGAATCCAAGGGTCACACCATCGTCGCCTCTAGCCCCTTAGTGCCGGGCAACGATCCGACACTTCTTTTCACCAACGCGGGCATGGTGCAGTTCAAGGATGCGTTCCTTGGTCGTGAAACCCGGCCGTATGTACGCGCCACGAGCTCGCAGCGCTGTGTGCGGGCAGGCGGCAAGCATAACGACTTGGAAAATGTTGGTTACACCGCGCGCCACCACACCTTTTTCGAGATGCTGGGTAATTTCAGCTTCGGCGATTATTTCAAGCGCAACGCGATTCAATACGCATGGGAATTCCTCACCGTGGAAATGAAAATCCCCGCCGAGAAATTGTGGGTCACGGTGTATCACGAGGACGACGAAGCCGCTGACATTTGGCTGAACGAAATCGGCGTGCCGCCGGAGCGCTTGGCGCGCATCGGCGACAAGCCGGGTGCGGGCCAATATCAATCGGATAATTTCTGGTCCATGGGCGATACTGGCCCCTGCGGTCCGTGCACCGAGCTTTTCTACGACCACGGCCCGGACGTGGCGGGCGGCCCACCGGGTTCGCCGGATCAGGATGGCGACCGCTATATCGAGATTTGGAACCTGGTGTTCATGCAATTCAACCGCGATGAAAACGGCGTAATGCATACACTGCCCAAGCCCTCGGTCGACACCGGCATGGGCCTTGAGCGCATCTCGGCGGTGATGCAGCATGTGCACAGCAATTATGAAATCGATCTGTTCCAGGATTTGATCAAAGCCGCGGCCAAAGCCACCGGCGCCAAGGATCTCAAAAACAATTCGCTTAAAGTCATCGCGGATCACATTCGCGCTTGTTCCTTCCTGATTGTGGATGGCGTGATTCCGAGCAACGAAGGCCGCGGCTATGTACTGCGCCGCATTATCCGGCGTGCGCTGCGTCACGGTTACAAGCTGGAACAAAAGCAGCCATTCTTTCATCTTTTGGTGGAGGATTTGGCGCTGGCCATGGGCAAGGCTTATCCCGAATTGGTGGCGGCCAAAGAGCGTGTCGCGGCTGTACTCAAGCAAGAAGAAGAGAAATTCGCCGAGACGCTGGAGCATGGTATGAGCGTGCTGGATGGCGCGATGCGTGGCAGTGGCGGCGATCGCATTCTCGACGGCGAAACCGTGTTTCGTTTGTACGATACTTTTGGCTTCCCGCTCGATCTTACCGCCGACGTGGCGCGCGAGCGTGGGTTCAATGTGGATTTTGCCGGCTTCGAACACGCGATGCAGATGCAGCGCGAACGGGCACGGGCAGCGAGCAAATTCCAAATTGGCGCGACGGTGAAGTTCGAAGGCCAGGCCACCGAATTCCATGGCTACGATACGCTCGATTACTCCGGGCGCGTCTTGGCGCTGTATAAGGAAGGCGCGCAAGTTTCATCGATCCAGGCGGGCGACGAAGCGGTGGTGGTGCTGGATCGCACGCCGTTCTATGCCGAGTCCGGCGGCCAAGTGGGCGACCGGGGCGAGCTGAATTCCACCGACGGCACTTTCCAAGTGGATGACACGCAAAAAATTCAAGCCGAAGTATTCGGCCACAAAGGCGTGCTGAAAATCGGCAAGCTGTCCGTGGGTGACGCAGTGGAGGCGCATGTGGACCCGATCTCGCGCCACCGCTCGGCATGGAACCACTCCGCAACGCACTTGCTGCATGCAGCCTTGCGTAAAGTATTGGGCAAGCATGTCACGCAAAAAGGTTCACTGGTCGATGCACAGCGCACGCGCTTTGACTTCGCGCATTCGCAGCCGGTGACAGCGGAAGAGATTCAGAAAATCGAATCCTTGGTCAATGAAGCAATTCGTAGCAACTATCCAGTCGAAACACGGCGCATGAAATACGATCAAGCGATCAAGCACGGCGCCATGGCTTTGTTCGGCGAGAAATACGGCGACGAGGTGCGCGTGATCGGCATGGGCGATTTCTCCACCGAGCTTTGCGGCGGCACGCATGTGAAACGCTGCGGCGATATCGGCCTGTTCAAAATCGTGTCCGAGGGCGGCGTGGCGGCGGGCATTCGCCGCATCGAAGCGATGACCGGCGACGGCGCGCTGGATTACATCCAGAAGCAGCAGCAGACCCTGCTCGATGCGGCGAGTGCACTCAAGGCCCAGCCACAAGAAATCAACCAGAAGATCGCGCAAATCCTCGACAACGTGAAAGCGTTGGAGAAAGAATTAGCGCGCATCAAATCCAAACTCGCTGCCGCTAAAGGCGACGATCTCACACAGAGCGCGGTGGAGGTGAATGGGGTGAAAGTCCTCGCTGCCGAAATTGACGGCGCAGATGCGAAAGCCCTGCGCGAGACCCTGGATAAACTAAAAGATAAACTCGGTTCCGCTGCGATCGTGCTAGCCTCACGTGAGGGCGGCAAAGTGACCCTGATCGCTGGCGTGACCGCTGATCTCACCGCCAAAGTAAAAGCCGGTGAATTGGTGAATCACGTCGCCACCCAGTGCGGCGGCAAAGGCGGTGGCCGCGCCGATATGGCGCAGGCGGGCGGCACCTTACCGGATAATTTACCGAAGGCCTTGGCAAGTGTGGCTTCGTTTGTGGCGGAGAAAACGTAATATCGGGTGATTGAACGTTCTTTTTTAAGAGGGCAAGTAAAATGAAAAATAGACTCGCTGTCGCAATATGCTTTTCCTTGGCGCTCGTGAATAGTGCAATGTCGGCGCAAATCATCGTTGGCAATTTAGGCTTAGAGAAGCTTCCCCCCACGGATAGCCGAAAAGTGGTGGGAACCTGGAAGCTAAAAGAGATGACCTGCACCCGCAGCATCGAACAAGCGCACAGCCGCTATTTCATGGTGGCGCGCTGTGACGGGGGGCACGCGGACGATAAAGGTATATTGCTCGCCAAGCTCGGTGACAATCTGTATCAAAGCCCGTCGAATGGCTGGTCGTATGAAATTGCGGATACGGGCTTCCTGCAAATCCGCAATCGAAGCGGCGACGTAATCTTGAGCGGCGAACCGCATTCGCGCCTGTGGCCTTGATGCATAGCGCCCAAGGTGCTTTTGCGGCGTTTCCCTAGCAGTTGCCTGGGCTTGACCCATATCAAGGCCAAATTTAACTTCATCGCGCAAACTGTCGCTGCCCTGTAAGCGCATCACTCGATGATCACCATCCAAAATCCCGTCAAACCGCCGCATCCCTTCGCCTTATTCAATTTGGGCTTTCGGCCATTTTTCTTGTTGGCCGGCCTCTTTTCCATTGCGTCTATCCTGCTTTGGGGCAGTATTTTTGTTTATGGCTGGCCGGCGCCGCGCCTGCCGTACTCGCTCAGTCAATGGCACGCGCATGAAATGATTTATGGCTATGCGATGGCAGTCGTGGCTGGCTTTTTGCTCACTGCGGTGCGCAACTGGACCAATCTTCCCACCGTGACCGGCTTGCCGCTCGGCGGCTTAACCGCGCTTTGGCTGGCGGCGCGAGTGGTCGGGCTCGTGATGCCGCAACACGTGTGGCTCATGGCGGGGTTGGATGGGGCGTTCAACCTCTTGTTGTGCGTGGCCCTCGCGCAGCCGATTATCCGCGCCAAACAAAAACAGCAAATTGGCATCCTGTCCAAAATAGTCTTACTGACGTTGAGCAATGCGCTGTTTTATTTAGGGGCGCTGGGTTATCTAGAGCAGGGCATCGCGTGGGGTTTGTACGCCGGTTTGTATCTGATCATCTCGCTCATCTTCGTTATGGCGCGGCGCGTGGTGCCGTTCTTCATCGAGCGCGGCGTGGGCTATGAGGTGGTGTTGCAAAATCGGGCGTGGGTGGACCGCTCCAGTATATTTTTGTTGCTGCTGTTTTTGATTTCAGAAGTGTTTTTGCGCTGGGCGGGCATCGCTGCTTTGCTGGCGGCGCTGCTGGTCGTGGTGCACGGGGTGCGTTTGTATGGTTGGCATACGCCGGGCATTTGGCGCAAGCCACTGTTGTGGGTGCTGTTCGTCGGCTATGCGGCTGCGGTGTTTGGTTTTCTGCTCAAGGCAGTGACTCCGCTCATGGGGCTGCCGCCCTCTCTCGCCGTGCATGCGTTTGCAGTGGGCGGCATCGGCATGATGACTGTGGGCATGATGGCGCGGGTTGCCTTGGGGCATACCGGGCGCAGTATTCAAGAGCCGATTAAGAGCTTGCCGTTGATTTTCTTCTTGCTCGCGGCGGCGTTCATCGCGCGGGTGCTGTTACCGCTGGCTGTCCCAACGCACTACCTGGTGTGGCTAGCGTTTGCGCAAGTATTTTGGATCAGTGCCTACGCGCTGTTTCTCTTTATATACCTTCCCATTCTGATCAAGCCTCGCGTCGACGGCATGCCGGGTTAAGACTCTGTTTCATAGTCTTGGTTGAGGCCGTGGTAGCAATGAGCTAATGACGAGTTTATAGGCTGCACTTAAAAACAACGCCTATCCGCAACAAATAGGAGCCGACATGCCAAACTTAATCGCGACCCGGTACTGGATTGGCGCGCTTAGCATGTAGTTACTCGCCGTGCCTGACGGTGCGCGCTATGTTGCAAGAAGAAAGTATCGTGCATTGATGTTCACGCATTCGTTTCAGTGAGACTGCTCACCCAACGGATTGCCGCCATTTGCGCTTCGTTCAACATGGCGGCATCTAAACCGGGCAGCGTATTCAACTTTTCCGCCACCGCCTCAAAATCACCCTTCTCAAGCGACTCGACGAGCGTCAGTAACTGGCCTAGCAACCCGGTGCGTTCAATCAAGGCAAGTTTCACTTCCTCATGCATGCTAAGTTGCGCCATGACATCGACCATCGGCATCGACAGCAAGGTATCCAGTAAGGAAAACGAACCGGTAATGAAGGCGCGGTCTTGCATGGCGGTATCTTGGTTATTCATGCATCGGCAGAGTATCTCTAGCATCTTGGCGCGTGTTGCTGCTAGCAGCATCAAGGGATTAGATGTTTGTCCCTTGTCATTGATGGTGTAGAGCAGCAGTTGTAGCCAACGTTGGAGTTGGCGCCGCCCAATCAAGATGATGGCTTTTGCGAGCGAATCGATTTTTTGGCTGGCACCACTCCCAACGGAATTCACTAGTTTCAGCAGATTGTAGGTGAGATTAGAATCCCCTTTAATGGCACCTTCCAAGTCTTCGCCGGAGGCATCGTCTAATACCAGACTGAGTAGCTTGAATAAGGCAATGGTCGAGGGTTCAGCCCGTTTGCCGGTGAGGATAACGGGCTTGGCAAAATAATAGCCTTGGAAGAAATGAAACCCGATCTGCATGCAATGTTCAAATTGTTCGCGCGATTCGACTTTTTCAGCGAGTAACTTGGCGGGGTATGCCCGGAGCTTGTGCACCGTTTTTGTCAACTCATCCGGACTGAGTTGCAGCAAGTCGACTTTGATCACATCCACAATCGGGAGCAAGTCTTGGTTCTGCTCATTCATGAGCACAAAATCGTCGAGTGCCAGCGAAAAGCCATGTTGTTTCAGTTTGCGGCAACGTTCCAAAATCATGGGGGTAATTTCGATCGTTTCCAGTAATTCAATCACGATCTGATTGGTGGGCAAGAGCTCTATCATGTCGCTCATCAAGAACCCGCCGCTGACATTGATAAAGCCGCGTTCATTGCCCAGCACGGATTGCACGCCCATCTCATTGAAGAGTGAGATGATCACGCTGGCCGTGGCGTTTAATTCATTTTCAATTTGCGCGAAATTTTGTTGTCCGCTGCGAAACAGTAATTCATACGCCACGATACTTTGGTTGCGATCCAGAATGGGTTGGCGCGCGAGGAAGATGTCTCCGGCTGTGGTCATATAGCCTACGGTTTCTTTGGTTTTTGGGAGGTGCTTGCTACGGCATCATTGAAGCTGGCGATGCAGTTCTTGAGATTCTCCGCCACGCTTTTCTTGTCTTTCACCACGCAATCCGAGGCGTTCATCCCTGATTCTTCCTCTGGTTGCGGGGCCGGTACGTGACCAACGATTGCAAAAGCCGGATCGATCTTTTTCTCGGGTTTGACTGGGACGGGCTCGGTTGGGATAGATAGGGGTGGCGGCGCGGGTGGCTTCACAGCCGCGACCGGCTTTTGCTCAAGCATTTTCTTTGCCGTTATTAGCTCTGCTTGCAGCCGCGCTTTATCTTGCGTTGCGTGCATCATGATCACGACCACCCACGAGACGAGCCCCACTACGGCCAGGCTTACTGCGGGGATCCATATCCATTTATTGCGCAGTCGAATCAAGAGCCGCTTCAGCCGGCTGGGCGGCGGCGCTTCCTCCTCACCCTCCGCCGCTACGGTTTCCGATCTGACCTTGGCTTTGTCGATGATTAGCGTTTTATCGTTGGCATCGGCTTCGGTTTCTTCAGACTTGCGGCGGAAGCTAAGTGATTGCTTCAGTCGCGCAAAAACACCTGGCTTGGGTTCGGGTACTTCCAGCTCTTCCGGCTCGTCTGTGGCGCGGGTTTTTTTCTTAAGCGGCTTCTCCACAATATCTTCGGGGCTGGGTTCAACCGTGGTTTCGACCGCTTTGCTTCGGAAGCTAAACCATCGCTTCAGGCGCGCGAAAAAGCTCGGCTTGGATTCGGGGGCTTCCGGCTCTTCTGGCTCGTCTAGGGCACGGGTTTTTTTCTTAAGCGGCTTCTCCACGATATCTTCGGGGCTGGGTTCAGCCGCGGTTTCGACTGCTTTGCTTCGGAAGCTAATCCATCGCTTCAGTCGTGTGAACAAACTTGGCGGGGTTTGGGGGATTTCTGGCGCTTCGGATGTTTCTGCGGCGCGGGTCCTTTTCTTCGGTTCCCTCGCCACGTCGCTAGCGGGCTTTGCTTCGTCCACGGTATCTGCGGTCGCTTCGATCTTGCGGCGGCGAAAGGTGAATAAGCTTTTCAGCCGCGCCAGTACGCCCGGCTTGACCACTGGCGCTTCTGAGGCAGATTCCGCATTATCGGCGGCTGCGCGACGCTTGGGCTTGGGTTCGGCCTCGGGCTCTGCCTCGGATTGCGGGGCTGCTTCAGCCGGGCGTTTGCGCCAAAAAGCCAACTTGGACAGCCATACCCTGAGTTTTTTAAGAAATTGGGTCAATCGACGATCCTGTACCGATGGCGGCCATGAATGGGCCACCTTTTATATCGGCAGAAACAGGACGAAGTTGAAGGGGGAAAAGCGATTCAGATCAGATCATTAAGCGCTGCCATTACCCATCACGGAGGACTGCGTGGATTTCGCGAAATCCAACATGCGCTGGATCGAGATCACGGCTTTTTGGCGCACCGCTTCCTCGATATGAATTTCGTTCGCGCCGGTTTCCAATACTTGGGCGAGTTTGTCCAGGGTGTTCATTTCCATCCACGGGCAGTGCGCGCAGCTCTTGCAAGTGGCGCCGACACCGCCGGTGGGGGCTTCGAGGAAAATTTTGCCGGGTGCTACATCGTGCATTTTGTGGAAGATGCCGTTGTCGGTGGCGACGATGAAAGTCGGGTTGGGCAAGGATTTGGCCGCTTTGATCAGCGCGGAGGTGGACCCGACTACATCAGCGAGTTCGATCACGCCGGCGGGGGATTCGGGATGCACCAGCACCGCCGCTTCGGGGTGGGCGGCCTTCATATCGGCGAGCAGCTTGGCTTTGAATTCATTGTGCACAATGCAAGCACCTTGCCAGATCAGCATGTCGGCACCAGTGATTTTCTGTACATAGTGGCCGAGATGCTTGTCCGGCGCCCAGAGGATTTTTTTGCCTTGGCGCTGCAAGTGTTCCACGACTTTCACCGCGATCGAGGAAGTGACGACCCAATCCGCGCGCGCCTTCACCGCCGCGCTGGTGTTGGAGTACACCACCACGGTGCGCTCGGGATGCGCGTCGCAGAATTCGGCGAAGGCATCAGCTGGGCAGTCCTCATCCAGCGAGCAAGTGGCGGCTGAATCGAGCATCAGCACGCGCTTTTCCGGGTTGAGGATTTTTGCGGTCTCGCCCATGAAACGCACGCCGGCCACGATCAAAGTTTTGGCTGCATGTTCATGCCCGAAGCGCGCCATGTCGAGCGAGTCAGATACATAACCACCGGTCTCATCCGCCAGCTCCTGTAATTCGGGTGCTACGTAGTAATGCGCCACCAGTACTGCATTTTGCGCGACCAGCATGCGCTTGATGTGCGCGATGAGCTGGCTGCGATCAACATGCGGCGTCTGCGCCGCGGAGGAGAGGGGGGTAATCGAGAATGCTTGCTGTTGCATGATCGCCTCGCTAGCGAATAATTTCGACCCGGCCGGGTCGTTTGGTGCGGAAGAGTTGCGCAGGACGGTGGCTGCCGTTGCGCCGTTCGTTGCCGGTGGCTTCGATCAGATTGCGCGCGACAATCCATTTGCGAAAGTTGCGCTTATCCATCGGCTCGGAGCGAATGGTTTCGTACACATCTTGCAGTTCGCTCAACGTGAACTGCTTGGGTAAAAATTGGAATGCGATGGTGGAGTAGTCGAGCTTGGCCACCAAACGCTCGTGCGCCTGCTCGGCGATCTCGCGGTGGTCGAACGCCAGATCCGGTAATTCATCATAGGCAAACCAGCCGGCATCGGTGGCATCGGATGCGGGTTGCAAGGTCAGACGATCGGATGGAATCAAGGCGTAATACGCCACCGAAATCACCCGCTCGCGCGGATCGCGATCGTGCTTGCCGAAGGTGTAGAGCTGTTCCAGGTACACGTTCTTGATACCGGTTTCTTCTTCCAATTCGCGCTTGGCGCAATCGGCCAAATCTTCGTCCATATTCAAAAAACCACCAGGCAAAGCCCAGCCGCCCTGGAACGGCGGGTTGCGCCGCCGAATCAGGAGCAACTGCAGCTTCTCCTCGCGGATAGTGAAAATCACAATATCCGTGGTGACCGCTGGGTGCGGGTGCCAATAAGAAAACTGTTTTGTCTGTGTGGGCATAAGTGTACCTGTGACACTAACAATAGTGTCGGTGTAACACTAAGTCAAGCAAATATTTTCTGGAAATTGTCCGACTCATTTGCTATTATTTTAAATCATGAATAACCATTTCATATAGTGAAATAATCAAGATACGCGAGGACAGCATGAATCAGCCTATTTCCCTACCCGAGTTAGACCAAATCCCAGCCTTTTGCGAGGGCATTCAGTATTTTTCCGAATCCTTGCCGGATATCGACCGCTTGGGCGACGCCCCAGTACTGTCTGCTTCGGTTTCAAAGATTGCCGATCCCAGCGATGAAAAAGCGGTGTATCAGACCTTGCTCGCCGCCGATGCCTTGCGCTATCTCACGTTGCAAGTGACCGCAGCCAAATCCTCCGGCCATCCCGGCGGATTTGCGTCCGGCGCCGAAGCCTATGCCGCGATGGTGATGCTGGGGCACACCAATATCGTGACCGAAGTGGGCCATCATGCGCCGGGCTTTTACAGCGCGATGTTCATGGATACTTCGCTGGAAGAAATGGGTATCAAAACCGTATCCGATATGCGCGCGCGCTTTCGCGAAAAACACGGCTTGCTCGGCCATCTGTCGGGTGCGATTCCTGGCTTGCTCGCACCGGCTGGGCCATTGGGTCAAGGTGAACATTTCGCCATGGCGGGCGCATTGCTCTATCCGGATAAATTGTTCCCGGTGACCATCGGCGACGGCGGTTTGGGCGAGCCTTACATCATGAGTGCGTTCCAGCACTTCAACACCGCTTATCCCAAGGCCACTAATTTCCTGCCGATTCTGTTGTGGAACGGCTATTCGCAAGAGCACCACTCGATGGTTTCCACGTGGGACAACGAGCGCATGCTGGACTACTGGCACGCGCATGGTTTCCAGCATGTGTACATGATCAATGCCAAGGATTTCGACGACGCGAATCAGCCCGGTGAATACGTGGACAGCACGAAATTCTCCTGGGAGCGGCGCATGGCGTTCACCGGCTTCCTGCTTAAGGCGGCGAGTGTGGCCGCGGAGCACGCAATGAACGGCGAGATGACGGCGATCATCGTCAAGCAATTGAAAGGCTCGGGCGTGCACGCCACCGGGGCCAAGTCGCACAACTTGTACGCGCATCACACTTTAGAAAGCGAAGATGTGATCAGCGGCCTGCAGCGCCGCGCCTTGCCTCCGCGCGCTTGGCGCTTGGTGCGCGAGAATTTCCGCCATGCCGGCGGCGGCCCGGCCGCTAAAACCGTGGTGACCGAATTCGAGCGCCCCTTGCCGGATCTGGGCCAACTGCCACTGATCGAATTCGAGCCGGGCAAGGAAAACAAAATCCCGACCACGGCCTTTGGCGAAATCGTCGCCGCCGTGGGCAAGCGCGATAAAAGCTTCATCGTCACCAATGCCGATGGCAACGAAGCCTCCAGCATGGCCAACATCAACAAAGCGTTGACCATCCGTCACCCCACGGCGGACGACTTGTACTTCCAAGGTCCGAGCGGCCAGGTATATGAGCCGCTGAATGAAGATGCTTGCGCTGGCCTGGCAGTGGGCGTGGCGCTATTCGGCGGGCGCTCGTTGTGGGCCTCGTATGAATCATTCGCCATCAACGGCCTGCCGATCTGGCAGACGGTGACGCAAGCGATGGCCGAGTTGCGCCACAAGACGCCGAGCGCGATCACGCTGTTTACCGCCGGCGCGTTGGAGCAGGGCCGCAACGGGTGGACGCATCAGCGCCCGGAGATCGAAGCCTACTTCGCCGCGATGATGCGCAACGGCAATGTGTATCCGCTGTTCCCGGTCGATGCGAACATGATTCAAGTCGCCTACGATTGGGCCTTGGGCCAATCCAATAAAGGCATCGTGATTACCGCTTCTAAAACCCCGCTGCCGGTGCGCACCACGCTGAAACAAGCGCGCCAAGCGATTGAGGAAGGCGCGATCGTGCTGCACGAGACGAAGGCTAAAGCGGGCAGCAGTTGCCGCGTGGTCTTCGCCGTCACCGGCGACCTGGTGTTGTTGCCGGTATTCGAAGCGGCGCAGCAACTCGAGGCACAAGGCGTCGGCGTGCGCATCGTCGCCATCGCCAATCCGCGCCGCCTGTACCGCCCAAGCGATGTGGCGTGGAATACGTGTTCCGAGCCGGATGGCAAGTTCATGTCGCGCGCGCAATTTGATAAGCTGTTCCACGGCGATGTGCTGCTCGGCGTCACCGGTGGCCCAAGTGCGATGCTGGAGCCGCTCATGTTGCGCAGCGCCGTGCCGACGCGCGATGTGTTTTGCTGGAAGCGCGGCGAAACCACGGCTAGCCCAAACCAGTTGTTCGATTTCAATGCGATGAACGCGCAGGCGATGGCGGATCGGGCGATGGAATTGTTGGGGTAATACAGCGTAGGGGTCGGGCATGCCTCGCCCCTACCGTTTTGGCGGTAAACAATTATGCAACCAAAAATCATTGTTCTCGACGACGACCCCACCGGCTCGCAGACGGTGCATGGCTGTCTGCTGCTCACGCGCTGGGATGTGGCCACGCTCAAGCTCGGGCTGGACGATGCATCCCCTTTGATGTTCGTGCTGACCAATACGCGCGGCATGGGGGCGACCGAGGCGGCGACGGTGACGCGTGAGGTTTGCCACAATTTGAAACAGGCCTTGGCCGGTTTTGATCGGCCTGTGTTGTATGTCTCTCGTTCCGATTCCACGCTGCGCGGACATTACCCGGTGGAGACGGATGTGATGACCGAGGAGTTGGGGCCATTCGATGCGCATTTCCTGATTCCGGCTTTCTTCGAGGGCGGGCGGGTCACGGTACACAGCACGCATTACCTGCGCACGGGGGATAAGGTGGTGCCGGTACATGAGACGGAGTTCGCACGCGATTCGGTGTTTGGCTACCGCCACAGCTATCTGCCCAAGTACGTCGAGGAAAAAACCCGAGGGCGCATTCAGGCCGACGAGGTGGTGCGCTTTCCCCTGGAGGAAATGCGAACCGGCAGCTTCGATAAGCTGATGAACTTGGCCGACAATGCCTGCTGCGTGGTGGATGCCGAGAAACAGGAAGACCTAAACTATTTCGCCGACGAGTTACTGAATGCCGCCGAACATGGCAAACGCTTTTTATTCCGCAGCGCCGCGAGCTTGCTCACCGCGCTGGCGAAGCTGCCGCCGCAGCCGATTCCGGCGGAGCGCATGTGTGAATATGTGAAGCAGGGACGCCCCGGTGTGATCGTGGTCGGCTCCCATGTGAAAAAAACCACGGAGCAATTGGCCGAGCTGCTCAAGCAGCCGGGGGTGGCAGCGGTAGAGGTGGACGTAAATCTGCTGCCGGAAAAGCTTTCCGAACTGCTGGATCAGATCATCGGCCAAGTGGAGACAGCCCATGCCCAAGGACTGACGCCGGTGGTGTTCACTTCACGCGTCGAGCGCCAGTTCACGGACAGGCAGATGCGCTTGCGTTTCGGCGAGCAAGTCTCCGGTTTCCTGATGAGTGTGGTGCACGCGCTGCCCAAGACTATCGGCTTCATCATCAGCAAGGGCGGCATCACGTCTAACGATATGTTGTCCTTGGGCTTGGCGATTTCTGCCGCGCGCATCGTCGGCCAGATTCATCCCGGCTGCTCAGTGGTGCTGACACCGCAGGATCATCCGCGCTTGCCGGATATTCCGGTGGTGATTTTTCCCGGCAATGTGGGCGATGAGACGGCGTTGGCGGCGGTGTACAATCGG
>JBBTCZ010000011.1:13801-17305 GCA_038042985.1 Pseudomonadota bacterium
GGCGGCGCGCTGCCCTTGGAAAACGGCGTGCTGCTGTCGCTGGCTAAATTTTCCCGCATCCTGCACCTTGATCCGCTGGCGCGCACCGCGCGGGTGCAGCCTGGCGTGCGCAATCTCGCCATCTCCGAAGCGGCCGCGCCGCACCATCTCTACTACGCTCCCGACCCATCGAGTCAAATCATTTGTTCCATCGGCGGCAACGTGGCGGAGAATTCCGGTGGCGTGCATTGCTTAAAGTATGGCCTGACCGTGAACAATATTCTCGCCTTGCGTGTGGTGACGATCGAAGGCGAAATATTGGAAATCGGCGCCACCGCGCTGGATAGCGCGGGCTATGATTTGCTCGCGTTGATGACCGGCTCGGAGGGCATGCTCGGGGTGATTACCGAGGTGACGGTGAAGCTGTTGGCGAAGCCGGAGCGGGCGCAAGTGCTGATGGCCGGTTTCGACGATATCGAGAAGGCCGGCGCCGCCGTGGCCGCGATCATTTCTGCCGGCATCATCCCCGCCGGGCTGGAGATGATGGATAAGCTGGCGATTCAAGCCGCAGAAGATTTTGTGCATGCCGGCTACCCATTGGAAGCGGCGGCGATTTTGTTGTGCGAGTTGGACGGCACCAATGAAGAAGTGTCGGAAGAGATCAAACGCGTGCATGACATTTTGCAAAGCAGTGGGTCGACCAGTCTGCGTACGGCCAGTGATGATGCCGAACGCTTGAAATTATGGGCCGGGCGCAAGGCCGCGTTTCCCGCCGTGGGCCGGCTCGCGCCCGATTACTACTGCATGGACGGCACCATTCCGCGCAAGCGCTTGGCAGAGGTGCTGGCGCGCATCCGCGACTTTTCCCAACACTATGGCTTGCGCGTGGCGAATGTATTCCATGCTGGCGACGGCAATTTGCATCCACTGATTTTGTACGATGCGAATAAGCCGGGCGAGATGGCGCGCGCCGAAGCCTTCGGCGCCAAGATTCTCGAGCTTTCGGTCGAAGTGGGCGGCACCATCACCGGTGAACATGGTGTGGGCGTGGAGAAAATCGACCAGATGTGCGTGCAGTTTCAGCCGAAGGAATTGACATTGTTTCATGCGCTAAAAGCGGCGTGGGACGAGCAAGGTTTGCTCAACCCCGGCAAAGCCGTGCCGACCCTGCATCGCTGCGCGGAGTATGGCGCGATGCATGTGCATCAGGGGCAGGTGCGGTTTCCAGGCATACCGAGATTTTGATGGTGGAGCTTATCCTAGACCAATTCACTGAAGCCATCCGCCAAGCCATCGCGCGCCAGCGGCCGGTGCGCATTCGCGGTTCGGGCTCAAAGGATTTCTACGGTGGTGCGCCGCAGGGTGAGGTGCTCGACACCACTGCCTATCGAGGCATCATTGATTACGCGCCGGAGGAGCTAGTGATCACCGCGCGCGCCGGCACGTCGTTGGTTGAGATTGAAGCGGCGCTGGCCGCGAATGGACAAATGCTCCCTTTCGAACCGCCGCATTTCGGCCCACGCGCCACTCTCGGCGGTTGCGTTGCCGCCGGGCTGTCTGGCCCGCGCCGGGCAAGCTTAGGTGCGGTGCGAGATTTTGTATTGGGCGTGCAAATCATGGATGGCAACGCCGATCAACTTCGTTTTGGCGGCCAAGTGATGAAGAATGTGGCGGGGTATGACGTGTCGCGCCTCATGGCGGGTTCGCTCGGTACGCTGGGATTGATTCTGGACGTGTCGCTCAAAGTGCTGCCGCGACCTAAGGCCGAAGCGACGGTGCAGTTCGAGTGCGACGAAGCGCAGGCTTTGCAGAAAATGAATCGATGGGCAGGCGAGCCGCTGCCGATTTCCGCGACGTGCTATCACGATCAGGTGTTGACGCTGCGTTTGTCCGGTGCGGAAACGGCAGTGCAAGCGGCACAAGCCAAGCTCGGCGGCCAAGCGTTGGCGGCGGGCGAAGATTTTTGGCGCGGGATTCGCGAGCAAAGCGCGAATTTCTTCCGTGGTAATGCGCCGCTATGGCGGCTGTCGGTGCCGTCCACCGCTGCACTCGACTTACCTGGCAAATGCTTGATCGAATGGAGTGGGGCGCTGCGTTGGGTGTTTACCGAGGCCGAGGCGGGGGTGATACGTGCGGCAGCGGAACAGGTGCATGGCCAGGGGACAATGTTCCGCGGCACGGCCAAGCCGCAATCGGTGTTTCATCCCTTGCCCAAGCCTTTGATGGACGTGCACCGGCGCATGAAGCGCGCCTTTGATCCGCATGGTATCTTCAACCTTGGCCGAATGTATTCCGACTTCTAATTATGCAAACACAACTCGCCGACTATATCAAAGACACGCCCGAAGGTATCGAAGCGGACCGGATACTGCGCTCGTGCGTGCATTGCGGTTTTTGCCTGGCCACTTGCCCGACCTATCAGCTATTAGGCAACGAGCTCGATAGTCCACGCGGCCGGATTTATCTAATCAAACAGATGCTCGAAGGCGGCACGGTGACCGGGAAAACCTTGTTGCACTTAGATCGTTGCCTGACTTGCCGTGCGTGCGAAACCACTTGTCCTTCCGGCGTGCAGTACGGGAAGCTCATCGATATCGGCCGCGGTATTGCGGAAAAGAAAATCGGGCGTAACTGGCTGGCGCTGGCACAACGCAAAGCGCTACGCGCAATGTTGCTCACACCCTCTCTGTTTGCACCACTGCTCAAGCTGGGCCAAGCGTTCCGGCCGTGGCTACCTGCCACACTGAAAGCAAACGTCCCCGCGCCGATTGCAGCAGGCGAATGGCCGGCACCACGCCACGCACGCAAGATGTTGGTTTTGGCAGGCTGCGTGCAACCGACGATGGCGCCGCAAATCAATAGCGCTACCGCGCGCGTGTTGGATCGGCTCGGTATCAGTCTGATTGTCGCGCCCGAGGCCGGCTGCTGCGGTGCGCTGTCCTATCATCTGAATGCGCACGACGAAGCGCTGGATTACATGCGGCACAATATCGATGCGTGGACGCCGCATTTGGATCAGGGTACGGAAGCAATTGTGATGACCGCCAGTGGTTGTGGCGTCACGGTGCGCGAGTATGGATATTATCTCCAGCACGATCCGGTTTACGCAGAAAAAGCAGCGCGGGTGTCAGCGATGACGCGGGATGTGAGCGAAATTCTGGTAGCGGAAAAAGCAGCCTTGCAGAAGCTGCTTGCCAAGGCAAAACCGGAGACTGGAAACGTAAAACTCGCCGTGCACACCCCCTGCACCTTGCAGCATGGCCAGAAGATCAACGGTGTGCTGGAAGCGATTCTAACGAGTGCGGGATATGAAGTCGTGCCTGCTCCCGATGGGCATTTATGCTGTGGCGCGGCGGGAACCTATTCGATTTTGCAACCCGAACTGTCGAGTCAACTGCTTAAAAATAAAGTGACTGCGCTAGTGACGAATCAACCTGAACGTATCGTCACCGCCAATATCGGTTGCTTGCTGCACCTGCAAAGCGGGACGCAAAAGCCGGTGGCGCATTGGATTGAGTTGATCGA
>JBBTCZ010000011.1:17405-63851 GCA_038042985.1 Pseudomonadota bacterium
AGCGCGGTCAGTTGTTCCGGCCGGTTGAGATTGACGAAGAAGGGCGCCGCGTCACTAAAATCGACCTGCGCGCATTTCAACCCCGCTTGCCATTCCTGTACCCGATGCCCACCTTGGGCGAGAAACACCGCCAGATTGGCGCCGACTCGACGCCGCATCAGGCAAATCGCGTACTGCGGATTTCCTTCCACCACCGGGATGGCCATATCGTCGTTGCCTTGTTCCAGCGCGGTTTGCAGGCGCGCCACCAGATCGTCCGGTAGGAACGGTGTGTCGCATGGCGCGGAAAGAATGAACTCGTGCTTGGCATCGAGCAAGCCGCGTGCGATCCCGGCCAAGGGCCCGGCGAAGCCTTCAGTTTTGTCGGGCAACACCGGGTAGCCGAAGGTGACATAAATATCGAGATTGCGATTGGCACTGATCAGAATTTCATCCACTTGCGGTTGAATCCGTGCCAACACCCATTCCACTAGCGGTTTGTCCTTGAGCTTTAACAGCCCTTTGTCTTCGCCCCCCATGCGCCGCCCGGCGCCGCCGGCGAGCAGGATCGCGGTGATTGGTGCGTGTTCTGACATGAGCCCACTATACCATTGCTTAAAAACCTCGTTTCGCTTGGCATGATTTAGCGCCGTGCTTGTCGAATATTTTTACACTTATCTCGTTTGATATTTTTGGAAAATCGCCATCAGTCTGTTATGACAGGCCGATATGACAATGGCGCAGATATTGCTTCATATTTTCCGCGCCTGCTTCAAGGGTGTTGGTTATCCAAATTCAAATCAAAATGAGGAGATGTGATGAAACAATCGATCATGTGCTTAGCGTTGCTGAGCGCAGGTATGACCGGCGCACAGGCGCAGACGTGCATTCCAATGGCGGGTTGGGTGAAGCTGACGCCGGATCTGGCTTGCCAAGTTTCGCAGCATGTTACCGGGGTGGCTTTCCTTGGGGCGCCGGGAACCTGCTTTAGCGTGGCGGTGACAGGCCTGCTGAAAGGCGCTGGGCATGCGGGCTTGACGCTCGAGACGATGATTAGCCCGATCACTAACAGCGTCGCCCAATCGCCGACGGTGCTGAACGAAGGTGGGTTGGTGGCGACGACGGATGAGTTCAACTTACCAGAAACGCGCCGCGTGTTTACCGCACGCAGTGTGATTTCTTTCCCCGGCGGCCGGATTTTTACCGCAGATGTGGGCGTAATCGGCGCGGGCGCGGCGACCGAGCAGTTAATTGTTACCGGCGGCGATGGCGTGTATCAAAATGCGAAAGGAACCATCTATTCCTTCAATAACGTGCTCGGCCAGTGGGGCCCATTCCAAGGCAAGTTGTGTTTCGGTAGCTAAAACCGCCCGCTCAAGCGTATTCGGCTTTTTTGTTGAAGAAATCGAAACAACGCTTGAGTTTTTTTCTTTCCGCTTCGGCGATATCGACGAATTCAATACCGTAATAATAGTTATCTTCCGAACTCCAATAGCGCGCTATCCGGCCGTGCATACGCAGCGGTTGTTGCGTTTCGTAGACCTCACGGTTCTCTTGGGGCAGCAGAATGTCGAGTTTCAGGCCTTGCTTCGGGTTAAGTTTTTCATGCGTGCGCAGTTGCATGCCGGAAAGACTTAAATCGCTGGAGATGCCATCTGATTTTTCCTCATTTTGCAGCACATGCACCAGTAAGCTTTGCTCGAAGCGCGGGTGACTGCGTTGTTCGTTTTCACGCCGCTCAGCACCTTCGGCGAAGTGCTCGAAGCGGAATCCGGTCATGAGTTGATTGAGACCGTGGGTCACTTTATGCAAATCGTCGCCGATGTTTGCGGTGACTTCGACCTTGGCCGAGTTTGCTTGCAGGGTCGCGAATAAATTATCCAAAGTTTTTCGCAGGTGTTCAAATTGTTCAATCTGCTCTCGGCTCGCCTTGGAGATGTCGTGATTGACAGCAGCGGTCTGGGTCACTTCGCCCGCCATGACCTCAAAAACCGTGGCCGTTTCCTGGGCGCGCGCCTGGTTGGCGTGGCTGGCCTGAACCACCTGATCCATGGTGTCGGTGACTTGGGTGATTTTGTCGTTGAGGGTAGCAATGATTTGGGTAATCTCGCTGGTCGCGGCCGTGGTGCGCACCGCCAAATTGCGTACTTCATCCGCCACCACGGCAAATCCGCGTCCCGCCTCGCCCGCGCGGGCTGCTTCGATCGCGGCATTGAGCGCCAGCAGGTTGGTTTGCCCGGCGATGTTGTGAATCGCGTCGATGATGGTATGGATCTGTTGCGCCGCCGCGCCGAGCTGGCCGATTTCGTGTTCGGCGCGGTTGACTTCCTCCACCGTGCGCTGCATTTCCGCGATATTGGTTTGTACCGTCGCCAACCCGTCACGCGCATGCTGTTCGGTTCGCTGCGAATTCGCTTGCGCCTGATCGGCCAATTGCTGCGCCGATTCTGAGATTTGATATAAACGGTCAGTCGCGGCGGTGACTTCTTCCGAGCGCCGATGCTCGTTCTTGCTGATCTCGCTGATCTCGCGTGAAATCGCCGAAATTTGATGTACCGACTGGCTCATTTGCCGGCCGCTGCCTTCGATGTTGCACAGGATGTTATTCAGCTTCGCCAGCACGTTGTTGAAGCTGCGCTCGAGCAGGCCAATTTCATCACGCGAGCGATTCGGCACTTCTTGTGTCAAGTCGCCTTGTTCCACCGCCTTGAGCGCGGTGCAGAGCGTTTGAATCGGTTTGACGAATAGGCTGGCGAGAATGCCGATCAATATGAATTGCAGCGCAAACTCGATGCCGGATTCCCAGATCGAGTTATAGAGAAAAGCCGTGTAATCATTGTGTAGCTGCTGGGTGACTGATGCGCTCACGCCTCCCTGCTCTGCGATCTGGATCATTTTCTGCAACTCATTGGAGGCGATCCAGCGGTTGTAGAGGGTGGTAAGCATGGTGACGGCAAAAAAACCTAATTGCAGCTTCCAGCGGATGCTGAGGCCGAGGAACCAGTGGTGGATTGCAGAAAACATGACGTATCCCTAATTAATGCTGCGCATGGACGGCGAAAGAGTGAATAGCTTAGGTATCGGCAGATTTTGCTAAAGTTTTAGGGTTGCCCGCGCCCATCGCTATAAAACAACCATCTGATTATTGACGTTATTTTAAAATTTGGCTGAAATTGTGCCGGGGAAGTCCCGATCCAGGTTTTTGGCTTGCTTAGCAGCGGGAATTCCAGTAAAATCCCGCGCTTTTCCGCATTCCTATTGGGCAAATAATCATGGTAGTCATTCGACTTGCACGCGGCGGCGCAAAGAAGCGTCCCTTTTATAGCGTGGTGGTGACGGATTCACGTAGCCGCCGCGATGGCAATTTTATCGAGCGCGTGGGTTTCTATAATCCGAAGGCGCCTGAAGGCACCGAATCCCTGCGTCTCGCCAAAGACCGCGTGTCTTTCTGGCAGGGTCAAGGCGCACAACTTTCCGACACCGTTGCTAAGCTGCTTAAGCGAGCCAACGCCGCTGCCGCCTGAGCAATTGGTTACGATGGGGCATGTTTCCGCCCCGTTCGGCATCCAGGGTTGGATCAAGGTTCATCCCTATACCGAAACGAACACGGGACTGACCGGCTACGCAACCTGGTGGCTGGGCAAGAATGGCAGCTTTCAAACCTATGAGGTGCTCGAAGCCCGAGCGCAAGGCACCGAAGTAGTAGCCAAGCTCAAAGGGTTTGAAGATCGCGAGGCGGCATTGAGCTTGCGCGGAATGGAAGTAGCCGTTCCTCGCAGCGAACTGCCCAAAGCCCGCCGCGATGAATATTATTGGTCTGACTTGATCGGCCTGACGGTGCTGAATACCGAAGGCCTGACCTTAGGGACAGTCAAGAATTTGCTGGAAACCGGTGCGAACGACGTGCTGGTCGTAAGTGGGGAACGGGAACGCTTGATCCCTTTCGTGCGCCAAGTAGTCCATGAGGTGGATCTGCAAAGTGGCACGATCCAGGTGGACTGGGGAGCGGATTATTAAACCGCGCTTCGATGTCGTGACCCTGTTTCCGCCCATGTTCGATGCGGTGGCGAAGCAAGGTATTACCGGTCGCGCCTTGGAGCAAGGGCTGTATGATTTGCAAACGTGGAATCCACGCGATTTCACGACGGATAACTACCGTACCGTGGACGACCGGCCGTATGGCGGCGGACCTGGGATGGTGATGCTGGCGGAGCCGCTGGAAAAAGCGCTTGAAGCAGCCAAAGCCGCGCAGCGCCAAGCAGGGGTCGCCAGGCCGAAAGTGCTCTACCTTTCGCCGCAAGGTCGAACCCTGAACCACAAGGTGGTGATGGAATTGACTGCTGAGTCAGGATTAATTTTCTTGGCGGGGCGCTACGAAGGTGTGGATGAACGATTAATTCAGCGTCAGGTGGATGAGGAACTCTCCATCGGCGATTATGTGCTGTCAGGTGGTGAATTGGCGGCGATGGTGGTGATCGACGCGATCGTGCGCCATTTGCCCGGTGCCTTGGGCGATGCGGATTCAGCGGTCGAAGATTCGTTTGTAAACGGCTTGCTCGATACGCCGCATTACACGCGGCCTGAAGTGTACGAAGGCATGCCGGTGCCGCCGGTGTTGATGTCGGGGCACCATGAAGAAATTCGCAAGTGGCGCTTAAAACAAGCGTTAACGCGAACCTGGGCACGGCGCCCGGAGTTGTTGGAACGCCGCACGCTGTCCAAAGAGGAAGCGCGCTTGTTAGAAGAAGTAAAACGCGAGCAAGAATTTGATTGAGCCGTTTTGATACGGTACGACGGAAATAGGAGTGTCACCATGAACCTGATTCAACAGCTTGAAAACGAAGAAATCGCCCGCCTGGGCAAGACCATCCCCACTTTCGCGCCGGGTGATACCGTCGTGGTGCAAGTGAAAGTGAAGGAGGGTACCCGTGAGCGCTTGCAGGCGTTCGAAGGGGTTGTCATCGCCAAGCGCAACCGGGGCCTGAATTCTGCCTTCATGGTGCGTAAAATTTCTTCTGGCGAAGGCGTGGAACGTACTTTCCAAACCTATTCGCCCTTGGTCGCCAGCATCGAAGTGAAACGCAAGGGCGACGTAGCCCGCGCCAAGCTTTACTACTTGCGTCAACGTTCCGGTAAATCGGCGCGTATTAAAGAAAAACTCACCGCGCGCAAAGCAGTCGCCGCGCAGTAAATTCGGCTTACCACCGCATAAAACGGGCGACCTGGTGTCGCCCGTTTTGTTTTTGGGCGGGTAGAATAGCATCATGCGCGCCCTGGTTTTATTGACCCTGCTCACCCTCGCTTTCGCTGCCTCCGCAGCGGATTCCCTACCCGTTGCGCAGCAGCTGTATCAAGCCGGGGCGCCGCAATTGGCCTACGCGCGTGTGGTGCGCGACCAGCCGGAAAAATCCGATGTGGCGGGCTGGTACGATTGGGAATCGCTGCGTTTAACACTACTCTCCGATACGCATCGTCCGGCCGAGATCATCGAGCGTGCTAAGCACTATCCCCAAAATGCGCCGCGTGAATTTCAACAAAAAACGCTGGGCCACGCTGCGTGGGCGCACCTTGAAATGCAGCAAGGCGTTGCGGCGCGCGCCTTGTTGGCGCAACTGATTTGGCGATTCGAGCTCAACCCCGCCGATCATCAATGGGCGCGGCGCTTAGTGATCCGCTCCTATCTGATCGAGCATAAGGCCGATGAAGCCTACCGCGCTATGCTGCGTTACCAGCAAGATTTTCAACCGCTGCCGAAGGAAGTGGCAGCGGAATTCGCCCAAGGGCTACTGCGCGAAGCGCGTGCGACCGAAGCCATGACTTGGCTGGCCGAGCTTGATCCCACGAGCCCCGCAACCCTAGCGCTGCAAATGCAGGTGGGTTTGATCGCGCCGGATGCGGCCATCGCACAAGCGCGCGCGGCGCTGCAAAAACAGCCGACTGCCACGGCCTATGCCGCGCTCATCGCCGATGGCGCTGAAATGTTGAAAGATAATCGGATGCAGATTGGCGCGTTGGAGCAACTATTGGGTCTCTCCGATGCGGCCGAGCAGACGGAAGCGCAATTGTGGCGCGCCTACCTGAAAGAAGCGCACAGCCTGGGTAATCGTGAGCAGTTATTGCAAGGTGATGATGCGTCATGGCTGGAGCTGGCCTTGCGCGCCGAGACCAGCGATGCGCTTGGTGCGCGCTCGCTTTTCGCTTATGTCGCACAGCATGGCGTGAGCATCGGTGTACGCGAGACTGCGCTCAGCCGGCTCTATGCCGCGCTACTGAATACATCCTTGGAGGAGGCTGCGGTGCGGCTGTTCAATGCCGCACCTTGGGGCGAAAAAGTTTCCATTGCACAGTTGCAACGCCTCGTTGCGCGTGCTGCCAATGGCCTGCCGCAGCCGGCGGCGCGCAAGCTGTATTTCAGCGCTGGCCGCATATTGGAAGCGCGCCAAGACGCCATCGGTGCGGCGGATTTTTATGCACAAGCGGTGTTGAAGAGTGATCTGCGCGCCCCCGATTTATTGGCGACGCAGGCTTTGCAGCGCGCTGTGGCTACGTTGGAACGCGCTGGATTCAAGGATGATGCCATGCAATTTTATCGTGGCGCCATTTCGCAAAAGGAGCCGGTGAAAAAGGCTCTGCCTTTGAAACCGGTCAAACGAAAAAAATGAAACCCGCCTACGACTATGCTGCAAAATATCTGACGCCGTTCGCGGTGCTGGGCATCCGTGTGGAAGAAGGCAAGCTGGCTGGCATCGATTTTCTGCCGCTTGGTGAAGCCACCCTGGCGCCGAGCGCTGCGCTGACGCGTCAAGTCTGTGAGCAAATTGAGGCCTATTTGCACGACGCCGATTTTCAGTTTGATCTGCCACTGCGGCAATCCGGCACCCTGCATCAAATGAAAGTGTGGCAAGCCATGAGCGCAATTCCGTGCGGCCAAGCCACGACCTACGGCGCGCTCGCGCAACAACTGGGTTCCAGTCCGCGCGCCGTGGGGCAGGCGTGCGGCTCCAACCCCCTTCCTCTCATCATCCCTTGCCATCGCGTGGTGGCAAAAAACGGCGCCGGCGGATTCATGCATCATGCCAGTGGCGCGCCGCTTGCAATCAAGGACTGGCTGCTACGCCATGAGGGCTACCAGCGCTAAGCGCATTACGGAGAGCAGCGCGGTGGAAGCGCTGCTCGATGAATTCAGCGATGCCTTGTGGCTAGAAGAAGGCCTCGCCAAAAACACCCTGCTCAGCTATCGGCGCGATGTGGCGAAACTGGCCGCCTGGCTAGCGTCTCGGGGTAGTACGTTATACAGCGCGACCCATGTCGATCTGCTGGAATTTCTGGCGCAACACGCGCCGCGCATGAAAGCCAGCAGCACCGGTCGGCTGCTCTCCAGCGTGCGGCGGTTTTATCAGTACACGCTGCGCCAAGGCAAAATTCAAGCCGATCCTTCGCTGCAAATCGAGCGGCCGAAGTTGCCGCGTGGACTGCCAAAAAGCTTGTCCGAAGCCGAAGTCGAGTCTTTGATCAATGCGCCGAATCTCGATACTGCGTTGGGGGTGCGGGATCGGGCGATGATCGAGACACTCTACGCCAGTGGTTTGCGTGTCTCCGAATTGGTGAATTTAAAAATCGCCGAAGTCAGCCAAGATGTGGGCGTAGTGCGCGTCATGGGCAAGGGTTCGAAGGAGCGCTTAGTGCCGTTGGGGGAAGAGGCCCTGGATTGGGTGAAGCAATATTTGTCTGGCGCGCGCGCAGCATTGCTCAACGGCAAGCAAACCGATGCCTTGTTTGTCACCGGGCGCGGCGCGGCCATGACGCGCCAAATGTTTTGGCATCTCATCAAGCGCCATGCCCGGCATGCCGGTATCGGCAAACCGCTCTCACCACACACCCTGCGCCATGCATTCGCCACGCATTTACTGAATCACGGCGCCGATTTGCGTGTGGTGCAAATGCTGCTCGGCCACGCTGATATTTCCACCACGCAGATTTACACCCACGTCGCGCGCGAGCGCCTCAAGCAGTTGCACGCGCAGCATCATCCGCGCGGGTGAGGTGTGCAGTGGCGGCTAATGCCAAGCTTTCCACAATAACGATGTACCGCTGACTAACAACAGTCCACCAATTAGACGCACCATTTGTGTCGCTGAGATACCGACATGCACTTTGCCGCCTAACCAGAGGCCGAACGCCATGATCGGCAGGCCGCCGAGAAAAGCATTGAGCAAGCCCTCCTGAAAAAGTAAGCCTGCAAGCGCAAACACCACGCCGCGCAAGCCGCCCTCCATCAAAAAAAGCAGCGAAGTCGTTGCACGGAATACGCCTTTATCGCGAATGCGGTGCGTGAGGTAAATCACATAGGGCGGCCCACCAGTGCCGAATAGGGCGCTCACCATGCCGCCGATCAGGCTCGCCGGCAGCGCCCATAGCCGCGAGATCAGTTTTTCGCCATGCAGATTCAGCAGACTGCGCAGTGCGAACGCAATGATGAATAAACCCAAGGTCGCGAGTAGCGTCGTTTGATCCAAATTCACCAGTAAGCTGACACCTAGCACCACGCCCACGATGCCGCCGGGGATCAGCGGTTTGAGTTCAGCCCAATCGACTTGCTTGCGATGGACGCTGCCGAGCACGATCGACGCGGTGAAATCCATGACCAGTATGAAGGGCACCACGAACTTGAGGGGAAACAACAGGGCTAACAGTGGCACGGCAACCAGTCCGGAGCCGAAGCCGGAGATACCGCGAATAAAATACGCCAGAAGCAGAATCACCGCTGCCATCAAGGCGGTGTCGGGCGTTAGGATTGACAGCCCCGCTCGATGGTGAGCCCCACGCGCTTGATATGGCGCAGCATGCCGAGCTTCGTGAGGCTGATGCGCACCCAGGGCGATTTAAAATCGGTGCGAATGAGATGCGCGATATGCTCGGCCAGCGCTTCCAGCAGATCAAAATGTTTTTGCTTCACGCTGGCTTCGATGGCTTGCACTACTTTGCCGTAGTCGATGGTATCTTCCACGCGGTCGGTTTCACCCGCGCGGCTGGCGGGTAGGCCGATCTCGATATCGAGTTGAATTGTCTGCGGCAAATGGCGCTCCCATTCATAGATACCGATCACCAGCTCCAATTTGTATTCGTGCAGGAATATAACGTCCACGGGGATTTTTGCGTAGAATGAAAACAGCGGCAATTTTAAGGCTTTTCTCATGGGCACGATAGCGTTAATCATTCTGGCGTATTTGATTGGATCGCTTTCTTTCGCGGTGTTGGTGAGCCGAGCGTTCGGGCTGCCCGATCCGCGCTCATATGGTTCCGGCAATCCAGGTGCGACCAATGTCATGCGTAGCGGCAAAAAAGTTGCTGCCGTGTTGACCTTACTTGGCGATGGCGCGAAGGGTTGGTGCGCGGTGTTTCTGGCGCAACAATTAGCGCCGGGTTGGGATGTGGGCGATCTCGGCATCGCCGCCGCCGCATTGGCCGTGTTCATCGGCCATATTTATCCGGTGTTCTTCGGCTTTAAAGGCGGCAAGGGCGTGGCCACCGCCGCTGGCATTTTGCTCGCGCTCAATGTTTGGCTCGGGCTGGCCATAATAGCCACCTGGCTGCTGACGTTTGCCTTGAGCCGTTATTCATCCTTATCCGCCTTGCTCGCGGCAGCGCTCGCACCGTTGTACGCGGCTATTTTCTTGAACAAGCTTTATGTCGGGGCGGTGATCGTATTATCCGGCTTGCTGATTTGGCGCCATCGCGCGAATATCCAAAAACTGCTGCAAGGCAAGGAAAGTGGCTTTAAGAAAACACAGGAGTGAAAGACATGACCTGGTTTCAGAAAGAAATGGATTACGCGCGCGAGAGCTTGGTCAAGGTCTCAGAGAGTGCGATTGATCGTGCCGCAGATAAGCTGAATGGCGTGGTGCGCGACGGCATCGAACATGCCAGCACCGAGCTGCGCGAAGTGGTCGAGCATACCAGCGAGAAAATCGACACCAAACTCGATAAAATTTCCAATGAACTACACGACCAGCGCCAGTTTACCAAGAGCGACGTAAAAGAATTAGTCGATTACGCAGCGGACAAACTGGGTGCAACCATCGACGACCGGGTGCATATGATGAAGCAGGAAATCACCTCACTGGTGCAAGAAAAAGTAGAGTATTTCAAGCACGAGGTCGATTCGTTTTTTGTCCAGCGCCAACAAGACATCGCGCGTGAACGGCGGCGCTTGTTCATGAATATTTTGATCGCAGTGGGCGCCTCGTTCCTGATGGGCGGCGTGTCACTCATGTACCACCGCTATTCGGCCGGGACGGTCGATTTATTCGGTATCTTCCGCATTGTGTTTATCTCGCTCGCCGCAGGCTATTTAGCCTATATGGCCGCGACGATGTTGCGCCGCTATCGGCAGATGACCGAGCACAAAAAAGACGTCATGTTCCTGGCGATGAAATACTGGGGCTTTCTGCGGCCAGAAAGCATCTTCGGGCATTTGCTGCTGGTCGTGGTGTTATTGGTGCTGTATGTGGTGATGTTTTACCCGGAAATGTTGGTTCAACTGACGGGTAACGAGACGCTGGGTAGGTGGGTCAATACCTTACACGGCAAGCCGTGACGATTTTTATTAAGGCGCTTCCAGTTCAGCCAAATCCCAGCGCGGCTTCACGCTAAAGCCATAGCGCGTATCGGCAGCTTTAAGCCGCATCGCACCGGCGAAGGCGATCATGGCGCCGTTGTCGGTGCAAAATTCCAGTTTCGGGTAATACACAGCCGCGCCCGGTGGCACGGCTTGGCTTAAGCGTTCGCGCAGTCGTGCATTGGCGCCGACGCCGCCGGCGACGATGAGGCGGGTCAAGCCGGTTTGTTTCAAGGCGGCAATGGATTTCGCGGCCAGCACGTCGGTGATGGCTTCCTGCACCTCGGCGGCTAGGTTGGCGTGATTCAAAGCGGGTTGCTTCGCGATGAGCATCACCGCTGTTTTCAAGCCGCTGAAACTGAAATTCAGATCGCCGCTGTGGAGCATCGGTCGTGGCAGCTTGTAGTGCCCGATCTGGCCGGTCTGGGCCAACTTCGCCAGTGCCGGGCCGCCGGGATAGCCCATGCCCATCAATTTCGCGCTTTTGTCGAAGGCTTCGCCCGCGGCGTCGTCCAAGGTTTCGCCTAGGAGTTGATATTGGCCCACGCCATCCACGCGCATCAATTGCGTATGGCCGCCGGAGACCAACAGCGCGATGAAGGGAAAAGCGGGCGGGTCGGGTTCGAGCAAGGGTGCGAGTAAGTGGCCTTCCAGATGGTGCACCCCGACGATGGGAAGCTTCAGCGCAAAACCCAGGCTGGCGGCAATGGAGGCGCCTACTAACAAGGCCCCGGCCAGGCCTGGGCCTTCGGTATAGGCGATAGCGGAAAGGTCAGTCAACTCCAGCCCGGCTTGATCCAATACTTGTCGGCTCAAGGGCAATACGCGCCGGATATGGTCGCGCGAGGCCAGTTCGGGCACGACGCCGCCGTATTCCTCATGCATGTGGACTTGAGAATACAGCGCGTGGGAGAGCAGGCCGCTCTCGGTGTCGTAGAGCGCGATACCGGTCTCGTCGCAGGAAGTTTCGATGCCCAGGACTAACATGGGGCGGGATTCTAGCGCAAAACGTTAACCGGCCTTGGAAAAACTTGGTTTAGCTGGTAGAATGCGCGCTTTTCTGATTTTGACAGCGATTTTTCAGATAGGGGTTGTTGCATGGCGATCGTTCGCGTGAAGGAAAATGAGCCGTTTGACGTGGCCTTACGCCGTTTCAAGCGCACCATTGAAAAGACCGGGCTGCTGACCGAGCTACGTGCTCGTGAGTTCTATGAGAAGCCCACTTCGGAGCGCAAGCGCAAGCTGGCCGCTGCGGTAAAGCGCCACTACAAGCGCATCCGCAGCCAGATGCTGCCGCCCAAGCTGTACTAAGCTTCAGCACCAACGCAAAACGCCCCGGATGGGCTTACCCTCCGGGGCGTTGTTTTTTTGTGATTCTTATTTGACGGCAGGCGCTTGGAACGGCGCGATCAGTTTGCGGATCGTGTCGTAGTCCTTGTCTTCTGCTACGACGAAGCCATCATAGGCCGGGTCTAATTCTGTCAGGATGGCTTTTCCTTCCGGCGTATCGGCTTTAAGTTCGAGGAAGGCGGCGCGCAATTTTTTCACCGTTTCCGCCGGCAGACGTTCGCTCACCGCGAACAGATAAGACGAGAGCGGCGGCGAGGTGTGTATTTTGCGCAAGCCCTGCGGCGCATATTTCTCGAAACTCGTGTCCTTCAAAATGCCGGCGTCGAAATCTTTGTTGAGCACCGCTTTGGCGATATTGTCGTAGTGTTTCAGGAAGCTGTATTTGGAGAATTCCTCCAGCTTCACGCCACCGCCCACCACCACCGCGCGTTGCAGCAGCGCTTTTTCATCCCCCAATGCAAATGATTTTCCCTTGAGATCCGCCATGGTTTGAATCGGGCTGTCTTGGCGCACCGCGACCACCAGATTGAACGTGTCCTTGCCATGGGTGAGGGGCGAGACCAGCGCGCGGGCTCGGTATTTATCATGCGCCTCGACGAAGGCCACGGGCGTGAGATAGGCGATTTGGGTGAAATCCTTGCCCAGTTCATTCACCGCCGAGCCGAGGTTGGGCGAAGCGCGGAATGAGATTTTGATCCCGGTTTTCTTGCTCAAATAAGCGGTCAAGGGGGTGAGCCGCTGCACCATCGCCGCCGGTACATCCATCGCGACGGAGCCCAGGTAGAGCTCTTCAGCGCCTATCGGCACCGCGCGCGCGGGGAGGGTCAGCAACCCCATCGCGGTAAGACTAATCAAGCATCGTGTGAGCAAGTGTTTCATGCGGTTTCCTCTTTCATCATTTACACAGATTTGAGCTTTACATGCGGTTGAGTATCAAATGGGTGGGCGACGACTTGGTTGCGGCCGCGGCGTTTCGCTTCATACAGCGCCTCGTCGGCCGCGCCGTAAAGCGCCTCGATGCTGTGGATATCATCATGATTACATGCTACGCCGATGGATAAGCCGACAGTCACTTCATGATCATGAAACTTGAAAGGCATCCCGCGCAGCATGGCCAGGAGAGCGGTTCCGAACAAAACGCCTTCCTCGCGCTGTGTGCGATAGAGCAGGAAGGCAAATTCATCGCCGCCGAGGCGCGCTGCGATATCCGTTTCACGCGTACGCGTTTTAAAGGCGCGCGCCAGCGCTTGCAGTACGGTATCACCGGCGGCATGACCGTAGGTATCGTTGATTTGCTTGAAAAAATCTATGTCGAGCAGGATCAAGCAAATTGGTTCATTGAAGCGCTGCGCACGCGCAAACGTGGCGGCCAGATTGTCATCGAAATAGCGACGATTTCTCAGATCAGTCAGGCTATCGGTAACCGCCAGCTTCTCCAGCAGGGTTAAGGCTTTTTCCAAATCTTGTGTACGGTTTTCCAATTCCTGAGAGCGTTGTTGCAGTTGATCGTTGGTTTTCATTAACGCGCTACCGGCAAGATCAATTTTTTCGCGCAAGCGCAGGTGGGCTTCAAACACCTTCTGATTCAAGTTGTTGAAAATGCGCGCCAGATCTCCAATTTCGTCGCTGCTGCGTATATCTAATGCTTCGGGCAACAATGCATCGTTGCTGTTGAGAATATTTTTCATGTGCTCGCTAATGCGGGTAATCGGTTTCACGATCACGCGCGAGGCGCCAAAATAAATCAATAGACCGAGAAATAAACCAAAGAACGCCTGCTCCAGGATCACGTCGCGATAGGTGCGATAGATTTCCGCCTCCATACGCGCGAGGGAGATTTGCAAATCAACCCGGCCGATTTGCTCCGACGAAAAAACCACCGGGGATTCGAATGATAAGGTTGCCTGGTCGGGCAGGCTGGGCTTATTGCGCGACACCATCACTTTGCCATCGCGGTTGCGGATAATCGCGTGCTGCACGTCTTGTTGCTGCACGATACGCTCGGCGAGTGATTCCATATTGCTGTAATCGTAGCCGACCAATAGATTGGCGACCGCCTCCGCGACCATGGCCGCGCGCTCCTGGCCGGAGCGGCGCATTTCTTCGGTGATGCGCTGTTTTTCGGTATGTACGCGAAAAGCGCCAATCACGGTGAAGGCGAACACAATCCCCGCCACTACCAGCAGCACCAGTTTGAGCCTTAAGCCAGAATTGAAATAATTGAGCATGTTATGGTTATGGTTTTTGCTAAGCAAAAAATATAAATTACTCCTGACTATTTTGTATTAACGGAGGCAATTTCCATGCCTTAAGCCTCGGTTTCAAATCAATTCGGCCGATGCTATGATCAGGCATCAATCTGAATACTAAATTAAATAAAAATCATTTAAAAACAGCGTGTTGAAAATATCGCCCCACCCCATGACCGACACTTTCCAAATATGAGCCTCAGAGAAAAAATAATCGAAGACATGAAACAGGCCATGCGCGACAAAGCGACCGCGCGGTTATCCACCATCCGCATGCTTTTGGCGGCCATCAAACAGCGCGAGGTGGACGAACGCATCACCTTGGGCGATGCTCAAGTGTTGACGGTGATTGAAAAGTTGCTCAAACAGCGTCGAGAATCCATCGTTCAGTTCGAAAAAGGCGCACGGCCGGACTTGGTCGCGATCGAGCAAGCCGAGGTGGAGGTGTTGCTCGCCTATATGCCGGCGCAGATGGGCGAGGCGGAAATCGAGGCGATCGTTGCAGAAGCCATCGCCCAAACCGGTGCCAAAGGCCCGGCGGATATGGGCAAGCTGATGGCGGTGTTGAAGCCCAAGCTGGCTGGCCGCGCCGACATGGGCCGCGTATCCGGGCTGGTCAAAGCCCGTCTGACCGGCTAACCGGTGGCGCATCGCAGCTCTATTTCCGTCAAATGATCCCGCAATCCTTCATCCAGGAATTGCTGAATCGTCTCGATATCGTGGACGTGGTGGAGCGCTACGTCCCGCTCAAAAAGGCCGGGGCAAATTACGTCGCCTGCTGCCCGTTCCATAACGAAAAAACCCCTTCTTTCAGCGTCAGCCCGACCAAACAGTTCTATCACTGCTTTGGCTGCGGTGCGCACGGCAGCGCGATCAGCTTCGTGATGGAGCATCAGGGCCTGAATTTCCCCGAGGCGGTGGAAGAGTTGGCCAAGAGCATCGGCCTCCCCGTACCGCAGGAGACCACGCAGCGCGAGCAAGACACCCGCGCCGCGCAAGCCGCCGGTCTGCCCGAGACGATGCAACAGGCGCTGCGCTACTATCGCGATCAGCTCAAACTCTCCGATCCGGCGATTCAGTACTTCAAAGGCCGCGGCGTGTCGGGCGATATCGCTGCCAAGTTCGGTTTGGGCTACGCCCCCGAGGGCTGGCAAAACCTGAGCGCGGTGTTCCCCGATTACGCCACCTCATCCGCGCTGGTCGAAACCGGCTTGATTATCGAAAACGACGAAGGCCGGCGCTACGACCGCTTTCGCGATCGGGTGATGTTCCCCATTCTCAACGCGCGCGGCAATGTCATCGGCTTCGGCGGGCGCGTGCTGGGCGCGGGCGAACCCAAATATCTCAACTCGCCGGAAACGTCTTTGTTCCAAAAAGGCCAGGAGTTGTACGGCCTGTTCCAAGCGCGCAATGCGATTCGCAACGCTGGCCGCGTGCTGGTGGTGGAGGGCTATATGGACGTGGTGGCGCTGGTGCAGCACGGTGTCGAATACGCCGTCGCCACCCTCGGTACTGCCACCACCCCGGTGCATGTGCAAAAACTCCTGCGCGCGGCGGACGAAATTATTTTTTGTTTCGATGGCGACAAAGCCGGCCGCCGCGCTGCCTGGCGCGCTTTGGAAAACAGCCTCGGCGCGCTGACCGACACTGCGCGCCTGTTGTTTTTATTCCTGCCCGAAGGCGAGGACCCCGACACCTATGTGCGCCAAGTGGGCAAAGACGGATTCGAAGCGAGCTATAGCAACGCGCTCACCTTGAGCCAATTCCTGTTCAAGGAAATCACGCGCGAAGTGAATCTGACTACCGATGAAGGCCGCGCCAAACTGGTGCAGACCGCCAAACCGCTGATCGAGAAAATCGCCGCCCCCGCGCTGCAAATGATGCTGCGCAAACGTCTGGCGGAACTGACAGGCTTATCCGCTGCCGAATTGACAAGCTTGCTACCGCAAACCAGTGCCATGCCCACGCGCGCGCCGAAGGTAAAGCCGCGCCGCGCGCCGTCACTCGCGAGGCAATTGCTGCGCATGGTGTTGCTGCGGCCGGATCTCGCGCGCGAAGCGGCCATGGAGCCGCTGGATGAGGAGAATGTCGAGGCGCACGTGTTGCGAGGCGTGTTGGAATTAATCCAGCAACAGCCGCAGATCGGTACCTATGCAGCGATATTGGAAGCGTTGCGCGGCGCGCCTGAAGAAGCGCTGCTGGCCGAGGTGGCGGGAGAAGCCCTGGCTTGGGACGAAGCTTTCGATGTGGCGCAGGAATTTAATGGCGCGGTTGCCCAGTTGCGTGCCCAGGCCCGGCAAAAGCGCATCGACAGCCTGCTCGCGCTGGCCAAGACTCAGGCCTTGAGCCCAGAGCAAAAACAGGCTTTAACCCGTGAATTGGCCGGTGGGCGGGTCGGGTAGCGCGATTTAAGCGGGATAAGCGGCGGGGTTTGGTTAAGCTCAGGTCTTTTGGTATAATTATTGGTTTTACGCGAAATTTTGCGCACCTCAGGACGGTCACATGGCAGCCGATAACGAAAAAATGGATTTGAAGCAAAACGATCTAGAAGCGCGCCGCATGCGCTTGAAGACGCTGATCATGCTTGGCAAGGAGCGCGGCTACCTCACCTACGCCGAAATCAACGACCACTTGCCAGATGATATGCAGGATGCCGAGCAGATCGAAGGCATCACCAGCATGATCAACGAGATGGGTATTCAGGTCTACGACGAAGCGCCGGATGCTGAATCGCTTCTCATGACCGAAGCTTCCCCACCGGTAGCGGACGAGGATGTGGTGGAAGAAGCCGAGCGGGCATTGACCACCGTCGACTCCGAATTTGGCCGCACCACCGACCCGGTGCGCATGTACATGCGTGAAATGGGCACGGTCGAGTTGCTGACGCGCGAAGGCGAAATCGAAATCGCCAAGCGCATCGAAGATGGCTTGAAGCACATGATCCTGGCCATTTCCGCCTGCCCGACCACCATCGCCGACATGCTGCAACTCGCGGATAAAGTAAACCGCGACGAAATGCGCATCGACGAGCTGATCGACGGTTTGATTAATCCGAACGCCGAAGAAGAAGTGGCTGCAGAAATGCCGGAGGAAGAAGCCGCGATCGAAGAAGAAGTGTCGGAAGAAGAGGAAGAGGGCGCCGCCGCCGCCGCGCAAACCGCCAGCTTGCTCCAACTCAAAGCGGATGCGATGGAGCGCTTCAAAATCATCCAAGCGCTGTTCATCAAGATGGTGAAAGCGTTAGAGAAAAAAGGCACCGAAGACCGCGCCTACAAAAAGCTGCAAGGTCAGATCTCCACCGAACTCATGAGCATTCGCTTCACCGCGAAGCAAACCGAGAGCTTGTGCAACAGCGTGCGCGGCTTGGTGGAAGAAGTCCGCAGCTATGAACGCGGCATCATGGATTTATGCGTCAAAAAATGCGGTATGCCACGTCCCCATTTTATTAAATCTTTCCCAGGCAATGAGGTAAATACGCAATGGCTGGCTGGCGAGATGCGCGCACGCAAGCCCTATGTCGAAATGCTCGCGCGTCATCAGCACGACATTGTGGACTATCAAACCAAATTGAACGATCTGCAAAACCGTGTTGGCATTCCGATCAAAGATTTGAAAGAAATCTCACGCCAAATGTCCAACGGCGAAGCGAAAGCACGCCGCGCCAAGCGTGAAATGATTGAGGCCAACCTGCGTCTGGTAATTTCCATCGCCAAGAAATACACCAACCGCGGTTTGCAATTCCTGGATCTGATTCAAGAAGGCAACATCGGCTTGATGAAAGCAGTGGATAAATTCGAATATCGCCGCGGTTATAAATTTTCCACCTATGCCACTTGGTGGATTCGGCAAGCCATCACGCGCTCTATCGCCGATCAGGCGCGCACCATCCGCATCCCGGTGCACATGATCGAGACCATCAATAAAATGAACCGCATCTCGCGCCAGATTCTGCAAGAGACCGGGCAAGAGCCCGATCCCGCGCTACTGGCGAAGAAGATGGAGATGCCCGAGGACAAGATTCGCAAAATCCTCAAAATTTCCAAAGAGCCGATCTCAATGGAAACCCCGATCGGCGACGACGAAGACTCGCACCTGGGCGATTTCATCGAAGACCTGGCCACCCTGGGGCCAAGCGATGCAGCGCTGTATGCAAGCTTGCGCGATGCGACGCATGAAGTATTGGATTCGCTCACCCCGCGTGAAGCGAAAGTATTGCGCATGCGTTTCGGCATCGAAATGAATACCGACCACACCCTGGAAGAAGTCGGCAAACAATTTGACGTCACGCGCGAGCGAATACGTCAGATAGAAGCCAAGGCGCTGCGTAAGCTGCGTCACCCAAGCCGATCCGAGCGCCTGCGCAGCTTCCTGGAAAACGAATAAAAGTGTTCTCAAAACTGGCCGGCATTCCCGGCCAGTTTTTATTGGGCCTCTAGCTCATGTTGGTTAGAGCAGCGGACTCATAATCCGTTGGTGCCGAGTTCGACTCTCGGGGGGCCCACCATCATATCAATCACCCAGGTTGCGGCGTGTTAGCGCCTGCCGGCCTTTCGGTTCCTTTTCGGTTCCCGCCTCTCTTTTTCTTATCGTGCCTGATCGTTGTGGCTGCCCTACGTGCGCTAGCGCACAGATTGCTCCGGAAGAATAGCGCAGCATGACACTCGTAAATGACGGCCACGCTATACACGGTGGCGCTGAAATTTAATGCATGCAATTGAGCGTGCATAACGGTGTGGCGGCTCATGTTTTTCGATCATGGTCTGTGCTCACGCCATTCAGAAAAACAGGAGTAACAATCATGACGACTACAAAAACACTCATTTGTGCCAGCATCGTTGCGGCATTATTGCCAGGCATTGCAATCGCTCAAGATAAAATTCAAGGTTATCTGCTTGATTCGCGCGGCGCCGTGGTTAAGAACAACTATGGCCAATGTTGGCGCACCGGCTACTGGACGCCGGCGATGGCCATCGCAGAATGCGATGCCGATCTCGTCAAGAAAGTGGAGGCGCCAGCACCCAAGCTAGCAGCGGTTACGCCGCCACCTGTGCTAGCGCCCACCCCGGCGCCCGTGCCCCAAAAAGTGGCGCCGCAAAAAGTTAGTTTCTCGGCAGATGCACTGTTTGCCTTCGACAAATCCACGTTGAAGCCAGAAGGCAAGTTGGAGTTGGACGGCTTGGCTAGGGATCTCAATGGCGTGAGCTATGACGCGATCCATGTTACCGGCCATACGGACCGCATCGGTAGTACCAAATACAATCAGAAGCTTTCCGAGGAACGTGCGAATGCGGTACGAGATTATCTCGTGAGCAAAGATATCGCTGCTAATCGCATTACCGTGGAGGGCAAGGGCGAGCTTCAACCGACCACCAAACCTGGCGATTGTACTGGGCCTAAAAGCAAGAAGCTTATTACCTGCCTGCAGCCTGACCGTCGAGTGGATATAGAGGTAAGCGGCACCAAATAATCGCTGCAGCGAATTGATCTCCCTGAACTTACATATCGTTACAAAGGGAAGTCATCCACTCATGTCTACGGACGTTATTTAAGCACCACTAACAACAGGAGGTACAACATGAAACGTTTACTGATTGCAGCGGCGGTAGCCGCTACCACCATGACCATCCCGGCATTGGCTGCCGACGTTGGCGTCTCGGTTAGCATCGGCGAACCCGGCTTTTATGGCCGAATTGACATCGGCGGCTATCCGCCGCCACAAGTGATCTATCGTCAGCCGAGAGTCATCGTACGGGAAGTGGAGCGCCCGCCAATCTATATGCGCGTGCCGCCGGGTCACGCCAAAAATTGGAAAAAGCACTGCCACAAATACAACGCTTGTGGCGAGCGGGTCTACTTTGTGCAAGACAGCTGGTACAACCGCGAGTATGTGCCGCGTTACCAGGAGCAGCATCGTGATCGCCGGGATGACCGCCGTGACGAGAACAGGGATGATAATGGTGGGAAACATAAGAAAGATAAACACGACAAAGGCCATGGCCGTGATAACTAAAGTATTGGCGTAACCGCTGTACCGGCTCTTCCGCCCAGTGGGCGGCATGGTTGTAGTGCACCCGACAAACCCTGCTTCGGCAGGGTTTGTCGTTTGTGCGCCAGCGCACAGACGCAGTAAGACGCTGTCGTTAATCTAAACAATAATTGAGGCAGAAAGGTTGCTGTGCCCCAGTGGATTCGGTGCAGAGCAGACCGTCACGATAGTTAACCTAAGATAAGGAATCAAAATGAACTGGGATCGTATTGAAGGAAATTGGAAACAACTCAAAGGCAATATCAAAGAGCAGTGGGGCAAGCTAACTGACGATCAGTTGGATGTGATTGGGGGTAAGCGCCAACACCTTTCCGGGAAGATTCAGGAAACCTACGGCATTACTAAAGACGAAGCAGAAAAGCAGATTACCGAATGGCAGGATCGCCAGAAAGATCAAACGCATTAATGCGATGTAGGAGTAGGCGCGGATACCGCGCCCTATTCCCTCATCTTAAATAGACAATTTAAAGGAGACATCACCATGAATAAATTCAAACTCAGCGCAATCGTACTGGCAATCAGCCTTGCCTATAGTGTTAATGGCCTGGCGCAAAACCTGTCTAAGACTGAGTATAAGGCAGCCGAGAAAACCATCGGGGCCGAATACAAAACCGCCAAAGGCGCCTGTGCTTCATTCGCCGATAACGCTAAAGATATTTGCATGGCCGAAGCAAAAGGCAAAGAAAAGGTCGCAAATGCTGAACTCGATGCGCGCTACAAACCCTCAAAAAAGGCGACCTATAAAGTCAGCGTTACTAAGGCGGAAGCGGAATATGCGGTAGCCAAGGAAAAGTGCGATGACAAGTCCGGTAACGTTAAAGACGTTTGCGTGAAAGAAGCGAAAGCCGCCCTGGTGCGCGCCAAAGCCGACGCCAAAACACAGTTGAAAACCTCGAAGGCAAACGCGGCGGCCAACGAGACATCCTCTGAGGCGCAGATGAAAGCGAAAGAAAAGGGCAGCGAAGCGCGCAAGGACGCAGCTGCTGATAAGCGTGACGCAGATTTTGCCGTAGCGAAGGAAAAATGCGATGCGCTGGCGGGCAACGCCAAGGAAAGCTGTATGAACCAAGCAAAGATGCAATACGGCAAATAAGCCGCCGGGTAGGAATTTCCCTAGCACCGGATGTTTAACTGAGAGGTACTCCAAATGAAAACGATACAAAAATTTGCAGTGAATGCGGTAACAGTAAGTTTGCTGTTTGGTCTGGCGGGTTGTGCCGGTATGTCGCAGCAGGATAAAAATACCGCGATCGGCGCCGGTGTCGGCGCGGTGGGCGGCTCCGTCCTGACCGGCGGCAGCGCGGTCGGCACGGTGGGTGGCGCGGCGGTCGGCGGCGTCATTGGCCACGAGATCAGCAAATAACATCGCTTCATCTACGCAGCCGCCGCGCCAGTCCCATGGATGTGGGCGCGGCTGTCTGCCTAGACCATAAAATAGAAAGGTCGGGTCATGCTCTATACCATTGCCGTCGTTATGCTCATCTTGTGGCTGCTGGGGCTCGTAACCTCTTACACCATGGGCGGGTTCATTCACATTCTGTTGGTAATCGCGATCGTAGTTGTCTTGCTGAGAGTGATTAATAGATAACGCTGCCTATGGCTTATCAGCCAAGTACGCCCGCGTACCACCCTGAGCAAAAGCGCGTGTGCCCCAAATGCAAGGGCCCCGTGGAACGCGTGCGGCGTCGTTTTATTGACCGGCTCATCAGCTTGATTACCCCGGTGCAACGCTATCGTTGCCGTGCCAAGGGTTGGGGTTGCGATTGGGAAGGGAATCTGCGCTAAGCGGTATCAAATGTTCTGCGAGCCGCATCAGTCGCGCTTGAAAATGTCCCAGACGTAATTTCACGATGGCATTTTAGAACCGCTATACGTAGAAGCCGTGGACGCCTCGAAACCCACCTTAGGAGAGCTTATTATGAAGAAACAGATCGTATTCGACGTGCAAAATATTACAGCCACAGAGCGCCCGCTCATCTTGAAAGCACAGCAACATGCGCAATAGCCCAATAACAGCAACGATAAATGGTACGCAGCAGCAATTTAAATTGTTGGCGGCATCCAATGCTTGCCTGCGGCGAAATTTAATACGGTTTTCTCACAAAATAAAGCAGGAAGGTCTGCTTGCCTATCACGACGAACTGACGGGTCTGCCCAACCGCAGCTTGCTGCTAGACCGCCTGCATCAGGCGCTGCAACAAGCAACTCGGCAGCACAAACAGGTGCTGCTGATGTTTATCGATCTGAACCAGTTCAAATGGGTCAACGACAAATTGGGGCATATCGCGGGAGACAGTCTCCTGCAGCAGGTAGCCATGCGTTTAGCCGTCAACATCCGAGGTGCAGACACCGCTTGCCGTTATGGGGGCGATGAATTCGTCGTCATGCTGCCGGAAATTGAAGGACAACACAGTGCTGACGCAGCGGTGCACAAAATCCGCGCGCAATTAGCCGCGCCTTACGTGATCGATGGCCAGGTGATTACGCTAACGGCAAGTATCGGTACCGCCCTCTATCACGGCGACAAGCAAAGTGGCGAGGAATTGATTCAGCAAGCCGATCTCGATATGTCTCACGCTAAAGCGAACAGCAAGCCACCTACCCTCTCACTCATATAGATTGGCCATGCAGAGTGAGACAACCCATCCATTTGCGCCCCTTGCAAACAAATAGAAAACTCAAACCGAAAGATTAGAAAAAACGCTGGCTTGTCTGCATACCGACGCACGTCTTAGTGTGTGCGCTACCGTACCGACTGAATGCAGGGGTAAGACTAAACTGTTCTTAGGTTTCGACAGCGGTGTGCACATCGCAAAGCGTGAATTGCAGCGGCTTTGACAGCGCCGCAAGCATCGTTCGAAACAACACAAACAAAAGGAAAGCAGCATGACATCGCAAATCAATAAATCACCGCCGCCCCTGATGTGGATCGCAGGCATCGCCATCATTTTATTTTCTATCGTCGGCATCGCCGCCTTCATGGGGTGGATCCCCAGCTCCATCGGCAACCCCGGTGACAGAGCTGAACCAAGCAGCCCTGGCGCAAAAACACGTACAACCCCAACACAGGTGGCGGGCAACACTCACGCCAAAGCGATCTGCGCCGAATGTGGCGTTATTCAATCGACACGCGAGATCGTCCAGCCCGGTGACGGCGGCGCCGTTGGTATCGTTGGCGGTGCTGTGGTGGGCGGCTTGCTTGGCAATCAGGTCGGCGGCGGCCGCGGCAAAGACGTCGCGACCGTGGCCGGTGCGGTGGGCGGTGCGATAGTGGGCAACGAGATTGAGAAGCGTGTGGACACGACCAAACGTTATGAAACTGTCGTGCGTTTAAACGACGGAACGAGCCGGGTATTCACCGAGACCAAACCAACGTCTTGGCGAGCAGGCGACCGCGTGAAAGTCGTTAACGGTGAAATTCGCTCGAACGACTAAATGAGGTGCGCAACGGCGTGACAAACGCCGTCGCTATGTCACCCAGGCGAATCGTTCCAGCTAAGCATCGTGGACCCGGCTGTTGCGACAACGAGAAGGGTAGAAAAAATGCCCTACCAAGGATTGCCCCAAGCACCGCAATCGCGATTGGCTAGCGCTACCGTGGCAGCCAAGCGTATGGTGCTGGCCGTATGCGGTCTGCTCATCTACACTTGTGCCGGATGCGCGAGTCTTCCCGACGCTGCACTCGAAAAGGAAATGATTTCCCCCCAGGCGGTAGAGTTCGAGAATGCGCGTGGCCCTGTCTCCGAAAGCAAGAGCGCCACCATCATCGGGCAACTCAAGCGCAAATCCGGCGACATCGACATCCTGGAAAAGCACCTGGCCATGGAACAGGCGATTAACGCCGATAGTCCACTGGTGCTGGGCAACAAGCTCGTCCTATTGCAAGACGGGCCAGCGACCTACCAAGCGATGTTCGCGGCCATCGGCAAGGCTAAAGACCACATCAATCTGGAAACCTACATCTTTGAAGACGACGACATCGGCAAACAGTTCGCCGATCTGCTGCTGGAAAGACAGGCCGCTGGCGTTCAAGTCAACCTGATTTACGACAGCGTCGGCTGCCTGAATACGCCTAAGGAATTTTTTGCGCGCTTAAGTGCCGGCGGCATCCAGTTGCTCGAGTTCAATCCGATCAACCCCTTGGCCGGAAATAAAAAAGAATGGCTGCTCAATAACCGCGACCACCGCAAGTTGCTGGTGATCGATGGCCGCATCGCTTTCATCGGCGGTATCAATATCAGCGAATCTTATTCCAGCGGCCCATCCACTAAGTCAGCCCGAAAAAAGGGGCCGAGCACCGTCGGTTGGCGCGACACCCACTTGCAGCTCGAAGGGCCGGTGGTGGCGGAATTCCAGAAGCTGTTCATGGACACCTGGACTAAACAAAAGGGCCCGCCGCTGGCTCAGAAAAACTACTTCCCCAAACTCGACAAACAGGGTGACGAGATCGTGCGCGCCATCGGCAGCGCCTCCGCCGACCCCCATAGCTTGATTTATCTCACGCTGCTATCCGCGATCGACAATGCGGAGCAGCAGGTACAGATCACCAACGCCTATTTTGCACCCGATCCGCAATTGCTCAAGGCCTTGACCGATGCAGCGCAGCGCGGCGTCAAGGTGAAGTTGATTTTGCCGAGTCATACCGATTCTTGGGCGGTATTTCACGCCGGGCGCTCGCACTATTCCAAGTTGTTGCGTGCCGGCGCCAAAATCTACGAACGACGCGGCGCAGTGATGCATTCCAAGACCGCTTCCATAGATGGTGTGTGGTCGACCATCGGCTCCACTAATCTGGATTGGCGCAGCTTCCTGCATAACGATGAACTTAATGCGGCGATTCTGGGCCGTGATTTTTCCCGGCAAATGGATGCCATGTTTGCCAAGGATTTGGCGCAGTCCGACGCCATCGATCTTGATCGCTGGGAGCAACGATCATTTCTGATCCGATTGAAAGAGTGGGCGGCACGGCTCGTGGAATATTGGCTATAGTTAAATTCGGCTAGTGGCAAGCTACCAGACATTACCTTATGTACGCTACCGCACTGATAGTTTCTGAGGTTGCGACTAAGCTGTTTTCTACGCTAGGTTAATAACCGATGTGTTGATTTCACGACGTCGGTTGGCGCAGTAGTAAGCCAAGCGGTGCTTATTGATTACGTTTAAGAGGAGAAGAAAAATGTTAGGAACCATACTGTTGATTGTGATCGTACTGTTGCTGCTTGGTGCGATCCCGAGCTGGCCACACAGCCGAAACTGGGGTTATGCCCCGAGCGGTGTACTGGGCACGATATTAATCATCGTACTCATTTTGTTTTTAATGGGGCGGCTATAACGCGCTAGCTCAGGTGCGCTGCAAGGCGAATCAAGGGGAACAAAAAGCAGCGCCTTGATCGCCCTTCAAGCTGGCTTCAAATTTGTTTTTAAACTCACTAAGGAGATATGTCATGAAACAACTTAATAAATATTTTTCCGCAATTTTCTTGGGCGTGTTGTTGGTGTCTTTCCTGGGTTGCGCATCTACGCCGCAAAAAGAGGGTACCGGCGAATATGTCGATGATGCCGTCATCACCACCAAAGTGAAGGCTGCTATCTTCAATGAGCCGACGCTGAAATCCGCCGAGATTAATGTTGAAACCTTTAAGGGTGTCGTGCAATTGAGCGGTTTTGTCAGTTCCCAAGACGGTATCAATAAAGCCGCTAGCCTTGCGCGCAGTGTGAAGGGTGTGGTCTCGGTCAAGAACGACATGCGACTGAAGTAATGGTGTTCCACCTAGGTTCTTCGGGCGGTCTTTCGCGCGGAGATCAGGTGGCGCATCAGGCAAGGGGATTGTTGAAACAACAACTGTCCCCTTTACCTGATGCCTTTGTGGCACTAAACGCCATCATCACATTAAGGTAATCCTGATGAATAAAAGCCCCTTTCTCACCGAATATAATCGTCCTACAAGTGCTCGCAGCTTTCAGCCGGCGTATAAGGAAAACGAGTTCGTCACGCTTGCGGTCGTATTTACTTTGCTATGGGTGATGGCCTTAGGTTTTGGATATAACTTGGGCGGATTTATCCATATTCTTTTAGTGAGCGCCACCGTAATGGCCCTGTTTGCTTTTAGGCTGGGCCGGCATATCCCCTAGTCGGGTTCCGGCTTTTTTAACCATAAGGAGAAACAAATGAACGCTATCAAAGTACTCGCACTCGCGCTGATTCTGGCCGGCGCACTGGGCTTGGTGTACGGTGGGTTTACCTACACCAAGGAAACGCATGAAGCCAAACTGGGCCCGATCGAGCTGTCGGTAAAAGACAAGGAGACGGTCAATATCCCAGTATGGGCTGGCGTAGGGGCCATCGCCATTGGCGGCGCGCTCTTGATTTTCGGCACCAAGCGCTAAACTTCGCATCCGCAGCGGGCGTTCTGCGCCTCGTTGCCGGCAGCGCCCCATGATTTCTACGCCCATTCCAACAGAAACAAGCGGGCGCCCTGCATCCGAACCTGCGGCGGATAATATCCTTCCGCCCGCCAAGATCGCCGACGCCATCCCGCTGTCTGTTCACTTGCCCGTAGATGCGCGCGGCGTTGCGCTCGGCATCCTGGCGACGGTCGCGTTGGTATTTGCACTGGATTGGGCGCAGCCGTTTCTGATCACGCTATTGATCGGGATACTCTTTGCATACACCCTGAATCCGCTCGTCGTGTGGCTGGAGCGGATTAAGATGCCGCGCGTCGTGGGCGCCAGCCTAGTCATGGTGGCCGTGATGTGCGCGCTCGTGTTTGGCGCTTATGCGCTGCGCGGGCAAGTACAAGAAATACTCGCGCAGTTGCCCGAAGCGGCCAGCAAATTGTCGACAGGACTCGACAAGATTCGGCGTGGTCCCCTCAGCAACATGAAGGATGTACAAGCCGCCGCGAGCACGATCGAAAAAGCAACCACCCAAGCCGACCTGTCGGCACTTCCCAAGCAGCGCGCCACGCATGTCGTGATCGACCAACCCAGCTTCAAGCTAAGCAATTTCCTTTGGGTGGGTTCCAGGGGAGTGTTCGCCTTCATGGGTCAAGCGACGATGGTGTTTTTTTTGGTGTACTTTTTCTTGCTCGGCGGCGATATGTTCAAACGCAAGCTGGTGCGGCTCGCGGGGCCGACGCTGACGAAAAGAAAGATCACGGTGCATATCCTGGATGACATCAACGATTCCATCCAGCAATACATGTTCATGCTGTTGGTGACCAATGTGCTGGTCGGTTTGCTTACTTGGATTGCGCTGCATTGGATCGGTTTGGAAAACGCCGGGGCTTGGGCCGTCGCCGCCGGATTAGTGCATGTCATCCCCTATGCGGGCCCAGCCCTCACCGCAGTCATCCTCGGCATGGCGGCTTTCATGCAATTCGATTCGTTTTCCATGGGGCTAGTGGCCGCGGGCGCATCGCTGGCGATCGCGACATTCGTCGGAACCTTAATCGCCACTTGGATGACCGGGAAATTCGCCAAAATGAATACGGCAGCCGTGTTTGTCTCGCTGCTGTTCTGGGCCTGGCTGTGGGGGGTGTGGGGCATGCTGTTGGGTATTCCGATCATCGTCATCGTAAAAGTCGTGTCGCAACATGTGGAGCAATTGCATCCTGTGGCGGAGTTGCTGGGGGAATGAGGCTGGCATGGTGCGCGCGATTCCTTAGAACTATTTTCCGGTGCTGATGTGGAAAATGCAGATTTATTGGTTCCAGAAGCCTATGTGTTGACCGACGCACAGTGGTTCCTGCTCGTGGGTGGCTTATTGGTCTTCATGGGCCTCACGTCGGCGGCGCTTAAGCGTTTGCCCATCACTTCCGCCATTGTCTACTTGGCGGTGGGCTTGTTGGTCGGCCCCACCGTGCTCAATGTGTTTCACTTCAATCCGCTGAAAGAATCGGCGCTGTTGCAAGTGCTCACCGAAGTGGCCGTGCTGATCTCCCTATTTTCTGCTGGTATCAAAATGCCGGTACCGGTCAGCTTCGCCCGCTGGCGTACCCCGATGCTACTGGCAACCGTGTCGATGGCGATCACCGTCGGTTTGGTTGCGGCCTTCGCGTACTACCTCTTAGACCTCCCGCTGGGCGCCGGTGTCCTGCTGGGGGCCATCCTCGCACCCACCGATCCGGTGCTGGCAACCGATGTGCAAATTCGACACCCCGATGACCGTGATCAGCTCCGTTTCACCTTAACCTGCGAGGCCGGCATGAACGACGGCAGCGCTTTTCCCTTCGTGATGCTGGGCCTGGGCATGCTGGGCCTGCACGAGCTCGGCGAATTCGGGCTGCAATGGGTGTTAGTGGATGTACTGTGGGCTACCGTCGCCGGCGTCGCAATCGGCATCGCGTCGGGCGCCGCCTTGGCCCATCTCAGCTGGAAGCTGCGCGGCGCATCGCCCAGGAGCGAACTGATCTATGATTTCCTCGGCTTGGGGCTGATCGGCGTGGTGTATGGCCTCAGCGTCATTGCGCACGCTTGGGGTTTTTTAGCCGTATTCTTCGCGGCCGTCGCTTTACGACAAACCGAACTCAAGCTAGCCGGTGTAAGCGCTGCGCCAGATCCCTTGCCAGCAATAAACTTGTTGCCGAAGAATTCACTGGATAGCACCGATAGCGAAACACCGCCGACCGTCAGCGAAGGTGCATTGGTATTTAAAGAACATCTTGAACGGCTGTCCGAAGTGGTGCTGATTCTCCTGATCGGCGGCATGCTCTTTATCGATTCCTGGAGCTGGCGGGCAATCTCGCTGGCGCTATTTTTATTTTTTGTCGCCCGTCCGATCAGTGTCCTGGTCGGCTTATCGAGCACCCGTGCGGTCTGGCGCATGCGCGGCATGGTGGCATGGTTTGGCGTGCGCGGCATCGGTTCGCTGTACTACCTGATGTATGCCATCCAGCATGGTCTCCCCGAGCAGCTGGCCTTGGAGCTGATTCAACTAACCCTCATCGTGGTGACGCTGTCCATTCTCGCCCACGGCATCAGCGTCAAACCGCTGATGTACCGATTCTGGCGCGATCGCAAACGGCAGTCCGACTAATGGGTTCTTGGCCGATAGGCCCCGTTGATTGATCGATTCCCGCCTTATGTGCGCTAGCGCACAGCGCAACTTGGAATGAAGATGGAAACTACCCACTTGAGCTTTATCGCAACCCACAGGAGGAATCAATCATGGAACAAACACTAGACGAATTCAATCGGACCAAAGGTAAAGTGGTCGACGATTTTAAATCGATCGTCAGCGATGCTGAAGCCTTACTGCAAGCGACGGCGCATGTATCGGGGGAAGGTTTTGCCGCAGAGCGCGCAAAATTTGCCGAGAAATTAAAGTACGCCAAGACCCGTTTGGTGGAAGCCGAGCATCGCGTGGTCGAAAAAGCCAAGCAGGCGGCTACGGCAACCGATCATTACGTGCATGAAAACCCATGGACGGCAGTGGGTGTCGCTGCCGCAGTCGGCATGCTCATCGGATTCTTGGCCGCAAGGCGTTAATCGTTATTTGGAGGTCGGCCTGTGGAACATGACACCGATTCTACCCGTGCAGCGCCAGGCGGCGTGTTCGATTCGGCCAAGCATCTGCTGGGCAGCATCGTTGCGCATTTGCATAGCCGGCTGGCCTTGTTCTCAACCGAGTTTGCCGAAGAAAAGCTGCGGCTGACGACACTTGTGTACAGCGCCTTCATGGCGCTGTTTTTCTTTTTTACCACGCTCATCCTAGCGCTGCTGTTCGTTATCGCGGCCTATTGGGATACGCCTTACCGGCTGCACGCTATCGGCGGACTCACTCTATTGTTTTTGATCGGCGCTGGCATTGCGTTCAGTGCGGTGCGTGCCCAGCTTCAGTCCAGGCCGCGTTTATTCGAAGCGAGCCTGGGCGAACTATATAAAGATCGGCAGCAGTTGGATTCGTCATCATGAAAGCGAAGGCGGTCGCTTTGATGCACAAACGCACTGAGCTCATCGCGCAAATCGGCGCCGAGCGCGCTGCGCTCGCGCAACAAGGCGCTGCGTTGCGACCTGCCGCGCTGATGATCGATAAAGTCGTCGCGGGCATTCGCTATCTTAAAAGCCATCCCGGGGTATTACTGCTACCTGTCGCCATCTTGGCGCTGTGGCGTCCGCGGCGTTTGCTGACTTTCGCGGTCAGTGGCTTAGGGTTATGGCGGCTAATGCAGCGTGTGCGGGTCCGATTTCGACCATGACATGAGCGCAAAAAATAGCTTAGGGCGATAGACCGTGTGAACCTTTATTAGGAGACTTATCCCATGAACGCAACCATACAAAAAATATTCGTCATCTCGATTGGCGTCATCGTGGTGCTGTTTCTGCTGCTCGACGGTGGCGCTATGACAGAGGCAACGATCAGTCGTGGTATGGCGGAAAATGGCACGATGATCGGATACAGTTGGATATGGATTATCCCGACGTTGCTGATCTTTGGTATCGGCTTCGCAGTTGCCTGGCTTGTACTCGGTAAGGATGAAGCACCGCAGACAGAGCGTAATGCATTGTCCGATGAGGTAATGGAAGCATTGAGTCATGATAATGCATGCTATTGGGAAAACTTAGATGATCCACGCCAAGCAAGGAATTAAGCGGTAATCGCGCTTACCTTCGTTAACCATTGAGAGAAATGTTTTTGAGTACCGTTTGGATTATTTCTTGGCGGTGAGCGAACTGCGTTTAGTGATAGCGAGAAAATATTCGTGGGGCAAGCGATGGGCAAGCAAAGCAAACAAGAAGCAGTCAATGCGTCTGCGCCTGCAATGGATAAGAAGACGTATAAACACAATCTGCGCCAACTCCAAATTGAACTGGTTAAGCTACAGCGCCACTTCATTCACTGCAACGACAAAATACTGATCCTATTCGAAGGCCGGGACGCCGCCGGCAAGGACGGCACGATCAAGCGCATCGTTCAGCATTTGAGTCCGCGCGAAACCCGTGTCGTGGCGCTCGGCAAGCCCTCCGACCGAGATCGTAGCGCGTGGTACTTTCAGCGTTATGTCCCTTATCTGCCGGCCGCCCAGGAACTCGTGCTGTTTAACCGCAGTTGGTACAACCGCGCAGGCGTCGAGCGCGTCATGGGTTTTTGCAGCGAGGCGGAGCACGAAGAATTCATGGCTTCGGTCTTGGCATTCGAGCACATGCTGGTGCGCTCGGGGATTAAACTGCTCAAGTACTACCTCGATATCAGCAAGGCTGAACAGAGGCAACGCTTGAATGAGCGTAAGATAGATCCGCTTACCCAATGGAAAACCAGCGCGCTTGACGATCAAGCGCTCAAGAAATGGAAGCCATACAGCCTGGCGCGCAATGAGATGCTGACGCGTTCGCACAACCCGGTGACGCCGTGGACCATCGTGCGCGCTGACGACAAAGAATTGGCGCGGCTCAACATCATTAAAGATATGCTCAGCCGGCTGCACTACGCGGGTAAAGACGAGCAACTCGTCCTGCCCGACCCACAGATCGTATTGACCTACGATGCCGCCTATCTCGAAAACGGCGTGCTTGCGCCATAGCCCAAGCGGTAACGAGACCTAGCAGCCGATTTCCTTCACATCCAACAGTCTGTTCGGCCCTTCCAGAAACCGACCAGTCTGCACAGAAATGCGCCTCTAAATGAAAACCAGCGACATTCGTTTTTTCCACTATTTGCACCAGTTGCGGGCGCACTTGCGCGACGGCGGCATTCCCCTCAAGCGCTCCTTTGATGAGCCCCCGCTGCGCTCGGAGTTATTCAGCGCCGATCAGATGGAACAGTATGGCAAGCGTCTCGCGGCCGCACACAAGTTGACGCAGGAACGTCCGCAGGATCAGCTTCTGAAGCGCTTGGCGGCGAATGAAGCGGTCTTGATCGGTGTCTGTGGCCGGCTCACGGCGGCGGTAAAAGCGAATCAGCAGATTACGCCGGCCAGCGAATGGCTGCTCGATAACTTCTATCTGATCGAAGAGCAAATCCGTACCGCCAAGCGCCACTTGCCCAAGGGCTACAGTCGGGAATTGCCGCGTTTGTTGAACGGACCGTCGGCTGGATTGCCGCGTGTGTACGATATCGCGCTGGAGATTATCTCGCACGGCGATGGGCGGGTGGATCCGGAAAGCCTCAGCCGTTTCGTCGCAGCCTATCAGACGGCCAGCGTGCTCAAATTGGGCGAACTATGGGCCATCCCCATCATGCTGCGGCTGGCCTTGATCGAGAATCTGCGGCGTGTGGCCGTGCGCATCGCTGCCGGCCGCGTAGATCGCGACCTCGCCGCCACGTGGGCGGAGCAGATGACGACGGTCGCGGAGAAAGACCCGAAAAGCCTGGTGCTGGTGATTGCGGACATGGCGCGCTCGCACCCACCGATGTCGACTCCCTTCGTGTCGGAATTTACGCGCCTGCTGCAAGGACAAAGTCTCGCTTTGGCCTTACCGTTGACCTGGATTGAGCAATTACTTGCCGAGTCTGGTCTGACCATCGAGCAGTTGGTGCAATCGGGAAACCAACAGCAGGCTGCCGACCAAGTTTCCATTAGCAACAGCATCGGTAGCCTGCGCGCGCTGGGGGGGATGGATTGGCGCGAGTTCGTCGAAACGATGAGTATCGTCGAGCAAACGCTACGCAAAGATCCCGACGGCGCCTACGCTGAGATGGATTTTGCTACCCGCGATCGCTATCGACATGCGATTGAGAAGCTTGCGAAAACCAGCCCGTTCTCCGAAGCCGAAGTCGCGCTGCGCGCGATCCAACTCGCGCAAACGGCCCGGGCGGCACAGCCAGTTCAGCCGGATGGCGGCGAACGCGCGGCGCATGTCGGCTTCTATTTAATCGACCAGGGCTTGCACGCACTCGAAACCACGGCGCAGGTGCGCTTTTCCCTGGCCGAAAGACTCGCGAAAATAGGCGCCCGGCGGCCATTGGGCCTGTACCTCGGCGCGATCGCGCTGCTCACGCTGCTATTCAGCGCAAGCCTGTTGGCGATGGCCCAAGGCGTATCGGGCGAGATGCAGGTGGCGATCGGTCTGCTCGCGCTGCTGTCCACCAGTCAGTTGGCGCTTGCCTTGGTGAATTGGCTGGCGACCTTGGTGGTGCGCCCGCACCCACTGCCGCGCATGGATTTCTCCGCCGGCATTCCGGCGCAATCGCGCGCGCTGGTGGTGGTGCCGACGATGCTCACTGACCCACAGAATGTCGACGATCTGATCGAGGCGCTGGAAGTGCGCTTCCTGGCGAATCGGGACGACAATCTATATTTCGGCCTGCTGACCGATTTTCGAGACGCACCGGAAGAAACGCTGGCCGAGGACGAGCCGCTGTTGCGGCTGGCGGCAGCGCGCATCGAGGCGCTGAACGCAAAATATGGTGCGGCGGATAATGATATTTTTTTCCTGTTTCATCGTCCGCGCCGCTGGAATCCACAAGCGCGGATCTGGATGGGCTACGAGCGTAAGCGCGGCAAGCTTTCGGATTTGAATGCACTGCTGCGCGGCGAGATGCTCAGTAGTGCCGGCGAACGCTTCTCGCGCATTGCCGGCGATATCGCTTGTCTCGTTAACATTAAATATGTCATCACCTTGGACACGGATACGCAGCTTCCGCGTGACGTCGCACGGCAGTTGGTGGGCGCCATGGCACATCCGCTGAATCGTGCGGGCTACGACGCACAGCGGCAGCGGGTGTGCGCGGGCTACGGCATTCTTCAGCCGCGTGTCAGCGTGAGCCTGGAAGGTGCTAACCGCTCGCGCTATGCGCGCTTGAATGGCATCGACCCCGGCATCGACCCCTATACCCGCGCCGTCTCCGACGTTTACCAAGACGTGTTCGGCGAAGGTTCGTTCATCGGCAAGGGCATCTATGAGGTGGATACGTTCGAGCGGGCATTGAATGAACGCTTTCCCGAGAACCGGATTCTCAGCCACGATTTATTGGAAGGATGTTATGCGCGCGCCGGCCTCTTGAGCGATGTGCATTTGTATGAGGATTATCCCGCGTACTACAGCGCGGACGTGAGCCGCCGTCATCGCTGGATACGCGGCGATTGGCAGTTGCTGGGGTGGCTGCTGTCGCGCGTTCGCGGTGCGGGTGCGCACCGGCAAAAGAACCCGCTGTCATGGTTGTCGCAATGGAAACTCTTCGACAACCTGCGGCGCAGTCTGGTGCCCATGGCCTTGACGCTGTTGTTGCTGTTGGGTTGGACCCTGCTGGCCTCGCCCGGGTTTTGGACTTTGGCGGTGCTCGGCATCATCCTGATTCCGCCTTTGATCGCCTCGGTTCTGGAAATATTTCACAAGCCGCGCGAGGTGCTGTTCAGTCAACATCTTGCCGCCGCACGCGACGCGGCCATGCAACGCTTGGCACAAGCGGCCTTTACCCTGGCATGCCTGCCCTATGAGGCCACCTTCAGCTTGGATGCGATCGTGCGTACGGCGGGGCGCATGTTGTTCACGCACAGACGGCTGCTCGAATGGAATCCTTCGGGCGAAGCGGCGCGTAACAGCCGTACCGACTTCGCCGCCGCTTTGCGCGCGATGTGGATCGCGCCGCTGATCGCCGTTGCCGCAACGCTCTATCTCCTGCTGTTCAAGCCTGCGGTGCTCGCCATCGCTACGCCTACCCTCCTGCTGTGGCTGGGCTCGCCCGCGCTTGCTTGGTGGCTCAGCCAACCGCTGGTGCGGCGCGAAGCGCGGCTGACGCTCGCGCAGATCGTCTTCCTGCGCAAGCTTTCGCGCAAGACCTGGGCTTTCTTCGAGACCTTTGTCGGCCCGGAAGATCATTGGCTGCCGCCGGATAACTATCAGGAGTATCGCGGCGCTTCGGTGGCGCATCGCACCTCTCCGACCAATATGGGAATGGCGCTACTGGCAAATTTAACCGCATACGACTTCGGCTACATTCCGGCCGGGCAACTCATCGAGCGCACGGCGAACTCACTGCGCACGATGCATGACTTGGAACGCCACCGTGGCCATTTCTACAACTGGTATGACACCTTATCGCTGAAACCGCTGCACCCGATCTATGTTTCGACGGTGGACAGCGGAAACCTCGCGGGCCATCTGCTGACCTTGCGGCCGGGCCTGCTCGCACTTCCCGACGACACTATCCTGGGCGCGCGATGGCTTGACGGACTGCACGACACGCTGGCCATTCTGGTGGAGGCTGCGGGAAGCACCCCGTCGGCCCCGCTCGCTCAATTTCGGGCGGAGTTCGAGGCCGCATGCGCTTCCCGGCCAAGCACGCTCGCGCAAGCGTGGCAGTGTCTAGACCGGCTGGCGAGACGCGCGGCGAAATTTGCCGACAGCCTCGATGCTGTCCCCATGGCGTCTCAAAAAAGCGCCGAGCGAATGTCGACCGGAGGAGAAGAAAACGCAGTTGCAGCGGAGACCAAGTTTCAGCTGAGTCGTAGCCAAAACGGAATATACAAAGAAGTCGATGAGGGTTCCCCACACCACCCGACCGTGGATCACGCCAGCGCAGTGCGCTCTGAGACGGCTACTGAGAGCGATGCGCATTGGTGGGCGCGGACGCTGACCCGGCAATGCCGCGCCGCCCTCGATGAGTTGACGTTTCTCGCGCCGTGGCTATTGCTGCCGGCAGCACCCAGCGGTCTCGGCGACTACCCCGGTATCGGTGCAATCCCCACGCTACGCGAATTGGCAAGACTTGAAGCGGGCGTACTTCCGGTAATCGAACAGCAGCTCGGCGACTCAGAAACTGAGTGGCTGCATGAGTTTCGAAGCTGCATCACGGTAGCCGGCAGCCGCGCCACGGAGCGGATGGCGGCGGTCGAACAGCTGGCCCTGCAAGCCAGTGCGTTTGCATGCATGGAGTATGGCTTTCTGTACGACAAGGCGTCGCGTCTGTTGGCGATCGGCTACAACGTGGATGAGCTGCGACGCGACGCGAGTTACTACGACCTGCTGGCATCCGAAGCGAGATTAATTAATTTCGTCGCGATTGCGCAGGGACAAGTGCCGCAGGAGAGTTGGTTTGCCTTGGGACGGCTGCTCACCAGCGCCGGCGGCGAACCGGTTCTTTTGTCGTGGAGCGGATCGATGTTCGAGTACCTGATGCCGCTCTTGGTGATGCCGACCTTTGATAACACGCTGCTCGATCAGACTTATCAGGCGGCAGTGGAGCGGCAGATCGAGTATGGGCGGCAGCGCGGCATACCGTGGGGCATGTCGGAATCCGGCTACCACCTGGTCGACGTCCACCTCAACTACCAGTACCGCGCCTTTGGCGTGCCCGGTCTGGGACTCAAACGCGGACTCGCCGATGACTTGGTGATTGCGCCATATGCCTCGGCGCTGGCCTTGATGGTGGCGCCCGAGGCGGCGTGCCTGAATCTGCAGCGACTCGCAGCACTTGGGCTGGAAGGAAAATTCGGCTTTTATGAAGCCATCGATTACACCCCGTCGCGTCAACGCCGCGGGGAATCGAGCACGGTGGTGCAGTCCTACATGGCGCATCACCAGGGGATGAGCCTGCTCTCCCTGGCCTATCTGCTGCTGGATCGTCCGATGCAGAAGCGCTTCGAGTCGGACCCGCTGTTCCAGGCGACCATGCTGTTGCTGCAGGAGCGAATTCCCCGGGCCACGGCGCTGTTTCCGCACACGGCCCAACTCTCCGATATTCGACCGACTTCGGGTGCTGCGGAAGCGCCGATTCGCGTTTTCAACCGCCCCGACACGCCGATACCGGAAGTGCAATTGTTGTCCAACGGCCGCTACCACGTGATGGTCACCAACGCCGGCGGCGGCTATAGCCGCTGGAAAGATCTCGCCGTCACGCGCTGGCGTGAAGACACAACGTGCGACCACTGGGGGTCGTTCTGTTATCTGCGCGACGTGAGCAGCGGAGAAATCTGGTCGACCGCGTATCAGCCGACACTGAAAATGCCGCAGCATTATGAAGCGATTTTTTCCGAGGGGCGCGCCGAATTTCGCCGCCGGGATTTCGTTGGCGATGGCGATTTCGAGACGCATACCGAGATCGTGGTATCGCCGGAAGACGATATCGAGCTGCGCCGCGTCCACCTCACCAACCGCGCCCACACCCGCCGCACCATCACGGTGACGAGTTATGCGGAAGTGGTGCTTGCCGTACCTGCCACGGACGCGCTGCATCCAGCGTTCAGCAATCTGTTTGTGCAAACCGAAATCATCGAGCAACGCCAGGCGATACTCTGCACGCGCCGGCCGCGCTCGCGCAGCGAGCAAGTGCCGTGGATGTTGCATCTGATGGCGGTGCACGGGGCGGACATTGAGGAAATTTCTTATGAGACAGACCGCATGCAATTCATCGGCCGCGGCCGCACCGCCGCCGACCCGCAAGCGTTAAGTGGTACACCGGCGTCACTCTCCGGCAGCCAAGGCTCGGTGCTGGATCCGATTGTCGCTATCCGCCATACCATCACGCTCGATCCGCAACAAACGGCCATCATCGATATGGTGACCGGCATGGGAGAAACCCGCGACGCAGTGTTAGGCCTGGCCGAAAAATATCAGGATAGGCGGCTTGCGGATCGCGTGTTCGAACTCGCGTGGACGCATGCCCAAGTGGTGTTGCGCCAACTCAATGCCAGCGAGGCCGATGCGCAACTCTACGGACGCCTGGCCAATTCCGTGGTCTATGCCAACGCCGCGCTGCGCGCCGACGCCGGCATTCTGCTGCAGAATCGCCGGGGGCAATCCGGCTTATGGGGCTACGCCATTTCCGGCGACTTGCCCATCGTGCTGTTGCAGATTGGCGATGCGGCCAATATCGAAATGGTGCGGCAACTGGTGCAGGCGCACGCCTACTGGCGTTTGAAAGGGCTGGTGGTGGACCTGGTGATCTGGAACGAAGACCACGCCGGTTACCGGCAATTGCTCCAAGATCAAATTATCGGTTTGATTGCCGCGGGGATCGAAGCGCATGTGATCGACCGACCGGGCGGCATCTTCGTGCGCTCCGCAGAACAGATATCGAATGAAGACCGCATTCTGTTCCAATCGGTCGCGCGCGCCATTATCAGCGACAGCCGGGGAACGTTGGCGGAACAGATCAACCGCCGTAGCTTGAGGGAGGTGCGGGTGCCGCGCTTGCAGCCGACCCGCAACCACCGCGCCGAATCCCCGGCCGACGTTGAGGTGCGGCGCGATCTCATCCTGCACAACGGCTTGGGCGGGTTCACGCCGGACGGGCACGAGTACGTCATTACCACCACAGCCGATCAAGTGACGCCCGCGCCGTGGGTAAATGTGCTGGCGAATGCGCATTTTGGCACGGTCATCTCCGAGAGTGGTCAGGCCTATACCTGGAGCGAAAACGCGCATGAGTTTCGGCTCACGCCCTGGCACAACGATCCGGTGTCTGACGCGAGCGGCGAGGCGTTTTATTTGCGCGATGAAGAGAGCGGTCATTTCTGGTCGCCCACGCCGTTGCCCTGTCGCGGCGCGAATGCATATGTCAGTCGCCACGGATTCGGCTACAGCGTGTTCGAACATAGCGAAGGGGGCATCATCTCAGAGCTGTGGGTCTACGTGGCCCTGGATGCGGCAGTCAAGTTCTCGGTATTGAAAGTACGCAATGCTTCGGGCCGGCCGCGCCGCCTCTCCGCGACCGGCTATGTGGAATGGGTGCTGGGCGATTTGCGGCCAAAATCGACCCTGCACGTGACGACCGAAGTGGATGCCGACAGCGGCGCGCTGTTCGCGCGCAATCCTTACAACACGGAATTCGCCGACCGCATTGCTTTCTTCGATGTGGATGATGCAAGCCGTACGATCAGCTGCGACCGCGCGGAGTTCATCGGCCGTAACGGCTCGCTCAACAATCCGGCGGCGATGTATCGCGCGCGGCTTTCCGGTAAGGCGGGAGCGGCACTGGATCCTTGCGCCGCGATTCAAGTGAGCTTCGATTTGGCCGAGGGGCAAGAACGCGAGATCGTGTTCCGCCTGGGCCAAGCCGGCAGACGCGGCGCTGATGACGCGCGCAAGCTGGTGCGCCGCTTCCGCGGATCGGCTACCGCGCACGCTGCGCTCGAAGCAGTGTGGCAATACTGGAACCGCACGCTCGGCGCGGTACAAGTGGAAACGCCCGACGCATCGCTCAACGTGCTGACCAACGGCTGGCTCGTGTACCAAACGCTCGCCTGCCGCCTGTGGGCGCGCAGCGGCTATTATCAATCAGGCGGCGCCTTCGGTTTCCGCGACCAGTTGCAGGATGTGATGGCGCTGATTCACGCCGAGCCGCAACGCGTGCGCGAGCAGTTGCTGTTGGCAGCAGCGCATCAGTTTGTAGAAGGCGATGTACAGCATTGGTGGCATCCGCCGTCGTGCCGCGGCGTGCGCACCCATTGTTCCGACGATTATCTGTGGCTGCCGCTGGCGGTGTGCCGCTACGTGCTGTGCACTGGTGATACCGGGGTGCTGGAGGAATCCAGTCCCTTCCTCGAAGGCCGTCCGGTCGGCCCCGAGGAAGACTCGTATTACGATCTGCCCGGACATTCAAACGAAACAGCCAGCTTGTACCAGCATTGCGTGCGCGCCATCCGCTATGGCTTGAGCTTTGGCGAACATGGCCTGCCGCTGATCGGCTCCGGAGACTGGAACGACGGCATGAATTTGGTGGGCTTGCACGGCAAGGGTGAAAGCGTCTGGCTCGGCTTCTTCTTATATGAAGTGCTGACGCGCTTCACTGAATTGGCCCAGCACGTGGGCGACGTGTCCTTTGCCGAGCAATGCCGCACCGAAGCCGCGCAATTGCGTCAGCGTATCGAGGCCAATGCCTGGGATGGCGATTGGTATCGCCGCGCTTACTTCGACGACGGCAGCCCGCTGGGGTCGGCGGCCAACACCGAATGCCAGATCGATTCGATTTCGCAAAGCTGGTCGGTGCTCTCCGGCGCGGGCGATAAAGCGCGTTCGCGTCGGGGCATGGATGCCGTCTATGCGCGTCTGGTGCGGCACGATGCTGCGCTGATCCAACTCTTGGATCCGCCGTTCGACACGTCGGATATGGATCCGGGCTACATCAAGGGTTACGTTCCCGGCGTGCGTGAAAATGGCGGGCAATACACCCATGCAGCCATCTGGACCGCGATGGCCTTCGCCGCCTTGGGCGACAGTGCGCGCGCGTGGGAGCTGTTGACTATGATCAATCCGGTCAATCATGCAAAATCGGCGGCGGGCGTGGCGGTCTACAAAGTCGAACCCTACGTGGTCGCCGCCGATGTCTATGCGGTCACACCGCATGCCGGCCGCGGCGGATGGAGCTGGTACACGGGCTCGGCCGGCTGGATGTACCGGCTGATCGTGGAATCCCTGCTCGGCCTGAGGCTGGAAGTGGACAAACTTTATTTTACGCCTTGCTTGCCCGCGGAGTGGAAAGCCTTCAAGCTGCACTACCGCTATCGGGAGACGGTCTACCATATCGCTGTGACGCAAATGGAAGCCGCCGATGCTGCACAGCGCGGCGCGATGCGCGTGACGGTGGATGGCGTCGAACGCCCCGACAAAATCATTCCACTGATCGACGATCGCCGGGAGCACGCGGTCGAAGTGAGAATAATGGCACTACCCCCAGCAGTTCATTCATAACCCAGGAGATAAACATGAACATGACTATAAGCCTTACCCCGCTGATTTCGTTGATCGCCGGCATTCTGATTCTGGTGGTGCCGCGTATGCTGAACTACATCGTCGCAATCTATTTGATTGTGATCGGCTTGATCGGGCTATTCGGCGGACGACTTTAATATCCGGTAATAGCGGACGCCGATCTGCCGATGGTGAGCCGATGCGCCCGCCCGCAATAGTCCGCTCGCCAAACAGACCTGCGCTCTCTCCCGATTGAGTGGCGCCGCGACAGGATATTCCATGTACGAATCACGCAAGCACCCGCCGCTACCGCGCATTCACTTCTTGCGACGTCTCGCGCTCCACATCGCGGGCGCAATGGGTCTGCTGCTGGGGTCCCTTTTTATCGGCATGGCGGGGTACCGCTACTTCGAAGATCTGGCCTGGCGCGATGCGTTCTTGAACAGCGCCATGTTGCTCGGCGGCATGGGGCCTGTGGATGCGCCGGGAACGGATGGCGGGAAGGTCTTTGCCGGGCTCTATGCGCTGTACGCCGGCCTGGTCTTCATCGTCGCAGCCGGTCTCGTGTTTATCCCCGTGCTGCACCGCCTGTTGCACAAGTTTCACTGGGATGAAGCCGGTTAGGCCGCTCGGCGTCGCCTGAAACACGATTGGGCGCCCCAGTCTGCGAGCAAACTACCGGCCCGTAAGCATGGAGAACGTGTCAACCAGGTTGATCGGCCAGCGTTTATGGCAAAGCAAGGCCAAAGTCATGTTTTTTCACGCATCATTTTCTTAGGGGGATTTTCCATGAGCAAATTGTTATCAGTATTGATCGCTTCAGTTTTTGCGGCCGCTATGAGCTTCAACGTCGCCGCAGCAGACGCTCCCAAGGCTGAAGTCAAAGCCAAGGCTGAAGTCAAAGCTGAAGTCAAAACCGAAAAAGCCACCGCGACTGAAATGAAGAAGGACGCCAAGGCCGAATCCAAGGAAACCAAGGCGACCGCCGCCGCGACCGAGAAGAAAACGGACGCCAAGGCTGACTTCAAGCTTGCCGAGAAGAATGCCAAGGCAGACTACAAAACAGCCAGTGCAGATTGCAAGAAGAAGCCAGCTGCCGATCAGAAAGCCTGTGTGAAGGATGCGAAGGCCGCCAAAGATAAGGCGATCAGTGACGCAAAAGCGATCCTGGTTAAGGCTCAAGCCGAGGCTAAGGCAGCGAAGAAAGCAGCTGGAGTCGAAGCTAAAGCGACTAAGACAAAAGCTGGCGCCGAAGCCACGGCCACGAAGGAAAAGGCCAAGGTTGAAGAAAAAGCCGCCAAGTAATATTGGGTAGGTCTGAGTCAGATAAGGCAGGGCGCGAAGGCGACCCTGCCTTATTTTTTTCAGGGTACAGAAGAAAAATAGCCCGCCTTCAGTCGGCAAAGTTGCCACCTAAGTAGGTAGCCTTCCAAAAAATTGCTTGATAAGTGCGCTAGCGAACAGAGCGCTATTGAAAAGGAAAGGATCATCACTAAACGATCGATGCATAACAAATAACAATTTAGGAGGGTCTGTGATGAAAACACCAAAATACTTGTCGACACTGTCATTGGCAGTGATCGGTGCGCTTTACGGCGCCTCCCCAGCATGGGCCACGCCAATACTGAGTTCGGAATTGGCGAGCTTCGCGGTCCTCGGTGCCTCGTCGGTCACCAATACCGGGCCGACCACCCTTGGCGGAAATCTTGGCGTCTCCAACAACTCCTCAGTCACCGGCATCACGGGCTTTTTCGGAACGCTGGCCAATGAGGGCCCGGGAACCTTCACAGGAGCCGCCCACCAGGGCGATGCGTTCGCGACGCTTGCTGACACGCAACTCGTCGGGGCGATAACGACGCTGAATGGCATGGGGCCTGGCACCACTTTGGTCAGCGGGGACTTGACGCTAGCCGGCACGCTCAATCCGGGCGTCTACACGGTACCCTATGCAATAAGCAATTTGACGGGAGCGCTCACGCTCGACGGTCTGGGCGACATCAACGCGCTGTGGGTGTTTCTGTTCAGCTCGTCGCTGATCACCTCGCCTGATTCGTCAGTGAGCGTGATTAACGTAGGGACAGGCGCCGGTGTCGGGCTGTATTGGAGTGTCGGCAGTACCGCGACCCTTGACACAAACACTGCGTTCGCAGGAAATATTCTCGCAAGCACGAGCATCATCATGAATGACGGCGTCACCATCGGTTGCGGCAGAGCCTTGGCGCACACGGCTGAGGTGACGATGATTAACGACACCATCTCCGGTCTCTGCGCGGGTACGGGGTATGAGACTAGCGGGGGCTTCAACGGGGGCGGTGGCATCAACAACGGGGGCGGAAACGTACCCGAGCCAGCCACGCTGGCGCTGTTGGGACTCGGACTCGCGGGGCTTGGATTGAGTCGACGTCGGCACGGTTGAGATAAATCATCCGCCACGACAAACCCTGCTTCGGCAGGGTTTTGTTTGTGCGCCGCTATTGTAGGACAAGCGGTTCAGCTTCTTTATCCCTAGCAGTGAGTCAACCATAAAACCTGGAGTGATGATCGTCACGTGAGGCTGACTGGAAAATTGGGGAAGTTAATCCTATAAATAACAAATTATAAGGAAATCTGTTACTTGCGCGCTATGTGCGGTAACAAGCCTATGATGCAAAGCGTGTATGCTGTACGCGCGATGCTCATGCCACTCAGGCGATCATTCGGAGACCGCTTATGGATAACCCGCAGAGTCCCAATCAAAACTATCTTCTCGCCGCCTTGCCCACGGCTGAATTCGAGCACCTCGCACCCCATCTGGAATTGGTCGCGATGCCGCTGGGCGATGTGCTTTATGAATCCGGCGGCCTGTTGCAGCACGCCTATTTTCCGACGAGCGCCATCGTGTCCCTGCACTACGTGATGGAGAACGGCGCATCGTCCGAAATCGCGGGGGTGGGCAATGAGGGCGTCGTCGGCACTCCGCTTTTCATGGGCGGGATGACCACCCCTAGCCGGGCCGTCGTGTCTACCGGCGGCTATGGCTACCGGCTGAAGGCGCGGCTGCTGATGGAGGAATTTCATCGCGCCGAGGGGCGCCGCGCCGGCGTCATGCAGCACTTGTTGTTGCGCTACACCCAGGCGCTGATGACGCAGGTATCCCAAACGGCGGTCTGCAACCGTCACCACTCGGTGGAGCAGCAACTGTGCCGCTGGCTGTTGTTGACCCTCGATCGCTTGCCTTCGAATGAATTGACCATGACGCAGGAACTGATAGCCAGCATGCTCGGCGTGCGGCGTGAAGGCATCACCGAGGCTGCCGGGCATTTACAGCAAGCGGGGCACATTAGTTACCGCCGCGGCCACATCACCGTGCTGGACCGGTCTGGCCTGGAGTCCCGTGTGTGTGAATGCTATGCGGTGGTGAAAAAAGAACACGATCGTTTGCTGTGCGATGTGCGTAATCGCCAGGAACAGCCCTCAGCCAGTCACGGTTGATCCTTCACCCTGCGTCACGCTTGGCATTAAATCTCCGCCCTATGTGCGTTAACGCACGGTGAGTGGCGGGCTTGATCGCTACGATTAACCATGGCTGCGCAAAATTTATCCACGGACTCCATTTACCTCCCCGACGTCTGCAAGCGAAAGCATGCATTTTTATGTGCAGGATGAGCGTATAAGTAGATGAGGTGCTGCTCGCACCTTCGGCCGCGCGATCCGCCAGACTCATTCGCGCTTTAACATAGGTAAGTCATGCCCAACCCCCCCCGAGATTCCGCCATTATCAACCCCGCCGCCGGCACGGCGGAAGGCATCACCGAGGTCCGACGCCAGGAGGCCTTGCTTAAAACCGGGGCCTTGCAGAACGCGATTCTCAATAGCGCCAACTTTTCGAGTATCGCCACCGACGAGAAGGGCGTGATTCAGATCTTCAACGTCGGCGCCGAGCGCATGCTGGGCTACACGGCCAGCGACGTCCTGAACAAGATCACGCCGGCCGATATTTCCGATCCGCAGGAAGTGATCGAGCGTGCGAAAACATTAAGCGTCGAGCTCGAAACCCCGATTACGCCGGGCTTCGAGGCATTGGTGTTCAAGGCCTCACGCGGGATCGAGGACATCTACGAGCTAACCTATATCCGCAAGGATGGCAGCCGCTTCCCGGCTATCGTGTCGGTCACCGCGTTGCGCGACGATCAAGACGCCATCATCGGCTACCTGCTGATCGGCACCGACAACACCGCGCGCAAGCAGGTCGAAGCAGAGCGTCAGCATTTGCTTGAGATTCAGTAGGAGACGAATAAACAACTGCAACAGGCCAACGTCACCTTGCAGGTCAGCGAGGAAAAGCTCGCTGTGACGCTCCACTCCATCGGCGATGCAGTGATCGCCACCGATGCCGAAGCACGTGTGACGCTTCTGAATCCATTAGCCGAACAACTCACCGGTTGGACGCAGGCATCAGCCGCCGGTCGTCCAGTGGACGAGATTTTTCACATCATCAATAAGGAAACCCGGCTACCCGCCACTATCCCAGTAATGGAAACCTTGGCGCATGGCACGATACAGGGCCTGGCTAACCACACCGTACTGATTGCACGCAATGCTAGCGAGTGCGATATCGCCGACAGTTGCGCACCGATTCGCGACCGCAACGGTCAGGTGATTGGTGCCGTGCTGGTGTTCCGCGATGTCACCGAGGAATATGAAGCGCAGCATGTCATGCAAACGCAACAGGTCGAGTTGGAGGTGCAGAACGTGGAACTGCGCGAATCGCAGGAGGCACTGGACATCTTGCGGGCGCGTTATTTTGACCTCTATGACTTGGCGCCGGTGGGCTACTGCACCGTCAGCGAGTCGGGGCTGATCCTGGAGGCCAACATCACCGCCGCCACCTTGCTGGGACTGCCCCGGGACGGGCTGGTCAAGCAGCCGATTTCCCGCTTTATCTTCAAGGAAGACGCAGACATCTACTACCTGCTGCACAAACAGATCAGCATGACCGGTGAACCGCAGAAGTGCGAGCTGCGGATGGTGAACGACGGCACGCAAATCTGGGTGCAACTTTCCATCACCGTCGCGCAGGACAATGGCGCGTCCGTACTCCGCATCGTGATGAATGACATCAACGAACGCAAGCGGGCCGAAGAGGCGCTGTTTAAGGCGGGGGCCTTGCAGCGCGCGATTTTCAACAGCGCCAACTTCTCGAGTATCGCTACCGACGCGAAGGGCGTGATTCAGATATTCAACGTCGGCGCGGAACGCATGCTGGGCTACACGGCCAGCGACGTGATGAACAAGATCACGCCGGCCGACATTTCCGATCCGCAGGAAGTGATCGCGCGTGCGAAAGCACTCAGCGTCGAACTCGAAACCCCGATTGCGCCAGGCTTCGATGCATTGGTGTTCAAGGCTTCACGCGGCATCGAGGATATCTACGAGCTGACCTATATCCGTAAGGATGGCAGCCGCTTTCCGGCAGTGGTGTCGGTCACCGCGCTGCGCGACGATCAAGATGGAGTCATCGGCTACCTGTTGATTGGCACGGATAACACTGCGCGCAAGCAGGCGGAAGAGGCGCTGCTCAAGGCAGGTGCCCTGCAGAGCGCGATTTTCAACAGCGCCAACTTCTCGAGTATCGCTACCGACGCGAAGGGCGT
>JBBTCZ010000012.1:0-21701 GCA_038042985.1 Pseudomonadota bacterium
CGCCAGGCACCCCCTCTTCAAACAAAAGCCCTCCTCGTGAGGGCTTTTGCGTTTTTGGGCGGTGGTTTGAATCCGCTATGCTAAGATTTACCCAGTAATTTTCTTGGCCTGTTATGTTACCGCTCACACTCCCTATTCTCCGCACTTTGTCCGATGGTGCATTTCATTCCGGCGAGGATCTCGCCGCGCAATACGGCGTCTCGCGCGCAAGCATCTGGAATGCCTTGCAAGGATTGGATGCGCAGGGTGTACGTCTCTTCAAAATTCGCGGTCGTGGTTACCAATTAGCCGATCCGATCGAATGGCTGGATTCGAGCGTGATCACGAGCCATTTTGGGCCGAGTGCTCAGCAGATTGATCTGCAAATTCTCGATGTGGCGGAATCGACTAACGCTTTGTTGATGCAACGCGCCACGCAGGGTGGGCATGCGCAATGTATCGTGGTCGAGCTGCAGACGCAGGGCAGGGGTCGGCGTGGCCGCGCCTGGCATGGCGCGTTGGGCGGTTCACTCACCTTCTCTTTGTTATGGCGCTTTAATCTCGGTGCTGCGCAATTGTCCGGTTTAAGTTTGGCGGTGGGGGTGGCGCTGGTGCGCGCGCTGCATGAGTTAGGGCATTCAGCGATTCAACTCAAGTGGCCAAACGATCTGGTTCATGGTTACCGCAAGCTGGGTGGTGTACTCATCGAATTGCAAGGCGATGCGATGGGGCCTGCTACAGCAGTCATTGGTGTCGGCCTTAATCTGCGTTTGCCGGAACAAGTTAAAAATAAAATCGATCAAGCGGTGGTGGATTTGCACACCCTGATGCAACCGGCCGTATCGCGCAATGCCTTGTTGGGCAGCGCATTGCGCCACTTGACTGAGATGTTGGTGTTATTTGAAGCGCAGGGATTTGAAGCGCTGCGCGCAGAGTGGGAGCAGGTCCATGCTTATCATGAGAAACCGGTGATCATGCGCATGCCGGATGGCGCCGAAACTCACGGCGTGGTGCGCGGCGTGGCGCCAGATGGCGCGCTCATTCTGGATACGCCCTCTGGTGAGCGACGTTTCGGGAGTGGTGAGATGAGCATGCGCCCCGCGCCTGCGAATAGATCTAATAAGCTGGCGGTGGATTAGCGATGCTGCTCGCAATCGACGCAGGCAATAGTTTCGTCAAGTGGGGCTATTACGATGGTCGTACGTGGGTGAGCCATCAGCGTGCAAGCTTGGCAGCGTTTTGCGCCGACCCGCTGCAATATCTGGATAGGCCGCCGACACGCGTGGTGATTTCCAATGTGGCGGGAACAGCCTTTCAGGATGCGTTGCTGCACGCCTTTCCAAGCAGCGTCTTGTGTTGGGTCAAAGCCGAAGCCCGTGCGTGCGGCGTCAGCAATCACTATGATAATCCGACACAGTTAGGCAGCGATCGCTGGGCGGCGTTGATCGCTGCGCGTGCGATCACCCCGGCGCCGTGTTTGGTGGTATCGATCGGCACCGCCTTGACGGTGGATATGCTGGCGGAAAATGGCGCCTTCTTGGGCGGCCTCATCGCGCCAGGGCCGCAACTTATGCGCGAAGCGTTGGCTCATGGTACAGATGCGATTCAGCCGCTAGGCGGACAGGTCGTACCGACTCCCACGAATACTGCGGATGCCGTTCAAACCGGGGTGGTTTATGCGGTACTGGGCGTGATAGAGCGGGCCGCAGCGACATTCGAGACAAATCAGGGCGCCGGCGTAGCGTGTATCCTCACCGGCGGTGCAGCAAACTTAATCGTGCCTTACCTTAACAGGCCCTACCAACTCGTGGATAATTTGGTGCTCGAAGGATTGTTGGTCATGGCCAAGGAAGAGAAGCCTACGTGAGATTATTGTTTTTCATATTGCTGCTGGTGAATGTCGCAGTATTCGGCTATGTCACCTATCGCGATCAGGGCAGCGCAAACTTAAAACCGCAACGCCCGCCGGTCAATGCGGATCGCATCCGATTAGTGAATCCAGCCGATGTCCCGGCGCCGACGGGTAAACCAGGTGCCGTAGCAGTGAAACTAGCCTGCATGGAATGGAGCGGCTTCAAGCCGGAAGCAATCGACCAGGCGCGACAAGCGCTGGACAAACTCGCCCTTGGCGACAAACTGACGCAGCCCAAGGTGGACGAATATTGGCTGTATATCCCGCCGCAAAAAAACAAAAAAGAGGCGCAGAAAAAATTGGAGGAGTTGACCGGTCTCGGCATCGAGGATGGCCAGTTGGTCGAAGACGCGGGTAAGTGGCGTTGGGCAATTTCCTTTGACGTCCATCCGAGCGAAGAGGCGGCGATCGTGCGCCTCAATCAGCTCAAGGAAAAAGGGGTGAAAATGGCCAAAATCTTGAAGCGTGACACGCCGGGCAATGCCTTTCACATCCTGCAAGCTGACGAGAAGTTAAGCGCGGAATTGAACCAACTCAAATCGGCCTATGCCGGCACCGAGCTGAAAGAGATCGAGTGTAAAACCCCTTAGGGAAAGAGCTTTCCGGGGTTGAGAATCGCATTCGGATCGAACACCTGCTTAACTTCTTTCATCAGCGCCATCGTAGCGGCGTCAATCTCGCGCCCCACAAACGGGCGCTTTTCCATCCCCACGCCATGCTCGCCGGAAAGCGTGCCGTTGAGTCGGATTACCAAATCGAATATCTCGCTTAAGCAGGCTTCCGCGCGTTGCAGTTCGTCGCCGCGATCCGGATCCACCAGTAAATTCACGTGAATATTGCCGTTGCCGGCGTGACCGAAATTGACATTGGCAATTTGATAGCGCGTAGCCAGCGCAGTCACGCCCGTCAGCAATTCTGGCAGGCGCGACACTGGCACCACGACATCTTCGTTGATCTTGCGCGGCGCGATATCGCGCAGGAGGGGTGACAGCGCCTTGCGCGCGGCCCATAAACTCTTCGGGTCGGCGACCGGCTGCACTTGAATCAAAGCCGGGTCTTGGCACGCTTGCATGACGGCGCGCTGGCTCGATTCGATTTCCGCTTGACCGCCATCCACCTCGATCATCAACATGGCTTGCGTGTCGGCCGGCACCAAGTCTGGATAATGCGCGCGGATCAAATCCAGCGCGCCGCGATCTAAAAATTCCAGCGCGCTCGGAATATGCGGCTGCGCCATGATGCGGGTGATGGCGTGCGCGCACGATTCGATGCCGCGGTAATGCGCGGTGATGCCGGCCGCCATTTCCGGCAGCGGGGTGAGTTTCAAGGTCGCCTCGGTAATGACGGCCAGCGTGCCTTCAGAGCCGATGATGAGCCGCGTCAGATCGTAGCCGACTACTGCCTTGGTGGTATAGGCGCCGGTCTTGATGAGGTCGCCCTTGCCGGTAATAGCCTTCAAGCCCAACACATGGTCGCGCGTCACGCCATATTTCACCGCATGCGGGCCGCCGGCGCAGGTGGCAAGATTACCGCCCACGGTGCAATATGCCGCACTCGATGGATCCGGCGGCCAGAAAAAGCCATGCGGCCGCGCTGCGTCCTGCACTTCCTGATTCACTACGCCGGGCTCGACCACCATGGCGCGGTTCGCCGGATCCACCGCGATAATGCGCCGCATGCGCTCCAGTGACAGCGCCAATCCACCCTGCTCCGGCACGCTGCCGCCGGCGGTGCCGGTCGCACGGCCGCGCGGCGTGAGGGGTATTTTGAATTCATTGCAGGCCAATACGATGGCTTGCACTTCTTCGGTAGTGAGCGGAAACGCGACGGCTTCGGGCACGCAATGGTTACGACTGTTATCGTAACCATAAACATAACAAGACGCCGGATCGGTGAAGAAGCGATCCGGCCCTAATAGCAGGGAGAGGCGGCGGGAAAAGGCGTCGGGCAGCATATAACGAGATGGCCGGGGTTTTAGCGGCGAATACGGCCGACGAGTTCGGTGGTGGAACGCTGGTGAAGAAAGGGAATGGAATGCACTTGCCCACCCCAGGCGAATACCTCCTTAGCGCCGACGATACTGTTGACGTCCCAGTCACCACCTTTAACCAAGATATCGGGATGAGCTTCTAAGATCAGATTCAACGGCGTGTCCTCGTCGAACAGCGTGACCAGCGACACGGCTTCCAATGCGGCGAGCACCATCATGCGATCTTCTTGGCAGTTGATAGGCCGATCGTCACCCTTGCCCAAGCGCTTCACCGAAGCATCGCTATTGACGCCGACAATCAAGCTCGCGCCCAAGGCGCGGGCTTGGGCGAGATAAGTCACATGGCCGCGATGCAGGATATCGAAGCAACCGTTGGTAAAGATCAGAGGCCGGGGTAATGCTGCGACCTGTGCAGCCAGCGACTCGCGCGGGCAGATTTTTTCTTCGAAGTCCGGGGCGGGATAGTGGCCCATGCGTCGCTGGCTCAATCCAGATATTCGAACAGCTTGACCACTTTTACTACGCCGGAGGTGGTGCGCGCGATTTCCGTGGCGTCTTCCGCTTCCTTGCGCGTGACCAAGCCCAGCAGGTACACCGCACTGGCCTCAGTCACAACTTTCACATGGTTGGCGTTGAACTTGTTGGCTTCCACCATGCGCGCTTTGACCTTAGTGGTGATGTAGCTGTCGTTGCTGCGGGCGCTGTAATTGGTCACCGGGGAAATCGCGATTTCGTTGAATACCTGGCGCACGTTGGGAACGGTTTTCACGATATTCTCCGCCTCCATACGCAGCGCTTCGTTTTGCGCCTCGCCCGTCATGAGTGCCGATAGGTTGAAACTCGTGACATTGACATGCACCTCATCCTTGAGCTTGTCCGAAATACGCTTTTGCGCTTTGATTTCGATGCCTTGGTCCTCAATAAAAATACCCGAAGTGCGGCGGTCGGTGGCCATGACCACCCCGGCGCCGACCCCACCGGCAACCACGGGGAAACAGCCTTGCAATGCAGGCATGAGAAGAGTGAGTAAAAGTAGCGATGAGTATTGGCGCATTATTCGGCTCCTAGTAGCGAGTAATCGATGGCATCACATAAGCAATGCAGGGTCAGCAAGTGTACTTCTTGTATGCGCGCCGTCACGGTGGAGGGTACACACAGGTGAAAATCGCTATGGTACAACGCCTCACTGATTTGGCCACCGCCATTGCCGGTCAAAGCGATGACGGAAAGTTCACGATCATGCGCAGCGTGGATCGCTTCTAACACATTCTTCGAATTGCCACTGGTGGAGATGGCGAGCAGCAAGTCATTCGGCTGCCCCAGCGCGCGCACCTGTTTCGAGAACACTTGTTCGAAAGCATAATCGTTGGCGATCGAGGTCAACGTGGAGCTGTCGGTAGTCAGCGCCATGGCGGCCAAGCCTGGCCGTTCACGTTCAAAGCGGTTAAGCAACTCCGCTGCAAAATGCTGCGCATCCGCCGCCGAGCCGCCGTTGCCGCACGCCATGATTTTGCCCTCGCTCATCAGGCACTGCACCATGCGCTCGGCCGCCAGGCGAATCGGGTCGGCGAGCACTTCCAGCGCTTGTAGCTTGAGATGCGCGCTGTCGGTGAAATGTTGGTGAATGCGGGAGAGGATATCCAAATGGTTTCTCTAAGTGGTGGTGAAAGAGATGAGATTAGTGTGCATCAAATGCATTCTTGATCCATTCTATCGCGCCGCTGTTTGGGTCGCCAAGCAACACCGCATCGAAACGACATTGGGGTGGGCGCGCGAATTGCGTCAGGTATTGGTTCGCAGTCTTAATCAATCGGGCTTGCTTGGTTGAGGTGATGCTGGCGCGCGCGCCGCCAAAGTCATTGTTTTTACGCATTCGCACTTCAGCAAATACTAGCACCTCGCCATCACGCAGAATCAAGTCGATTTCGCCGAAGCGTGAGCGGTAGTTGGTTTCCACCAGCTTCAATCCTTGCTGCTTGAGATAATCGAGCGCGTGGCGTTCCGCCGCCTCGCCCGTGTCACGGCTTGGCATTATCGAGCACCACCACCACGTCTGCTTGAAATTCGGCAGCGGTGAGTTCGCGCGTGAATTGGCGTCCACCACTCAGGCTGATTTGGCCGGTCACGCCGTCCAACACCACGCCGCGGCTTGGCATTTCGCCGCGAAAAAACAATTGCGCCAAGCGGTAGGCGTCAATCCCCATCGCGTACAGACGTTCACTATCGATAACTAACGGTTTCTCCGAGCGTGGATAGATCATCACCGCCGGGTGGTCTGGTTGCAACATCCAGGGCATGTCGAGAAAGCGCACGCCAGTTAAATCGATGTTCTTAAGTACATCGGATTGGCCACCGAAGGTGAGTGATGTGGCATAAGTGGGGATCACCGCCGACAAATAAGGCCGCACCAAACGTGCTTCCTGCGCATTGGCGGCGATGAAGATCGATTCGGGTTGCAGCTTTTCCAACTTATCATGCAGCGCATTGAGATCGGTATTCGACGTGAAGCTAAGTTGGCCCACGATTTTACCGCCGAGGCGCTGCCACTCCTCGCCGAATGCGGCTTGCAAATGCTTACCTAGCGCATTGCTGGCTGTCACGATGAGCACCGCATTGCGGCCTTCGCTTGCCACGAGTTGGGCCACTTGACGCGTTTCCGCCTCGAGCGAAAGGCCAAACAAATACAGATTGGGGCTGGCGACCTCGTTCACCGGCACGCTCAGCGCCAGCGTCGGCACCGCACTGATATCCGATTCAGCGAGGGCGGTGACCGCGTTTTTGGTCAGCGGCCCGATGATTACACGTGCGCCGCCTTCAATCGCTTGTTGATACACCGCGAGGATATTCGCCACTTGATCCGTGGTGGGATAGACCCGCACGGTCGGCATGTCAGGCTGCGCTTTGGCGGCAGCGAGGACCCCTTGCTTCACCGCTTCTGCCGGTTGTCGAAAAGGGGGGGCATTGAGCGGTAATAACAGGCCGATATGCGGGATCATTGCATCGGGTTTACCTGCCGCCGCTTTCTCTGCTAGGGTGGGCGCGGCGCTCGCTACCCGCTGGGTAGTTTCTGCGACCGCTGTCTCGGCTTTTGGGGTAGATGCGACCGGCGTCGGCACGATCACCGCAGGCGAGGGTTGTTTTTGAGGTGGAGTGGCGCGGGCGTCCCTTACCGGTGCAGGGTGGGTTGTCGTGGCGCACCCGCCGCTTAGGGCGGCAAGAAACAGGATGAATAGAAAGGTGGCAATACGTTGCATCAGGAAAATAACCAGATAGGTAAAAGCACATTATATGTGGTCGCCACCCCCATTGGAAATCTGCAGGACATTACCCTGCGCGCGCTGGCAGTGCTGAAGCAAGTCGATCTTATCGCGGCTGAAGACACGCGCGTCACCGGCAATTTGCTCAAGCATTTCGGCGTTGCCGCCAAGTTGATTTCGGTGCGCGAGCACAACGAACAAGCGGGCGCGTTGAAAATCATCGACGCCTTGCGCGCCGGCCACAATGTGGCGCTGGTTACCGATGCCGGCACGCCGGCAGTGAGTGACCCGGGCGCACGCGTGGTGGCGGCGGTGCGCGCGGCAGGTTTAACCGTTACACCCATCCCCGGCGCGAATGCCGCCGTGACCGCGCTCTCGGCGGCCGGTTTCAACACGCCGCATTTTCTGTTTTATGGTTTTTTACCCGCCAAAGGCGGCGAGCGCCGCACGGCCTTGCAATCGCTGCTGGCTTTGCCTTACACGCTGGTGTTTTACGAAGCGCCGCATCGTGTCGCGGACACGGTCGCCGACTTAGCAACGGTATTTGGGGGCGAGCGCGAAATCGTGTTCGCGCGCGAACTCACCAAAACCTTTGAAGAAATCCACGCCTGCTCGCTGGGCGAAGCCGCCGCATGGATCGCCGCCGATGCCAACCGCGAGCGCGGCGAATTTGTGCTGATCGTATCCGGCGCGGCCGAACAGGAAAAATCAGCAATAGAGACGCAGCGCGTGCTGGAAATTTTGCTCTCGGAATTGCCGGTCAAGCAAGCCGCAAAACTCGCGGCGCAGATTACCGGGGAAAAGAAAAATTATCTGTATGAATTGGCGTTGAAATTAAAGGACGCCTGATCTTTGTGATTGATTTGCTCAGTGCGACATGCGCCCTTACTATACAAATATGATTGATTTGATCCAGCCCGCCGGCTTCGAGTGGGATGAAGAAAATGCGGCGACGCATACTACCAGTTGTTAATCAAGATAGGGTTGCAGAAGAAAGTGCGTAGCCACTGATGATCTTTCCCGTAGTGAAAAAACAATTCCTTGCGCTCTGCGTTTTGATGATGGGCGTGCTCTGGCACACCCTGTCAGCTGCGGCTTCTCTCTCCTTGCTCGAGATCCGCCCAGACCAAGCGCTTGGGGAGTATGCCGCTTATCTGAAGGAAACGGCTGCGCCACTTACCCTTCAAGAAGTCATTGCCGCGCACGCATCGGGAAAATTCACCGCGTCCAGCAACCCTATTCTCACCTTTGGCATTGGCTCTCGGCCGGTGTGGGTGCATCTTGCTGTCTCCAATACAAGCGGCATTCGACAAGGCCAGAGATTATTGATTGAAAACTCATGGCAGGATCATGTGGACGTGTATTTCGTCAGAGGCGATCAACTTGAGTCTAGCGTTGGCCTGGGCGATAGCAAGCGGTTCAAGGAGCGTCCGATCCCAGGGCGATTTTTTGCCGTTGACCATGATTTTGAGCTTGGCGCCACGGACATTTTCATACGGGTTCAAACCGACGACCCGATTGTTCTCCCTTTATTTCTGCTTACCAAGGAAGACGGCATTCAGCGGGAGCAAGCCCAAAGCTATAGCTACGGGTTTGTTTATGGCTATCTGATCGCGTTGCTGGCCTACAACATGCTGCTTTATCTGAGCTTGCGCGATAAGCGAAACTTGTATTACGCCGCATTTGTCGCGATGTTTGTTATGTTGAATTTCGCTTACACGGGGCATGGGTTTGCATGGCTTTGGCCTGAGCAGGTGGCTTTCCAGCGCTGGATTATTCCGAGCTTGATGGTGCTGTGCGGTGTAAGCGGTTTGGCATTTGCTAAATATTTTTTGAATACACGGCTGAATTTCCCGCGCACCCATACAGCCGTCACCGGAATATCCGTTCTTTCCATGGCGCTCGTGGCGATCATGGCGGTCTTTGGCGGCAGCCAGCTATATGCCCTGCTGGTCGCCTTTATTTTTATGACCTTTTTTTCTTTCATGATGCTTGTGCTGGGGCTGATGTCGTTCTTTGCAGGGCATCAGTTCTCCCGCTATTTCTTGATTGCTTCCATTGCTTCCATGATCGGCGCCGCTGTGACCACATTGTCTGTGTGGGGGCTTATCCCCTTTAGCGATTGGAAATACCGGGCGATAGAAATCGGCATGCTGATCGATGCGACTTTGCTCGCGCTCGCCTTGGCCGCTCAGGTTCGTCTGATCCAGCAGGAGCGCATATTCGCGGAACAACGCGCCACCCGGGATCCGCTCACCGACCTCTATAACCGCCGGTCATTCCTCGAAATGGCCCAACCGATATGGAGTACTGCACAGCGCAATGCGCGGGATGTGTCATTGATCATGTTGGATGTCGACCATTTCAAATCCATCAATGACCGCTTCGGTCATGCCATGGGCGATGCAGCGCTCGTTGCGATCACAAAAGTGTTGGCAAAAGTGGTGAGGGAGGGGGACATCGTGGCGCGATGGGGTGGTGAAGAATTTCTAATACTGCTTCCTGAAACAAACCTTGAATCCGCAGTCGCTCTGGCAGAGCGCCTGCAAAACGCCATCTCGGAAATTCGCCTACCATCGGGAAGCAAGGAAATCACTTTTACCGCCAGCTTTGGTGTGGCACACAAGAACAAACATGCAAATTTGGAAAATGTGATCTCGGAGGCGGACAACTTCCTTTACCAATCCAAAAACACTGGCCGTAACAAAATTACTTCGGCGCTTGGGTGAATATGGGCAGGATCAGGTCTTGAATTGCAACATTTCTTTGACTTCCCTTTGTGGAGTATCTGGCCATGTGGGCCGCTTTGGGTCAGCGGCTGCCTATTTCGCCTCGCGCACGCCATCCATGATCTCCACCAAATCTTTTTCCCAACGATCGAAAATCGGTTTCAATTCTGGCTCGGGGTAGAACTGCTTGAGCAGCGCGGGGCGGGCGGTGGTGAGGAGGGTGTTGCCTTCCTCGGCGAAGATCGCCACCGATAGCGGCAGGTAGGGGATGAGCTTGGGGTATTTCGCCGCCAGCGCTTCGATTTCCCCCGGCTTGCCATAGAACACGATGCGATAGCGATCGGTCTTGTAGCCCTTGGCTTCCAGCCCCACATCCACCCGCTGTACCCGCGTGACCTTGTAGCCGTGCTCGGCGATCGTGGCTTGGAGCGTGGTCATGGCGTCTTCGAAATTCTGGCTGGAGCGGATCATGAGCAGTTCGTCGGCGCTGGCGCTGTTGAACCATAGTGCGAGTGCAAGCGCGAATCCGTGCACGAGTTTCATAACGCTGCCTCCTCCATCACCGCGATATACATTTTGGTCACCTGATCGCACATCTCATTCAGCTCCGAGTTATTGAAAATGCGTGACAGGCGCTTGGGGTTGGCGGCCATCATGGTGACTTTGCCGCCTTGCTCCACCACCGTGATGCGGCAGGGCAGGAACAATCCCACGCGCGGGTCGGTCGCCAGGGCTTGATTCAGCAAGCTGAAGTTGCAGAAATAAACGATGTGCTGTTTCGGATCCTCGCTGCCCTCCGCGACTAAACCGGCGTTGAGGGGCTGCTCGCGGATAAATACGAAGTTATTCGAACTTACCGCTTTTTTGACGTTCTCGATCGTGGTTTTTAGATCGTAGGGCGATTCTATGGCGATGACGGCCTCGCTGGTTTCAATTAATTTGGCCGAGCTTGGCAGCGGTTTTTTCTCGAAGCTGCGCAAATGCGCCACGATGTCGTTGATGTCTTTATCTTTCAACCCGCGCTTGCTGGCCGCCACCATGGGCGTGCCTTCGCGCCCCTTCACCAAGGTGGCTTTGATCATTGCATCCTTGGCCGAGGACAAATAGCCCGGATTGTGCAGCGCGGGTGCCATGATGGGAAAATCGCGCGGGCGCGAAAAGGTGACACCGGTGCCGTGACCGCCTTGCCCCGTGGGGCCATGGCAGCCCGCACAGTGTTTCTCGAATAGTTGCTCACCGCGTTTCGCATTGCCCTTGATCGGGGTGAAGGGAAAAACCGGTACTTTGCCTTTATACCAAGTGCGCATGTGGCGCACGATCGCGTCCACCTCCGCGTCGCTCAAATAACTGAACGAGGGCATCACTCGCCCCGGCCGGCCACGCAACAAGGTTTGTTTGAGGTAGTCGTCATCCACTTGAGCGTGGAAAGAGGGTAGGGAAAGGGGAATCCCGATACCGCCGTCGCCCTTTTCGCCATGACAGCCGGCGCAATTGCGCGAGTAGAGTTTTGCGCCATCCGGTGCTGCGAAGGCGGGCAGACAGCCCAACAATAGTCCAAAGAAAATGATTATTCGCCGCATTGCGTTCCCTTGATTAAGGATAACTATATCTTGAATTGCTAATATAGCGCCGCGCGGCTAATAGTCAAGCATTTTAGCGGGATCAAGGCGCGCCAAAAGCGCTTCCGCTATACTTCGAAACCTTATGCAAACCATTACTTTCACCCGTCCCGACGACTGGCACTTGCATGTGCGTGATCATGCGCTGATGGCGGCGGTGCTACCCGATACTGCGCGTCGTTTCGCGCGCGCCATTATCATGCCGAATCTCAAGCCGCCCATCACCACTACCGAGTTGGCGCGCGAATATCGGGCGCGCATTGTGGCCGCAACGCCGCCCGTCATGCGCTTCGAACCCTTGATGACGCTCTATCTCACCGATAACACTTCACCGGACGAGATGCGCGCGGCACAGATGAGCGGGCTGATTCATGGTGTGAAATATTACCCGGCGGGCGCAACAACGAATTCTGATTCGGGCGTGACTGCCATTGCCAAATGTTATGACGCCTTGGCCACGATGGAAGAAATCGGCTTGCCGCTCTTGATTCACGGTGAAGTGACCAACCCCAAGGTCGATGTGTTCGACCGTGAGCAAGTGTTCATCGACAATGTGCTGGAACCGCTGGCGGCGCGCTTTCCGCGCCTAAAAATCGTGCTGGAACACATCACCACGCGCCAAGCGGTAGATTTCGTTAAAGCCGCGCCGGACAATATTGCCGCCACCATTACCGCGCATCATCTACTGTATAACCGCAACGCCATGTTCGCTGGTGGCATGCGCCCGCATCTGTATTGCCTGCCGGTGTTGAAGCGCGAAGAGCATCGCTGGGTCTTGCTCGCCGCCGCGACCAGCGGCAACCCCAAATTCTTTCTGGGCACCGACAGCGCGCCGCACTCGCAGCACGCAAAAGAATCTGCTTGCGGCTGCGCTGGTATTTACACCGCGCATGCGGCAATTGAGTTGTATGCGGAGGCGTTCGAATCGGCGAATGCTTTGAACAAGCTCGAAGCATTCGCCAGTTTTTATGGGGCGGATTTCTACGGCTTGCCGCGCAATACGGATACCATTACCTTGGTAAAAGAAGCCTGGGAGGTGCCGACTGAACTCGCTTTCGGCTCCGAGAAACTGATTCCGCTACGTGCCGGCGAACGCATCCATTGGCGTCTCGCCGCGCCACAATAATCAAAGCAAAAAAGAACAGCCCAAGTTGCTGGGCTGTTCATTCCTTAGGTAAAACTGATCTGTAGGCGATTAGGGAAAAGCCGGAATCGTCGGTTCCTGCCCTCGCCCACTTGCTTCCGGATGCCGCCTGCCGAATAGTTCGCGAATCTCGGCCACGCGTGCAGCCGGCACATCCACCATGAGCAGAATCTTGCCGTCTTCGATCTCATGCTCGAATTCACGTAAGCGTGAATTGGGCACCGAGCTCGCGATCATGCTCGACACCCAGGCGCCGAAGACGGAGCCGAGCACGGCGGTGATGAGCACGGTAATCAGCTGCATGGAAGCGCCCGTCGGAGGGAACATCATGACTGCTACGCCCGCTACGATCCCCGCCACCCCACCGATCACAATGCCGGATTCTGCGCCGTGAACGATATCTGATTTCTGCAAAATGGAAGCCTCGTGCAAGCCGTCGAGCGATACCCCGTCCTTGGCGAGGAAGTGCATGTGGCGATCTTCAATGCGGGCCAGCAACAAATCATTCACGATTTGTTTCGCGCTCGCGGTATCGGGTAGTACGAAATACATTCTGCGTCTCATTTGTCGCCTCCTTCAAATGCATTAGAAAACCCACTAAGCCCTGAAAGCAGTCTGCGGCTGCATTAACCGAAACGCTCCCACCTTTTTTGTATAGTAAATTAGTCGGATTTTGTAAAGATCCGGGGAACGCATTAACTAATTGATATACTAAGAATTGAAAGTTGACTAGGCAGTCGCTCGCTGCGCGGCTGGGGTTCGGGTTATCCGAATTTTGGCGGTGGCGAGAGGAAAGTCCGGGCTCCACAGAGCAGGGTGCCGGCTAACAGCCGGACGCCGTGAGGCGATGGAAAGTGGCACAGAAAATATACCGCCGATGGCATCAAGAAGCGCAGCGCAAGCCACGCTGATTGGCGCACAGGTAAGGTTGAAATGGTGGGGTAAGAGCCCACCGCACTGGTGGCAACATTCAGTGGCAGGCTAAACCCCACCCGGAGCAAGACCAAATAGGGAAACATTGGCGCTGCTCGCGTTGTTTCCGGGTAGGTTGCTCGAGCGCCGTGGCAACGCGGCGCCTAGATAGATGACTGTCCACGACAGAACCCGGCTTATCGGTCAGCTTTCACCTCCTTCTTGCGCGCCATTTTATCTGGCGCAAAACACTTATCACGCCAAATATAATGGCGCGTATTTTGACAATACGCGCCAATAAGCTTATTGTTTTGGCGCGTATAGTAAAATTCGCGCCAAAAGAGGGTGATTCATGCCAAAAAAGCTCCCCGAAGATTTAAATCTCATGATTGCAACCGAAATTGCCCGGCATCGGGCTGGGATCGGTATAGACGACTTGCATGCCGCCTTGGCCGACATTGTTAGCCGCCGCACCTTGCAGCGTCGTCTGTCCTCCCTGATCGAGCAAAAGAGAGTCGCCAGTGAAGGCGAGGGGCGTGCGTTCAAGTATCGACTAGTTCCTATCATCGGCATGATGGGCGCAACCGAATCCGATGAAGCGGATGCGATATTGGCGACTGCCGAGGTTTATGTCCCCACTTCGCCTGAAGGCGCGGAAATCAGAGCTTACGTTCGCCAGCCGATCCAGTTGCGCAAGCCGGTGGGCTACGACCGATCGTTTTTGGAAGCGTATCGCCCAAACGAAACCTTCTACCTCGCGCCGGAAATTCGCGAGCATCTGCACCATATCGGCCGCTCCCCCGATGGCGAGCGGCCGGCGGGCACCTACGCGCGCGACATCCTGGCGCGTTTGCTGATCGACCTGTCGTGGGCGTCGAGCCGGCTCGAAGGCAACACCTATACCCGCCTCGACACGCAGAATCTGATCGAACTCGGCCAAGTCGCCGAAGGCAAGGACCGGCGCGAAGCGCAGATGATCCTGAATCACAAGGCCGCTATCGAGCTGTTGGTAGAACAGGCCGAGGACATCGGCTTCAACGCCTTCACCTTCTTCAACTTGCATGCGCTGTTGTCGGATAACCTGCTCGCCGATCCGACAGAGGGCGGGCGCTTGCGTCGTCGCATCGTCGAGGTTAGCGGTACGGTGTTTCACCCATTGGGCATCCCGCAACAGATCGACAACTATTTCCACATGATCCTGTCCAACGCCGATGCCATCGAAGACCCATTCGAGCAGGCTTTTTTCATCATGGTTCACATCCCCTATCTGCAACCGTTCGTGGACGTGAACAAGCGCGTATCTCGGCTGGGCGCCAACATCCCACTCATCCGGCGCAATCTCTGCCCGCTTTCCTTCATCGACGTTCCTGAACGGGCTTATGTCGAAGGCACCCTCGGTGTGTATGAACTGAAACAGACGGACCTCCTGCGTGACGTCTTCGTGTGGGCCTACGAGCGCTCTTGCCAACGTTATATGGCCATCCGCGAGACCATTTCTGAGCCCGATCAAGTGCGCCTACGCCACCGCGAGGCGCTAATCGCCGTGGTGGCCGAGATCGTGCGCGACCAGCAAGCTTCGAGCGAGGCAGCCGTGCGCACCGTGGCGGCGACACTGGTACCGCAAGAAGATTTAGAGCGCGTCATCGAGTTGGTTTTGGACGACCTCAGGAATCTTCACGAGGGCAACGTTAGCCGTTACAAATTGCGGCTATCCGAGTACCGTGCGTGGCGGCCGATGCAACAAGCCTGGATGCCATAATTGGTTCAGCTAAGCTTCAGTTAGACGTAACCAGCATGGGCGCGGGGCGCATGACGCGATCGCGCCCAGCGTGCTTGCCGGCGTACAGGGCCTGGTCGGCGACCTTGAGCACTGCTTGGCAGTTGGGGCCATGGCGGGGATAGCAGGCCACGCCTATCGAGACGGTGACTGGGCCGAGCGCTTGCCCGCCATGCGTTACATTCAGTCCGCGCACCGCTAGTCGGAGCGCTTCCGCGCGTGCGACGGTGATATCGAGATCAGCTCCAGGCAAGACAATCACGAATTCCTCTCCACCGAAGCGGCATGGGATATCACCCTTGCGCACCTGGCTGCGAATCGTGCGGCCCAGCGCGCGCAGCAGTGCGTCGCCGGCATCATGACCGAAGGTATCGTTAAAGCGTTTGAAAAGATCCACATCCAGCACCATAAGGCCGATGTGCGCGCCGTACCGCTTGGCGCGTATTTCCTCCAGGGCCAAGGTTTCTTCCAGAAAGCGCCGGTTGTGCAAACCGGTCAGTGGGTCGCGTGTGGCTTGGGCGCGCAGCAGGGCCTCGCGCTGGATGCGGCTGATGGCGCCCGCGGTGCGTTGGGCCAGCGATTCGGCCAGCCAGGACGAGGGCGCTTCAGCGCTGGTCGTCTGCGCTTGGAGATGCAGCGTGCCCAACAACTCACCTTGAGCGATGAGCGGCACGCAAACATAGGGCCCAGGCGCGGACGTTTTCAAATGTGCGCAGCAGGCCGATTCCAGCGGGTGCGATACAACGTAGGTATGACCCAAGCGCTGCGCCCAGCAATCCTCCGGGCGGGTGAATTCGTGCTGTGCACAAGTGCCCCAGATCACGGCCGTTTCCACCACGCCGGGCCGGGTGCGCAGCAGCAGCGCCCCGCCGCTGTGCGGGAGCAACTCGCGCGCGCATTGCGCAACCGCGTTCGCCGCTTCACGCAGGCTGGTGCTGCTGAGCAGCATCTGATTGAGTTGATCAAGCCGTTGCAGTTGGGTGTTGCGCGACTCTTGTGCCGCGAGCGAGCGCTTCAGATCCGCGTTCGTACGGCGTAACAGCATCACGGTATTTCCCCCACGCGCCTGCGCTACTTTGCTGCGCAGGCCTTGCAGGAAGCGTGCAGGCATGGCGCCATAATTATTTTTGACGTCTTGCCACCACGGGCTGAGCCGTGAGCCAGCGAGTCTGAACATGGCGATAGAGGCCAGCACAAACAACGTTATCCCGAGCAAGCCAAGTAGGGCGGAAGTCGTTTCTAAAATAGCGTTGGGTGCGGCTTGGCGCGCCATTAGCGTCAGGCCACGCGCTGCACCGCTGAGCGGCACTGCAGCTTGCCAATATTCCATGCCAAATCGGTCGATCCCTGTCGTAATACCCGCTTCGAGCCGTGTAGGCGTGCTGCGCATTTTGGCGGGTGCGCTTTCCTCCGTAACGAGCACTTGCCCTTCATGATCCAAGAGCGTGAGCGTTACGGCAGCAGGAATAGACGACAGGCTTGTTCGCAACCAACCGGCCAGAGGGGCGATGGCGAGTAAGCGGCCATCCATACGCCCTGTTGGGCTTAACAGCGGAGAGGCAAACAATATGTTGTTCGAGTGCATTATCGGAAGTAGTGAACGCTGCCCAACAAAGGTGCTGAGAAAGTCTTGTGGAAGAATTTCATTTAGGGGCAGTGCAGTACAGCGAATTTTCCCTTGGCTATCCAACACGACGAGATTGTCCACGCCAGGCAGGCTATCCAGTTGGCGAGCCAGCAAGCGCCCGCAGGCGCCGGCGTCAGAAGCGGCGGCCAAGGACAGGCCACCCAAGATACGCAAGCGCCCGTCGATTTGCGCCAATGATTGTTGCTGATGTGAGGCGAGTTCACGCGTCATGCGTAATAGATTTATTTGTGCGGCGGCAGTTTCACTTTCCGGCGGCGAGGCGGAGGGAAGTTGCCGCGCCCATTGCATTCCGAGCAGCGCCAATCCGAGGCACAGCAATAGGGTGAAACCCAGGCGAGGAGGGGGTAGCAGCATCAGTCGATTCATGGCGCTTTGCCTCAGGCGTAATACACACCATTAGGCTAGAGGCTAAAGCGCGGCGATGCTACTTAAACCTTGTTAATGCTGAGTCAGGGGAAATTACGCAGCTTTAATCCAGTTGGTCGCCGCATCGTAATCGGTAAACACCTCGATATCGGCATCCACGAAAAAGCGTTGCAGCCACGCAGTCCAGGTGATCCACTGGTCTTCGGTTACCACCGCCACTTTGCCAAATTGGCGCTCGTGGGCGCGGGTGAATTTGATTTCTTCCCACATCACATCCACGGTGTAGTTGAGCATGTCGCGCAAATCGATGAGTAAGTCGACGCGGCCTTCGAGCTTGATGCCGTGCAAGACGCTGTCTTCGAATTGTTTGAAGTCGGCCAGGGTGAATTCGCCCAATACGGCGATACTGACCAGATTATTTTTGACATCGATGGTGATCATGAGTGTTGTTTCCCGGTTGAGTTTTTTAACTATAGAGCAGAGCGCACCCACGGTACAGCATGATGAAATGGGCCACTATTTGTTGGGGCGCCAGAAAGCGCTCAGCACCCCGCTGGTGACAATCAATCCGATACCCAGCCAAGAGAGGGGTGAGAGCCACTCATCCCAAAACAGAATCCCAAATAGGCTGGCGAAAATCACCGTGGTGTAGGCGAGGCTGCCGACCACCAGCGTTTTACCCACGCGATAGGCGCGGGTCATGGCGAGTTGGGCCAAGGTGGCGGTGGTGCCTAAGCCCAAGAGGATGGGCAAGGTCTGCCAACTCAAAGCGTGGAATTGATGAATCAACATCCACGCCCCAGCGCCGATCGTGCAGATCAACGTGAAGTAAAACACCACGCGCCATTCCGGTTCGCCCAAGGCACCGAGTTGCTTCACGTTCAGATAGGCAATGCCGGCTAAAAACCCCGAAGCTAGTCCCATCATGCCACCGATGATTTGTTCGGTATGCAGGTTCGGGCGCAGCAGCAGCACGACCCCCACAAAGCCCAGCAGAATGGCGCCGATCAGACGCCAGTGGGGTTTTTCCTTCAGCCAGAGCGTAAGCAGCAAGGCCAAGAACAGTGGCGAGGTGTAGTTGAGCGTGATCGCAGTCGCGAGCGGCAGGGCGCTGATCGCATAAAAGAACAACATCAAGGCGAAGAAGCCCGACAGGCCGCGCCAAATATGGCTGGCGACATGCGGCGTGGCGAGCGAAAGCCCTTGCACGCGCACGATGCCGAAGATCACAACCAAACCGATCAGGGAACGGTAAAACACCAATTCGGCGCTGGAAAAATGTTGCGCGCCGAATTTGACGAACACACCCATGAGGCCGAATAAGAATCCGGCAACAACCATCCAACCGGATTTCATGAAATAGTGCCCAGGATTTATTTATTTAAATGCGGCGTGATTTGCCGACGCAAGAATTCATGGAAGTGCACTAAACCATCTTCCATCGGCGATTGATACGGCCCCGCTTCGTTGTCGCCGCGCAGCCACAAGGCTTTGCGCCCGTCTTGCATGCGTTGGCAGATTTCGTCGTCTTCGATCGCGGTTTCGCGATAAGCCGCTTGCTCCGCCTCGACGAATTCGCGCTCGAACAGCGCGATATCTTCCGGGTAATAAAACTCGACCACGTTGACGCAGGATTCAACCGAGGTCGGCCACACCGTGCTCACCACCAACACATGCGGATACCACTCGACCATAATATTCGGGTAGTAAGTGAGCCAAATCGCGCCGTGCGATGGGGCTTGGCCGGCCTGGTATTTCAGCAATTGCTCGTGCCATTTTTGATAGATCGGCGAGCCGGGCTTGGATAGCGCTTTGTGCACGCCCACGGTCTGCACGCTGTACCAGTCGCCGTATTCCCACTTCAGCTCGTCGCAATTGACGAAGTGGCTCAAGCCGGGATGGAAGGGTGCGACATGATAGTCCTCGAGATAAACCTCGATAAATGTTTTCCAGCTAAAAGGATGATGATCGATCTTGACCGAATCCAGCATATAGCCGGAGAAATCCAAATCTTTTATCACGCCCAGATTTTTCAAATCGCGCGCGATATTACGCGGACCGGTAAACAGCAGGCCGTTCCAATTTTGCAGCTCGGTCTTGCCCAGATTGAGGCAGGGGTTGCCGGGGAAATGCGGCGCGCCCATTAGCTTGCCGCTCATGTCATAAGTCCAGCGGTGTAATGGGCACACGATGTTTTTGGCGTTGCCGCGGCCTTTGAGCATCAAGGCTTGGCGATGACGGCAGACATTGGAGAGCAGCGCAATGCCGTGCTCGCTGCGCACTAGCGCGCGGCCTTCGTCCTGCCAGTCGAGCACGTGATAATCGCCGACCCTGGGCACCATCAATTCATGGCCGAGATAGCCAGGGCCCTGATCGAATAGCAGCCGCTTTTCGAGATCGTAAATCTGGGGATCGAAGTGCCACTCGATAGGGAGCTGCGTCGCAGTCGGACGCAGCACCGAGGAAGTGGGTAAATCAGACATAAACCATCCTATTTGGTCGGGGGTTAAGCACGCGGCGGGTTTGACGCCGCACCACCTTTGCAAACGAATTGGTCCGAAAAGAATAGTCGGAAATCGTTGTTTAAGATGACAATTATGTCCGAAATTGGCACCCTGGGCAAGGCTGCAACTTTGCGGAGATAGATTTAGTGACATGCTTGCGATCAAAAGAAAAAACAACGCGAAGCCAGCCCCTTTAGTTCGCGCCTGCTTTTGGTGGAATATCACAAAGCAAGATGTGACACTTTAGATGTGCCTATCGCAATCCTCAGGTCTTTCCTTTTCTCTTCTTTGGTTTGGAGGTGCGCTGATCGCTTTGCCCGCTGGAATACAGGCGTATGTGTGTATCGAGTTGATTATCTAATGCGATATCGCCGGCATCGATCTTGGCAGGACTTCGTAGTTTAGACAGAATGCTCGTCAGTGTTGAAGCTGTAACTTTAACGATTACTTTTCCCTGCAGATAGAACTCCCGAAATGCCTCTAATTCCCTGCCCTTTACTAGGCCCGGCTGTTTGTCTCTGCAAATGATGAATCCTAGATTTCCATATTCTCGAGTCAGGTAGCCATTCATTTGCCGGTATTCAGCGATGCCAATCTCTTCAAAATTCTTCACTTCGAAAATTATTTGGCGAGTCTGGTAATCATCGCGTATGCGTTTCCAGAAACCCCGCATCCCTTGGTTCGTTGCAACAATATCTCTACGCTGCACGGCATCACTATTTGGATGAAGCTGAATGTTCGTAAGTTCCCTCGCAAATGCGATTTCAATCGCCCTCTTGCACCATTCCTCGAAGGCTGAGGCCCCATCGAGCCCAGTAGGAATAGTAGCTAGTTCAGAAATGATTTGGCCTAACCTGGTAGCACGTTGCTCTGCACTCTGTGAGTAAATTGTAATTTCGTACTCGTCGAAAATTTGCTCTGCTACCCCTATCTCTAGATCGTCCTTCTGTAGATTTAGGGCGCTCCAATAGCAAGGATGAATCATTAGGGAATCGCCTGTATTAATGCTTTTATCTGGTTGTTTCCCATCATGCGAAAATACCCAGGTACTGTTTTGCCGATCAAAAATTCCCCAAAACCCAACCCCGTACAATGCTTTGACAATTTCCTCCTCGGAGCCAATGATTTTTAGATGCTGGAGGATTTTGGCTTCAATTGAAGGATCTTCCAGAATACCTTTAACAATATTCGCCGCATCAGAGACGAGGAATTGAGCCGGGCCATTAGAAAACGCCGTCGTCAGTTGAGCAATGCCGGGGAAGACAGAGGCATACTCCTTTCCAAGATCCTCGAACCGGATGGTAGATATTTGTTTGGAGGATTCTTGGAAATCAGCTTCGATTAGAATCTCTCTGTTTTGCCGATGGGCATGCTCAATTGCAGAATTCAAGAGAGCAATCACATCACGTGGTCTGTATAGGGTAAGTCGCAGGCATTTCTTAAAGCCTTCCCGCCCGTGCAGCTCAGCAGCTGTTATAGCATTCCAAACCTTGACGTCACTTTCACGCTCCATCGGGTATGCTGCGCGAATGCGTTTGCAGACCATATAGAAAAGTTCTTCTGGGTCCCAGTGGAGCCGCAATGCTTGCCCCTCAAGGTTGCGAGAGAAATCTAGGTCTTCCAGCTGGACTGCTCTGAAAATGTTATCTCTTAAAAACACAATGGCTTGTACAGCATCACCAAGTGCACTTCTTACTTCGTCGGTTCCGTAAATGATTCCGTCAACGATTCCGACGCCAATAGTGTCGGGCTCATAACCTTCGTCTAGTCTATCGATGAGGACGATGAGGCCTTGTTTTAACGATCTCGTGTTGCCGCTAGTTGAATATTGACCAGTTTTCCGTAGTTATGCGCGTTTAATTTT
>JBBTCZ010000013.1:0-61816 GCA_038042985.1 Pseudomonadota bacterium
GGCAAGGTCGAGATGCGCAAGTCCACGATGCGCAGCGGCGTTTTGACGGAAATGCGGCCATCCTGCGGCCGGCGCCGCTCGGAGATGTCGAGCTCGGCCATCACCTTCAAGCGCGAAACAAACGATTGATAAAGGTGATGTGGAATATGAATTTTGTCGGACAGCACACCATCGATGCGATACCGCACCACCACGCTCTTGGTGCGCGGTTGCACATGGATATCGCTCGCGCCCAGACGGATCGCCTCCAGTATCACCGCATTGACCAGACGGATCGCGGGCGGCTCGTCGGTGCCCTGCAAGAGCTGCTCCAGCGATTCGTTGTCGTCATCTTCGATGATGACTTCGATGCCCTCGTACGGATCGGCGCCGCCAACGATCGATTCCAAGTCTTTAAAATCGACCGACGTATCTTCCCCATAAAGCTCGACGATCTTGGCCTTGATCGCCGCTACATCGGCCATCGCCGTGCGCACGTCGAGTCCGGAGATGAAACGCAGATCTTCCAGCAGCCCGACATCCATTGGATCGGCCACCGCCAACAGCAGTCGCCGGCCTTCCAATTTGAGCGGCACCACCCACTGCTTCTCGCATAGGCTGCGCGGAATCAACTCGCACGCTGCCTGATCCGCCTGGAATTCGGCGAGCGCCACTTCTTCCACCAGCAAATCTTTACGCAGCACCTCACGCAGCTTGCTTTCGGATACCCAATCGCGGTCCAGGATCAGCCGCAGCACCGGCACTTTGTTCGTCTGTTGCAGCCGATACAATTCCTGAACTTGCTGGCTGTTGAGCAGTCCTTTTTTATTGAGCATGATGGCCAACTGACTGCGATTATTAATCGTCAGCCGCGACAAAGCATCGAGCTCCTTCGATTTCTTGCTGTTGTCCTGCTGCAGCACCTTGTTTTTCTGCTTCAAATCGTATTGCTCGAGCGCCAAGGCCACGGTGACCCGCAAATCATCGTCATTCCAGGGCTTGAGAATGAATTTGTAAACCGCACCCTCGTTGATCGCCGCCATCACCGCGCCGGTATCGGCGTGGCCGGTGAGCATGATGCGAATCAAATCCGGCTGGATCGCTTTGGCCTGGCGCAGCAGCTCGGCGCCGTTCATCACCGGCATCATGTAATCCGAAATCATGACGTGATATTGGCCGCGCTGGAGCAGATCGACTGCCTCCTGGCCGTTGCTTGCGGTGTGGATTTCGTAGTTTTCCTGGCGGAATACGCGCTTCAACGCGTTGAGGACATTGGGCTCGTCATCCACCAGCAGCATGCGATAGGCAGCGGGGCGCGCCTGGGTATCGCCAGGATTGATTTCCGGCACAGCGCCGGTGAAAAGTGAAGCGTATCGTGACATATGGTATGCGACGCAGTGAGGTCCGTATGAAAAGGCGTCATTACCTACCAGGACGCTGGTTTATCTCAAACTGAATTAACGGCGTAATCCCGCTTATTCTTTAGCTCAGCTTATCAAGCTGTTATCGGCAGTTTGATGGTGAAAGTCGTGCCTTGCCCAAGCTTACTCTCTACCGAAAGCATTCCACCATGAGCCGCGATGATATCCCGCGCAACGGTGAGCCCCAGGCCAGTGCCCTGGCCTACCTCGCGCGTGGTAAAGAAAGGGTCGAAAATGCGCTTCTGCACCTCGGGTGCCATGCCGCGCCCAGTATCGCTAATCTCGATACCGATTGATTCACGCTCAACGCTGGTAGCGATGCGTATCTGCCCAGGCCGATCCATCGCCTGCGCGGCATTCAATAACAGATTGAGGAATACTTGGTTAAGATGCCCCGGGCGGCAGCGCGTAGGTGGCAAATCCGCCAACGCCAGCACCAGCTCCGCCTGCTTCGAGACTTGCGCCGACGCCACATTGCACACAGCACGAATGCAGGTGTTGATATCCGCTATTTGTTCCTCGGCTTGATCGACCGTGGAGAAATCCTTGAGATCCGCCACGATGCGCGCCACCCGGTCTGACCCGGCGATACTTTCTTCTAATAGGGTAGCGAAATCCTCCAGAATAAAACTCAGGTTCTCCTTGCGCCAAAAAGCGGCTACCTCGGCGTTGCCGCTGGCCTTAGCCAACTGCGCGAGCCGATCGAGTATTCCGATATAGCTTTGCGCCGTGGATAAATTACTGCGGACAAAACCCACCGGATTATTGATTTCATGCGCCATCCCCGCCGCCAACTGGCCCACTGACGCCATTTTTTCCGCCTGAAATAACTGACGTTGGGCCGATTCGATGGTCTTGACCTGCTCCGCCACCCGCTGCTCCAGGTTTTCTGCCAACGCCTTATAGCGTGCTTCCGACGCCGCCAATTCGGCATGCTTGCGTTGCAGCGTAGCGTAATCGTCATGCACCACATCGAGATGCAATTGCGCAGCCATGTGGTAACGCGCGTTGGCCTTGAGCAGCATTTCCAGCAGCCTGGCGGCGGCTTCCACGCGCTGCCGGTCCGGAGTATCGGCATCAAGATAACCCATCGGTTCGAGTTCATGGCGCACCTCAATCCGCGTCGCACAAACCAAACCGGGGTGCGTTGCCAAGAGCGTTGCGCCCTGCATCGTCTCCAAGCGTACCGCGCCCCCCACGATGCGCTTGAGCTGCTCGGCCAGGGCAGCCAGGTTGACCCCGCTCAGCAGCTCCGCCAGCGCGTATTCGCGATCAAAGCTTGCTTCGCTGTGCTTCACGGTTTAAGACGCCTCCGCCAGCAATTGCATGAAGGCAGACTGATCCAGACCATGCCGATCGGTCAAATCACATAGGCGGTCCGCCACCGGATAGAGTTGTTGCAGCAACAGACGGAATGTTTCGAGCACGCCATTGCCGCTCAACGCCGAAGCGAACACCAGCGGCCACGGCATCGCGCCCCAGCGCTCGCGCACTTCGGCCTCAGTCACGATGGCCGGCAAATCGCGCTTATTGAATTGCACCACCAAGGGCAACGCGTCGAAATCCAGCCCGACGCGGCGCGCGTTGTCTTCGAGGTTCTGAAACGATTGCGCGTTATTCTCGCCTTGCGAGCGCTGCGAGTCGGCCACGAACACCACGCCATCCGCGCGCGACAACACCGCCTTGCGCGTCGCATCGTGCGCGACCTGTCCCGGCACAGTGAATAGTTTGAATTTAATCAGCCAACCAGAGGGCGCGCGTAGACCCAGCGGCAGCAAATCGAAAAACAAGGTGCGGTCGTTCTGCGTCTCCAGCGTCATCATCTCCCCCTTCAGGTTTGGGTTGATCTGATCGTGCAAACGCATCAAATTGGTCGTCTTGCCGCTTAGCGCCGGCCCATAGTAAACCAGCTTCAGGGTGATCTTCTTGCCTTGTTCGTCCAGTTCGGCCATCTCTTCTCCAGCTTGGCGCTATTGGTTTACGTCACGTCTTCATCGAGCAGCACTTCCCCATTCGGTCCCCAATTCACCTTGGTGATACCGGGATTCTCATGCTCCAGCCGCCGCAGTTCCATTTCCTGACGCGACAGCTTGCCTTGCTGCTCCCTCACCCGATCTGCCAAGTGCCGGTTCTCGGTCAGCAGCGCGTGATACGCCAATGCCTGCGTCAGCGTGACGCGCAAATCCGCATCGTGCCAAGGCTTGGGAATAAATCGAAAAATCTGCGCCTCGTTGATGGCGCCAATGATCCCCTCTAGATCGGCATAACCGCTGAGCACCAGCCGCGCGGCATCAGGCTGTTTATCGCGGAATTGGCGCAAAAACTGCACGCCATCCATTTCCGGCATCCGGTAATCGGACAGCACTAAATCGAATTTGATTTCATCCGCCCGTTGGAGAGCGGCTTTAGGAGAGGAAAATATTTCCACATTGAATTGATACGCGCTGCCATCATTCACCATCAACGTCCGGCGCAAAGCACGCAGTATATTTTCTTCATCGTCCACTAGCATCAAGCGATACATCATGTCCTCCTAGGCCTTCACGTAAACTTGAAGTGGCTTGCTATCCGTCTTTTCATAGCCGTAAATCTGGCCGATGATATCTTCGGTCAACACATAGCCCTTGGACAGCAGCATGATGCCTTCCGAGGTCGTCACATCCCGCGCCAACACCATGCCCGCCTTGAGCCCCGCCGCCTGCACCAGCACGCCGCCTTCATCGGCAATGACTGCACCCAGCGCAGCAAAGAAGGCTTCGACCACTTGCGGGTCGTAGCGTGTACCACGCGAATCCCGAATATAGGCACGCGCATCCTCTTCCTTCATCGGGATCGAAGTCAGCGAACCGTTTTGCAGCTCGTCGTAGTCGTTCACCACTGCCAGGATGCGCGCACCCAGGGGAATGTTCATTCCGGAGAGCCCGTCCGGATAGCCTTTGCCGTCGAATCGTTCGTGATGACTGCGAATAATCGCTGTCGCCCCTTTCAGATCTTCCAGCTCCATCAGCGCCATTTGTCCCTTAATCGGATGCTTGATATATTCCAGGCGCTCTTCGCTGCTTAAAACCGAAAACGGTTTCTCCAGCACCTTGTCCGACAGTCCCAGCATGCCGATATCGTGCAGCAAGGACGCGTACATCAATTCGTTAAAGTCGTTTGTCTTCAGGTTGAATTGCGCCCCAACGCGCCGGGCCATGTCCGTCACCCGGCGCGAGTGACCTGCCATTTTCTCGGCGCGCATATCGATCATGCTCGCGAATAGCCGCACCGAGGTCATGAAATTCTTTTTCATTTTCTCGTTCGCCAACTCAAGGAAATGCATGGTCTGCTGCACTTCCTCGGTACGTGCCTTCACCCGTTGTTCCAGATTGGCGTTGAGATCTTTCAACTCCTCATTTTGCTTTTGGTTCAACGCTTCCAGGCGGCGCTTGTCGCGCTCCAGATTGAGCCGCTCCAGCGCCTCGCGCACCAGCATCACCATTTCGGTGTCATCCCACGGCTTGGAGATATAACGGTAAATGCCGCCCTTGTTGATGGCGTCCACCGTGGCGGTCATTTCCGCATAGCCGGTGAGCAGCAGGCGCACCGTATCCGGCCAACGGTTTTTCACTTGTTCCAGAAATTGCGCGCCATTCATTTCCGGCATGCGCATATCGGAGATCACCAGATCGACATGCTCGCTTTCCAGTAGCGCCAGCCCTTCCTTCCCGCTGGTGGCGGACAGGATGTGGTAACCCTGAGGACGAAACAAACGCTTCAACGCGGACAAAATATTCGCCTCGTCGTCCACGCACAACAGCGTGGGCGGCGCATCCTCCGTCACTGGGGTCGTTTGCATTTCATCTGCCATCATTTAATCAATCACGTTTGTAAATGGGTTAACCCTGCGCTGCCACTGCTTCTAACGGCTCGCTCTGCCTGATTGGCAACCAAACCTTAAACGCTGTGCCCTTACCCTGGACGCTTTGCACTTCGATGCACCCGCCATGCTTCTGCACGATCCCATACGACAAGGACAAGCCCAGACCCGTGCCCTGACCCACCGGCTTGGTAGTAAAGAATGGGTCAAAAATACGTGTTAAATGTTCTGGCGCGATGCCCTTGCCGTTATCCGCGATTTCTATCCACACTGCTTCGCCTTCCTGCCCGGTGCGGATCGTGATCACACCCTGCTCCTTGATCGCGTGCCCGGCATTCACCAGCAGATTCAGGAATACCTGGTTCAACTGCGAAGGACGGCACTCCACTTCGGGTATATCGGCATATTCCTTGCGTACTTCAGCCTTGTATTTCAATTCGTTCCACACGATGTTGAGGGTGGAATCGAGCCCTGCCTGCAAATCCGCCCAATGCCATTCGTCGCTTGCATCGATGCGCGAGAAATCCTTCAAGTCCTGCACGATCTGCTTCACCCGGGAAATGCCTTCGCGCGTCTCGTCCATCAGCGAGCGCATATCCGCGCGCAAAAATTCGATATCGGCTTCCACCTTGGCGGCCTGGAGCCGGTCCAAAACGGCGCCGTCCGCGATCGCGGCTTCGGCCGCCTCATAAGCCGTCACCAGGCGGAACAGATCCTGCGCATAATTCTCCAGCGTGCCGAGGTTGGAATACACATAACCGATCGGGTTGTTGATCTCATGCGCCACCCCGGCCGCCAACTGGCCCACCGAGGCCATCTTTTCCGATTGCAGTAATTGGTTCTGTGTGTCCTTGAGCTGTTTGTTCAGTTCCCGCACTTCTGCATAGCGCACTTTCAACTCCGATTCCGCCTGCTCGCGTAACGTAACGTCGCGCAAGGTCGCGACATAGCCGGCGCTCGCCTCGCTCAAGGCTTTTGCGATGGAAATCTCCATGAGAAACGCACCGCCGTCCTTGCGTCTGCCACGGCCTAAGCCATTCTCCGGCAGCGCGCCGCAGGCTTCGTCGCCCACCGCCAAATGGGAAATGTGACAGCCGGTCACCTCGTTCGGCTGGTAGCCGAACAGGGTGACAGCCGCTGGATTGAAAGAACGAATGCAGCCGCGTTCATCCAAGGAAACGATCGCATCAGGCGCACTATCGATCACTGCTTTAAGTCGCGCACGCGATTCCACCACATTGCGCACCAGCGGGGCCAGTCGCCAGCGTAGCAGCCACACACCGCCCGCGCTGAGCAATAACAACATGGGCATCGCACCGAAAAAATCCCGGCGCGACATGGCCGTGAGTTCCGCCTGGTCGCGCTTGAGCACCATGCCCAAGCCCACGTAAGGCGCCGCACCGTAAGCCGCTACCACCTGTCGCCCGCGATAATCCGTGGCCTGGATCGTGCCGGTTTCGCCCTCCAGGGCGTGGTGCATCGGCAACGGTTTGCCGTCGCGGAAACGGGATTCCAGTTTGTCGCCGACGTGGGACCAGCGACTCGGATAGCAGCTCATATCCCGCGCGGAGCGCTTGGCGCAAATGATGAACTCGCCGGTCTCGCCCAAGCCCTCCTGGTTGACGAACAGCTCGTCGATATCCGCCAGCGCCAACAGCACCCGCGCTTCCCCGAGCTTGCGCCCGCCCTCGATAATCGGAACGTATTGCACCAGTGCGTAGCTCCGATCCCACAGCAGCATGGCCGGGTAAGGCAGGAGCACAGGTGCGGAAAAACGTGGATTGGCGATAAACTCGCCGCGGCTGCCGAGCACGTTCCCGCGACCGTCCCGCAGTTCAATCGCACGCATATTGGCGCGCTTGGCCATGTTATCGAGTATGCGCGAAAGGTCCACATGGTCTGTCGACGTGGCCTTTCCGTCCATGATGCGCCCCAGCACCGTTTTCAGATGCGGACGATCGGCCGCATTGGAAGCGCCGGCTTCCGAAGCATGCTCCAAGGTCAGTTTGACGATACGCGCGCGGTCGCGCAGAGATTCGCTCAGCGCCTGCTCCAATTGCTTCTGGGTGTTTTTGGCCGTTTGCGCCAGGATCACGGCGCCCGAACCCAACACCGCTACCAGCAGCACGGCCATCGCCGTCAAGCGGATGCGGCGCTCCTCGCGCTCGCGCCCCAACAAGGCACGCAGTACGTGGCACCCGAGGTGTGCAGGTTTATCTTCTAGGCGCTTTGTTTGATCGGTAGCCATACGCTGAAAGTCGTCCCTTTTCCCGGCTCGCTCTTCACCTCGATGCGCCCGCCGTGCTTCTGCACAATGCCATACGATAATGACAGGCCCAGCCCCGTGCCCTGACCCACCGGCTTGGTGGTGAAGAATGGGTCGAAGATGCGCGTTAAGTGTTCCGGCGCGATGCCCTTGCCGCTATCCGCGATTTCTATCCATACTGCTTCGCCTTCCTGTCCGGTGCGGATCGTGATCACGCCCTTTTCTTCAATGGCATGCCCGGCATTGACCAAGAGGTTCATGAATACTTGGTTCAGTTGCGATGGACGGCACTCCACTTCGGGAATATCGGCGTATTCCTTCTTCACTTCAACTTTGTATTTCAATTCATTCCATACAATGTTGAGCGTGGAGTCGATGCCTTTTTGCAAATCGGCCCAATGCCATTCGTCCGTCGCATCGATGCGGGAAAAATCCTTGAGATCCTGCACAATCTTCTTCACCCGCGTGATGCCTTCACGCGTCTCACTCATCAGTGCGCGTGTATCGTCGCGCAAAAATTTTAGGTCTATTTTTTCCCTTGCCGCGCGCACCCGCTCCAGCACCTCGCCATCGGCAATGACCGGTTCCAATTCTTCATAGGAGGCCACCATACTGAAGAGATCCTGCACATATTCTTCCAGCGTGCCCAGATTGGAATACACATAACCGATCGGGTTATTGATCTCATGCGCCACACCCGCCGCCAGTTGGCCCACCGAGGCCATTTTCTCTGATTGCAGCAGTTGGTTTTGCGCTTCCTTGAGCTTGTCGTTCAATTCCCGTACTTCTTCGTAACGCAGTTTCAATTCCACTTCCGCTTGCTTGCGTTCGGTGAAATCGACGATGCTGCCGACGAGCCCCGCCACGCTGCCATCCGCCTTGGTGAAGGTTGCCTTGTTATACAGCGTATCGCGCAACTTTCCATCTGCTACCGGAATCGATATTTCATAAGACTGCCTACCGGGATGCCGCCACAATTCCTGGTCCATGGCCGCATGCTTGGCCGCCACCGCTTTCGCCTGTGGGTAGATGACATCCAGCACTTTACCGACAATCGCTTCCCGGCGAATTCCGAAAAATTCTTCCCAAGCCTTGTTCACGCCAAGATAAATCCCATGCTTATCCTTGAAGTAGAGCGGGGTGGGCAATACCTCCATCAACTCGGTCGAAAAATGCAATTGCTCGCTTAGTTCGCCCGTGCGCTCCACCACCAGCCGCTCCAGTTCCTCCTTGCCCCGTTGCAAGGATGCTTGCGCTTCCTTGATCTGGGTGATTTCAGTGCGGATCGACACATATTGATAAGGCAGCCCGGCCTCATCCAAGAAAGGCACGATGGTCGAATCAACCCAATAGAATTGGCCGCTCTGGCTACGGTTGCACACTTCGCCGCGCCATACCCGGCCCGAGGAAATGGTGACCCACATGTCGGTGTAATACGCTTCCGGGTGCTTACCGGATTTGAGCAGCCGGTGATTCTGCCCGAGCAGCGCCTCCCGGCTATAACCGCTCACCGTGCAGAATTTGTCGTTGATGTAAGTAATATTGCCGTACACATCGGCGATGCTGACGATCGCATGCTGGTCTAGTGCAAATTTCTGAAATTCCAACTCGTGCAGCGCGGTTTTGAGCTCATCCGTCAGGCGGCGCTGCTCGGTGATATCGTGCGCCACGCCCAGCACGCCCATGCACCGGCCCTGCTCATCAAATAGCGGCGTGCGGCTGGTATCGAAACGGCGCGCTATGCCCTGGGTGGACAACGTCTTCTCTATCCGCACCATCTGCCCATTTTCTATCGCCTCTTGGTCGTCGGATTTGCACTGTTTGGCCTGCCCCCCCAACCAGATATCCTCGTCGCGCAGCATACCAAGCTTATCTCCTGCCACCTTCGTCAGGCGCATGAACGCTGAATTGGCCCACTGGAAGCGCGATTGACAATCCTTGAACCACACCAGATCGGGGATGTTTTCCAGCAACGCGCGCGCCTCCCGCTCGCGGTGATCGAGTCGCTCGACCAGGTCGTTCACGCGCTGCGTCACGAAAATAGCGATGCCAAAGCCGAGCAGCAAAACCAGGGCGCCCACGCCCACCAGCAAGCGGGTGAAACGGACGCGCTCTTGCTGCGCCGTTTGCACGATTTCCGCCGTTTCCATTTCCTGAAACTCGACGAAACGGCGCAGCGTCTCGATCACCTTCTCCTGCAATGGCATCACCTCGCGCAGCAGCAGCCTTGCGGCTTCCGCATGGCGCTCTTCGGCCATCAGATCGAGCAGTTGCATTTGCAGCGGCAACACTTGGGCCACGCCTTGGCGCTGCTCCTCCAGCAGCGCGCGCTCCTCCTGCACCAAACTAGACATGGCCAGCAATTGCGTACGGGCGGCGCCGAAACGCCGCCCCAGATCGGTAAAACGCAACATCAATTCATCGCGCGCAAAGGGATCTTCCTCCAGCGCGATCCTGCCCAGCAGGATTGCGCGATCGCGCGTCGCCTGGCGCATCTCGCCGGCCAGCTTGCTATGCAAACTATGCCCAGACACGATCCTGTCCAGGCTCAGCGACAAACGCTCGAGGCCGAACATACCCAAGCCAACGACAAGCACTATCAACACCAGCATGGCCAGAAAGCCCAGCGTGAGCGCCCTGAGCCGAAATTTGTTTTGATTCGTTTCCATGTCGCCCTAGGCCGAAGTCGCTGGCGAGGCCTCGTCTTGCGGCGGTGAATGCTTGATGGGTAGCCAAACGCGGAACGTAGTGCCTTTTCCCAGCTCGCTATCCACCTCGATGCGGCCATTGTGCTTATTGATAATGCCCAGCGAGAGTGAAAGCCCCAAGCCGGTCCCCGTTCCCACCGGCTTGGTGGTGAAAAAAGGGTCGAAAATCCGCTGCACGATCTCCGGCGGAATGCCTTTGCCGTTATCGGCAACTTCCACCCACACCATTTCGCCCTCCGTCCCGGTGCGCAGCGTGAGGATGCCCTTTTCCCCGATGGCATGCCCGGCATTGACCATCATGTTCATGAATACCTGATTCAGTTGGGACGGCAAGCACTCGATGTCCGGAAGCTTGGCGTATTCTTTCTTCACTTCGCATTTGTACTTGAGCTCGTTCCAGACGATGTTGAGCGTGCTGTCCAAGCCATGCTGCATACTCGCTTCCTGCCATTCGTCCCCGGCGTCGGCGTGGGAAAAATCCTTGAGATCCTGTACGATTTTTTTGACGCGGCTAATGCCTTCCTTGCTCTCGCTCATCAGCGCCGCCGTGTCCTCGCGTAAGAAGGGCAGGTCCAGACGTTGTTTGATGGCTTGAATATTACCCAGTACTGTCTGATCGCCAAGGTGAGATTCGGCTTGTTCATAGGCATCTACTAATTGAAATACATCCGTCAGGTATTTCTCCAGCGCGCCCAGATTGGAATTGACATAGCCGATCGGGTTGTTGATCTCATGCGCCACCCCCGCCGCCAATTGGCCGATGGACGCCATCTTCTCCGACTGCACCAATTGCGCCTGGGTATCTTCCAGCTTGCGGTTCAGCTCATACAGATTGTTGATGCGCGCATCTTGCTCGGTGTGCAGGCGCATGTTCTCGATCACGATGGTGACCAGGTTGACCATGACCTTGCCGTATTCCTCATCCTGCGGAATGAAAACCGGCTGGCCCGCGTCGCGGTTGACGCACAGCACACCGAGCAATCGCGTGTCATGCTTGAGCGGCCAGCAGATGGCCGAGGTCGGCGTGACTTTGCGCTCGCCGCTATCCAGGGCGCCATGGCGCTTGCCCGCATCCACGCCATCGAGCAGCAGCGACTCACCCGATTGCGCCACGCGTCCGATAATGCCTTCGCCGAATTTGCGCTTTGATCCGAGCACGTTTTCCGGGATGCTGATCCCCGCCACCACGACCAGCGTATCAGTCTCGCCCTCGCGCAAGGATAGCGAGCCGCTCACTGCTTCCATGCCTTTTACGATGTGCATCATGATCTGCTGCTGCACTTTGCGCGGGTTGTCGCGCAACTCGGCCGATTGCCCCATGCGATACAAATCGCAAATCCAGGACAACCTGTCCATGTTTTCGAATGCCATGATCAGTGCACCTCGCTCAGCAGATCCATGGCGCTTTGCGCCTGTATATCAATCGCTTCGAGCACACCAACCAACTCCGGCTCGGTGAAATGCAAAGCCGCCCAACTGGCCGGATCGATCGGGGGTACAAAACCGCCTTCAACGTCGCCGATATCGAGCGCCAATGCGAGCACATTAGCCACATGCACCACGCGCACCAGCGGGGCCGTCTCTGTATTGAGATCATGATGGCCGCGTATGGCTTCCTGAATCGCCGACGGGAACTTCCACTGCGCGGCCAATGCCGCGCCTAAATCATTATGCGTAAAGCCCAGGGTAGCCAATTCCGCTTCCGTAATTGCGCAATCCTGTGCGTGCGCGCATTCGAGCACGGCGCGATATTCTTCCTCCAAGCAACACCCCAAAACGGCAATCCCGATGTCGTGCAGCATCCCGGCAAGAAATGCTGTCTCCGGGTTCACCCGCGCGCGTGGCGCCAGGTAGCGTGACGCGGCCGCGACGCCGAGCGAGTGTTGCCAAAAACCGAGATAATTGAATGTGCCACCATCACGCTTGGGAAAGCGATCAATAACCGCCGCCGCCATCACCAAGGTGCGCGTCGTGGGCAGCCCGATCAAGGTCACTGCCTGACTCAAGGAAGAGACGCGGCCCGACAAACCATAAAACGCCGAGTTCGCCACGCGCAACAGCCGTGCTGCCGCGCCCTGGTCACGCGCGAGCAAGGTGGCCAGGCGGCTGATATCAGCCTCCGGCTTATTCATCTCTTCGAGCGCCTGGGTCAGCACGGCCGATATCGATGGCAGGCGCGCCGCCCGTTCCAGTGCCTGCGCCATGCTTAACATGGCCGATTCCCTCCGCGCCGGTATTGCTCCAACGCCCGGCGCAGGGCGGCGCGTATCGGATCACCTTCCGCTTTGCGGAATAAATATTCAATGCGCTCGGCCTGGGCTGCCGCATCGGAAGCTGCATCTTCTTGTGAATACACCGTCAAGCGCTCGATTCCGCGCTTGCGCAGCCCCTCAATCAGACTCTCGGTTAAAACCATGCCGGTAGCGGCTAAGGTTTGGCCCGTCGCATTCGCCACATCCTGCGCCAACACCATGCCGACTTGGGCTGCGGCGAGGTCAAGTTCCATTGATTTACTCATCACAAAAAACCTTCACTGAAACGCGGCGTACCTGCGTAGGGGTCGGGCATGCCCGACCCGCTGTTGACATCGGGCGAGGCATGCCTCGCCCCTACAGAGTTCATCATTCAGGCGCTCCCGCTGGAATCATCACCAGCACATAGCCCCGGCCTTCCGATGCGAGGCCAATCCGGCTGCCTATGATTTCCCATTGACCTTGCCCCGCGCCGGCCTCCATCACCCCGCGAGCTTCTTGACCGGTGCGCCCCACCTGCTCCAAACAATCCAGCATCTCTCGTGGCAGACGCGCGCTGGCGAATGCGCCGACCAGCGGCAGCGGCGATAGGGTTTCCAACACGCCAACTGCGACCCGGTTGGCGACCGCCACCAAGCCCTCGTCGCCCACGCCCAGTACGCCGAGCGGCAGCGCATCCAATACTTCGTGCGCCACATTCAATACCGTGACCTGCTGTGCGGATTCGAGCGAGGTTTCTTCTACACGCTGCTCTAACCCCTGGTTGGTTGCGGCAAGCCGCGCATTGGCCTCGGTCAATTCGCTTTTTAAGCGCTCGTTTTCATAAGCCATTTCATAGTGTTCGAACGCCTGCTGCACATTTTCCCGTAACAGATCATCTTCCCAGGGTTTGGTGAGGAATCGGTAGATGGCGCCGCGATTGATGGCGTCGGTCACCGACGAGAGATCGGTGTAGCCGGAAAGCATGATGCGCACCGTGTCGGGATAGAGCGCTTTCACCTGACTGAGGAATTCCGAGCCGGACATCTCCGGCATGCGCTGGTCGGAGAGAATCACGCCCACTTTGTTTTGCGCGAGCAGCGCCAAGCCCTCGCTGCCGCCGTTGGCGGTGAGAATGCGATAGCCGTCGCGCCGGAACAACCGGGTCAACGCCGACACGATATTCTGCTCATCATCCACCAAGAGTAAGGTGCGTTCCATTTAAGACTCCAATACGGCGCAGCGCCGATCCGTGCGTATCATCGATTCGATCTCCGGTGCGCTGACCGGGCGACTGAACAAGTAACCTTGCATTTCGTCGCAACCGGCATGGCGCAGATAATCAAGCTGCGCTTCGGTCTCCACGCCTTCGGCGATCACGCTCATTTTGAGGCTGTGCCCGAGGGATATCACCGCCGCCACGATGGCGGCGTCATCCGGATTGCATTCCAGGTCGCGCACGAAGGATTGATCGATCTTCAAGGTACTTATCGGAAAGCGCTTGAGATAACTTAAGCTCGAATAACCGGTGCCGAAGTCGTCGATGGACAACTTAAGCCCCATTTCATGCAAGTGGTTAAGCGTAACGATGGTTTTTTCCACGTCACGCATGATCAGGCTTTCGGTGAGTTCCAGCTCCAGATCCTGGCAAGCCGGATCGATGGCGCTTTCGGTCAAAATGCCCGCCACCATGCCGACCAGATCGGGTTGCTGGAATTGCAAGGCGGACAGGTTTACCGCCATCCTGATCGACGTCATGCCGGCATCCAACCACGCACGGCTTTGCCGGCAGGCGGTGCGCAGCACCCACTCGCCCACCGGCACGATGAGGCCGGTCTCTTCCAGCAGGGGGATAAAATCGGCCGGACTCACCATGCCGCGTTCGGGATGGTTCCAGCGCAGCAGCGCTTCCACCCCGATGATGCGTCCGGTGATGAGATCGAGTTGCGGCTGATAGAGCAAGGCGAATTCTTCCCGCTCCACGGCGCGGCGCAGCGAGCTTTCCAGCGTCAGCCGTTTCAGCGCGCTGGCATTCATGCTGCCTGTGTAATATTGGTAGTTGTTGCGTCCCTCGCTCTTGGCATGGAACAACGCGGCATCGGCATTTTTCGTGAGCGATACCGCATCCACTCCATCGTTGGGATAGATGCTGATGCCGATGCTGCCGGTCATGAATATTTCGCTGCCGGCCAATTGGTAAGCGCCGGACAAGCATTCGAGCAGCTTCTGCGCGATGTCCGCCGCGTCGGACGGGTCGCGCAGATCGTTCAGCACAAACATGAACTCATCGCCGCCGCCGCGCGCCACCGTATCGCCACTGCGCAGCACTTGCTGCAGGCGTTCGCCAATGATGCGCAGCAGCTCGTCGCCCACCGGATGGCCCAAGGAATCGTTGACGTACTTGAATCGATCCAGATCCAGAAGCATCAGCCCCACCAGGCTGGCGTTGCGCTCGCCATGCACCAATGCCTGGTGCAGCCGGTCGCTGAACAGCACGCGATTGGGCAAGCCGGTCACCTCGTCGTAATTGGCGATGCGCGCCAATTGCTCGGCTTTGGCTTCGAGCCCGCGCGCCAATTCGCGATTGAGCTCGGTGAGCTGTTGATTGGCCAGCTCGATCTCGCGCAGCAGACCGGCTTTCTGCTGCTGGAGTTCATAGTGATGAAATGCCTCGTGCACCGTGGCGCGCAGCGCCTCGTTGTCCCACGGCTTGGTCAGGTATTTGTACACCGCGCCGCGATTCACCGCATCGATTACGGAATCCAGATCGGCATGGCCGGAGAGCACCATACGCACCGTATCCGGATGGCGCTCGCGCACTTGGGTGAGCAGCTCCACACCTGACATCCCCGGCATACGCTGGTCGGAAAGCACCACTTGCACCGTTTCACTAGCCAGGATTTCCAAGGCCTGTGCCGGCACGTTGGTGACCAGGATACGGTAGCCATCCTGCCGCAACACGCGGATGATCGCCTCGGTGACGTGATGCTCATCATCCACCAACAAAATCGTGCGTTGCATTTATTCTCCGCTCAGTTCGTGGCAATCAATCCACCCAGAAAAATCAGTTGGTCCACGAAAAACACGAAAAGCACGAAAAATTCAAAGAGATACCAAGCTGTAGATCGCTATCCGAAGGGTGAATGACTTTTCAACGCGAGGTATTGATTTATTTCGTGTCTTTCGTGTTTTTCGTGGATCAATCGCCTTTTCTTTCTTAATTGTTTTTCAAGATCACGGCTCACACCCCTTGCCACTGATCCAGCCAAGGCACGAATTGTTCGGTGGGCATCGGTTTGCTGAAGTAGTAGCCTTGCATGCCTTCACAGTCGTGCGCGCGCAAAAATTCCAATTGCTCGGCGGTTTCCACCCCTTCCGCCACGACACGCAATTTGAGGCTGCGCGCCATGGCGATCACTGCTTTGACGATGGCCGCATCGTCCGGATCGCTGGTGATGTCGCGCACGAACGATTGATCGATTTTTAGCGTGTGGATGGGGAAGCGCTTGAGGTAACTGAGACTGGAATAGCCAGTGCCGAAGTCATCGATGGCGAGCTGGATGCCCATTTGATTCAAATCGTGCAGCGTGCTCGCCGACTCTTCCGGGTTATCCATCAACAAGCTTTCCGTGATTTCCAGTTCCAGATGGCAAGCATCGAGCCCGGTATCGGCGAGCACGCGCTCCACCAGCTTGGTCAGGCTATTGAAGCGGCATTGCCGGGCGGAGATGTTGACGGCCACGCGCAGGCTTTGCATGCCCGCATTCAGCCAGGCTTTGTTTTGCGCGCAGGCCGTGCGCAGCACCCATTCGCCGATCGGGACGATCAGGCCCGACTCTTCCGCCAGGGGAATGAACTCGGCGGGGGATACCATGCCGCGCGTGGGCGAATGCCAGCGCAGCAGCGCCTCCATGCCCACCACCGCACCGTTGGCGAGATCGATTTGCGGCTGGTAATGCAGGCTGAATTCTTCGCGCTCCAAGGCATGACGCAACTCGTTTTCCAGCGTCAGGCGATGTACGGCGTTCGCATTCATTGCCTGGGTGAAAAATTGGAACTGATTGCGTCCTGCTTCCTTGGCGCGATACATCGCGGCATCCGCGTTTTTGAGTAGCGTATGGCAGTCGCGGCCGTCGCGCGGATAGAGGCTAATACCGATACTGCCGTTAAGAAATAGTTCCGTGCCATCCACTACTTCCGGCTCGGCCAATACTTCCAGCACTTTGCGCGCGACATTCTCTGCCTGCGTTTCATACTGCAGCTCGGTAATCACGATCACAAACTCGTCACCGCCCACCCGCGCCACGGTATCTCCGCTTCGCACAATGCCGCGCAGGCGCTCGGCCAAGACGATAATCAGCTTATCGCCGACATCGTGGCCCAGGCTATCGTTGATGTTCTTGAACCGATCCAGGTCGAGGAATAACACCGCCATCTGCCGCTCGGCGCGCTCCGCGTGTGCAATGGCTTGCGTGATGCGGTCTTGCAGCAGACTGCGGTTAGGCAGGTGGGTCAAATGATCATGGGTGGCAAGGTGCATCAGTTGTGCCTCGGTCACTTTGCGGCGCGAGATATCCTCGATCACGGAGATGAAGTATTTTGGACTACCGTCCGCCGCGCGCACCAGCGACACGGTGAGATTGATCCACACCAGCGCACCATCCTTGCGGATGTAGCGCTTTTCCATAGTGAAAGTGCGAATCTCACCGGCGAGCATCTGCCGCACATATTCCAAATCTGTGTCCAGATCATCGGGGTAGGTGATGTCCTGAAAAGTCTTGCCCAACAACTCCGCTTCGCTGTAGCCGACAATGTCGCATAAGCGCTGGTTGACCCGCAGCCAGCGCCCATCCGGTGCGACCTGCGCGATACCCACCGCTGCCTGGCTGAAGGTGGCGCGGAAACGCTCTTCGCTTTCCTTCGCTTCGTGCTCAGCGCGACGGCGCACTGCGGCGTCCGCCACCTCGCGTTCGATCGCCGGCAACAAGCGAGCGAGATTCCCCTTCAGCACATAATCGCTGGCGCCCGCCTTCATTGCCGACACCGCCAGCTCCTCGCCGATGGTGCCTGAAACAATAATGAACGGCAGATCCTTGCCCGATGCTTTCAACACCGCTAGCGCCGCCGTGGAGCTGAATCGCGGCATCACGTGATCCGAGATCACGATATCGTATTCCTGATCGTTTAAAGCACGCTGCATGGCCTGGGCCGTTTCGACTCGATCCATGCTGAACTCATAAACGTGGCGCAATTCGAGCCGCAATAGCTCGGCATCGTCCTCCGAATCCTCTACCAGGAGCACGCGCAGGGGGGGTAAAGATTTATTACTTTCCATTTACACGCTCACCGCCGGCGGGGCTTCGTTCAATTCCAGCCAATAGGCCCCCAGCTGGCGCATGTATTCCTTGAACTGCGTAAACTCGACCGGCTTGCGGATATAGCTGTTGGAACGCAGCCGGTAACTGCTGAGAATGTCTTGCTGCTCGCCAGAAGAAGTCAGGATGATGACGGGCAGCAGCGCTGTGAGCGGATGCGCGCGCACTTGGGCCAGTACTTCCAAGCCATCGATCTTGGGCAACTTGAGATCGAGTAGAATCATGGCCGGCATCACGCTCAGATCGCGGCCCGCATGAGGCCCGGCGCCGAACAGATAATCCAATGCCTCCCTACCATCGCGCGCGATCACCACTTCCGAGCGGATGTTGTTCTTCTCCAGCGCCTCCAATGCCAGAAACAAATCATCCGGATTGTCCTCTACCAGCAAGATGATTTTGGCTTTTGCTATTGCTTTTGCTTTTGCTTGTGCTCGCACGCTTTTTCCTTTGTGTTATTGCTGAGCGGGGTGCTTTGCCCCGCTCAAAGTAAAATAAAATGTGGCGCCGGCGCCTTCTTGGCTTTCTGCCCAGGTTTTTCCGCCATGCCGGTGAATGATGCGCTGCACGATGCTGAGCCCAATGCCGGTACCGGGAAACTCTTCCTGTGCATGCAGGCGCTGAAACGCACCGAATAATTTATCGGCGTAGGCCATGTCGAAGCCCGCGCCGTTGTCGCGCACGAAATACACCAGCCCCGCTTCGCCCGTTTCAGTGCCAAACTCGACCTGCGCCTCGGGCTGCTGCCCGGTAAATTTCCAGGCGTTGCCGAGCAGGTTATCCAGCACGATCCGCAGCAGGCGCGGATCGGCCTGGGCGGGTGCCTGATCGACTGCGATGAAGACCACTGAGCGTCCCGGCTCAGCATGAACCAAATCACGCACGACGAGACGTGCGATCGCGGCGAGATTGACGGGTGCTAACTTCATTTCGCTACGCGTGATTTGGGAGAGCAGCAGCATATCGTCGATCAATTCGCCCATGCGCCCTGCTGCTGCGCGCACGCGGTGCAGATGGCTGCGCCCTTTGTCATCCAACTTGTCGGCGTAGTCGTCCTCCAGCATGCGCGTAAAGCCATCGATGCCACGCAGCGGCGCGCGCAAATCGTGCGACACCGAGTAGCTGAAGGATTCCAACTCCTTGTTGGCCGTTTCCAATTGCGCGGTGCGGCGTTGAACCCGTTGCTCCAACTCTTCATTGAGCTTGTGAATGGCGGCTTCGGCTTCATAGCGCTCGGTCACGTCGCGCACGATGGCGGTGAACATCGTCTTGCCACCTTGGGTCATGCGCGAGATGGAAGCTTCGGCTGGGAACTCGCTGCCGTCCTTGCGCCGCCCAAACACCTCAGAGCGCTCGCCCATGCGCCGGGCGGTGGCCGCTGCGGAGGCGAAATTTTTCAGGTGTTGGTGATGTGCGGCGGCGTAGCGCGCCGGCAACAACATATCCAGCGGCTGGCCCGCCACTTCTTTTGCCGTATAGCCGAACATGCGCTCCGCGCCTTGGTTGAAAATGACGATGCGCTGCTGCTCGTCCACGGCAAGAATGGCATCGGCGGCGATGTTGAGAATCTCGGCATAGCGCGCTTCCGCCAAGTGTCGCTCGGTAATGTCCTGCACCATGACCAGCAGCAAATGCTGCTCACCGACCACGGTGCTGGAAATATCCAACTGGTAATGGCGCCCATTGGCCAGGGAACAATGCAAGTCATACAGATGTTCGCTGCTTTCCAGCACATGGCGCGCCGCTTCCGCCACGACCGGACACGGCAGCAGTGCAGCTAGTGGTTTGTCTATGGCCTGCTGCTCGGTAATGCCGAACATTTTTTGCGCGGCACGGTTGGCCGAGCGCAGCGTGAGTTGGTCTGTCACCACCAGCAAGCCGGTGGGCATATAGCTCACGATTTGTTCTGAGTAATATTTGAGTTGGTTCAATTCCTCGCGGTCTGCCGCGGCATAGGTGTCCAAGGCGATCGACATGTCGAAAAACACGATCTTGAGCAGGGAATCAAAGTTATCGAGGAAGCGCTGCGGCTGGCCTTGCGCCAAGTCCCACACGCGCGGCAATAACTCGGCGAGATATTTGCGATAGGCCCCGAGATACCACTTGGATGAGAGGCCGATGCGTTGATGCACCACGCCCACCCGCAGCCGATTGGCGTAATAATCTTCGCCGTATTCGCCTGCGGTCAGCTCGTTGAAGTAAGCGCTCTGCGACTGCTGCAAACGCGCGAAAGTGGCGGGGTCCGACAACATCTCGCGCAACTCGGGGAAAGCGCGCAGGTGCTCGTAAAAAGTATTGATGAAGCCAGATTGCGTTGCGGTCAACGCATCGTGCATCGCCTGCAGGGAGGCCGCATCGTCTGGCGTGAATTCCAGGTAGGCTTTGCGGGCCGCCATCTCCTCGGGAGAGAGGCCCGCTTCGATCCGGATTTGATTGACTTGCTCGTTGAGATTCCGCAATTGTTTCCCCATTAGCCAGCTTCCAGATCGGGTACCTGCCCGGTCTGGTACGGCGCACGCAACGGGGTTTGGGTTGCGGACTTTGTTAGCTCACAGAAAGCAGTAAAACCAAAACAATACTGTGAAAAAGGGGATAGTAAAGCGATTTACTCGGGTATGCAACCTGCTAATTATGGAATGCTAATGGTCGCTTGAGTCAGGAAACGGCACGCTGGGGTCACCCGCAATGAGACGGGTGGCTAATTCTCCTATCCGCACCCGATTGCTGCGGGCACAGACGCGCAAACTTTCGAACGCCGCTTCGGCGCTAAGACCCTGCCGTGCCATGATCAAGCCGACTGCAGTGCTGATTTCGCGGCTGTTTTGCAGCGCCTCGCACAATTGCGTTTCCGTTTGGCGCAGCGCTTTGATCTCCGCCGCCCGCTCCAACGCGGCGCGAATGGAGGGGATGATTTGCGCCACATCGAGCGGTTTCACCAGATAGCCGAGCGCGCCGGCCTGCACCGCCCGGTCTACCGTTTTGGCATCGTTGTAGGCGGTCAGAAACAGAAACGGAACGTTGACTTGGCTATGCAACCATTGCCCCAGATCGAGACCGGATAGCTTACCCATTTTGATGTCGAGCAAAGCTAAATCCGGCAGCGGTTCCTGGCACAGCGTCATGGCCTCTTCCGCCGATTCTGCTTCGACGGTTTCAAACCCCGCCTGGCGCAAGCCGGTGGCGACCGCGTACAGGGCGAGGCGGTCGTCTTCGGCGATCAATATGCGCGGCATGTCATGCTCCCAAGGCGACTGCAATCTTCGCCTCCCCCTTTAACAAAGGGGGAATGAGGGGGATTTGAAAAACGTTGGGTTGGCACACCACCATCCGCAAATCCCCCCTTGCCCCCCTTTTGCAAAGGGGGGATAAAAAGCCCAGCGCATTTAGGTGATTCATACCCCCTCCACGCGGCCGTCGAGCACGACGACTGGCGCCTCCAGGTGCATGGTGGCGATGATCCGATCATCCTCCTGCCGCAACGATAGCGTGGCCCCTTTGCGCGGCATTAAGGCCTTGACCAGGCCGAGTCCGACACCCAAGCCACGCCCTTTATCGTAATCGAATCCTGGGGGCAGCCCAGGTCCGTGATTCGTGATCTCAATGTACGCTTTTCCCCCGCCGCCATGCAATGCAACCAAGGGCGTGGCATCGGCCGCGCCATGCTTGATGGCATTGAGCAGCAGCTCATTCAAGACCAAGGCGATGGCGACAACTTCATGCGCCGCGATCAAAACGGGTCCGGGCAAGGTATTGCGCAGTTCCGGATGCTGGCCGGTGCCGATTGTTGAGCGCGCCAGCTTGATGATTTCGCGCAACAAATTTTGTAGCGAGATGTTGTCCCCGGTGTGGCTGCCTTGCAAGCCATGCACGGCCGCAACTGCGCCGATTTGATTGATGGCCTCCTCAATCACCGCTGCGGTTTCCGGATGCCGTGCCGTATGTTGACGCAGCAAGCCCAGCACGCCGTGCAAGTTGTTCTTGATGCGATGGTGTACCTCGCGCACCAGGGCGTCACGCTGAGCGGCCTCGTGCGCCAGCCGTTCCCGCTCTGCCCGTTTGCGCGCGGAGATGTCTTCGATCATGCCCAGGCCACACATCGGTTGGCCTTCACTATCTTGAATCACGGTGACGGTCAGGTTGACCCAGACGGGGCTACCGTCGCGCTTCAAGAGACGCTGCTCCAAAGTATAAAAGGGAATTTCCCCGGCAAACAATAAGCCCGCCAGCGTCACGTCCGCTTCGATATCTCTCGGATGGGTGATTTCGACAAAGGTTTTAGTAGTGAGCTCAGCCGGTGAATAATCCAACAAGCGACACAGGGCACGATTGACCTCGGCAAACTTGTAATCTTTGCCGGCGATAGCAAGGCCGATCGGCGCGCGCTCGAACAGCATACGGAATTTTTCCTCGCTCAGGCGCAGGCGCTCTTCGTGCTGTTTGTGCGCCGATATGTCGCGCAGGAAAACGTACATGCGGCCGCCCTCGGCGGTATCGACGAATTTGGCGCTCACTTCCACATCAATGAGATTGCCGTTGCGGTGGCGGTGCCGGGTTTCGAACCGGTCATGGCCGAGTTCGATCACATGCCGAATGTGCGCCTCGGTTTGCTCCGGGGTCTCGGCTGCTTCGATATCGCTGATGGTCATGCCCAGGAGTGCTTCGCGGGTATAGCCGGTCAGTTGACAATATGCATCATTAACATCAAGAAACCTCCCACCAGCGTCGGTAGCCCAGAAACCGTCCATGGAGCCTTGCACAATGGTGCGATACTGCTCTGCGGATTCGCGGCGTTGGGTCACCTCCTCCGACACGCCGGCAATGCGATAGATTTTTCCGTTCTCGTCCGTCACCGGAAACGCGTGCGCCCATATCCAGCGTACCCGTCCATCCTTGCCGATAATCCGGTATTCCAACGCATCCACGGCGGGCTTGGTATACAGGCGCTCCACAAACGCCGAAACGCGCTCGCGATCATCCGCATGCACCATGCCGACGAAAGAGCGCGGATGGGCATATAGGCTCTCCAGGCTGCGCTCGAAGATTTTTTCGTAGGCCGGGCTGGCATAAAGAATGTTCCCGGACGCGACATCGCGAATCCAAAATGCCTCGTTGATGTTGTCCGCCAGTTGCCGAAAGCGCTGCTCACTTTCGCGCAGGGTTCGCTCGGCCTCGACACGATCGCTAATATCGCGCGCAATGGCCACCATCAGACGCCGACCGCTCGCTTCGTTCGCACGCAGTTTCACTTCCACCGGAAAGTGTGAACCGTCACGGCGCTGGTGCGCGGTCTCGATCACGCCGTCCCGCCCGCTGGCAATGATCTCGTCGAAGCGCGCCGCCAGCATATCGCGGTTAAAAAAAGGCTTGATATGCTGCGGACCCATGCCCAGCAATTCTTCCCGCGTGTAACCCAGCGTGTTGCACGCCGTTTCATTCATGTCGACAAACCGCATCGACTCCCGATCGATCAAATAAATCGCATCGGCGGAGCTATCGAGTGCAGTGCGATAGCGCAACAGGGCATCCTGCGCCTGTTGTTGCTCGACCTGATGGCGGTAAAGTGCTAACTCAATCGCGAGTGCCAGCTCGCGCTCGCTCGGCGGCTTGAGCAGATAGGCATAGGTGCGGGTGATTTTAGCGCGCTGAAAGAACGCTTCGTCGTCATGGGCGGTCAGGAATAGAACCGGGGTAGGATGCGTCTCGTTAATGCGTTGCGCGGCCTCGATACCATCCACAGCGCCCTCAAGCAGGATATCCATGATGATCAGATCGGGCCGCGCCTGGGCCGCTTGCGCCAGCGCCGATTCCCCCGAGACCGCGATGCCGGCGACGCGATAGCCCAGCTTACGCAGCAGCAGCGAAAGCTGCTCCGCCATGAACGTATCATCTTCGACAATCAGAATGTTTTCATTCATGGGATAGCGCTCACCCTTAGCCCCGAAACAATGGTTCCGAATACCGCCGAAGATAACATATTCGGAAAACAAAAAAGCCCGAAGCAAAAACCTCGGGCTTTTTAAATAACTACACCCTGCTTAGCGCTTAATCGACAGCCCTTTTTGGCTGGCGTAGTACGCTGCCAAGTTGGCGATGTCTTGATCCGACAGGTTCGCCGCTTGGCCGTTCATGATCGCGTTGGTGCGCGCTTTGGTTTTGTAGGCCTTGAGGGTGTGGCTCAGATAATCGCCATTCTGACCGGCGAGCTTAGGAAAATCAGGCACGGTGCTGTTGCCGTCCGGGCCGTGGCACGCGGCGCAGGCTGCGGATTTTTCCTTACCGGCTGCTGCGTCCCCTGCGGCCCAAGTTGGGCTGCTGATCGCCACGCTGAATAAGGTTGCTGCGAGTAGCGTTTGTATTTTCATCTTATTCGTCCTGTTATTTGGCTTCGGCGTAGTAGGCCGCGAGGTCGTTCATATCTTGCTCGGTCAAGCTGCCGGCAATGGCGCGCATGGTGGCGTGCTTGCGGTCGCCGGCTTTGTAGCCTTTGAGCGCGCTCACGATATAGCTCGCGTGCTGGCCGCCGATCTTGGGCACTTGGTAGGTATCGGGATAAACCGTGCGGTAGCCGGGAATGCTGTGGCAACCGGCGCACATGGAGCTTTTGTTCTTGCCTGCCGCCGCATCGCCTGCGCCAAATGCGGCGCCGCTCGCAGCAGCCAGGAGAACCAGACTGGCTATAGCGTATTTCTTCATGTTCCTCACTCTTTATTGATGGTTTAAAAACCGGGTAGCACGCGTTTTTGATGATTTTTTTAAAGCCGAGCGTGACATTGCGGGCTATTTTAGACGCCCAGCCAGCTTGCCGCAAGCCGCGGCCACGCCGCGGTGCTGCCCCAGGTTGGGGGGCAGGCAGCTTATAAGGTTTTCAAATATTCGATTAGTGCATTTTTTTCGACTTCAGGTAAACGCGTGCCAAAATCGTGGCCTCGATTACTATTGGCGCGCGCGTTCGTGTCGTGGCGGTAGCCATTGCGCTCGGCCTGCGGGCCCTGGGTGATAAAACCTACCTGCACCGGATCGTAAACATCATAGCCGCGCCAAAATACCGTGGGCCGCTGCGCCGGCGGAGTGAGTAAATCGCGCAATGTCGGCACCGCGCCGTTATGCAGATAGGGCGCACGCGCCCAGATGCCATCTAAGAACTGAGCCACATAGCCGGTCAAGGTCTGCTCCACCATGCCCTCGCGAATCACGCCTTTTTCCCGCACCACTTGATTCGCCTTGATCGCCGCTTCCTTATTCCAGGATTTCAGCCGCTCATCATCGGTGCCGATCTCCGCCAGCGGCACCGAGTGTCCGGTGCGTTCCGATGCATGGCAACTTGCACAGTGCCGATCGAACACCGGTTTGCCGGCGGCAGCGCGCGCGGTATCCAGGGCAAAAGGATATTTGGGTGCCGGCAGCTTGCGCAGGTAATTCTCCATCCAATCCATCTGCTCTTTAAAATCGCGTTGCGGTTTGACCATAATGCCGAGCGCAGAGTCGATAATCACCGAACGCGGCACCGAAGTGGCGCCATCCCAATTCAGCGCCATGCCCGGTTTGTATTTATCCAGATTCCAAATCGAGGGCATATCGGCCGGACCGTAGGTGCCGTCCTCCGGCAGGTTCAGCATGAAATACTTGGTGAGATTCATCGGATCGTCGCGGCCGGGGCCCCAGCCCGGCATATGCGGCCGTTCCATCCAATCGAAGTTCTGTTGTTGCAGCCGTTGCCGGGTGATGGGAATCAACACGAAGCGGTATATCTGCCGATCCAACCAGGACAGCTTGGTCACCATCGCGATCTCGCTCATGATGTTGTCGGGGTTGAAGCGCGGATCGTTCACCGCTTTCTTGAGAAAGCGGAAGAAGCCTTGGATATCGGTGGTATGTCCCGGCCCCGCAGGGATAAAGACGGGGTTGGCATCATGGCTCACGCGATAGCTCGTGGTATGACAGACCGCGCAGGTTTGCGACACGCGTAGAAAGCCCACCGTTTTTTTGGTAAATCCGATCGGCGTGTCGTGGCCCGGCTCCCACGGCAGCCCTAAACTCGCGTAGCCACCCGGCCCCGGCAAATATTCCGGAAAAAGCCGTGGCAGTACCAGATAGAGCCAGTAAGGCAGGCCGGCTTCGTTTTCTCCGCCAATCGAGCCGTATTTAAAACGCTCCTCGGCGTTGGCGAAGGCCGGCTGCGGCACCTCGCGAAAGAATTTATACCAAGCAGTAAAGCCCCCTACCGCGCCTAGCACCAGCAATACGATGAGCGTAACTTTTAGCCAACGTGGGCATTTGCAGATTGTCATGATCGTTCCCTTAGAAAGTTTTTAAATATTCGATCAGCGCCCATTTGTCGGCAGTGGACAAAGCGGTGCCATATGCCGGCCCGTCATGACCTTGGTTGCCGTTACCCGGCAGGCGGGTGTCGTACTTGAAGTAGCGCTGCGTGCCCTGTTCGGCAATGTTGCTGACAAAGCCGACTTGCTGTGGATCGTAAACATCGTTACCGCGATAGAAGTGTTTGGGGCGTTGCTGGGACGGTTGTAGCAACGCCCACAGCGTCGGCACCGAGCCATTGTGCAGATAGGGTGCGCGCAACCACAATCCATCCAGCGGCATATTGGCGTAGCCGAAGGTTTTGCGGAAATGGGTGAATTGATACTGGGGGTATCCGGCGTACAAGGTGCCCTGGTTCACCATCAACGCCGGGCTGTAGGAATACACGCGATAGGGATCGGTGCCAATGTGTTTTAACGGCGTGACTTGTCCGACCAGCTTGCCGCTAAAATCGCTGCCGCTCGCGCCATGACAATCGGCGCAGTAACGTTGATAGAGCGCGGCGCCCTTGGCGGAAAGCGTCGCGTCCACCGGATAATATTGCGTAAAAGCTGGCGGCGCGGCGGTGGCGGACCACGCTTCGATCCGTTCGATGGCGGCATGATCAATGATCGGCGGCGTAGCACCGGTGCCGAATGAAGCCGAGAGATTGCGCTCTTCGACCCGGTCGTTGTTGCCGTCCCAATGCAATTGCATGCCGCGTTTTTTGGCTTGATTCCAAATCGCGGGAAAGTCCGACGCGCCGAAGAGCTCTTCTTTGGGCAAGCGTTCGATGGGAAAATTAAAAATCGCCTTGGCGGAGTTGAAGGTATCGACCCGACCCGGCCCCCAATCCGGCTCAGTGTTGATAAATCGCAGCCTATCCATGAGGGCGATGACGCGATCGCGCATCAGATGGATTGCGATTGGGTAAACCACATAGCGGTCCAGCGGATCCAGCTTCGCCCCCAGGCGTTGCGCCTCGGGGATGATCCGCTCCGGCGTAAATTTGGCGCTGCTGGCACAGCGTTGGAAAAATTTCTGAAACGCCATCAAATCCAGTTGATGCGAGGGCATGCCGGCAATCAGTATCGGCGCGGCGTCGGCTTTAACCCGCACGGTGGCGGTGTGGCATGCAGCACAATTCAGAAATACCCGGTCCATGCCCAAGTGATGGCGGCGCGACATGCCGACCGGTAAATCGTGTCCCGCTTCAAACAGCATGCCGAGTGATGCATAGCCTTTGCCGGGCAGAAATTCGCTGCACACTTGCGGCAAGGCTTTCCATACCCAATAAGGGAAGCCCATATTGCGATCGCCGCCGGTAGAGCCATACTTGAAGTGCATGACCGGATCGTCGAATTGCAGCGCGCGATCGGTACCGAAGCGCATATAGATATAGAAGCCGGTCAGTATCAAGGCCACCAGCAGTAGCATCAGAATCGTCTTGCACCGTACACAGCCGGGCGTGGAAGGTTTGGTCGATGGTTCCATAGCGGACCTCAGTCGTGAGCGAGTGAAAGAAAATCAGGGAACGCCATGTACTACGCCCGGCGGCAAACAGCGGCGCAAACTTTCAAACGGCTGGCGCAACAAGCGTTGCGGATCGCCCTCGGCCGCTAGCCTTTGCGTCACATAAGCACGCAAGCCGGCCAGCTCGCGCGCGCGCGCCCAATGCTCGGCATCAAATCCATGCTGGCGCAATGCGGACGTGGGCGGCATCGGCGTCTTGCCGCGCTTATTCTCCGGGATCGCCCACATACTCAAGCGGTAGAAGATGCGCTCGGCGCAGTGATCGATGTTGGCCGTGACCTGGGCCGCGTCGCCCTGTAAGAAGTTAGGGGGGAAAGGCTCGCCCGTGTCGTGGCACTGCCCGCAGTAACGACGGAAACTGCCCTGCATACCCGACCCGCCGACTAGGGCGGCAGCGCTGGGCTGCACTTGGACCGCTGGCAAGGCGCGCGCTGTATGCTGCGGATAAGACAACCCCAGCGCCTCGGCCAGTTGCGCCATCCATAGCCGCGCCTGAAACGGGCCGCTGGGGCCGGGTGTCATTTTCTGTAGGGCTGCGTTAACGCGAGAAAAATCGTCGCCCAGATGCAATGTCGCGCTCGCTTCCCCTGCTGCGATTGGCGAGAGAATCAATTGTTCCAAGACTCGGCCATCCGCTAGGCGCGCGCGCAATCCGTCGCGATGCAAGGCAAAATGCGCAGCACGTCCAGCGCGCGGTGTGTCCCCCGAGAGGGTGAGCGCAGTCGGTGCAAGCGCGCCGGACACAATCATCTCGCTGACCCTCCCCTGTGCTTTACGTCCTTGAAAATATAGCGCGGCCGATAAGCGCGCACCTTGACCCGCACAGTGCAAGGTGGCGCGTCGCGTCGCATCTTTGTAGCGGATGCGGCAGGCGAGCGCCAAGCTTTGCCGCGGCTGGCTGCTCGCGTTGGCAGCCAAGTTTTGATCGAGCGCCTGCAGATCACTGCGATCCAACAAACTGGCTAGCCCTACGATCAAGCGCGCTTCCTCCGGCCCTGCCCACACTTCAAGCGGCGGCCGCGGATTCAACGGCTCGACCCGCGCCGGGATATGCGCGAGTGTCGCCAGCTCAATGGGTAGCCGTTCGCGCACTAAGTCAATGTCGCTTCCCGCAAGCAATGCGAGCGGATCGCGATTAGGAAGATCGGCGTTGGGAATCGCCAATCCCCTTGGCCAGCGCTGTGCAAAGCGTTGATCCAAGCCGGGCGCAATCTGCATTACCAGCGTCGAGTCGGGCAACACACCGGATAATCCATAGCGCAATGCCGCAGTGAACAAGGCACTGCGGCAGGCATCGCCGGCTGCACCTTCCCCGCATCCTTCGCGCCAGATGCGCTGCCACACGGGGATCAAGTTGGCGCGTTTGGTCGCAGCGTCGATTAAATACGCGACGTCAGTGCCGGTTAACTTCAATCCATACAAATCGCCTCCGGCTGCTTTCAAGCGCGCCGCGATAGCGGGATTAGCGGAAGTTTCATCCCACAGTGGACGAGCGAACATCGGTGCTTGATTTTGATGACAGGAGAGACAAATTTCACGCCGCGCATAATAAATTTTCGGGCGCGCGCCCGCACGATAATCCTGCACCACTTGAAACTCAAAACGGCCGGCCGCTTCGTTGTAGCTAATCACTTCCAACACCCCGGCTTTTTCGTGATAGCCAAGAAACATGCGATCTTTGAGCGCCACCTGCCCCGGTTTGGCTTCGCCATCTACCGCCAACACCACGCGCGGATAACGAAAAAAATCCGGTGCGCCCGCACCGCGTTGTAAGGATCGGCCCAAGGGGATAAAGGTCACTTTTACCGGCGGCAATCCCAGCTCGGGCGCCAACTGCGCGTTAATAAGCTGCAATAAGCGCGCAAAAGGAAATGGCACTGGCGCTTGACCGATGAGATAGTCGAACTGCGAACGCCCCAGCGGCGGCTCATCCGCTTCAGCGTGGCTAAACATCGCCGTCAACATCGCGCAGCTTGCGAACAACAGGGCGACCCGGCGCGGCAGCGGGCGCCAAAGCGCGGCGGTAAGCGATAGGACGATTTTCTCGACGCATCGTATGGTCAATCCGCGAGCCGTGAATTGAGCGCGCTGCCAGTTGCGCACTACTTCGCCGCAGTGGTGATGCGCGGCTGCGTGCCGGGCCAACAGTCTTCTTTCACTTTTCCGGCGAGGAAATCGGCCTCGCCCAGCTCGGCCAGCGATTTGTTGTAGAGAATGAAGTTCAGGAGGAAGACGCGATCCATATAGGCCCGGCCTAAATATAAGCCGGGGCGCACCATGCGGATTTCGTCGCGCACTTTCAGGCCATTGCGGCCCGCCAGGAAATCGGGCACCTCGCGGTATCCGGGCAACTCATCGGAATAGGCGTAATCGATGATGACGGATTCGCGCCGCGAATCCAATAGGCTCTGACCGCAATACAGCTTCGCCGGGAACAACAACCACGCATCTTTGCCATCCACATCGATCTTGGCGATGGCGCCGGTGCCGATGATCGGCCGCAGCACGGCTAAATCTTCGATGCGGTTGCGCAACACGCGCTGGTCGCGGTAAAACACCTTGCCCTTCCATAAAGTCTCGGCGATGATTTCGGCCTTCTTCGCCTTAAACTCTAAGGCCAAACCCTTTAAGCCGCCCACGATTTCGGCCACGCGTAAGCGGCCGGAACTGCCCTTATAGAACACCACCGCGCCCTCGAACGGCCCATTTGGAATCGGTCCTGCGCTCAGCCGTGCATAAAGTTGATCCAACTGCTCTTGGTTAAGCGAGGCTAAATAAGCCGGTGTCACCTTGGTCAGTTCAGTTAAGGCAATTGGATACTGATACTCCACCTGCGCCAAATCCGGTTTCTCTGCATAAGCCTCGCCGGCAGCGGCATAGCTGATCTGCGGTTTAGCAGCGAATAGGCTTTTTACTTTGTCGCAAGCCGGGAGCGTAAGCAGCAACGGTGCCAGGAGCAGGACACTGATTTTATGGATGCGCATAATTAGGTCTCCTCACAGGGTTGCCAGGAAGGCGATCAGCGCATTTTTATCGGCCGGCGATAAATCTTCGCCGAAGCGATGGCCCTCATTTTCCAGCTCGGCCGTGCAAGAGGAATAAACCTCCCACAAAATCGGCATGCGCTCGCGTGCGGCTTTTACCGCCGTCACCAACTGGCTGGGATCGGTAGCAATGCTTTTGCCGATGGTTTGTAATTCCAACACCAATTGCTTGGCTTTTGCCGGGCCCACGCGCGTGCTCAGGCGCTTTTCCAGTTCTTGCGGCTTCAGCTTCGCCGCTAACAGATCGCCGATGAAAGGCTTATGCTGGAAATTGCCCACGTTGCCCGCGGATGCGCCCGCTGGCACGCGCACGGTAAAGCCCACCAGCCGCTTTTCATCCTGACCGTCCCAGATGCGAGGACCGATATCGAGCACGATGTCCTGATCCAATTTCAGCGCCTTGGGGATGCGCTGACTGGGATTAAGTAGATCCTGCATCGACGCCACATACAATTTGAAGCGCCCATCCACCGACGGATCGTATTTCCAGCAAGCGGGCTGCCGGTCTTTGGCCAGCGGCGGCTTGCCCGGTTGGCTGGCATCGACATAGCTGGAACGGTAGAGCTCATAGGGACCGGGCTCGCCCCAGCCGCACAGCTCCGGACCGATGGCATTGTTATGCATGAAAGGCGCATGCGCCCACAGATTCAACAAAGATAGATTGCGATAATAGCCGCGCCCGCCGCCATTCGGCTCAGGAATATTGGGGTCGGCTGGCTTGGCGCGATAGGTTTCTGACGCAAACTGTTCCCACACATGGCCTTGCATATGATTGGAATGCAGCGCGCGGCAACGATCGGTGCCGATCTCGGACACCGGTGCGGGCACATCGTTACCCAGCCAGTCGGCACGCAGCCCACTCTTGGGATCGAGGGCGTGGAAATCAACCGCTTGGAACGGTTCTTTATTGCTGGAGTGGCAGCGCGCGCAGTTATCGACAAACACCGTGCGGCCGCGGCTCACCGCGCCTTGGCCGAATTGCTTTTCGAGATCGGCAATCAGATCGTCCAGCTCATAACGTGCCGTGGCTTGGGTTTGCTTGAGGCCATTTTCCCGCGCGACCTGCAAATCGGTGGCGTTGCCCTCGGACGAAAGGAAGAAATCCAAAACGTTTTGCAAGCGGTCTTCCATGGCGCGGAAGTTGGGGCAATCGCGCCGGCACTGTCCGAGATTGAACGGCGTCTGGCCAAAATTGCGCGCGGTGGAATCCAGCTGGCGCAAATCGGTCAGATGATTCAGCCAGCAAGCTTCGGCGCAGGAGCCGATGTTGAAATAGACGCGCTGAATCGCGCCCAGGGCGCCGGTCGAATCGCTGCCGTCTTTCAGAATGTGATGCACGGTTTCGGCTTTTAAGCCGCGTTGCCAGCACTTGCCGGGCTTACCCGGTTCGCACCAACACTCGCTCTCCTTGGCCCCGGCGGCGCAGGCACCCGCTTTGCGCCAAGCGATCACTTGGGTATTGGGGAAGGTAGGCCGTTGCGCGGTATTGATGAGCGCATTCATGGTGCCGGCGTTGTTCACCTGATCGGTCGGCACGGCTGAGGTATCGGAGGTGCCGGGGCGGGCATGGGCGAACACTTGCCATTCCAGGCTTTGAGGATGCATGCCCGAAACCATCACCTCGGACATGCGCAAATATTGATTGCCGACTAAGCCGCGCAAATTTTCCCACCGCGGATGCTCCGGGTCCGCGGGCGGTTTCGCGGGATTGAAGGCGATATGACAAGTGCCACAAGCCATGCCGATTCTAAACGGTGGCTCGATCGAGCCGTCCCCTAAGCGGCTCACTTTGGCGTCGGCCCGGTTCGCGTCGCTACTCAACTTACTGTTGTAGCCTTCCCAACTTCCCAGGCTGCCGTTCAATTTCTTCCAGGCAACCGGGTCGAAGCGCGGATTGGGAAATTTGCGCAGCCCCATGGCGCCGGTCGAGGTGCCGAAGGCCAAATAACAGGCGCTTTCCCGGCCATTGCGGTGGCCCTGCGGGTCGCTCGCTTCCGGCGGCGCGTCTTTAAAATCGCAGGCGGGATCGCGGTAACCTTCTTTACCCACAAATTTCAACAGTGTTTCGTCCCCCGGGCACCAATCGAAACCGTAGGTTTCGTCGCGACTCTTGGCCGGACATTGGGGGCTGCCGGGTGTGCAGCAACTGGGATCGTTGATCAAGCCCCAAGTCTTGAAGCGCTGATCGCGCGCGTCGGCACGCAACACGCGATACCAATCAATCAATACGCCGATGCGCTGCTGAAACGTGTAGGTGTGGAAGCGGTCGTTCCCTGCCGTGGCCTTATACCAGATTTCGCGGCCTGCACGCTGCGACGGCGTGAGCCCTGCTTCGCCTTCGTAGAACCCAGTTTCGGTATAGAGCGTCGCTGCAGATTCAGATGCGGCAGGGGGATTCGCTACCGGTGGCACGGCAACAGGCGTGGCGGTGGCGGGCGGCGCATTGGCCGCAACGGCCATTCCTGCCGGCTTTTTTGCGGCGACACTCACGGCGATGAGCACCGTGGCCGCGATCGCTGCCCACAAAATAGGCGATTTCATTTTCATCCCCCACCTCCTGTCGTGATTGCCTTAGAACCTGTCTATTCAAACCTTAGAAGACATTATTCACAATGCAAGCCGCGCATCATTTTCACGCCCGGCTGCGTTCGCGCATCACGTCAAACAAATAAGGCATGAGCGGCGTGCTGTCGCCGCTTTGCTTGCGACGATTATGGGTATCGATCAAGGCTGCCTCTAATACGTGTTTGCCGATGCTATGTCCTAATTTCCGGTAGCTTTCGAATTGCGATTCGTCATACCACTGATCGGTCGTGGGTTGATGCGGAAAACCGGGATGGGTGCGTGCATAGTTCAATAAATCGGCGGACTCCTTGCCGATCAGACCCGGTTTAATATAGATCAACGTGCCGGGTGGGGTGTCGGCATAACGAATCTCGCCCACCGCGCAATAGCCGGCCACTTGGCCCGACTTATCTTGTTTCAAGGGCTCTACTTGGATATCGATGACGACGCCAAAGTCGGCATAGCATTTTCGGATCGTGTTGCCCAAATCATCGAAAGTGTTGTTCGGATCGGCGCCGGCATCCACCACCAGAATATTTTGGCAGCGGCGCCGCACCAACTCGTAGATGGCTAAATTTTCAAAGTGCCCGCCATCGGAAAGATAAATGAACGGCGAATCGTAATCCGTCAGCCCCAATAACTCCTTGAACAAATATTTACTACCGGAACGCGGGCTCTGGCACGGCCACATCTCGGGATGCGCGGGGTTGCCGCTCCAATGGCCAAGCCGCACGTTGAATACCGTCATCAAAAAAGTCAGCGCGGGCGAACTGTGATAACCCATATTGGGCGAGGCGGCGGCGCCGGAGATGGCCATCGCCGACCCCAGCTTGACCCCTTCCAGGTAGTGGGTGCTGGGACGATAGTGGCTGACCAGCTGGCCTTTCTCGTCCGGCAGCAAGAAGTCGTAACCGCAAAACAGCGGCGTGAACGCAAACGCGGCTGCACGCCGCTCCTGCCACGCCAATTGTTTGCCATGCACCATATTCATCGCCGTATTGAGAATCGGATAGGGCCGCTGGCACACGGTCTTGCCCTTTTCGATCCTGCACAATGCCGCCAAAGGCAAATCGTCGTCGGGATCGAAACCGGTAAAGGGATGCGGTTCACGCATCTCGCAACGCGAGGCCCCCAGAAAGCAACGCGTTAAACGCTGCCGATAAAAGTAATAAATCGAAAATAAATTGATGTCCACGCGCAGTGCCAATAAGGTCGCGACGAGCAGACAAGCGGCCACAAAATAAACCAGGGTCTCAATCGGCACCGCTTTAAAATAGCTCGCTTCCTTGAGCAAGATAGTTAAAAAGTTCGCATTCGGCTCATATTGCATGAGCGCGCAACTGCTGCAGAAAAAACGCAGCAGCAGCTCTTGCAGCCCCCACGACATCAACCCTAAAAGACCGATAATAAAAATGTAAGGGGTAACGGTCGCCACGCGATCGCGCCAACTTTTATTGTGCAGCAAACCCGTGTGTGGATTACGCCCCAATACGATACCGGTTGCGGTCGCGCCTACCCAGGTAGCGGCGCCGGTGCTGAGCAGCCAAAATTGCGCCCATTTGAAAAAAGCGGGCGCGATGAACACGATGGTGAACACCAGGCCCCAGGCAAAAGCGAAGAAAAGAATCCAGCCGCCCAGCCGCGACCACCATTCACGCGACTCATGGGAAAAATCGCGCCCCATGAGGCCAATATGCGCCATCACTGTCAACGAAAAAAACTTCAGCATGAGGGCGGTGCCAAGAGCGGAGACAATCCAGGACCCGCTGTAGCCATACTGGTGCAACCAATCTGCCCAATCCGCAAATACCGACAGCAGCAAGCCGCCGAGGGCGGCGGCAGCCAGGGCGTACAGCAGCATCCACAGCATGCGGCCGGCGCCGAAATGAAGTTGATCCGGATCGTTGCGATTACACCAGCGCCCCGCAATCCAGCCGAGACTCCAGGGAAATAGATACGCGGCCGCCCCCCACGCGATCCATTCCAGGTTCGATATCGTGGCTAAGCGGCTCGATCCTACATACAGGCCATAGGCTAAAAACCAAGCGGAAAACAGAATCGGTGCGACCACCAGCGCCAAGATCCAGCCTTGGTGCGTGTAGAACGGGGGCCGCACATGGCGCCTGGTACCGCCGCCCAGATTGAGTCCGATAAACAGCATGGCCACGCCGATACAAACACCCGAAAGGATGAATAAAGGATCGGTGCGCCCCGCTATCACCGCAGCCTCGCCCTCCCATCCCGCCAACCAGCGCCCGCCCCACACCAGGATGCGCGGCGCAATCAACAACGCGGACAAATACAACAGAAGCAGCGAAAGATTGAGATAAAGATTGCGGATATAGGTTGCCGCCGCCGTCAATGTGTCAGCTGAAAGCAAACCGATGCGCGGCGTCAGATAGTTACTGTAACTGCGCAGGAAACGCACCATGGCGGATTCTTGACCGCCGGTGTGGAGTCGAGCTTCGGTTTCTTTTACATCGCCATTGGCGCAACGATGGATATAGGCGGACAGCCATCCGCCGATATAACCGCCGCCGGAGACAGTGGAAAGATAGTCAAAATGGCGCAGTAGCTTTAATTCGGATAGCGCCTGAATGATGCCCAGATTAAACGTCGCGCTGCGGATGCCACCCCCCGAAAAAGCCAAGCCGCATAAGGGGCGCGGGCCACCCGAGGCGACGCCTTCGGCTGGTGCGATCGCTGCCAACTCAGCAGCAAAAACCTGGGAGAAAGGGGTGGACGCGACGTTGACTGTGTTTGTTTCTGTGATCATCTCTCGTCCGCATTCGCTACATCATGGGATGATGACTGCTGCAAAGGGATAACCCCGCACAGCACATCATGAGCAAATCAATGAGGGAAACAGGTGTCGGCTGGGAACATCGCCCCGTCTACCGATTTTCATTATAGTCAGCCGTATTCGAGTACATGCCATTTTAAGACGATAGCATGAGTCAAGCCGCAAAAACATGACAGCAATTTGAAAAAAGCCTCGCAATATTAGATAATTATAAAGTTCTGTAGTTAGCTCACTTCCTTGTCGCTGACCAAATTTTCCCAGGGTTCCTTACTTGTCAAAGTTAAACGCATTACCGGCTTGCCCCCTGTGGCTGTATAAGCTGCTCCCCTTCTTGCGCTGGTGGCCGATGGTCAATCGCACGACGGCCCGTGCCGATCTGACAGCGGGCCTCACCGGCGCCTTGATCGTTTTACCGCAAGGCGTGGCCTTTGCCACCATCGCCGGGCTGCCGCCGGAATATGGTCTGTATGCGGCGATGGTGCCCACCATCATTGCCGCCTTGTTCGGTTCGAGTTGGCACTTGGTTTCCGGCCCCACCACCGCGATTTCGATTGCGGTGTTTGCCTCGGTCAGCCCGTTCGCGGAACCAGGCAGCCAGCATTTTATCGGCATGGTGTTGACGCTGACCTTTTTCACCGGCGTGTTCCAATTGATTTTGGGCTTGGCACGCATGGGGGCGTTGGTGAATTTCATCTCGCACACCGTGGTGATCGGCTTCACCGCCGGTGCGGCAATGTTGATTGCGGGGAGCCAGATCCGCAATTTTTTCGGGGTCGATATTCCGCGCGGCACACCCTTCTTCGACATACTGAAGCTGTTTGCGCTGCACCTCAACAACATCAATCCCTATGTCGCGAGCGTGGCGGCACTGACATTGCTTTCGGGCATCCTGGTCAAAAAATTCATGCCCAAGCTTCCCTATATGATCGTGGCGATGATCATCGGTAGTCTGGCTGCACTATTGTTAAATGATTTCTTCGGCGGGCTGGCACAGACCGGCATTAAAACCATCGGCGCGCTGCCCGCGCATCTACCGCCCTTCTCGCACCCCGATTTCTCCCTCGACGCCATTCGCCACATGATCTTCCCGGCGCTGGTGGTGACCATGCTCGCCTTGACCGAAGCGGTGTCCATCGCGCGCTCGGTCGCGGTGAAATCGGAACAACGCATCGACGGCAATCAGGAATTCATCGGCCAAGGCCTGTCCAACTTCATCGGTAGCTTTTTCTCCGGCTATGCCTCCAGCGGCTCTTTCAATCGCAGCGGCGTGAATTTCGCTTCCGGCGCCAAGACCCCGCTGGCTGCCGTATTCGCCTCGATTTTTCTATTAGTGGTTTTGCTGCTGGTTGCGCCGCTCGCCGCTTATTTACCAAATGCCGCCATGGCCGGGCTGCTGTTTCTGGTGGCCTGGGGCTTGATCGATTTTCACCACATCATCGCAATTGCCAAGGCCAGCCGCGCCGAAAGCGTGATCTTATGGGTGACGCTGATCGGTACGCTGATCAACTTGGAAAAGGGCATTTTCTTCGGCATCCTGCTTTCGCTCATGTTTTATCTTTACCGCACTTCGCGCCCGCAAGTGAAAGCGGTGGTGCCCGACCCCGCGCCAGGCAGCTACCACCACATCAGCGCCGAAGGTCACGATGAATGCCCACAAGTGAAGATGGTGCGCATCAACGGCTCCGTCTTCTTCGGCGCGGTGGATCATGTGCAGCAAGCCTTGCATGAGATCGACGAGCAGCATCCTCGGCAAAAGCATGTGCTGATCGTCGCGAGCGGTGTCAATTTCATCGACATCGCCGGCGCCGAAATGCTCGCGCAGGAAGCGCGGCGGCGCGAGAAACTGGGTGGGGGGCTGTATTTCTACCGGGTGAAGGAATCAGTGTGCGGCACCCTGCGCAAAGGGCCATATATCGGTGACATCGGGCGCGATAATATTTTCCCGATCAAGGCGCGCCCGATCGAAGCGATCTACCCCAAGCTCGATTCGGATCTCTGCCGCAACTGCCAGGCACGCATTTTCCCCGAATGCCAGCAAGCCTTGCCGAACGGCGAAGCGCGCATCGGTTAATCGCGGAAAAATCATTTACCACGGAGGGCACGGGGAGCACGGGGAAACCCCATGTGCTATGTGTTCGAACCATTGCGCCCAGCGGGTGAAAGTAGCCATACGCAAAAGTCTTTGGTGTTTCCCCGTGAACCCCGTGTGCCCCGTGGTTATAAGCCTTTTTTGGCTTATTCACACAGTCAGGCGCGGGCCGGCAGCGCGCAGAACAGGTCATCCTCCGCCTCGACCCCCAGACGCTCATAGATCGCCGCAATCGCCGAATCCTCTGTGGGGAATAGATTGGCCTCGCCGATGAGCGTGTTCAAACCAGTAGCTTGCATCACGTCGCGCACCTGTTTTTTCAGGCCGGAGAACACGATTTCCACCCCCGTCTCGCGCAACCGCTCCACTAGGTGATGCAGCATTTCCTCACCCGTGGCGTCGAGTTGGTTGATGCCGTCGCCCACCACCAAGAGATATTTGGCATTGGGTTTGCTGGCCACCGCTTCGAGTACGGTGTCCTCGAAATAGGACACGTTGGCGAAGTAGAGCGAGCCATCGAAACGCATCGCAATCAAATGCTCGCTGGTGGGCATGTCCGGATGAACCTTGACGTCGCGTAGCGTGCCATCCTTGTGCCGGCCGAGCTGCGCCACGCGCGGCTTCATGGTGCGATACAGGTAGAGCACGATGGCCAGGATCGCGCCCACCATGATGCCCTTGTCCAGATGCGGTGCTGCGATCAGGGTGACCGCGAAGGTGGTGAAGGCGACGATGCCGTCGGATTTGCTGGCCTGCCAAGTGTGCTTCAGCGCCGGGATATTCACCAGACCAACCACAGCCAAGAGAATGATCACCGCCAAAGTCGCCTGGGGCAGGTGGTACAGGTAAGGCGTGAGGAACAGCAAGGTCATGGCCACGAATACGCCGTTGAACACCATGGCGAACCCGGTTTTGGCCCCGGCTTGCAAATTAATGGCGGAGCCGGTGAAGGAGCCGCACGACGGGTAGGCCTGGAAAAAAGCGCCGCCGAGGTTGGCCAAGCCCTGGCCAATCAGCTCCTGGTTGGGATCAACCTTCTGTTTCGATTTGGCGGCCATGGCCTTAGCCATGGAGATCGATTCCATGAAGGCCACCAGAGAAATGATGATCGCCGCCGAGAATAAAGACATAAAGGCATCGAAGCTCAAGGTAGGCGCGCGCAGGGAAGGCAGGCCTTGGGGAATATTGCCCACCACCTCGCCGCCGCCGATCAGTTTCATCTCACCCTTCTCGATTTTCTTGATATGCCAGTGATAGCCGTCGGTCTGTGCGCCGGCGGGCACGATGCCTTGCAGATACAGCGCGGCGGGTTGACCCTCGGCTACCTGGGCGCGATCAAACTGCAGCTTGCGAATGTAGTGCAGGCGCTGCTTGTTTTCTTTTTCCAGGCTCGCGCTGTCCAGCTTCAGGAGATCTATGTCATGGCGCAAATCTGCCGCGGCACGCGGATTATTGGCTTTTTCATAGGCGCGTAATTGAGTCGACTTGGCAGTTACATCGGCCAGGAGGGTGTTAATGCGCTGCTCGGTAGTGGCATAGCTCGTCACCAGCTCACGCGCGGCGGAATCGGCGATCAGATCAGGCTTTCCCTTGGCATTGTGCTCATAATCCACAGCCACACTGACTAGGGTAGTGATGATCACAGCGATCAACACGCTGGGCTTGGCCAGCACCGGCACTTTCTTCAGACCCAGCATCAGCGCCAGGGCAAACACCGCCATGGCGAGCGTCGGCAGATGGGTCAGCGGCAAGTAGCCCAGCATCTCCCATACATCCACCAAGAAGGAATCGCTGCGCCCCTTGGGGATGCCCAGCAGCTTATCGAGCATGGACACGGCGATGATGATGGCCGCCGCATTCATGAAGCCCAGGATGACCGGGTGTGAAACAAAGTTGACGATGGTGCCGAGCTTCAAGCTGCCCAGCCCGAACTGGATCAAACCCACCATGAAGGTCAATAGCAGCACTAGGCCAATGAAGCTCTCCGTCATGGGCACAGCCAGCGGGGCAACGGCGGCGGCGGTCATCAAGGACACGATGGCCACCGGGCCGGTAGCCAATTGCCGCGACGAACCCCACAACGCACCCAAGATGGCTGGAATAAAGGCCGTATAGAGGCCGAAATACACCGGCAGCCCCGCCAGCTGGGCATAGGCCATGGCCTTGGGCACCAGCACCAGGGCGCCGGTGATGCCGGCGATCAGGTCGCCGCGCAGAACGAGGGAATTGACGGGAAACCAGGAGAGAAAGGGGAGAAAGCGCTGCAACAACTTTTTGGAGATCATCAAAACTTCCTATGCGCACGACAAAAACCCGGCGAAAAAAGCCGGGACACGGAAAAAACCAGCTCGATGGAAACAGCGGAACCAGGATCGGCCTTTACCCCTCTGCGCTTTTCCGGCAGAATCGGCCCCGGTCTGATTGATGCAAAATTAAACACATGCGATACAAATTGCAATTTTAATTCATATCGTTAGGGCTGACCAGTCTGGGCATGCAATAAACCACTGATTGCATCGCAGTTTTCTGATAATTATTGATCCGGTACGCACCATGATCCGAAAAAACCCCAGCGGCGACATCCCGCAAATCCATGAATCCGCCTATGTGGACCAGACCGCGATCATCTGCGGCAAAATCATCATCGAAGAGAACGTGTTCGTCGGCCCCTATGCAGTGATCCGCGCCGACGAAGTGAATGAACACGGCCAGATGGAGCCGGTCGTGATCGGGGCAAACTCGAATATTCAGGATGGCGTGGTGATCCACTCCAAGGCGGGGGGCTTAGTGCAAATCGGCAAGTACACCTCGATCGCCCATCGCTCCATCGTGCATGGCCCGTGCGTGGTGGGCGACCACGTGTTCATTGGATTTAATTCGGTGCTATTCAATTGCGTGATTGGCGAGCGCTCAGTGGTGCGCCACAACTCGGTGGTGGAAGGCTGCACCATCCCGCCGGGCTTCTACATCCCCTCCACCACCAATATCAACTCCAAATCCGACCTGAGTACGATTCAGCAAGTCACGCCGAAGGTCGCGGATTTTTCCGAGTCCGTGGCGCGCGCCAATCATGAGTTGGTGAAGGGATATAAGAAATTGCAGAACGAGTTTTAATTTATAGCGACGTATTCGGAAAACATCCGGCGCAATGCGTCCCGCAGTGAAGTACTCTTGGGGTGCCCGTTGGTTATTGCGCCCTACACCTTACCCGGGTTGTCTACCGTCAGCTCATTCGTCACCAACTCCTCGACCAGCACGCCGTCGCGTATCAGCACCAGGGGCGTATTGGTCTGCCGCGCGATTTCGCGGGCGCGCAGGGCGGCCCGCATCAGCGCCTTGGGCGCGGCCTGCATATCCGCATCCGGAAGTTTTGAAACCGGTTGATCGCTCATGAATTGACTCCTTCTTCCAGTAGACGAGGCACAGGCCCGCTATTATCGAACCACTGCCAGTAATCGACACGTTGGCGATAAACGTCGTGGAAATTCCTTAAGCCCGCGGCATAGCGGCGGCGCACCACTTCCTCCGGAACATTATGCCCACCCTGCCGGACACGTGTCGCTACCCGGCCAATCGCCTCTTCCGGGCTGGCCAGCGCAAGAAACAGCAGTTTGACCACATAGCCTGCCGAGCGCCACTTGGAAATCATACGCGCATATGTCAGACCGGACAGCGTGGTTTCAAAGGCAAAGCTTTTGCCTGCCGCAACATTGAGCGCAATTTCCTCCAGCATCAAGCGTCCGGCACGAAAAGCCGCAACTTCCGGCTGGAAGGGTGAAAAGCCGGCGGCAATCAGATCAGCGTTGATAAACACCGGACAGCCCGCCTCGAAAGGCAAAAATTCGCGGGCGAATGTGGTCTTCCCCGCCCCGTTCGGCCCGGCGATGATGACAATTTTCTTTTGCGAAGTCATTGGCAGTTTCTTCATGCATCAAACAAGATAATAGTAAATTGCCTTTTACACCTTACGCGGAATGATCGCAAAATATCAAGAGCGGACCTAACAAGACACCTCACTCCGCCTCAAGCTCATAACGCTTGAGCTTGCGCCAGAGCGAGACGCGATCGATGCCGAGAATTTGCGCCGCCTGCGTCTGATTGCCCCCCGCTTCTTCCAGCACCCAGCGGATGTAGTCTTTCTCCTGCTCTTCCAATGAAGGAATGCGGCCGTCTTTTTTGCGGAACGTGCGGATGGACAGGTCGCGCAAATCCTCGGGCAGGTGCGCGACTTCGATCACCGCGCCGGTGCTGATGGCCACGCCGCGCTCGATGATGTTTTCCAGCTCGCGGATGTTGCCCGGAAACTCGTAAACCTTGAGCAGATCCAGGGCGTCGGGCGCGATTTCCGTCACGTCCTTTTTCATCAGCGCGGCGTATTTCCTGAGGAAGTGGTAAGCCAGCAGCGGCACATCTTCCTTGCGCTGCGACAGCGGCGGGATGTGCAGGTTGACTACGTTCAATCGAAAATATAAATCCTGGCGGAAGCCGCCCTGACGCACCATGTCTTGCACATCGCGGTTGGTGGCGGCGATGAAGCGTACGTCCACTTTGATCGGCACGGTGCCGCCCAGGGGCAGCACTTCCCGCTCCTGAATCACGCGCAACAACTTCACTTGCATGGCGGGCGACATCTCGGTGATTTCGTCCAAAAATAGCGTGCCGCCGGTCGCGGCTTCCAGCAGCCCTTTCTTGTCTGTGCCCGCACCGGTGAAGGCGCCCTTGATATGGCCGAACAGTTCGTTGGAAAGTAATTCTTCATTGAAAGCGCCGCAGTTGACCGCCAGAAACGCCCCCTCGCTGCGTTCGCCGTGGGCGTGCAGATAGCGCGCGAACAACTCCTTGCCGGTGCCGGATTCACCGGTGATCAGAATGTTGCAGCCGGTAGGCGCGACTTGGCGCGCCATTTCCAGCAGACGCTGCACCTTGAGATCCTGGGTGATGATGCGCACCTTGCCTTGAAAGCTTTCCACCTGCTCACGTAGGCTGCGGTTTTCGCGCTTGAGGCGGGTTTTCTCCATCGCCTCCGCTGTCACTTTTCTCACTTCGTCCAGCCGGAACGGTTTAGCGATGTAATAAAAAGCGCCGTGCTTCATCGCCTCCACCGCCGATTCCAGCGTGGCGTAGCCGGTGATCAGCACCACTTCCGTATCCGGGCAGGCCTCGCGGCATTTGCGCAATATCTGCATGCCGTCCACTTTTTCCATGCGCAGATCGGTGAGCACCACGTCGAAGGGCTGCTTCTCCAGAAAGGCCAGCGCATGGGCGCCGCTCTGAGTGGCGGTGACTTCATAGCCCTCCTTCTTCATGACGTGTTCCAGATTCTTGAGGGCGACTTTTTCGTCGTCCACGATCAGCAGTTTTCCTTGGCTAGGCATGAATGTTTTCTCCTGAGGGCAGCGGCAGGCGAATAAAGAACGCCGTGCCCAGGCCCGGCTCGCTCTCCACCGCGATGCAGCCGCCGTGTTCTTCGATAATTTCAAATACGATAAATAGCCCCAGGCCCGAGCCCTTGCCCACCTCGCGCGTGGTGAAAAAGGGATCGAAAATACGCGGCAAAATCTCGGGCGGAATGCCCACGCCGTTGTCGCGAATTTCGATATCCACCACTTCGCCCTGGCCCTCGCAGCGGCCGAAGGCGAGGAAGTGCGCGCCCTTGCCGGAGGGAGCCGAATCGCCCGTTGCGCGCCCTCGGCGCGCGGTGATGCGGATTTCCCCCGCACCTTCCAGCGCTTCCACTGCGTTCTTGATCAGATTGAGAAACACCTGCTGCAGGCGCTGCTTGTCGCCATGCAGCACCAGATCTTTCGATATCTCGGTCTCGATCATGACACGCGTCGGCACCTGGCCCTTGAGAAAGCGCAGGGTTTCCTCGACCAATTGCGCAAGATGCAAAGGCTCGGTCTTGAATTCGCGATCACGTGCAAAATCGAGCAGAGAGCGCACGATGTTGCGCGCCCGGATGGTCTGCTCGTCGATCTGCCCCAGCAGCTCGCGCCTGAACGCCGGATCGGCCTGATCGCCCTCCTCCAGCAATATCTGGCAGGATGAGGAAATATTGGACAAGGGATTGTTGAGCTCATGTGCTACGCCGGAGAGCAGCGTGCCCAGCGCGGCCAGCTTCTCGGCGCGCACCAGATGCGTTTGGCGCAACTCCAATTCACGCAGCACATGATTGAAGGCGTGGGTGAGCGAGACGATCTCGCGGTCATCGCTTACCCGGTCAAGCTGCGTCAGCTTGCCGTTGGCCACCGCCTCCATATCGTCCTCCAGATTTTTCAGTGGCCGGGCCACGCGCCGCGACAAGAGCTGGCCGATGACCACCACCGCCAACACCAGCACCACGATCGAGATGAGCAGCACGCGCCGGTGCCGGTCGAGCGAGGATTGCAGGGTAGCGCGCTCGGCCCGGGCGATTTCCTCGGCCACCGTGACGATCCCTTTGCCGGCCTTGCGGATGCGTATTTCTAACGCATCGGTGCGCGCCGTGCCCGCTTCGCCCAAGCTCTCGTATTCCCCCATCAGGGCGGCATACTGCGCCAACTCGTCTTGCAGAACGGCGATCCGCGCAGCGCTGGCGATGGCGTCGAACACACCGTGGTTCTCCCGCAGCAGCGCCTGCGCCTGAAGCACATAACGCCGGGTCTCGCTCATATCCGCCGCCTGCCGGTAGAGAAAATAGTTTTTCTCGAAGCGGCGAATCTCCAGCGTGGCGTCGAAGAATTCCGAAATCCGCCCCCCGGCCAGAATCTTGTCCTCGATCAGGCGCAGCTCCACAAAGGCAAACAGGGAGAGGCCGACGATCAGGGTGCCGACGGCGTAGTAACCGAAAGTGATTTTTTGGCGCAGAGAATTCATGGGCTTGAAAGATAATCCAATAAATTGCATTTTGCAACATACGGCCAATTCGATGCAACACTGTGTAAAAGACTAAAACTTAATGGGTCAGGTAGATCTATTTATTCTAATTGTTGCTATATGCAACAATTTATGACTTAAATAAATCAAAACCAAAAAACACTATTTTTATAGTATTCAGTGACTTGAAGATGATTTTAAAGACTGGCACAAAAACCGCTATGTAAAAACTCATGTCCTGCCAGGAACCCGAAAAAAAAGTGCTGCTTGCCGTGCGTGAGGACTGCATCGACCAGCGCCTGCTCAACTCCGCGCTCAATCTGTGCAAAAGAATGGATGCGGGCCTGGAGATTTTAGCTATCGTCAAGGGTGAGACACTGCCCCAGCCCTTGCAGGTGCTGCTGGAGGCGCTGCGCGAGGAAGGGCTATTTTTCAACTTGACGCGGAAACCGGACTTGCGCCGCCGCGACATCGTGGATTACGCCAATACGCATGAATGCATTTCCGCCGTGGTGATCGATTCCCTCGAGGGCTGGGAAACCCTGGCCCAGGACCGAAGCAGCGACCCCTGGAAAAAATTGGAATGCCCCTTGGTTACCGCCACACCGCGCAAATGAAATTGGACAAACATGCCCAGCGAAATCGCCGAAAAACTTCCAACGACCCGAGTCAAGCTCATGTCACCCGCTAAATTCCTGCCCTTCCTGAAATGGTTTCCGCTGCGCGGCAACCTGGTTCGCGCCGACTTGCTCGCCGGCATTACGGTTGCGCTGGTGCTGATTCCGCAGTCCATGGCCTACGCGCAACTGGCGGGATTGCCCGCCTATTACGGTTTGTATGCGGCGTTCCTGCCGGGCATCATCGCCGCCCTGTGGGGGTCTTCGGCGCAGTTGGCCACCGGGCCGGTTGCCGTGGCCTCGCTCTTGACTGCCTCCGCACTCGCGCCGCTGGCCGCGACCGGCTCCGAAGCTTTCGTCGCGCTCGCCATTCTGTTGGCGCTGCTGGTCGGCATCGTGCAACTGACGCTGGGGGTATTCAAGCTCGGCGTGGTGGTAAATTTTCTCTCGCACCCGGTGATTGTCGGCTTCACCAACGCCGCCGCCATCATCATCGGCCTGTCACAGCTGAATAAAATATTCGGCGTCTCCATGGGGCGCAGCGAGCATTTCATCAATGATATTTGGGGCGTGCTGATGCAAATCGGCGAAACCCATCTGCCGACCCTGCTCATGGGCGTATCCGCCTTCGCCATCATGTGGGGGCTGAAGAAATACGCGCCGAAGTTACCCGGCGTACTGATCGCGGTGACGCTGACCACGGTCGTGAGTTTTTCCATCGGCTTCGAGCGCAACAGCACGGGCAAGGTCGAGCAGATTATGGACAGCGAAGTCCGCACCCTCGCCAGCGACTTCTCGATCACTGAACAAAAAATCGGCGAGCTTAATCAGCAAATCAGCACTAAATCGGCTGCGATTAAAACCCAGGAAAAAGCCGAGAAGGAAAGCAATCAACACCTTGCCGCGCTGCATTATGAAGTCGAGTTGCTGCGCCTGAGTTTGACGGATCTGGAAGCGGAGAACCGCAAACGCAACCGAGCGCTGCGCAAATTCATTCTCGAACGCGTGCCCGGCGCTGCGGGGGAATCTGATCGCCTTTATCTTCACGGCCAGGCGCCACGCGAGCTGAAATCCGATGGTCATCGCTGGCGCATCAAAAAGATCGGCCAAGGCGAGTTCAAGCTCGTCGGTGGCGGCGAAGTGGTGGGCAGCATTCCCTCCGGCTTGCCCAGCCTCGAACTGCCAAAAATTAGTTGGGAGTTGATCGGCACCCTGCTCTCCAGTGCCCTGGTGATTTCGCTGGTGGGCTTCATGGAAGCGATCTCCATCGCCAAAGCCATGGCCGCCAAAACCAAGCAGCGCATCGATCCGAATCAAGAACTTATCGGCCAAGGCCTCGCCAATTTAGTGGGTAGCCTGTCGCAATCTTTCCCTGCTTCCGGCTCGTTCTCACGCTCCGCGGTGAATCTGAATGCGGGTGCAAAGACCGGTCTATCCTCGGTGTTCACCGGCCTGATTGTGCTGGTGACGCTGCTATTCCTGACGCCGCTCCTGTATCACTTGCCGCAAGCGGTGTTAGCAGCGGTGATCATGATGGCGGTAGTGGGCCTGATTAATTTCAAGGCAATCAAACATGCCTGGCATGCGCACAAGCATGACGGCATCGCAGCCGTCGTCACCTTCGTCGCGACCCTCGCATTCGCACCGCACTTGGACAACGGCATCCTGGTTGGCGCTGGACTCGCGATCATTCTCTATCTGCTGCGCACCATGACGCCGCGCGTCGCCATTCTCGGCCGCCATGCCGACGGCACGCTGCGCGATGTCAAAGTGCATAATCTGCCCACCAGCGAGCATGTGGTGGCGATCCGCTTCGACGGTTCGCTCTACTTCGCCAACGTCGCCTACTTCGAAGACGCGATTCTGGAAGCGGCGGCGGATCACCCCAAGGCCAAGCACATTCTGGTAGTGGGCGACGGCATCAACCAGCTTGACGCGTCCGGCGAGGAAGTCATTCATCACTTGGTGGAACGGCTGCGCGACAACGGCGTGACGCTGCTGTTCAGCGGCCTCAAAAAACAAGTGCTGGATGTCATGGAGCACACTGGCCTACGTCAATTGATCGGCGAAGAAAACATCTTTGCCACCGAGGATAGGGCGCTCGATATGGTCTATCGCAATCTGTGCGAAACTGATGCCGATGCGGAGTTTTGCCTGCTGCGCCCGACGAGCGGCGCGGCCTGAATACAGCTCAGGCTGAAAGAAAAAAAACCAAACCGTGGAAATCCTGTTGACCTTGCTTCCCATCGATATCGCGGGCGGAGTTGTCGTGTACTGGCTGGTGCTGGGCATGCTCTCCCTGCTGCTGATCGGCTCCCCCAAGCTCATCACGCAACTCATTTTCCCGGCGGGCGCGCTCGGCGCGCTGGTGTTAGCGGGTACTGGCTTGTTAGCACTCGGCCAAGCGCCGAGTGTCGCGGTACTCCCGCTCGGCCTGCCCGATTTGCCCTTCCACTTGCGGCTCGATGCGCTGTCGGCGTTTTTCCTGATGCTGCTGGGCGCTGCCGGTTTCGCTATTTCCCTCTATAGCGCGGGTTATTTCCGGCACATGGAAGCCCGCGCGCTGGCCTTGTTAGCACTGCAATATCATCTCTTTCTGGCGAGCATGGCGCTGGTGTTGCTGGCCAACGACGCGTATTTATTCATGGTGGCGTGGGAGTCGATGGCGCTCTCATCCTATTTTCTGGTCACCACCGATCACAAGGTGCCGGAGATTCGCAAAGCGGGTTATCTCTATCTGCTCATCGCGCATGTGGGCGCCATCAGCATCCTCTTGGCCTTTGGTGTGATGCAAGGCGGCCACGGCATTGCGGCGTACACCTTCGACGCCATGCGCGCCGCGCATCTGACGCCGTTCTGGGCCTCGATCACATTCTCGCTCGCGCTATTTGGTTTCGGCGCCAAGGCCGGTCTGCTGCCGGTGCATGTATGGCTACCGGAGGCGCACCCGGCCGCGCCCTCCCCGGTGTCCGCCATGATGAGCGGCATTATGCTGAAGACCGCGATCTATGGTCTGTTGCGCATCACCTTCGATTTTCTGGGTGGAGAAATTTGGTGGTGGGGCGTGCTCGCACTCACGCTGGGGCTGCTCACCGCTTTGTTCGGCGTGATGTTCGCCGCGGTGCAGACCGATATGAAGCGCCTGCTGGCATATTCCTCGATCGAGAACATCGGCATTCTGCTGGTCGGCATCGGGCTTGCCATCCTGTTCCACGCCAATGGCAAAGAGTCGCTCGCGGCTTTGGCCTTGACCGCCACGCTGTATCACGCGATTAATCATGCCTTCTTCAAGAGCCTGCTGTTCCTCGGCACCGGCTCCGTGCTGCACACGACCGGCGAGCGCAACTTGGGCCGCCTCGGCGGATTGATTCGGCGCATGCCGTGGGTCGCCACCTTGGTCTTGGTGGGCACCTTGGCGATTGCGGGCCTACCGCCGCTGAATGGTTTCGTCTCCGAATGGCTGCTGCTGCAAGCCTTCCTGCTCACGCCCGATTTGCCGCAGCCTTATCTGAATATGCTGATCCCGGTAGCGACTGCGGCCATCGCGCTCGCCGCCGCACTGGCCGCGTATGTGATGGTGAAGTTTTACGGCATCGTGTTCCTGGGCCAGCCGCGTGATGAAAAGCTCATGGAAGCGCACGACGCCGGTTGGTGGGAGCGGCTCGGCTTAGCATGGCTCGCGCTTGGATGTGTCTTGCTGGGACTATTCCCGGTGCAAGTCATCCTGCAGCTGGATCACGTCACGCAGGCGCTGATCGGCGACTCGCTCGGCATGACCGCCGCCAAAACCGGCTGGCTTTTCCTGACCCCGATCGCGCCGGAACGCGCGAGCTATAGCCCGCTGTTTTTCCTGCTGGCGATTCTGGTGGTGCTCGCAATCACCTTCCTCGCGGTGCGCCGTTTCTATCATGGCCGGCTGCGCCGCGGCCCGGCCTGGGACTGCGGTTTTCCGGAACAAACGCCGCGCATGCAAGATACGGCGGAGGGTTTCGGCCAACCGATCCGGCAAATTTTCGAGCCGTTCTTTTTAATCGAGCGTGAAGTGCCCAGTCCCTTCGACCGCGAGCCGCGCTACCACGGCCGCAGCGAGGATAAGTTGTGGTACGGACTCTATCTGCCGATCGCAAAAGCAGCGGACAAACTTTCAGGCTGGATTTCCATCCTGCAGCATGGACGGATTCATCTGTACCTGATGTACAGCTTCGTCACACTGCTCTTGATGCTGGTCTTGGTGAGATGGTCATGAGCGCGCACCTTTCCGGCATTCTGTTTCAGCTGTTCCAGTCGCTGCTGGTGGTGGCGATCGCTCCGCTCCTGCTCGGCTGGGTGAATCAGTGCCGCGCCTGGCTGCAAAACCGCACCGGCGCCGGCGTGCTGCAACCCTATCGCACCCTGCGCAAGCTGTTCCATAAAGATGCGGTGATCGCGCACAACGCTTCGCCCCTGTTCCGGGTGACGCCGTACATTCTGTTCTCCTGCATGTGGCTGGCGGCGGGTGTGGTACCGATGCTCGCAACCGATCTGCCTTTTTCACCGGCGGCCGACGTGATCGCGCTGGTCGGCATTTTCGCCCTGGCGCGCGTATTCATCGCGCTCGCCGCGATGGACATCGGCACCTCGTTCGGCACCCTAGGCGCACGGCGCGAAATGTTGGTCGCCTTCCTGGCGGAACCGGCGCTGCTGATGGTTTTTTTCACCGCTTCACTGATCAGCCATTCCACCCAATTGCCGACCATCGTCGAAGCCTTGGCGCATCAACAATTCGCGCTTTACCCCAGCATGGCGTTCGCCGCGATCGCGTTCGTGATGATTCTGCTCGCGGAAAATGCGCGCATCCCGGTGGACAATCCGACCACCCATCTCGAACTCACCATGATCCACGAGGCGATGATCCTCGAGTACTCCGCGCGTCACCTGGCGCTGATCGAATGGGCGAGCAGCATTAAACTGCTGGCCTATACCACCATCGGCTTCGCGCTGTTTGTGCCCTATGGCATTGCCGAGGCGGGCAATTGGGCCGCCTTGCCGCTGGCTCTGGCCGCACTCGGCATAAAGCTGGTAGCGGCCGGCGCGGGCCTCGCGCTGTTGGAAACCATTTCGGCCAAGATGCGCATCTTCCGTGCGCCTGAATTCCTGGGCACCGCTTTCCTGCTCGCGGTATTGGGCATGCTCATCCATTTTCTGCTGGGAGCCTGAGATGTCGGCAACCCTAAGCGGACAATTGATCAACCTGCTGGCGGCGCTACTGCTGTTGATCTCGTTCGCCATGCTGTCGCAGCGGCGCGTGCTGTCCTTAATTAATTTGTTTGCCTGGCAGGGCTTGGTGCTGTCGATCAGCACCCTGGTCGTCGCCATGAGCACGCAGCAGCAGCATCTGTATTACTCGGCCGCGCTGACTTTGGTATTGAAGGTCATTATCCTGCCGTGGATTCTGCATCGCCTGATCCGAAAGTTGAATGTGAAATGGGATGTAGAAACGCTCATCAACATTCCCGCCACCATGCTGGTCGGCATCATGCTGGTGATCTTCGCCTTCAATCTGGCGCTGCCGATTACGCAGCTTGCCGGCACCATCACGCGCAGCACGCTGGGTATCGCCATCGCCATCGTGCTGTTGTCGTTCCTGATGATGTTGACGCGGCGCAAGGCGATCCCGCAAGTGATCGGCTTTTTGGCCATGGAAAACGGTCTGTTCTTCGCCGCGACCAGTGCCACCTACGGCATGCCGCTGGTGGTGGAACTCGGTATTGCGCTGGATGTGCTGGTGGGGATGTTTATTCTCGGCATCTTCTTCTTCCAGATTCGCGAAGCCTTCGACAGTCTCGATCTGAAGCACATGGAAAAACTCAAGGACGAATGAAGTGGAAATTCTCTGGCTCTTAGGCACGCCTTTGTTTGGCGGGATTTTTCTGGCGACAGTGGGCTGCCGCCGCTTTGCGCCCGAGGTGAATGCGGTGTTCAGCTTCGCCACCTTCATCGCTGCAGCGGTGTTGACCACGCGCATTATCAATGACGGCCCGATCACGGCCTTCAACGAACAGTTCTTTATCGATTCGTTCAATGTGTTCCTGGTGGCGCTGACCGCCTTCGTCGCCTTCACCACCTCGCTCTTCTCGCGTCCTTACATGCGCATCGAGCAACATCACGGCCGGCTCACCATCAATATGCTGCGTCTGTATCACAGCATGTATCAGTTATTCACCTTCACCATGCTGCTGGCGCTCACCACCAACAATATGGGCATCATGTGGGTGGCGATGGAAGCGGCGACGCTGACCACCGTGCTGCTGGTGAGCTTGTATCGCACCCCGGCCAGCCTGGAAGCGGCGTGGAAATATTTCATCCTGTGCGGCGTGGGCATCGCGCAAGCGCTATTCGGCACCATCCTGCTCTACTTCGCGGCGGAGAGGGTGTTGGGACCGGGCGGGAACTCGCTCTTGTGGACGCACTTAAATGCCGTGAAGACACAATTGGAGCCGACCGTACTGTCGCTGGCCTTCGTGTTTCTGCTGGTGGGCTACGGCACCAAAGTCGGCTTGGCGCCGCTGCACAACTGGTTGCCGGACGCGCATGCCGAAGGCCCGACGCCTGTCTCGGCGGTGCTCTCCGGCCTGCTGCTGAATGTGGCGCTATACGCCGTGGTGCGCAGCAAGGTGTTGGCCGATGGCGCACTCGGTACGGATTTCGCGGGCAATCTGATGATGGGCTTCGGCTTACTGTCGGTGGTGGTGGCGGCGTTTTTCCTGTCACGGCAAAAAGACGTGAAGCGCATGTTCGCCTACTCCTCGATCGAACACATGGGCTTGGTGACCTTCGCCTTCGGTATGGGCGGGGCGGTGGCCACCTTCGCCGGCTTGCTGCACATGACCGTGCACTCACTCACCAAATCCGCGATCTTCTTCGCCGTCGGTCATGCTACGCAAACCACCGGCACCCAGCTCATGGAAAATATTCGCGGCTTGATGCAGCAAAGCCCCACCATCGGTTGGGGGCTGATGCTGGGCACGCTGGCGATTCTGGGCATGCCGCCGTTCGGCGTGTTCGCCAGCGAATTTTTGATTCTCACCACCGCCATGCACAGCCATCCGTGGGCGACGCCGATTTTATTATTGGCGCTGGGCGTGGCCTTCGCCTCGATTTTCGCCAAGGTGCAGCCGATGGTGTTCGGTGAAACGGATGCGCCGCATTTGCCCCATTCGCCCGCACTGGTGCCGGTGTTTGTGCACCTGGCCTTGGTGTTATTGCTGGGGCTGTTCATTCCGCCCTATCTCGCCGGCTGGTATCAGCAGGCTGCCGCACTGCTCGGTAAGTGAGACTGAATCATGCAACTCAATGACCTGAATATTGAAACGCAAGCGCTGCCGGGAGCGATTCCCGCCTGGCGCGCGCAGATCGCCGCTGACCGTTTGCCCACAGTGTGTGAACAAGTGCGCGAGAGCGGCGGACGCTTGCTCGCCCTGTGGGGCAGCGACGAACGCGCGAGTGGCAAAGGTTTCACCTTGCACGTCGCGCTCGCTACGCATCCTGGCTTGTTGGTGTTGAACTTGGCGCTCGACGCGAACCAGCCCGCCTACCCAGATATCAGCGCGATCTTTCCTCAGGCCGAGCGCATGCAGCGCGCCGCTTACGACCTGCTCGGCCTATTCGCGCAAGACGCGGTGGATCAGCGTAAATGGCTGCGTCATGGGTGCTGGCCCGAGGGCCAATTCCCGCTGCGCAAGGAATTCGACTTCATGCAGAAAATGACGGCGGAGCTGGACGCCTACCCCTTCATCCCCGTCGTCGGCGATGGCGTGCATGAAATCCCCGTCGGCCCGGTACATGCGGGCACCATCGAACCCGGCCACTTCCGTTTTTCGATCGTGGGCGAGCGCGTGCTGCGCTTGGAGGAACGCCTCGGCTACAAACACAAAGGCATCGAAAAATTGGCCGAGACGATGGATGTGATGCAAGGCGCTAAGCTCGCCGGCCGCGTCTCCGGCGACTCCACCTGTGCTTATGCCTGGGCCTATGCCATGGCGCTGGAGGGCATGACCGGCGTCACGCCGCCGCCGCGCGCCTTGTTATTGCGCGCCTTGTGGCTGGAACGCGAGCGCATACACAATCACCTGGGCGACTTGGGCTATCTCGGCAATGATGTGGCGCTGTCCTTCGGCTTCGCGCAATTCTGGATTTTGAAAGAAGACGTGCTGCGCGCCAACGGCGAATTGTTCGGCCACCGCTATCTGATGGATCGCATCATCCCCGGCGGCGTGGCCAGCGATCTGCCGCCACAGGGCAAGGCGCGCTTGCTGGCGGAAGCGCAGCACTTGGAGCAGGAAATCGGCACGCTGCGCGCCATCTACGAAGAGCACGCCGGGGTGCAAGACCGCTTCTTGACCACCGGCCGCGTCTCGCCTGATCGCGCCGCCAAGCTGGGGCTGACCGGCCTACCGGGACGCGCCAGCGGCCAAGCCTGGGACCTGCGCGCGCAATATCCTTGTGCACCTTACAATGAATTGGATGTGCGCATGGCTACCCATCGCAACGGCGATGTGGCGGCGCGCGCGATCGTGCGCATCGAGGAAGTATTGGAATCGCTGCGCTTAACGCGGCTGATTCTAGACAAGCTGTCCGAAGGCCCGCTCACGACACCCGTGCCACCCGCAGCGGCTGGTGCTTTCGGTATTGGCATGGTGGAAGGCTGGCGCGGCGAGGTGTTAATCGGCTTGCAGGCCGGTGCCGACAATCGCATCGACCGCATGCATCCGCACGACCCCTCGTGGCAAAACTGGCCCGTGCTGGAGCACGCGGTGATCGGCAATATCGTGCCCGATTTCCCACTGATCAATAAATCGTTCAACTTGAGTTATACCGGACAGGACTTGTAGCCATGTACCAAATCCTGAAACAAATTCTGAAAACCGGCATCAAAACTGAGCCGCATCCCGTCGCCGACGACGCGCTCAGAACCGCAGCACAAGGCCTGCAAGCAGAAATCCTGCGCGTGTTCGGCCAAGCCATTTCTATTCGCCATGTCGATGCCGGATCGTGCAACGGCTGCGAATTGGAAATTCACGCGCTGAACAATCCTTACTACAACATCGAAGGGCTCGGCATCAAATTCACCGCCAGCCCGCGTCACGCCGACATGCTGCTAGTGACCGGCCCCGTGGCCAAGCACATGGAAGTTGCGCTCAAGCGTACCTTTGATGCCACACCCGAACCCAAATTCGTGGTCGCCATCGGCGACTGCGGCTGCACCGGCGGCATTTTCGGCGAGAGCTATGCAAGCTGCGGCCGCGTGTCGAATGTCATCCCGGTGGATGTCGCGGTACCCGGCTGCCCGCCCACCCCCATCGCCATCATGCAAGGCATCCTGGCCGCGATCAGCGGCGGTAAATAAGCCGGCGTTCCTCTTTCGCAATAGGGATGAGCTTGATTTCCATAAGTTTCATCTATCCCGCCTAAAGAAATAGCCTAAGCTTGCCGAAATACCTCCTGCGGACCAATTTTCTCGCGAAAGGAGCCGCATATGACTTCCCCGACAGATTTCTTCATCATTTCAGGCGTGCAGGAAGACGGAAAAAAACTACGCCCGACCGACTGGGTTGAGCGCATTTCCTCCACCCTGGCGTGTTTTGATGAGAACCACCGCTTGCACTATTCAGTGAGCGTGCAACCTTGCTTGATCGATGGCGAGAAGTGCCTCGTGGTGGCGCGCTGCCTGGAAGAGAGCAACCCAGCCGCCTATGAATTCGTAATGGAATTCGCCCGCAGCAACAAGCTGCGCATCCTGCCCGATCGCCGCACGGATGAACGCGCTTTGCCTTGCGCTATTCCAGTCGCCTCTGCCGGAAAAGATAAGTAAAACGCTGCCTTAACCTTTGCCGCGCAGGCCAACCTGCCCGATGGGAAAATGCTATCCTCGCTGGAATCATTCCAAAGCGAGCGAATCATGGGTAACCGCCTTTCCAAGATCTACACCAAGACCGGTGACAATGGCAGCACCGGCCTGGGCGATGGCATGCGCGTGGCAAAAAACAGCGCGCGCATCGAAGCCATCGGCGACATTGATGAGTTGAATAGTCAGCTTGGCCTGCTGCTGACGGAAACTACCCTGCCGGATTCCCTACGCATCACCCTAATCCGCATCCAGCACGAACTCTTTGAACTCGGCGGCGAACTGTCGATCCCCAACCATGTGCGGATAAGCGATGCGATGGTGACGCAACTGGAGCAGGAATTGGATGCGATGAATGACGCGCTGTTGCCGTTAAAGGAATTCATCCTACCGGGCGGCTCGCGCCCGACGGCGCTGTGTCATGTGGCGCGCGCGGTGTGCCGCCGCGCGGAACGGCGCTTGGTAGCGCTGAATCAACAAGAATCCATCTCCCCCGCCGCGATGAAATATCTCAACCGCCTATCCGACTTGCTGTTCGTGATGTGCCGCGCGATCAGCAAGTCGTTAGGGGTGCCGGATGTGCTGTGGCAACCTAGAAGCTAGGATTCAGGGATCTTGAATCCTGCACTACTACGCCGATTCTCTTTCCGGCGTCGCCGAGATTTTATGGATGGCCAAATCGGCGCCCATGAATTCTTCTTCCTGATCTAGGCGAATACCGATCGCGGCTTTGAGCGCGCCATAAATCACAAAGCCTCCGACCAGCGCGATCCCAATCCCGAGCAGCGTGCCGATCAATTGCGCGCTCAAACTCACCCCGCCCAAGCCGCCCAGCGCCTTTGCACCAAAGATGCCTGCGGCGATGCCGCCCCATGCGCCACATAAGCCATGCAGCGGCCACACCCCGAGCACATCGTCGATCTTCCATTTGTTTTGCGTGAGCGTGAACATGTAGACGAACAGGCCGCCGGCGACGCCGCCGGTGACCAGCGCGCCGACCGGATGCATGATGTCCGAGCCGGCACACACGGCGACCAGCCCGGCAAGCGGGCCGTTGTGCACGAAGCCCGGATCGTTTTTGCCTACCACCAGCGCAACCAGTGTGCCGCCCGCCATCGCCATCAGCGAGTTGATGGCGACCAGGCCGCTGATCTTGTCGATCGATTGCGCCGACATGACGTTGAAGCCGAACCAACCGACGGTCAGCACCCACGCGCCCAGCGCCAGGAAAGGAATGCTCGACGGCGGGTGCGCAGCCATGGCGCCATCTTTGCGATAGCGGCCATGACGCGCGCCGAGCAACAGCACTGCTGCCAGGCCGACCCAGCCGCCCACCGCATGCACCACCACCGAACCGGCGAAATCGTGGAACTCGGCGCCGAATTGCGCGCTGAGCCAGGCCTGTACGCCGAAGTTTTTATTCCAGGCAATCCCTTCAAAAAACGGATACACCAAGGCCACCAACATAAAGGTCGCTATTAACTGCGGATAGAATTTGGCGCGCTCCGCGATGCCGCCGGAGACGATGGCGGGAATCGCCGCCGCGAAGGTGAGCAGGAAGAAAAACTTGACCAGCTCATAGCCATTTTTCTGCGCCAAGGTTTCGGCGCCGGTCATGAAATGCATGCCGTAAGCGATGCCATAGCCGATGAAGAAATACGCCACCGTCGACACGGAGAAATCGACCAAGATTTTAACCAGCGCGTTGACTTGATTTTTCTGGCGCACCGTACCCAACTCCAGAAATGCGAAGCCAGAATGCATGGCCAACACCATGATCGCACCTAACAAAACAAATAAGGAATCCGTTCCGACTTTTAGCGTTTCCATTGCTCACCTCATCTGAATAAAATCGTTAATATAAAGCAATTTTTATTCCAAATTATTATCATATTGTTTTATATGCTATTTATTAATTTTCACAAATCTACATTCAATTACTGAGCACAAACTTGGTGCGCACGATTACTTTATGCACCAAATTCGGGCCTTATGACAAAAGTATGTATTTTATTTAATTAAAGTATCGATTAGAAGCGGCGATAACGATGACTCACGCATAAATTCAACTCCATTAAAAGCATGATTATGAGCTGGAATTTTATCCCTCGACCTTTTCGCCGCGAAGCAGATGCGCCCTCTTCGACCCATGTCGAGGCCACACCCACACCGCATGCAGCATGTACCGCAAACGATTCCGCTATCACCGAGGCGCGTCAGAGTACCCTGTTCCTCGCACGCCAAGCCATATTCGATTCGACGGAGAAAGTGCGCGCATTTCAATTACTGGTGCGCAAAACCGGCTTGACGCCCGAAGCCGCGCCCGAGTCGGCCGAGTCCGCCGCGCACTTGATCGTCAATACCTTAAATACTTTTGGCGCGGCCGAAGCCATGGGCGATCGCTTAGCTTGGGTGACGCTGCCCGAGCAATCGCTCGACAGCGATATGGTCGAATTGCTACCGAAGGCTAAATTTATTCTGGAATACCCGGCTGCGTATCTTGTCTCTGCCAAGGAAGAAGCGCGCTGTGCGCATCTATTAAAACAAGGATTTAACCTGGCCTATACCTGCCAAAGTGCGGGGAATGAACTCAGCAACGTGGCCAACTTTGCAAATTATGTCGTGTATGACCTCGCGCAGCAAAATCTTCAAGATATTGCCAAACTTGATCGTGCGGTCAAACCACATGGTCTGCAACGGCTGGTGCGCAACGTCAACACCCGCAGCGATTTCGATGCCTGCAAAGCATTTTGCTTCGACTTATATCAGGGAAATTTCTTCGCCAAACCCGAGACCCTCGCCAACAATCGCGTTGATCCGGGGCGCATACGGGTGGTGGATATTTTTAACCTGGTCATGAACAAGGCCGATGTGGCCCAGATCGAAGACGCCTTTAAGCATGATGTCGCGCTCTGCTATAGCCTGCTGTGTTACATCAACTCGGTCGGCATCGGCTTGCAATACAAAGTATCTTCGATCAAAAACGCGGTCATGCTGCTTGGCTACGAATTTCTGTGGCGCTGGTTGTCGCTGTTGATCTACGCCGGCATCGACCTCTCCGCCGCGCAGCGCGTGCTGCTCAATACGGCCATTATCCGCGGCCGCTTGACTGAGTTATTGGGGCAAATGAAATTGCCGGAGAAAGAGGCGAATTCCCTGTTCGTGGTCGGCATATTTTCCCTACTCGACGCGCTCATGGGCGTCCCGATCGAACAAGCCCTAGCGCGCTTGAACTTGCCCCAGGAAATCGGCCAAGCCATCAGCCAGCGCGAAGGCAAATATGCCCCCTATTTCGAACTCGCCTTGGCCTTCGAATCCAACAACCTAGCCCACGCCGAGCGCCTGTGCGCAGCACTGGAAATTGATCTGACTGCTGCCAGTCGCGCGCACATAGCCGCCATTGAATGGGCGGGTATGATCGCCAAGTAAGCGCCTTGCCTCAATCCAGTAAATGCCGCTAGGCACCCTCTTCCCCTCAGATATCACCAGCCCCCCGCGCCCCGTGAATACCTAGAGCGGGCCAATTTCGGTATAATTTCAGTTTTTTTGGAACGTGCATGGCTCTGATCGTACAGAAATACGGCGGCACTTCGGTAGGCTCCATCGAGCGCATTAAAAATGTCGCCCAGCGGGTTGCCCGCTTCAAGGCGCAAGGCCATCAAGTAGTCGTGGTGGTCTCCGCCATGACAGGCGAGACCAATCGCCTGATCGGCTTGGCTAAGGAAATCCAGTCCCATCCCGACCCGCGCGAGATGGATGTATTAGTCTCCACCGGCGAGCAAGTTACCATCGCGCTACTCTCTATGGCGCTGATGGAAATGGGGCTCAAGGCCAAGAGCTACACCGGCGCGCAGGTGCGCATTCTCACGGATGCCGCCCATACCAAGGCGCGCATTTTATCCATCGACGAAGAAAACTTGCGGCGCGATCTCAATGCCGGCCATGTGGTCGTGGTGGCCGGCTTCCAAGGCGTGGATGAAAAGGGCAATATCACCACGCTCGGCCGCGGCGGTTCGGATACCACCGGTGTGGCGCTCGCCGCCGCGCTCAAGGCCGACGAATGCCAGATTTACACCGACGTAGACGGCGTCTACACCACCGACCCGCGTATCGTGCCCGAGGCGCGCAAGCTCAAAACCATCACCTTTGAAGAAATGCTGGAGATGGCGAGCCTGGGCTCCAAAGTACTGCAAATCCGCGCGGTGGAATTCGCCGGAAAATATAAAGTTAAGCTGCGCGTGCTCTCCAGCTTCGAGGAAGAAGGCGAAGGCACGCTCATCACATTCGAGGAAGACACCATGGAACAACCTATCATCTCCGGTATCGCCTTCAACCGCGACGAAGCCAAGGTCACCGTGCTCGGCGTGCCCGACCGCCCCGGCATCGCCTACGCAATCCTGGGCCCCGTGGCGGATGCCAACATTGACGTGGACATGATCATCCAAAACGTCGGCGCCGACGGCACCACCACCGACTTTACTTTCACCGTGCATCGCAACGACTTTACTCGGGCGATGGGGATACTGAAGGATGTACAAAGCACGATCGGCGCACGCGAAGTCAAAGGCGACGACAAGACCGCGAAAGTCTCCCTGGTTGGCGTGGGCATGCGCTCTCACTCCGGCATCGCCTCCAATATGTTCAAAACCCTCGCCGCCGAAGGCATCAACATCCAAATGATCTCCACCTCTGAAATAAAAATCTCGGTGGTGATCGACGAAAAATACTTGGAACTCGCCGTGCGCGTACTGCACAAGGCATTCAACTTAGAGCAAGCGGCGTAAAATAAGCCAATTGAGTTTGACCGGGGCAAGGATTCGCTAGTATCCTTGCGCCCTTTCGGAGAGATGGCCGAGTGGTCGAAGGCGCTCCCCTGCTAAGGGAGTATGCGGGCTTAAACCTGCATCGAGGGTTCGAATCCCTCTCTCTCCGCCATGATAAGATAAGCACCTGATATAAGAGGTGCACCATTGATTATCCGTAGGTTTTTAGTGTTTGCTACAAGAGAGTGCTACAAACGCACTCCGCCTACGGAACCATGCCACGACTGGCACCCTACATTCAGCGACGGGGCTACGGCCTCACCTTCCGCATCGCCGTTCCTGCCGACCTGCGCTCAATCGTGGGCGGCTGTGAGATCACAAAAGCTCTGCCTACTGCACACAAGAATCAAGCCGTTCCTATGGCGTTTGAACTTGCGGCCACAGCTAAGCGGTTATTCTGCGAGCTTAGAGCGCACATGACATCGCCGGACGAGGAAAAGTTACGGGCGATTGTGCGGCAAGCAAAGCAAAAGCTACAGCTTGATGAACTCCGGGAACAGAACCAAGAAGAACTGCATGAACAACGAAAGCAGCATTTACAAGAACTCAAGCAAGTAAAGCTCGAAGTCGAGAACGAAGTCTTAAAACGCGTTTTGGCGGGTGCCGGGACGTCACCCGCAACAGCCCCACCCCCTACCCCCCAAGATTCGCCAGCGACCCTTAGAACGCCCCCGGCGCCCATGCTCAAAACCGTTGTTGATGGGTTCTTGAGCAAATATTCACAGGGGAAAAAATTGGCTATGTTCAAAAAGCATAAGCCAGTTTTGACGATGCTGCTTGATGTTGTCGGGAATAAGCCCATAACGCAACTCAAGCAAGCTGACATTAACGAATTTTTTGATCTACTCAAAAACCTACCGCCACGATGGGATGATGAATGTCGAAAACGCAAGCTGACTGTTCGACAGCTTGCGGAGCTAAATCTCCCCAAAAAACTTGGCCCCAAAACCATTGAATACACCTACATCGCTTCGGTGCGTCCGTTTTTAGAGGCCGCTAAGAAAGATTGGCAGGATCAGGGCTTTCCTTTAGGACTTACTACCGATGGGAACGAGTATCTAGGTGATAGGGAGGCGGGCGAGAGTAAGCAGAGAGCTTTTACGCCGTCAGAGCTTAAGCGGCTCTTCGAGGGCGAAGAAATGCGGGGCTTCGCAGCCGATAAAAATCTGGCTCATCGCTTTTGGTTACCTCATATTGGGCTTTTCACCGGCGCACGAGTGAATGAAATTTGCCAACTCAATCCACAGACAGACATTCTGCAAGAACCTGACAGCGGCATTTGGTATTTCTGGATCACCAAAGAGACGGAAGCGGACGCAGGGATCGATAAGTCCGTAAAAACGGGGGATTCGCGTAAGGTGCCTATTCATTCAAAGCTCATTCAACTTGGCTTCTGTGACTATCTAAAGTCAGTAATGTTGCCGCTAGTTGAATATTGACCAGTTTTCCGTAGTTATGCGCGTTTAATTT
>JBBTCZ010000014.1:0-12258 GCA_038042985.1 Pseudomonadota bacterium
AGCGCCGCGTTCGCAATGCGGAGGTCGTGAGTTCGATCCTCATTCGGTCCACCATCGAATATCAAGCGCTCCTGATTACTCAGCAGCGCTTTTTTCCTGCCCATTTTTCCTACTGACACCACGCTGTCAGGAGCGCTTTGATAATCTCGTTTTGCGTAATCAACCCGCACCGCAAAATAAGGAGATAGCAATGAGTGACACGGCAATGAAGCAAGCTGGCGCATTTAGCTGGAATGAGCTGATGACCACCGACGTGAAGGGAGCCAAGGCGTTTTATGGTGAACTGCTGGGCTGGGGTATGCAGGATATCAATCCAGGCGGCATGGACTACACCCTGGTCAAGCTGGGGGAGAAGGAAATCGGTGGCATCATGGCCATACCGGATCAGGCGGCGGGTATGCCGCCGGCCTGGGGGGCGTATGTCACAGTAAACAATGTGGACGCGCTGCTTGGCCGCGTAGAAAAGCTCGGCGGCAAAGTCTGCGTGCCCCCGCAGGATATCCCCGATGTGGGGCGTTTTGCCGTGATTCAGGACCCGCAAGGCGCTATGCTGTCGCTGATCAGTTATCTCAAGCGGGGGTAGGTGAAATGGCGAACCGTTACTTCACACAAGACACGTTTGATTTTCTCGCGGCATTGGCGGCCAACAATCAGCGTGAATGGTTTGACGAACACAAGCAGGACTATGAAGCAACGGTTCGTACGCCAGCCTTGAACTTTATTAGCGACATCGCCACCGATCTCGCCATGATTTCCCCGCACTTTCTAGCCCTGCCCAAGAAGGTGGGCGGCGCTTTGATGCGGGTTCACCGCGATATTCGTTTCGGCAAAGACAAGCGTCCCTATAAAACCAATATTGGTATCCAGTTCCGGCATGAGGTGGGCAAGGACGTGCATGCCCCAGGCTATTACCTGCACATCGAACCCGATGATTGTTTTGTGGGCGTCGGTCTCTGGCGTCCCGATGCGCCCGCTCTGGGCAAGATCCGCGATGCCATCGTCGACAAGGGTGATGTCTGGCTGGCGGCGCGGGACGATAAAACTTTCAATCAGAAGTTTTCACTCGCGGGCGATTCGCTCGCTAATCCACCGCGTGGCTACGCCAAGGATCATCCCCTGCTGCAAGACCTCAAACGCAAAGACTTTATCGCGATCGCCAAGTTGAGTGACGCAGCGGTTACTTCAAAAAACTTTCGCCCCAAGGTGGTCGAACATTTTAGTGAGGCCACGCCCTATATGCGCTATCTATGCAAGGCGCTGGAATTGCGGTTTTAGGCATGCGCCGCGCCGACCGCCTGTTTCAAATCATCCAACATCTGCACCACGATAGAGTCATCACCGCGCGCGATCTGGCCGAGGTGCTGGAGGTCTCCGAGCGCACCATCTATCGTGATGTGCAGGATCTTTCACTCTCCGGCGTGCCGATCGCGGGCGAGGCGGGGGTCGGCTATCGACTGATGCGGGGCTTTCACATGCCGCCGCTGATGTTCAATGAGGAGGAGTTGGCGGCGCTGTTGCTCGGCGCGCGCATGGTGCAAGTGTGGACCGACAAAAGCCTGGCGCGCGCCGCTCATCAAGCGATCAGCAAAATCGAAAGCGTCATCCCCGAGCATCTTAAACCCGAGCTTGCTCGGACAGAGCTGCTCGTCCCCGATTTCAGCATCAGCCAGGAAGTGGCGGCGCATCTCGCTTTGTTGCGCGGCGCCGTTAAGCAGCAGCAAAAAGTCAGTTACGACTACATTCGCCAAGATGGCCAACACTCCAGCCGCATCGTCCATCCTCTCGGATTGTTCTACTGGGGCAAGGTGTGGACGCTGGTGGCTTGGTGTGAGCTGAGAGATGCGTTTCGCCATTTTCGCCTCGACAGAATTCAGCGCATGGAGCTGCTGAGCGAACCATATCAATCCCTCCCCGGCAGAACCTTGCAGGATTTCCTGAGTACGGTGTGTGATGAATATTGAGCGCTTCAGCGCCCATGTCTGCGCGGCTTATTGTTCTGGCCGATAACCATCAGTTAGTGTTTTCATGAAGGCGATGATGTCTTCTTCTTCGCGTTGGGTCAGCCCGAGTTGGCCAAGCTCATCGCGGTTAACGTTGCGGCTGACTTCGGGTGCGGGCCAGCATTTGCGTTTCATGGCCTCATCTTCGTCAACCAAGGGCTGCTTACACTGAGGCCATTTGTCGCGATTGTTGTAGAAGGCCATCACGCCTTCCAGCGTGCGGAAGTAACCGTTGTGCGTATAGGGCGCGGTGAGCGCGATGTTGCGTAGCGTGGGCACTTTGAACTTGCCATCTTGCGCGCGTTTTTTTAACACGCCGCCCAGACCGCGATCGACGAATTTTTCGCCGTCCGGATTGTGCGTTTTAGCTAGCCGATAGTAAGGGTTGGCCGGATTGCGCGGCACGCCCAAGTTGTCGTAAGTGAAGTCGGTAAACAGCGGCGGCTCGCCTCGGGGGCCGGGCTGGTTGGGGTGGCAGGCAGCGCAATTGCCCTTTTTTTCGTCTTCAAATAAGCGCAAGCCGCGTTGTTCTTGCGCGCTGAGCTGAGTCTTGCCGGCCAAATAAAAATCATATTTTGAGCTGAAGGCCGAAAAGGTCGGCGTGCGTAGAAAAGCAGCCAGCGTCTCAGCAATGCGCGTGTACGCGAGATCGGGTTGATCCAGCGCACTTTCGCCAAAAACGCTTTTAAAGAGGGGCGCATAGCTAGCGGCGCGAACCTTTTTCACTACGCTGAGTGGGTTGGGGTTAGCCATTTCCAAGGCATTCAGAAACGGGCCCTTGGCTTGCTCTTCCAGCGTGGCGGCGCGCCCATCCCAGAATTGGCCGCCCTCGTAGTGCTTTTCTTTGCGCTCATATTTAAATTTGGGGCTGTAACTCGTGTACAAAATACTGGGCGTGTTGCGTTGGCCCATGCGGCCAGGCAGCACGCCTTTAGAAGTCGGCGCGCGATCATCCGGATCGCTAAACGCGCGCTCGGGTGCGTGGCAAGTGGCGCATGCTTGGCCTGCCGGCTCGGACAAGTTCGTGTCGAAAAAAATCATGCGCCCCAGTTGTTCCTTGGGCGTCAGGGGTATTTCCCCAGCCTGGGCGAACGGCAAGATAAAAGTGATCAAGCAGACTTGAACCAGCCTTACGTTTACTCTGCGTAATGTCACAATTTTCGCCTCACTGCACTGCAATTTTTCATCATGCCCCCACACGCATAAACAGCTGGCTGCCGCTCGCATTGACGCGATGGGTGGCTGGCTGATGGCCTGGAAGGCCTTTTCTAGCGTCAGAACGCGTACTTAGCGCCGACTTGAACCAGACGTGGCATGCCCACCTGGATGCCGCGCGTGCGGTCCACGATGTAGGTTTTGTCGGTCAAGTTCTTGGCGGTGACAAAGCCGGACAGGGACTTGTCGAAGCGATAGTTGAGCGACGCGTTCCACACCGTGTAGGCGGCGATTTCGCCTTTCTGGCCGTCGGTCGTGGGCGTCACCGTATTGGCGAAGTCGGAGAACTGTTTGCCCACGTACTGTGCCTCGATCTCGCCGCGGAACGGGCCTAGCGCATAACCCGCCGCAGCCGTCAGCGTTTGTTTAGGCGCGTAGGGCTGGCGCATTCCGGTGACGCCGATCACGGCTTGGGTGTCCACTCGGCGGAAGGCTTCCGATTGCGTGGCGGTGGGCAGCCAGGTATAGGCCAAGCGTCCGAACAAGCCGTTCTTCATCTCCGCCTGCGTGCCCAGTTCCAGCCCCTCGAACAAAGCCTTGCCTTGGGACAGCGGGGTGCTGCCGCCGGCGATTGAGCCGACCGCGATCAGGTTGTCGTAGTCGGTGCGGAAATACGCAGCTTGGACGGTAACGCCAGCCATGGGTTGACCACGCAGGCCGAACTCGAAGTTGTTGGATTTTTCCGGATCCACGTCGGTGACTGTGCCGGTGCCGCCGATCAGGTCTTCCACCCGCGGCGGCGCGAAGCCCTTATGCAGGCTGGTGAACACCGTCAGCGTCGGGCTCGGGTTCCAGGTCACGCCGATTCCCGGCAGGGCTTCACTGACCTTGCTTGAACCGTTCTGACCGGTCAGGCGGTTGGTGCGCTCGCCGCTGATCGTTTCGTAGCGCAGGATGGGCGTGATGCCGAACTGGCCGATGTCGAAGCGGTTGGACACAAACGCGGAGTAGGCATCGGTCTGGCGCAGGTTGTCCTCGACCATGGTGCCGATGCGTGACGTGGGGCTGCTGCCATTGATCTGCCTGCGATTCTGCTCTTCGAAATGGGCCTTCACGCCGACCTGCAATTCACCCATCTTGTGGGCGATGGCGAGCCGCGGCTCGACGCCCCAGGACGTATAGCTGCGCAGCCGGCCTTGCACGGAGTTGCAGGTGTCCGGATTGACAGTGGTGCCGGCGAGTCGCGCAGTGTTGAAAGCGCCGCCGCACTGGCTGTCCTGGCTGTTGCTGGCCTGGCGCCACCAGTCGCGGTCGAACTGGGACCAATACACATTGGTCAACAGCGTCATGCTCGCGCCGAACTCGTACTCATGGGTGGCGGACAGCCCGCTGCGCCGTGCCTCGAACTTGTCGTTTTTGAACGGATTGTAGCGCGCGCCCAGTTTGTCGAACTCGGCCTGGGTCAGGCCCGAATAGGTGATAGTCGAGTCCTCCCGGTAGTGGTTGGCGCGCAGGGTCAGCGCCTGATTGCCGCCGAGCGGCGCGACGTATTTTAGGTTCAGGTCATCCAGCGCGTGTTCCATGTTGTCGCGCGCGCCATCTCCCTGCTTACGCGAATAGTCGAACAGAAGCCCCTTGCCGCTGAGATTGATTTTTCCGTTGACATAGTCGCGGTTTCCCACGACGCCCTGCACAAAACCGCCAAACTGCTGCGTCGGGTTGGGCGTGATGTAGTTGATCACGCCGCCAATGGTCTGCGGGCCGAACAACATGGAGCCAGCGCCTTTCAGCACTTCGATGCGCTCATAGCGATCCACTTGCGGGTGGTAGTAGCTGGCGTTGTCGCCGTAGGGCGCATAGGCGAGCGGAATGCCGTCCTCCAGCAAGGTGATCTTGGTGGAGCGGGTCGGGTTGAGGCCGCGCATGCCGATGTTGGGGCGCAGGCCGAAGCCTTCTTCATCCCGTGCATGCACGCCCGGCACCTTGCGCAGGGCTTCGTTCACGGTGAACACATGGCTGGCTTCCAGATCCTTGTGGTCGAGAATCTGGCCGGCGCCGGCGATGTTGGGCAGCTTCTCGGCGCCGCCGATGACGTCAACGCGCGGTAGCATCACGTCGCCGCCGGTCTGCGCAAGCGCCAGTCCGGCATGCATGGTCAGCAGCGCGGCGGCGATCGGGGTCAAGCTTGCCCGGTATGGGAATGCGGGGGTTTTCATGGGTCATATCTCCAGAGTCAAAAAGGTGCTGGCTGGCTGGACGTCATGACCGTCGTGCTGGCTGGCGGTGGGTTGAGAAAATCGGTTTAGTGCGCCGGGGTCGGATCAGTCACGAAGCCGATGCGCGTGAGGCCGGCGCGCGCGGCATCGGACATGACATGTGCGACGTGGCGGTAAGCAATCTCACCGTCGGCGCGTAATTGCAGTTCCGGTTGCGGCAGACGTGCAGCGGCCTCATTCATGCGTGCGCGCCAATCGGTTTCGCTGACTGCTTGGCCGTTCCAAAAAACGCGGCCTTGAGCGTCGATCGCAAGCTGAATATTTTCCGGCTTGGTCACCGCCGGTGCACTGCTGGCATGGGGAAGCTCGATCTTGACCGCGTGCGTGAGCAGCGGCGCTGTGACGATGAATATGACCAGCAGCACCAGCATCACATCGATCAGCGGAATCATGTTGATTTCCGCGAGCGGCTGCTGGCCGGCGCCGCTACCGAATCCGCCGAAGGCCATTACGCACCTCCCACCGCGGGTAGCGGCAGTACGGTGACATTCGCCGCGCGTTCTGGCGTCTGCGCGCGAAGGCCGGTGGACATGAAGACGAATAAGTCATGCGCGAAGCCGTCGAGCTCCGCCAGCACCAAGCGATTGCTGCGCGTAAAAAAGTTGTAGGCCAGCACCGCCGGGATCGCGACCGCTAAACCGAGCGCGGTCATGATTAGTGCTTCGCCCACTGGGCCGGCCACCTTGTCCAGCGTGCCCTGGCCGCTCATGCCGATGGCGAGCAGCGCGTGATAGATGCCCCATACCGTGCCGAACAATCCGACAAAGGGGGCGCTGGATGCAACCGATGCCAGCACGGTGAGGCCGTGTTCCAAGCGCGAGGTGTCTTGCTCGATGGCGCGGCGCAATGCGCGGGTGAGAAACTCGTCCGGCGGCGCCGTTTCGATCAGCCTTTGGCCGGTGCGATTGCGATATTGGTCCGCTGCTTTCAGGCCGTGATGCGTGAGGTGCGAGAACGGATCGCGTATGCCTTTGGCGCGCACATAAGCTGCGACCGCATCCAGATCCGCCGCGTCCCAGAACATGGCGAGAAAATCCTGGCGGCGGCGTTTCATGCGCCAGTTAGCGGCCGATTTCTGCACGATCAAATACCAGGTGGCGATCGACATGAGCGCCAGCACCGACAGCAAAAACGTGGCCACACCATCCGTGTGTGTCAGGAAATGGGCGAAGCCCAGGTCTTGTTGCATGCTTAACTCCTTAAACTAAATGAAATAGGAACCACGACCCAAGCGCCAATACGCTCATCGCCGAGGCGCGCGGGAACGAAACGCCAGCGCCGCACCGTTTCCAGGGCAACGCTATCCAGCCGCGAATAGCCGCTGGACTGGTGCAATTCAATCTTGGCCGGCAAGCCGTCGATGCCAACGAACACGCGCAACGACACGCGCCCTTCCTCGCCCAAGCGGCGCGAGAGCGCGGGGTAAACCGGCGCCGGGTTGTCGAGATAGTGGGCATCGAAGCGCGGCGGGGTGAGGGCGGCTGGCGCTGCCGCTGGGGCTGCGGCAAGCGCTTCGGTCTTCGCCGGTTGGGGTGTTTCGTTTGCCGCAGCGGGCATCGGCGCGACCATTGCACTCGCGGTCTCATGCGGCGTCGCCAACACCTGCGCGGGCCGGTGTGGGTGAGGACGCCCGGTCGTTTGCGGCCGCGCGGATTCCGTGCGCTCGGGCGCGATCAGGCGCACTTGCAGCGCTTGCGGCGGGGAGGCGATCGGCTCGGCGCGGCTAAGCAAAGCGGCCCATGCGATAGCGAAATGCGCGGCCACCACGAGCACCAAGCCAAGGGGCGACTGGGGGCGGCGGGTTCGCGTAAGCCAGGGCGAAAGCGCTAATGTATTCATGAAGCTCAGGTGGTCGGTGCGCAGGAGGGATCAGGCTTCTATCCGGGGCATGGGTCCATCCGCCAAGGCCTCGCTCATGCGCGAACACAGGCTTCGCAGTTCGTCGCCCATGCCATCTTGGCTCGACAGGCGCTCGAGCAGATAGGCGGCGTGACGGCCAGATTGGCCGCAACCGGTGAGGGTGTAGCGCAAAAGATGATCGAGCGCCCCGGCAAGCAGGGTGGCAGGTAGATAAGGCATGGCGGCTCTCCTAATTTAGGCAGCAATCAGTTGCTTACTGGCTGGCTACAGGGGCGGAGAGCCCGGTGGCTGGCTGGAGCCCATCGATTCGATGGGCGGATTATTTCGTGAGTATCAGCTTCCCGTTCTTGGTCAGGCGCAACAAGTAACGTTGGCCGGCGTGCTCGATCACCAGGACCGAACCCGCGCCCAGCAAATCCTGGGCGCGCGCCACGCCGTTAGCGGCGAGAGGCGTGGGCTGGGGCGAGGTCTGAGTCGGGTTCAAATGGTTCATGGCCCGTATATTAATAAGAACCATTCTCATTTGCAAGCTTTTTGAAAATGGATGGGGCGGGGCGGGAAAGGAGTCGGCGCTACTTCAATTCGTTTTTGGCTTAATACAGCAAGCTCACGATGGCAAAGTAAGTCAGCAGCGTCAGCACATCTTGCAGCACAGTCGCGATCGGCCCGCTGCCGAAGGCCGGGTCCAGGTGCATGCGTGACAGCACCCAGGGAAAAAGCAACCCGATCGAAGTGGCAAGCCCGCCGGCGACAAAGAGGCTTCCCCCTACCGCCAAAGCCAGGCGCACTTCACCAAACACCCACCACACGACGGGAAAAGTCATGCCGCCCAATACCAGGCCGATGATGAGCCCGGTGCGCACTTCGCCACCCAACAGACGGGCGATGCCGACATGCGATAGCGACAGGCCGCGCACCGTCACGGCTTCGGTTTGGGTGCCGATGGCGTCGGCCAAATACACCAAGGCGGGTATGAAAAAAGCCAGCGCCAATTTTTCATTCAGTGCCGCTTCGAATTGGCTCATCACATAAGTGGCGAGGGCGCTCCCGATCAAGCCGACAATCAACCACGGCAGTCGATCACGCGCACGGCGCAGTGGGGGTGCATCCATCGCATGGCGCGCGACTGTCGTTTCGCGCTTGATGCCGGCGAGCCGATGCAAGTCTTCCACGTGCTCATGGCGTAGGATGTGCAGCAGCGCTTGCGTCGGCACGAGGCCCAGCAGCCGATCTTCCGCATCGGTTACTGGCACGCTGGCAAGACCGTGATGCAAGGCGATCGAGGCAACTTTTTCTTGATCTTCATCGGGTCGAACCGTCGGCGGATGCGGCTGCATGGCCTCGCCCATCAGGCGCTCGGTGGGCAGCCGAAACAAGTTGGCGAAGGTCAAAATACCGAGCAAGTGATCTTGTGCATCCACGACGCAAATCAAATGCGTGTCTTGCAAGGTGCGATCGACTAAAGCCGTACGCACCACTCCGGCTGACTGATCAGGTGTCGCCCGCATGATCGACGTGACAAGGTGGGCGCCTGCGGTTTCCGGGGAGAGATGTTGAAGAAGCGCATTCATAATCGGATGGTACCGAATAATGCGTGTGCGTGGCGGCTACAAAAAATCAGCGCAGTTTCATCTCGCCGCGCTTGAAGGCGTGGAACGCACTTTGATAATACGCCACTGCTTCATCCAGCAAGCGGTTGTCCATGGCGGTTGTTTTGGCCTCGCCAGTTTGCGGGTCGATGTTAAAGGCATCGGCGCGCTTTTTCGGCCCGAGCACGATCAGTTTGTCGTTCTTGAAGTAACCGAGCTCTTGATAATTGCTGATAAAGGCGCGCGGGGCCATTTGATTTTTTTCGAATACCGATTGGCCGAAGAAGTGATCGTCACCCGGCAAGCCAAGCGTTTCCAAGAGGGTTGGCGGCACGTCCAATTGGCTCACCACGCGTTCAATGCGGCCCGGCTTGAGTAAATCCGGTGCATAGAAAATCATCGGGATGTGATAACCCGGCACCGGCAGGCGGGTCCTGCCCGCAGCCGAGGCGCAATGGTCGGCGACGATGACGAATAGCGTGTCCTTGAACCACGGTCTGGTTTTTGCCTGATCGATGAAGCGGCCAATAGCGTAGTCGGTGTATTTCACCGCGCCATCACGCCCGCCGGGCGAGGGAATGTCGATGCGCCCTTGCGGGTAGGTATAAGGCCGATGGTTGGAGGTGGTCATGATCTGCGCTAAGAAAGGTTTGTGCGCCGCATGCACCCGATCCAATTCGTTCAGCGCATTGTCAAACAGCGATTCGTCCGCCACGCCCCAGATATTCGAAAACACAATGGAGGGTTTCGGAAAAGCAGTGCGATCCACCACGCGGTAATCGTTGCCCGCGAAAAACACATTCATGTTGTCGAAATAGCCGTAGCCGCCGTATAAAAACAGTGTTTCATAACCTTGATGGCGCAAGATTTCCCCTACCGTAGCGAGATGGTCGTTATCCGGTCGCCGCACAATAGCCTGGCCTGGAATCGGCGGCGTGCCAAGTGCTAACGCCTCCAATCCGCGTACGGTGCGGGTGCCGGTGGCGTAGAGATGGGTGAAGAGCAAGCCTTCCTGGGCGAGCTGATCCAGGCGTGGCGTGATGCCCTTTGTGTTGCCAAAGCTACCCAAATACTCAGCCGACAAACTCTCTACTGAGATCAGCACGATATTGCGCGCCGGTTTGGAGAAAGGCATGCGCGTGCTATCCCATGCTTCACTTTCATCTGGTTGCAAGGCCAGCGACACCGGCTCGCGCTCCACACCCAGCTCGGCTAATATTTTCGCCGCCTGCGCGTCCGGCATCGTGCGGTAGAAGCGATCGTAATCCAGCTCGTTGCGACGAAACGCGGCGGCCAGCGTCATCAGCCCGTTGCCCACGAGTTCATTGGCGTAGGCATTTGATGAAAAGCTCATTTGATCGATATCAGTGAATTGATACGACAGCCACGGCAAAGCCAGTGCGAGCAACGCATACACCGCGCGGTGCCGTTTTGAAGGCTGAGTTACATCCGCCGCATGGATAAAATGACGTAAAGCCCAGGTTAGCAGCGCAGCAATCAATCCAATGCCGGCGAGTAACCAGCCTACCGGATACGATTCGCGGATATTGCCGATGACTTCATTGGTGTAGATCAGATAATCCACCGCGATGAAGTTGAAGCGCGATGAAAATTCCTCCCAAAAAGTAAATTCGGAAACCACACCGAATAACAGGATGAAGACCGCGAAAACAAAGGCAACGTAGCGTGCTAAGCGATGGAAGCGGCTAGTGCGCAAACGTTTAGGTAGCAATACCTCATACAAGAACAGCGGCGCCACTAGCCAAGCCAAAACGGCAAGATCGAACCATACACCGCGCAGCAAAATACTCGGCCACAGCGTAAGTGGAACCGATTGCATCCCATTGAAGAGCGCAAGCCCGAGCCGCGTAAGGCTCGCGACAGCTAAAAAGATCGCGGCAAATAAAAAAACCGGATTGGTCAGCCAGCGGCTTAGCCGGGCGCGGAGCCTAGAGATCATGTAGGTGGCTGCTTATCGTTAGGTGGGGTGAACTGTAAGAGGGGAGCCTACAGAAACGGTTCCCAGCTTCGGGGGAAACGCTATTTTACCTTGGCTTAGTGATTGAGCTTGAGGCACGCCTGATATATTTGGCCTGCGACGGTGATCAAGGCTGACGGATGACGGCACGCTGGCAAATTAGAAAGACTTGCTCGATATTCAGAGCAACCAGTGACAAGTCTAAATTGAAGTAGCCAAGACGTAATTTGACAGATGGTGTCACAACTTCCATTTGAGGGAACGGCGCAGCTTCGCCGGTCGCGATGGTGTTTCTGACACTGAAGCAGCCGGTCATGGCTGCTCGTTAAAAGTCCGTTCAGCAGCGATAGCAGCCATCTAGATCTAATCGGTCATCAGCGAATAACTTCAGAAAGCAGACCTTCGGCTTGCTCCAAAGTGGCCTTTACTGATTTGCAGTATTATTACTACATATGCGGACAGGCGACCAAGTGGCAACAAATATGAATCAACAGCTTATCGAATGTCAGCGCGCCTTATTATTATCAATAATGCTGACCGGTGGGTCAGTTGATTAACTGTTAGCTTGCAAGGTGCGTTCGTGGCAATCCTAATTGAGACGCGTGGCCCTCGGTTCGGAAAGTGCAACATCTGCGGCTCGGATGGAAAACTTACTGAAGATCACACACCTCCAAAGGGTTGTGTCAACATCGGCCAAGTTGAACTGCACCACATCGTTGAGCACTTGAATGTTGGACGATCAAAGACCAAGGGGCGACTATCCCAAAACGGTGTTAAGTACCGTACGCTCTGTGACCGCTGCAATAATGCAATGTTGGGTACCAAGTACGACCCAACGCTTATCGAATTTGTAAACGGTATTGGTAATTATCTTCGGTCAAGCTTGCATTTACCTCCCGTTACGCTAGTTAAGACAAAGCCACAACGACTTATACGGGCGATTCTCGGGCACTTGAGTGCGCAAGGAGTAGGGAGGTATGAAAAAGGGCCAATAACAGAACCACTAAAGGAATACTTCTTAGATGAGACGAAGCCGCTCCCAAGTGCAATAAAGATTTACTTCTGGCCGTATCCGTTTAAGGGCCATGTAATGGCACGCGATTGTGGTTATCTTGATACACGACTCCAAGAACACGTTCTAATTTGGTTCCTGAAATTTTTTCCTGTCGCGTTCCTAGTCACCTTTGACGAGCCTCCGGTCTATCAATTTTCATTGGGGTGTTTGTCGCAGTGGGGGCTAGAACAAATAGATCATGAGGTAGAGGTTAGGGTCGACCTTCAAAACATTCCTCCGCAGTATTGGCCAGAGGCCCCAACCCCGGACTCGGTAGTCTTCTATGGGCAGGTGTTGGCGCTCACTGAAATTTGACCACCCGTGCTCATTCAAAATTGACCAGGGA
>JBBTCZ010000015.1:0-43243 GCA_038042985.1 Pseudomonadota bacterium
TTTTGCTTGGACAAGCAAGAAAAAGTAACTGCCCCGCCGGGGCATAACCGGCCCTAAATAAAATACGCGCAGCGTACATCACACAAATGCTTCCATAAAAAATGGGGCCTACGATGTAGCAAACAGACAGATGAGGGTGTTTATTCCCCGAGAAAGAAAATATGGTGATGCGGCACTGGCTGTTCTTACGTACTGGAAAGCATGCGGCGCAATGCGCTTTGCCTGTTACGGCCTACGCAAGCTTCTTTCGTAACCATAGCGCCGGAACCAAGACGAGACCTATCGAAATTATTATCGGAACGACCAAGGGGACTAAATGACTTGAAAAGACTAAGGAAAGAAGTAGTAAGCCGAACCACTTTAGAACTGCAAAACGCACAGTACCGGGACCAATGACAAGGGCCCAAATAGAAATGATTACTGTCGCCAAAATTGCGATCGACGCCACAATAATGAGCAGGATTGTCACCCACTCAACCCAAGAAACGTAAGGCCGGAAATTTGCGTCAACGTAGGCCAAGACCAAAACGCTCAACCATGACGCTCAAGCTGTGAGCATTGCAATGTAAAGGATTCGTTCCGTAATTTGCACGGCGCCTTCCCCCGCAGTCTAACTACTGCTAATCACCTGCTGCGGAATCTCCAAACTCAACTTAGCCGCAATCGCCTCGGCGGCATTAAAGAACTCCTCCGCCCGCGCCGGATGACTGAAGTAGGCCTGCGCCAGATGTTGCAACGCATCGGGTTGGCCGTAATGTTGCGCGAGAAGATGAATGAGCTCGCCGGCATCAGTGCCGGCCACTTCACCGCTGAGCAGCACGCCGCTTTGCGCGTCGGCGACGATGCGCACGAAGCCATCATTATCGTCTTGGCCCAGGGCGCGCGGATTGGTTTCGAAGGTGGCGATGCCGATGGCGGGATCATTTTTCTCCGCTGCGCCGTTGAGCCCGATACGGCCGAGTTCGAGGGCGGAGTACACCATATCGGGCACGGCTTTGCGGTCGTGTTTGCGTGATTCAGCTTGCAGAATATTCGCCACCGCGACTGCTGCATCGGCCAGCGCGTGGTTCGCGGTCATGCGTGGGTTGGTAACATCGCCGATCGCGTAGATATTCGGCTGCGCGGTTTGTAAGTACTCATTAATTTTGATGAAGCCCTTGCTGTCGGTGTTGAGGCCGGCGGCATCCAGATTAAGCCCGGTGGTGTGCGGGCGGCGGCCGGTGCCGAGCAACACCCAATCAACAATGACTTCTTCCGCACCGCCTTGCAGGATGAGCTTTACACCTTCCGGCAACATTTCCACCGCTTCCGGACGATTGCCGGTTTTGGGCTCGATGCCGAATTGCTTGAATTTATCCATGAGCAATTTGAGCGTGGGCGGGCTGAAGCAGGAACTGGAAAGCGGCGCGGTTTGGCTGATCCACACCACTTCTTTGCCAAGCATGGAGAGGATGAAAGCGAACTCAGCGCCGACGGTGCCGGAGCCGACTATCGCTACGCGTTTGCCCGCCGGCGGCGGCTGATTGAATAGCTCGTCGCTGGTGAGGACTTTGCCGTCAGTCTGGTAGAACGGCTTGGGCACATAAGGATAGCTGCCGGTAGCGATAATGAAATGGTGCGCGGTTATTCTGTCGTGCCCATCGAGAGCGATGGTGTTCGCATCCACGAATGAGGCGCTGGCAGCGAAACCGCTGATGCCGAGGCGCTTCATATTGACGATGTAACTGTCGCGAACGGTTTTGACGACTTTCTTTTGATGCTCCCACGCCACGCCCAAGTCGCCGTTGAGTTGGCCTTGCACGCCGCGCTTGGCGAAAGATTTGCTGGAGGCGATGAGCTTGGCCGAGTGGTGCCAGTCGTTCTTCGGCACGCAGCCACGGTTGAGCCCGCAGCCGCCCCATTCGGCTTTTTCCACAATGCCCACTTTTAATCCGCGTTGCGCGGCGAGCACTGCGGCCCGGTACCCCCCTGGCCCCGAACCAATTACGATTAGATCGTATTGCATGTGTGCATTGTAGCGGTTAGTGGTGTACTTAAAGAAGTATTAATGTCGCTAGCCCTAAGAAAATAAAAAACCCGCCGCTGTCGGTGATCGCGGTAATCAGCACACTCGAACCCACCGCCGGATCGCGCCCGGTTTTTACCATGAAAAGTGGGATCAACACCCCCATCACCGCGGCCAGCAACAAGTTCAAAGTCATCGCGCTCATGATGACCGCGCCCAGCGCAATGTTGCTATATAACAGATAGGCGATGACGCCCATGACCGAGCCCCAGATCAGGCCGTTTAATCCGGCCACACCCAACTCTTTTAAAATTAGTTTGCGCGCGCTAATGGGCTGCAGTTGGCCCAAGGCCAATGCGCGCACAATCATGGTGATAGTTTGATTGCCGGAGTTGCCGCCGATACCGGCGACGATCGGCATCAAGGCTGCCAGCGCCACCAGCTTCTCGATCGAGCCTTCGAACGCCCCGATCACGCGCGAGGCGATAAAAGCGGTGACCAGGTTGATCGCCAGCCAAGCCCAGCGGTTTTGCACCGATTTCCACACCGAGGCGAATAAATCCTCCTCTTCGCGCAAACCAGCCAGGCCCAATTTTTCTGATTCCGATGCGTCGCGAATGTAGTCCACCACCACGTCCACCGTCAGGCGGCCAATCAGATGGTTATGCGCATCGACCACCGGCGCCGTCACCAAGTCGTAGCGCTCGAAGGCCTGCGCTGCGTCATGGGCTTCATCCTCGGGATGGAATAGCACCACATCGTCCACCATCACGTCACTTACCAGGGCATCTGGATCGTGGATCAGCAGTCGCTTTAAAGGCAGCACGCCTTTGAGCGCGTCGTTGTGATCCACCACAAACAGCTTGTCGGTCTGATCCGGCAACTCGCCCAGCCGACGCAGGTAGCGCAAGGCGACTTCAAGCGTAATGTCGTCGCGCAGCGTGACCATGTCGTAATCCATCAGCGCGCCGACCGAATCCTCTTCATACGACATGGCCGATTGCAGGCGCGCACGGTTGCGGGCGTCGAGGGATTGCAGCAATTCCTCGATCACATCCTGCGGCAGATCGGGCGCTAAGTCCGCGATCTCGTCGGTATCGAGCGTCTCGGCCGCAGCCAATAGCTCGTCCGAATCCATGGACTCGATCAGCGTCTCGCGCACCGCGTCGGAGACTTCGAGCAAGATCTCGCCGTCGCGTTCGGCCTTGACCAAATCCCACACCAACAGGCGTTGGTCTAGGGGTAGTGATTCCAGGATATAGGCGACGTCGGCGGGATGCAGTTCATCCAGCTTTGCCCGCAGCTCGGCGAGGTTTTGCTTGTGCACCAGCGATTCGACCAGATCGTGCTTCGGGCCATGCTGCTTATGCACGAGCGACTCCACCAGCTCATGCTTGCGCAACAACTCCTGCACCACATGCAGGGATTCCTGCACGCTTTCTGGAGATTTATTTTCTTGAACCACCGTCATGGGAAGGGATGCGCCGCGTCACCGCAAAACACGCATTGTAGGGGCAGGCGTGGGGAGCGTCTATCGTGAATGCGGGTATTCAACCATGAACCGGGACTCAGGTTGCCACGGGGAAACCGTGCGCATCAAACCTCATGCCCAAAGGTAAGCGTCATGCGATAGTGCGGGATCCCGGCATCAAGAAATTCGGCACCCTCGCGCACGAAGTTGAAGCGCTCGTAAAACGGCACGGCGGAAGTTTGCGCGTTGAGAAACACGCTGCCGGCACCACGTTGTTTGGCCTTCTCCAATAGAAGCAGCAGCAGGCTCGCGCCCACGCCCTGACCGCGCCAGGTCGGCAAAACCGCCATGCGGCCGATGTGCGCCTGCTCGCCATGTAGCAGCAGGCGCGCCGTGCCGATGGGGTTGCCGCTGAGGTCAGTGGCTAATGCATGAATCGCGTGCGCGTCTTCGCCGTCCCATTCCAATTCTTCTGGGACGCTCTGCTCGTGGATGAAAACTTCGGTGCGGATGGAGCGGAGTTGGGGTTCGCTGGCTTGCCAGGTGACGAGGCGGGTGGTGTATCGAGGCAAGGACATGGGTGGCGATTTTACCGTGTCGCCAGGATGGTGCGAAATGAAATCCGAGATGAAAGTTGTAATGCCGGCAGGATGCCGGCGCTACATAACCCATCCCTGCTGCTACAATTCGCCTTATATGAACGACATTGACAACATCCCCGACCTACCCGAGAACCCGCCCGCCCCGATACGCCAGCATCGTCTCGCACGCTTGGGTGATTGGCTTAATGCACCACGCGCGCTGGGTGTGATCGCGATCATGCTTGCACTCTTGGCATGGCTGATCACTTACCGCCAGATGACGAACCTCAACGACGAGTTGGCCCGTCGCCTTACGGCTTTCGATACGCGCGGCAATGAATCGCGTTTACTCGCCGGCCAAGCGCAGGAGTCCACGCGTGAGTTGCAGGTGAAAGTCGGCGTGCTGGAGCAGAAGCTCGCCGAATCGCAAAACCAGCAAATCGCGCTGGAAGCGCTGTATCAAGAATTGGCGCGCGGCCGCGACGAAGCGGCAGTGGCGGAGATAGAGCAATTGCTGGTCTCGGCCAGCCATGAGTTGCAACTCGCCGGCAATGTGCGCGCCGCTTTGATTTCACTGCAAACCGCCGATGCCCGTTTGCAGCGCCTCGACCGCCCGCAGTTATTTGCACTGCGCAAAGCCATTACCAAAGACATCGAGCGCCTGCGCGCCGCGCCCTTTGTCGATGTGCCGGGGCTCACGCTCAAACTCGACGGCCTGATCGAGTTAGCTGACACCTTGCCGCTGCTGCCGGGTAAGCCCGCCGTGATCGAGAAAAAAACAGCAGACAAGAAAGCCCCCGAAGCGAACTGGTGGCAGCGCTTCGCGCGCGAAGCCTGGGATGACTTCACCAATCTGGTGCGGGTGCAAGATATGGATAAGGCGCAACTGCCGCTGTTAGCGCCGGAGCAAGCCTATTTCGCGCGCGAAAACGTCAAGCTGCGCCTGCTCTCGGCGCGCCTGTCGCTGCTCGCGCATGATGAGAAGAGCTACAAGGCCGATTTGAAAGCCGCACAGAGCTGGATACACCAGTATTACGACGATAAAGACAAAGCGGTCAAAGCCGTACTCGCCACCTTGCAGCAACTCTCGGCCAGCCAGCTGCGGGTGGACGTGCCGGACATCACCGGCAGCCTGAATGCGGTGCGCAACATCAAGCTTGTTCCGGAGCGCGGCAACCGATGAGGCCGCTGATTTGGATCTTGGCAATCTTTGCGCTCGCGCTGGGCCTGGTGCTCGCCATTCAATCCAATGTCGGTTATGTGCAGGTGATCTACCCGCCCTACCGTCTCGATTTTTCGCTCAATTTTCTGATTATCTTGGTGATCGCTTCGTTCGCCGCCGCTTATATCATTATCCGACTCACCCTGCATACGCTGCGGCTACCGGCCTATGTGCGTGAATTCAAAGAAACGCGGCGCAAAGAAAAAGGCCGCCGCGCCACCGAAGACGCGTTGCTGGCCTTTGCCGAAGGCCGCTACTCACGCGCGGAAAAATTGGCCCAATTCGCGCTGATGCTGAATGATGCGCCGGCCGTGAATACGCTGCTCGCCGCCCGCGCCGCGCAAGAGCAGCGTGCCTACCAGCGGCGCGACGACTATCTCGCGCGTGCGGAAAAACTCGCGCCGCAGCATGCCATCGCCCGTCTCATGACCAAAGCGGATTTGCTCATCGAATCGCGCCAAGCGCAAGACGCGATGCCCGTGGTGCAGGAATTAAAAGCTATCGCCGGCAAACACCTGGGCGCGCTGCGCCTGGAATTAAAAACGATGCAATTGTCCAAGAATTGGGATCAAGTATTGCAACTCGTCGCTCAATTGGAAAAACGCGAAGGCATTGAGCCGGTGCAAGCCGAACAGCTCCGCATCAATGCCCATATCGAAAACCTGAAACACAAAGCCCACGACACCAGCCAATTGACCGAATATTGGTCGAAAATGCCCGCCGCTGAGAAAGCCCATAGCAAAGTCGCCCTCACCGCTGCGCGCTTCTTTTTAGCGCTGGGCGGCACCGGGCACGCGCGGCAAATTATCGAAGACAGTCTGGCCAAACATTGGGACTCGGAACTGATCGAACTCTATGGCCAATGCGCCGACAAGGATGTGGTGAAACAAATCGAGCGCGCAGAAACCTGGCTCAAAGACCACCCGCGCGATCCCTATTTATTGTTAGCCCTGGGGCGTATGTGCACGCGGCAGGAGCTTTGGGGCAAGGCGCAAAGTTACGTCGAAGCGAGTTTATCGGTTGAGTCCACACGTGCGGCGCATCTCACGCTGGCGCAGTTGTTGGAGAAGATGAATAAGATGGATGAGGCGTGCAAGCACTATCGGCAGAGCTTGGCGTTGGAGGGGTAAACAAAGATGCTGCGCCTAACTAACGGAAAATGTGCAAACCGTTGATGCTCGACTGGTGTTGACTTGGTTGTTCGGGGCCCCTGTGCACCGCCGAGTAGCACAGCCATGCCGGGGGTAGTCGGCGAGCACTTGTTCGAGCAAGGCTCCGCGAAGCGGAACGTGCGAGTTGCGCAGCCGCCCGGCATGGCGAGCAACGCAGGGAACCCCCAGCGTTCTTTGCTGGGGGCGGTAAGCGGGGTGTCTTTCTTTTTGGTTACTTTTGCTTGGACAAGCAAGAAAAAGTAACTGCCCCGCCGGGGCATAACCGGCTCTAAAAAAATGCGCGCAGCACTCACTACCGAAGCGCCTGTCGTAATTTATGTAAAACTATAAAATGACTGCTATACAGGTTTGCCGATATGTTGCAGCAAGCCATCAGTTAATCCCTTTAGGTCGAACCCATTTGACGCAATGGATTTCGGAACTATATGGAATAGACGTGGCATCGGATAGATCAAAATGTAGTTTTCGTTTTCCCGCCACTTGAGCATCTTATTCCATGTGAGCTTTCCATCAGCATCTGGAGATGAGAGTCGAACACCATCGTTGAGGAGTTCAATCGTGAACTCTTCGTGGATAGCTTTGTATTTTCGGTAGTGCCTGCGCGCTAGAACAGGCGAAAGGATATACCGCCCGACCAGTGTCACTACAAAGCCGCCCACCAGCCCACCAATTGCCCCCGCTTTTATTACCGGTGGGCCAAATGCGGCAAGTGCTATCAATGCAAGTGTAGAAGCCGCATAAACCAAGAACAGTCGCGAAGTTAATTTTGCGAAGAGCTTCACAGCATTCACATAATCCTGTTCTGAAATTCGGTAGGTTGCTTTCATGGCTTCGTAAACGGGGAAAGTTGGAAATGGAATGTTCTATTGTGCGCTACGCGCATTTTCTTGGGCCGGCCATGCCCCGGCGGGGCAGTTACTTTTTCTTGCTTGCCCAAGAAAAAGCTAACCAAAAAGAAAGGCACCCCCTGCACCGCCCCCAGCAAAAACGCTGGGGGTTCCCTGCGTTGCTCGCCATGCCGGGCGGCTGCGCAACTCGCACGTTCCGCTTCGCGGAGCCTTGCTCGAACAAGTGCTCGCCGACACCCCCCGGCATGCCTGCGCTACTCGGCGGCGCAGCAAGGGGCCCCGAAGGTCAACACCAGTGGCGCATCAACGCTTTGTAACTGTGTCGTGAATTTTCGAGGCTCAACGCCGAAATTATTTCTTACTATCCCGCGCAAACGTAAACGCATCCGAATAGAACGCTTCATCCGGCAAGCCCGCGCCTACCAAGCGCTTGTGCGCTGCTTCGACCATGGCAGGCGAACCGCAAGCATAGACTTCCGCGCCCGACACATCGGGCGAATCTTCCAGTACGCAATCTTGAACGTGGCCGACGCGGCCAGTCCAATTGTCTTCCGGGGCGGGTTTAGACAGTACCGGTACGAATTTGAAGTTGGCGTGATCGCGCGCCCATTGCAGCGGCAGGTCATACATATAGATATCGGCTTTATGGCGCGCGCCCCAATACAAGGTGATCGGACGCTCAATGCCGATATGGAAGGCATGTTCGATGATGCCTTTGATCGGCGCGAAGCCGGTGCCGGTGGCGAGCAGGATGATGGGTTTGTCGCTGTCTTCACGTAGAAAAAAGGTGCCGAGCGGGCCTTCAAAACGCAGAATGGCTTTTTCTTGCATTTGCGAAAACACATATTCGCTGAATTGCCCGCCCGCCACATGGCGGATATGCAGTTGCAACACTGAGTCGTCGTGCGGGGCGTTGGCCAGCGAAAAGCTGCGGCGTTTGCCGTCTTTAAGCAAGATATCGATGTATTGGCCGGCGAGAAATTGCATACGTTCGCTGGCGGGAAGTTTGAGTGAGAGCACCGCGACATCGTCCGAGACTTTGGTCAGTGTCTGTACCCGGCACGGCATGGTTTTGATTTGGATATCTTTCGACGCGCCGACTTCGCGGCACTCGATCACCAAATCCGACTGCGGCGTGGCGCAGCAAAACAAGGCCAAGCCCTGCGCCTTTTCTTCATCGGTCAGCGTAGTGTCTTGGTGATCGCCATAGTCCACTTGGCCAGAAATAATCTTGCCCTTGCACGAACCGCAAGCGCCGTTACGGCAACCATAAGGCAGCGTATAGCCCTCGCGCAGCGCGGCTTCGAGCACGGTTTCGTCGGCTTCGGGGGTAACGGTATGACCGCTGGGCTGAATAGTGATTTGAAACGACATGGTATTTCCTTATAATCCCAGCCCCTGCCAGGATTTATTGAGCATTCTCTATATATGCGACGATTACTGATTATCGGCTGTGGCGATGTGGCCTTAAGAGCGGTTAAGCGCTTCCTGCCCGCCTGCCGCATTTATGCGCTGACGCATACCCCTGCGCGCGCCGAGGATTTACGTCGCCTTGGCATCACACCTATTATTGGCGATCTCGATCATCCGGAGAGCCTGTCTAAACTCGCAGGCCTCGCACATTGCGTGATGCATTTTGCCCCGCCGCAAAGCGCGGGCGATGTCGACCAACGCACGCACAACCTATTGGCCGTGCTGGATAGGGGCGAAATCCTACCACAACGCTTGGTCTATATCAGCACTACTGGCGTATATGGTAATTGCGATGGGCATTGGGTCGAAGAGACGCGCCCGCCGCACCCCACCACCTCGCGCGCAAAGCGCCGCCTATCGGCGGAAACCCAATTACGCGAATGGGGAGTTCGGCGCGGGGTCACGGTTTCGATCCTGCGCGTGCCCGGTATCTACTCCAGCGAGCGTTTACCGCTTGCGCGTCTAAAGAATGGCACGCCGACGCTGATCGCAAGCGAAGATAGCTTTACGAATCACATCCACGCCGAAGATTTAGCGCGCGTGGCCGCCGCCGCCATGTATCGCGGCAAGCCCGGCCGCATCTACAACGCGACGGATGATTCCAATATCAAAATGGGCGATTGGTTCGATCTGCTGGCAACACGTTTCAATTTACCCAAGCCACGCCGCATCACTCGCGCCCAGGCCCAAACTGAAATTACCCCAAGCTTATTGTCATTCTTGAATGAATCGCGCCGCGTCTCGAATAAGCGGCTGAAGCGAGAATTACGGGTACGGCTGGCGTTTCCGGATGTGGATGCGGGGACGAAGTAGTTACGATTAAAGCACTACTCTTCGCGCCGAAATTCACCCTCGATTACATCTGTCTTTTGCGTAGGCCTTACTTTTCCGCGCGGCCAGATCAGCAACATCAAGGCTAGCCCATCCGATATCACGCCGGGAAAAATCAATAACAAGCCGGCCAGCATCAAACGCCCGGAAGTGAAAATCGCGCGGAACGGGTCTTGCCCCTGTTGCACTGCGCTCATCAAACGCCCAACGATGGCGAATTGCTCTTCGCGAATCAGGGTCACGCCGATAAACGCCGCGCCGACCAGCCAGGCCAGCAGCCACCAGCCGATTTTCTGCGCGACTAACAGCGCCGCCCACAGTTCGAGCAGGGGAAAACCGAGTAAAATTGCGAGAAATAGCCAAGGAATCATGGTTTGCCCTATATGGAGACGATACTGGTCATTTCCAACCTGCCGGATCAAGCAAGTGCGCAAAAGCTTGCGGCCATATTGATTGAACAGCGTTTGGCGGCGTGCGTGAACGTGCAATCGCCCTGCACCTCAGTGTACCGGTGGCAGGGCCAGGTGGAAACCGCGACGGAGGTGCCGGTGTTCATCAAAACCACGCGCGAGCATTATCCGGCGCTGGAGCAAGCCATTAAAGCGAATCACCCTTACGAACTTCCCGAGATCATCGCAGTCCCATTGGTGGCCGGCTTGCCCGCTTATCTTGAATGGGTTCGCGCCGAAACCATCATTTAATAAAAGGCTCTACGTCATGCGCGGCATCACACTACGACTAAACCTCATGAAAAAAATCATCCTCAGCTTTGCCGCTTTACTCCTCTTATTACCTACTTTCAGCCATGCAATAGAAGAAGCCGATCTGCTGGAACCGGAAAAAGCTTTTGTCATCTCGGCCAAGGCGCTGGATGGCAACACGCTCGAAGTACGCTATCAAATCGCAAAAGACTATTACCTGTATCACGACAAATTCAAATTCGAGGTCGAGCCGAAAGAAGCCACGTTGGGCACGCCGCAGATCCCGCCCGGAAAAATCAAACAGGACGAGTTTTTCGGCAAGGTCGAAACGCATCGTGGCCTGCTCATCATCAAGCTGCCGATCAATCGCGGCAACGCGCAAGCCATTTCCCTGAAAGCCATTTCACAGGGCTGCGCCGATGTCGGCGTGTGCTACCCGCCGCTCACGCAAAGTGTGAAAATAAATTTTGCAGCTCCCGCCCCGGCAGCAAAAAGTGGCGGCGGTGCGCTGGCCGCATTGAAGGATCTTGGTCTCAGCCTGGGTGGTTCGGGCGATGAATTACTGCCGGCGGAAGAAGCGTTCAAAGTCAGCCTCAATACGAAAGACGCGAATACCCTGCTGCTGACCATCGCCCCGACTGCGAATGTTTATCTCTACCGCGACAAGATCAAAGTCACGCTGCTCAATGGCAAAGGCGTGACGGTGGCAGGCGTAAAGCTGCCCAAGGGCGAGGAAAAATCCGATCCGACATTCGGCAAGGCCGAGGTTTACCACCAAGCGGTGACGGCGGAAGTAACACTAAAACGCGAAGCGGGCAGCGCGGACAAAATCGCGCTGCGCGTGGACTATCAGGGCTGCAACGAAAAAGTCGGCGTCTGTTATCCGCCGCTGAATCAGCGCTTCGAGGTGAGCCTCTTGGGAGGCGCGATCGTCAAAGCCGATAGCGCGCCCGCCGCCGCTACGCCAGCGGCGCCAACCTCGGATCGGGCCGCTCCTGCTCCCCTTGCGGCCGCTCCCGCCGCAGCGCAGGATGAGCAATCGCAAATCGCCAACATCCTCAAGGGTGGCAATTTCTGGCTGATCATCGCTAGCTTTTTTGGGTTTGGTTTGTTGCTCACGTTTACGCCGTGCGTGTTTCCGATGATCCCGATTCTCTCCGGCATCATCGCCGGCCAAGGGCATCAGCTCACCAAAACCAAAAGCTTGGTCTTGTCGCTGACCTATGTGTTGGGGATGGCGATTACTTACACCGCCGCCGGCGTCGCGGCCGGCAAGTCCGGCGCGCTGCTCTCCGCCGCACTGCAAAATCCCTGGGTCTTGGGCTCCTTCGCCGTGGTTTTCGTGGTGCTTTCTTTTTCCATGTTTGGCTTTTTTGAATTACAAATGCCGAGCTTCATTCAAAGCCGTCTGACCGAAAGCAGCAACAAGATGAAGGGCGGCAATTTAAGCGGCGTCTTTATCATGGGCGCGCTATCGGCGCTGATCGTTGGTCCGTGTGTTGCCGCACCATTGGCAGGCGCGCTGCTTTATATCAGCCAAACCGGCGATGCATGGTTGGGCGGCTGGAGCTTATTCGCCTTGTCACTGGGCATGGGCGCGCCGTTGATTGTGGTGGGCGTGGCGGGTGGCGCGCTGCTGCCGCGCGCCGGCGGGTGGATGAATGCGGTCAAAGCCTTCTTCGGCGTGCTGCTCTTAGGCGTGGCGATTTGGCTGATTTCGCCAGTCATTTCGTCTTTGCTCCACATGTTGTTGTGGGCGGCGCTCTTAATCATCTCCGCGATTTACCTGCACGCACTCGATCCGCTGCCGCCCAACGCCAGCGGCTTCAAAAAATTCTGGAAAGGATGGGGCGTCATTTCCCTGGTGGTCGGCGTCTCGCTCGCCATCGGCGCGCTGTCCGGCAGCCGCGACATCTTGCAACCGCTCGCCGGCATCCGCCTGAGCACTACGGGTAGCGGCTCGGCGATCGCGGCCCCGATCGAGCACGGCCTGAAATTTGAACGGGTGAAAACCGTCGAGGAACTGGACGCGCGCATCCAAGCCGCCAAGGGCAAACAGGTGATGCTGGATTTCTACGCCGACTGGTGTGTCTCGTGCAAGGAAATGGAGCGCTTCACCTTCAACGACCCGAAAGTACAGGCGCGGCTCAAGGATGTGCTACTGCTGCAAGCGGATGTCACCGCCAACTCGGATGCGGATAAAGCCTTACTCAAACGTTTCAAACTGTTCGGGCCACCGGGCATCATCTTCTTTAATAAAGAAGGTATCGAGCAGCCTACCCGCGTCATTGGCTATCAAGCGCCAGAGAAATTCCTGCAAAGTTTGGATAGCGGGTTGAAATAACAATGCTTAAAAACAACACCTTAATTATCATCCTTGGGGCGGCGATAGCCTTGGTGCTGGGCATTGGCGTCGGTTTGTGGCGCACCGAGCCGGGCGACGCCGATATCACACCAGAGCAACTTTATACTACTAACTTCGTCGATCTGGCTGGCAAATCACAACAACTCGGTAACTGGAAGGGGAAAGTGCTGGTGCTTAACTTCTGGGCTACCTGGTGCCCGCCTTGTATAGAGGAAATACCTGATTTCATTCAGGCCGACGCAATTTATCGCGCCAAAGGAGTCGCCATTGTCGGCCTGGCTTTGGATGAACCGGCCAAAGTCGCGGATTTTGCCAACAGATTCGGCATCAAGTACCCACTGCTGATCGGCGGGCCGGAAGCCTATGACTTTGCGGTCAAACTGGGCAATAAAGCCAAGGGCATTCCGTTCACCGCCATCATCGATCGCCAAGGTAAAGTGGTGTATCTGGGGGTGGGGGCGGTGCGCAAAAAGGAACTGGATAAAGTCCTCCCGCCTTTGCTATAGGGTTGGCTTTGAACTGGAAATCGGCCATTTGTCAACCTGCAAGTTAACGACAATTTCGCCCATTTGCTGGACAAAATCGGGCTTTTTGCGGCAAACTTGCGCCTATGTTGAAAAACGCCCCCGCCTCTAAAGCGGCCAAAACGGGCGCTACCAAAGCTAAGGCTAGCGTCAAAAACAAGAAAAACATCCTGGTGCTCCACGGCCCCAATCTGAATCTCCTGGGTACGCGGGAGCCGGAGCATTATGGCCACGATACCCTGGCGCAAATCGACGCCCGGCTCAAAAAGCGCGCCGCGACGGCCGGTGCCCAGCTTGCCGTATTTCAAAGCAATGCCGAATCCGATCTGGTCGATCGCATCCACCATGCGGGCCGTGACGGCGTCACATTCATCCTCTTTAACCCAGCGGCGTTTACCCATACCAGCGTCGCCTTGCGGGACGCCATCTCGGCAGTCGGCATCCCGTTCATCGAAGTACACCTCTCCAATGTGTTCGCGCGCGAACCCTTCCGCCATCATTCGTATTTCTCGGATTTGGCGGTGGGGGTCATCAGCGGGCTCGGCCCCATGGGCTACGAACTCGCACTCGATTACGCGCTGTCCAAATAATTTAGCAAGCTAGAAGGAATATCGCTATGGATTTACGCAAGCTGAAAAAGCTTATTGATTTGGTCGAAGAATCCGGCATCGCCGAACTTGAGATCACCGAGGGCGAAGAAAAAGTTCGCATCACCCGCCACGCCGCCGGATCGCAGATGGTGTTCGCCTCGCCGCAGCAGATGCACATGATGGGAGGTATGGCGCCGGCACCCGCCGTTGCTGCCGCACCTGCAGCGGTCGCCGCCCCGGTCGAGCCAGAAGGCCATGCGGTCAAATCACCGATGGTAGGCACCTTTTACCGCTCTGCCTCCCCCGGCGCCAAGGTGTTTGTGGAAGTCGGCCAAAGCGTGAATGCAGGAGATACGCTGTGCATTATCGAAGCCATGAAACTCTTAAACGAAATCGAAGCCGACCAGGGCGGCGTGATCAAGGCGATCTTGGTCGAGAATGGCCAACCGGTCGAGTACGGCGAGCCGCTATTTATTATTGGGTAATTGTTTGAACCGCGGAGACGCGGGGACGCCAGAGGAAAGCAATATAGTCCTCTCCGCGCCTCTGCGTCTCCGCGGTTAACTTAAGGCTTAATATGTTCGAGAAGATACTCATAGCCAATCGGGGTGAAATCGCGCTCCGCATCCAACGCGCTTGCCGCGAGATGGGCATCAAAACGGTCGCGGTGCATTCCGAGGCCGATTCCGAAGCTAAATATGTGAAGCTCGCCGACGAGTCGGTTTGCATCGGCCCAGCGCAAAGCAATCTAAGCTATCTCAATGTGCCAGCGATTATCGCGGCGGCGGAAGTGACCGATGCCGAGGCGATTCACCCCGGATATGGTTTCCTATCGGAAAACGCCGACTTTGCCGAGCGCGTGGAATCGAGCGGCTTCGTGTTTATTGGCCCGCGCCCCGAGACTATTCGCATGATGGGCGACAAGGTCAACGCCAAGCGCGCCATGATCGAAACCGGTGTGCCCTGCGTGCCCGGTTCCGAAGGCGCGCTGCCGGATGATCCGGACGAAATCTTGCGCATCGGTCGAGAGGTCGGCTACCCGGTGATTATCAAGGCTGCCGGTGGTGGTGGCGGACGTGGCATGCGTGTGGTGCACACCGAAGCGAATCTACTGAATTCGGTATCGATGACCAAAACTGAGGCGGGTGCGGCGTTTGGAAACCCCGAGGTTTACCTCGAAAAATTCCTGCAAAACCCGCGCCACATCGAAATCCAAGTGATGGCGGATGAACACGGCAACGCGATCTATTTGGGCGAGCGCGATTGCTCCATGCAACGGCGGCATCAAAAAATTATCGAGGAAGCGCCCGCGCCCTTACTGAACGCCAAGCTGCGCGACAAAATTGGTGAACGCTGTGCCGCCGCTTGCCGCAAGATCAAATACCGCGGCGCCGGCACCTTCGAGTTTTTGTATGAAGATGGTGAGTTTTTCTTTATCGAAATGAACACGCGGGTTCAGGTGGAGCATCCGGTCACCGAGATGATCACCGGCGTGGATATCATTCAAGAACAAATCCGCGTCGCCGCTGGCGAAAAATTGCGCTTCAAGCAAAAGGAAATCGTGTTCCGCGGTCATGCCATTGAATGCCGTATCAATGCCGAAGACCCTTACACCTCAGTGCCCTCGCCCGGCCGCATTACGCAATACCATGCACCCGGCGGGCCCGGCATCCGCGTCGATTCGCATGTGTATCAAAACTACTACGTGCCACCGTATTACGATTCCATGATCGGCAAGGTCATCGCCTACGGCGACACGCGCGATCAAGCTATTGCGCGCATGCGCATCGCCCTGTCTGAAATGATCGTGGATGGCATCAAGACGAATATCCCGCTGCATCAGGATCTGATGACCGATAGCGCCTTTGTTGAAGGTGGCGCGTCGATTCATTATCTGACGCATAAGCTCGAAGCGCTTAAAAAGTCTTGAGTGGGCGAGGCGTGCCTCGCCCCTACCCCCCTGAATCCCGGATACTGACCATGCCCTGGCAAGTTCTTAAAATCCCCGCTGATTCAGCCACCGCCACCGCGCTGAGCGATGCCCTGATGGAACTGGGCGCGCTCTCAGTCAGCATCGAAGACGCGCACGCCGGGACCGATGCCGAACAGCCGATCTTTGGCGAGCCCGGTTGTCTGGCGGAAACCTGGAACGACAGTCAGGTGAGCGCGCTATTCGAGACCGATGCCGACATCGCCGCGATTTTGCAGCAAGCTTGCGATGTTGCCGAGATCAAATCGTTACCGCCCTATCACATCGAACAACTCGCTGAGCAGGATTGGGTGCGCTTGACCCAATCGCAATTCGATCCGATTAAAATTTCCGACCGGCTGTGGATTGTGCCGTCGTGGCATGCGGCGCCCGATCCTGCCGCGATCAATCTCGTGCTCGATCCGGGCCTGGCTTTCGGCACCGGCAGCCACCCCACGACCCGGCTGTGCTTGCAATGGCTGGATGCAAATCTGCGCGGCGGCGAATCGGTGCTGGATTATGGCTGCGGATCGGGCATCCTCGCCATCGCTTCAAAGCGGCTAGGCGCTGGGGAAGTCATAGGCATCGATATCGATCCGCAAGCGGTGCAATCGGCGCGCGACAATGCCGCGCGCAATATCGTTGACGCGCATTTCTATTTGCCGGATGCAGTACCTGGTGCACAATATGCTGTCGTGATCGCTAATATCCTATCCAATCCGCTCAAAGTCCTGGCGCCCATGCTCGCTTCACGCGTGCAGATCGGTGGTCGTATCGTGCTGTACGGCATCCTGGCCGAACAAGCGGAAGAAATGCGCGCCCTTTACGGTGAATGGTTCAATATGCACCCCGCCCTCATCGATGAAGGCTGGGCCTGCTTGAGCGGCATACGGCGATGAGCGACACCATGCAAACCACTTGCCCCTCCTGCCACGCGGTATTCCGCGTCAAACCGGATCAGCTCGATGCGCATGCCGGTAAAGTGCGGTGTGGTAAGTGCGCCTATGTTTTCAATGCGTACGAGACACTGGTCACCCCGATCGAAACCGTGAGCTTGATGGCGCCCCCGGAAGATGACTTCATGGATGAGCTTGAAGATGAAGCGGCGCTGGATCAAGCAGAGATCTCAGAAATATATGTGCGTGATGTGCGCCCCATGACCATTTCTGAGCAAATGACGGCCACGTTTCCGATTCCCACCGACGATCAAATCGAACGCGAGGCGGAAGCGATCAACCGCGAAATTGCTGCCAGCACCCACCCGGAGTTGATCGAGGAAGTCGATGACACCCCCAAGTCTGGCTTGCATATCACGCCCGAGCTGCATGAGAAACTCAACAATCTGCAGCTGCAACTCAGCACGCAGGAAAAGCACACACGTTGGCGGGGCGTCGTCTGGGGTGCGGGTATAGCGGTGTTATGTCTGGTGTTGGCGGGCCAGTCGGTATATTTCCTGCGCAGCCAACTGGCTGCCTATTATCCGGAAACCAAACCCACACTCACCTCGCTGTGCCGCCTCTTACAATGCAAGGTCGAATTGCTGGCCAATGCCGATCTCATCAAGCTCGATTCCTCCGAATTGCAAGGCGCACCGGAGCGACCCGGGGGCGTCATCCTCAATGCGAGCCTACGCAATCTCGCCCCGTATCGCCAAGCCTATCCGAGCTTGGAACTCACCCTCACCGACAGCACCAATCAAACCCTCGCCCGCCGCCAATTCACGCCGGCCGACTATCTGCCGCAGAAGATCAAGCCCGAATCTGGCATGCCCAGCCAAGACGAATTGCCGATCAAGCTCACCCTTGAGTTGGTGGGTTTAGAAGCCATAGGTTATAAGCTGTTGGTTTTTTACCCCTGAGCGCTGAAATTATTTGCCCCTGCGGCAGCGGGCATGCATTCAGCACCTGCTGCGCACCTTACTTGAGCGGCGCCGCCACCCCGCCCACGGCGGAAGCCCTTATGCGCTCGCGCTACACTGCTTTCACGCTACAAAATGCAGCCTATCTCAAGGCAACCTGGCACCCCAGCACCCGCCCCGCGAATCTGAATTTAACGGATCAAGCCGACACGAAGTGGCTGGGATTAACGATCAAGCACCATGAAGTCATCGATGCAGACCATGCGCGCGTTGAGTTCGTCGCGCGCTACAAACTCAACGGCCGCGCGCATCGGCTGCATGAAATCAGCCGTTTTGAACGTATAGAGGAACGCTGGTTGTATGTGGATGGCGATTTGCGATAAAGCTTGCCAGCCTTAGCTCCCCCCTGAAGTTTTTGTAATGCTCTTCCTTATTGCCATTGACATATTCCAAGAGCATGATGACATCTATCGCCGTCCTGGCGATGCATCTATTTCCAAATCAAACCGGAGGAAATGTCATGTCAGGTTCAATTTTAAAACTTATCGGTGCTGTTCTACTCAGTACAGGGTTAATCGGTGCTCACAGCGGAGCATGGGCAAGCTCGATTCTCGTTGATGAACCTCGGGGCTTGGTGTTGAAGTTGGTTAAATCAGGTAAACCGGAGTGCGGTCTCCTGGACTGGGAAAGTATCCGCCAAGCCGGCTCCTTTACCAGCAGCGGGAAGACAATAACAATCAAGGAAACCAAACTTCCGCTGTCGAAAGCGCAATGGGAAACCTTACTCACCCGGGTCATCGGCAACGCGAAAGAAATCACCCTGATCCACGCTTGGCCCGACGCTGCCGGCGGACTCGCGGCGTCGCTACGCGTGGCCTACGACATCCGTTCTCATGGCGGTACCGCCTGGGTCATGAATGGCGGATGGGGTGAGCGCACGCAAACCAGCAGCTGTGGTGGCGAATACCAGTTCACCGGCAAACCGGAAAAAATCTACCTGACTGATGAGGAATTTTGGCGTAATTTCGAGAAAGGAATTTTTCTCGACGCGCGCGGCAAAGAAGCGGAAAGCCCGGCGCCTTACACTTGGGTAGTCGGCTCACCCCGCAGCGCACATGCCGTGGAACCCGCCGCGTTCATCAAAAATGGCAAGGTGGATGCCGGGGCCTACAGTTGTGATTTATTTACTGGCATCACAATCGTCGGTTGCGATTCGATCCACAAATCCATGCTCGCCGCTGAAGCCGCGCGCTACAAGAACTGTGCCACACAACCCGCCGTCATGCCTTACTGGGGGTTGACGGGCATCAGTCGAGATGAACAGTTGGCGAAAAAAGTATGGGGCGAACAGGCCACGCTCAATCCAAAACGTTCCGGGAACTGGGAAACGCCATAAACCAACGGCACTACTTCACTGCACTCATCGCGCTGACCTGCGTGGCATACCAGAAGGCGCCTTGATCCAGGATCGGGTAACCCACATTCAGCGCCTTGAGCGCGGCGGTGCGCAGCTCTTTGCCGCCGAGTTCCCAACTGGCTTTAACGATGAGCGACGCGGCGGAATAGGTCGCGCCGTCGGGCACGATGGCTTGATAGTAGGGCCGCGCCAGCAGCGGTTTTTGTTCGAGCTGCCAGCCGCGTGGGGTGTGGAATTTTTTCCAGGCATCGCTTACCAGTTGGCGCGCAAGTTCGCGCTCCACATCACTGTTCGCCATGCGCGCATAGGCGAGCAACCCTGTTGCCACATAGGCGTAATCTTCTAAGTCGCCCGGGCCAAGCGGCTTGCCTTGAGCGTAGCCTTTGAGCAGGCCTTGCGGGGTATTTAATTTGGCGGCGAGAAAATCGCGCACTTGCTGCGCAGCAGGTTTAAAGCGCGGCTCTTGGGTGGCGGCGTCGGCGAGCGCGATCAGGGCGAGGCCGTTCAATCCGGCCAGTAATTTATTGTCCTTGGGCAGCCCGCGTTGGCTGCGCTCAACTTTCAGCTTCGCGTAGATCGCTTTAAGACTAACGTTGTCTGCTTTGCTGGGCTTGGCTAGATGCAACGGCAGGTAGCCAAATTCAAAATCTGCGGGACGCTCAAGCCCCCAATAGCGGGTGGCAAGCTTGTATTCCGCTGGCGTCAGTAATTTTTTAAGCACCGCCTTATCCCACAGATACACCCCCCCTTCGCGGTCTTGGGCATCGATGGCGGAGGTGCTGGTGATGAACGCGCCGCTCGCTTGATCGCGCATGTCGACCAGCATGAAGTCGAGCGTGGCATATGCCGTGTCACGATACTCGGGACGCTTCAAATCTTTTGCCGCTTGCAGATAGAGGCTGGCGAGTTGCGCATTGTCGTAGAGCATTTTCTCGAAATGCGGGATGTGCCAATCCGGGTCGGTGGTGTAGCGAAAAAAGCCGCCGCCGACATGATCGTATAAGCCCAGTGCGGCCATTTGATCGAAGGTCATACGCAGAAATTCGGCCAGCTTGGCATTAGGCGTTTGGCGCCCTACTTCCAACAAGGCGGCGAGTTGCGGCGCATGTGGAAATTTATTGGCCGTACCGAAGCCGCCGCGGAAAGGGTCGGCGTGCGCCAGCGCCTCTTCTACCAAACGCTGACGATAAAGCTGGCCGATCTGCGGCGCGAATTTCGCTTCGGGCTCTTGCGCGATTGGCATTTCCTGCGCAGCGGATTGGGCGACTTGCTTCAACTTGTCGCTCTCTTGTTGCCAGCGCGCGTCGAGCCGGCTGATGGTTTGCATAAACTCCTGCGGCGGTGCGTACAACAGCGCGAACAAGGGATAGCCCTCAGGCGTGATAAACACATTCAGCGGCCAACCGGCTTGCTTGCGCGTAGCTTCAGCGAAAGCTTGCAGCTCGGCGTCGAGTGCACCATTGATTTCGCGATCCACTTTCACCGGGATAAACCGTTCGTTCAGCAGCTTGGCAATTTCTGGATTCTTGTAGCTCTCGCGCTGCATGACATGACACCAGTGGCAGGAGAAATAGCCAATGGAGACGAATAGCAGCTTGTTCTCACGCCGCGCACGTTCGATGGTTTGCGCATTCCATTCCTGCCAAGCGGTGGGATCCGTGCCGTGCAGCGCGAGATAAGGCGAAGGATGCTGCTTGAGTTGATTGTCCAGCGCATGGGCAGGGAAAGCGATCAGCAGAACAAATAACGTCGCTAACCCGCGTCTCATTTTGGATCAGGCTCCGCTGATGCGGATGAATCCGTCTTGTCCAACTCGGCATCCATCTCCGCATCGGACAGCGGCTGGTAAGTGTCGACCGGAACCGGCTTGCTGATAAAACCTGACACGACGATGCCCAGCTCATACAACAGCCACAGCGGCACAGCGAGCATGAATTGCGAAATGACATCGGGTGGCGTGAAGATGGCGCCAATGACAAATGCGCCGACGATCATGTAAGGGCGGAAATCCTTGAGCTTTTGCACGGTGACAAAGCCCATTTTCACCAACAGCACCACCACTACCGGCACCTCAAACGTGATGCCGAAGGCCAAGAACAGCGTCAACACGAAATCAAGGTATTTGCTGATATCGGTCATCACCGCCACGCCCTCGGGCGCAACCTGGGTGATGAAGCCGAACACCACCGGGAACACAGCAAAATAGGCGAAAGCCATGCCGAGGAAAAACAGCAAGGTGCCCGAGATCACGACCGGCAGGGCAAAGCGTTTCTCATGCGCATACATGCCGGGTGCGATAAAAGCCCACAATTGGTACAAGATATAGGGCAGCGCAATCAAGAACGCCGCCATGCCCGCCACTTTCATCGGCACGAAAAATGGCGTGGTCACTTCCGTGGCGATCATCTGCCCGCCCTTGGGCAGGCTGGCCAGTAAAGGCTGCGCGAGCAGGGAATAGAGCTTGTTCGCGCCGGGATAGAAAAACAAAACAATGAAGATCGCCGCTAGTACCATGACGGTGCGCAACAGCCGGTCGCGCAATTCCAGCAAATGGGAAATGATGCTTTGTTCGTTGCTCATTTTGGCGCGGCTTCGGGGGAAGCTTGCACCGCAGAATCAGCGGCCGCCAGCGGCAATTCCAGTTGTGGCGAAGGTTCGTGCGGGGTGGCTTCGTGCGCGACGGGTTCTTCTACGAAATCCAGCGAAGACGGCGGCTCAATATCGACCGCGCGCAGCAAATGCTGTTCGGTTTCTTTCGCTTCATTGTGGATGGATTGCTCCACGCCATTGAATGCGTCCTTCGCACCCTGAAATTCCGTCTGGAATTTTTTCAGTTCCTCCGCGTCCATCTCCTGCTTCACTTGTTGCTTCACTTCGGAAACATAGCGTTGCAAGCGGCCAAATAAGTGGCCGGCGGTGCGTGCCACTTTAGGTAGGCGTTCCGGGCCCAGCACGATGAGTGCGACCACGCCGATGACCATGAGCTCGGAGAAACCGATATCGAACATTGATTGAGTAATGCGTTAGGGGTGAAGGGGGTGGCGGATAAGGCGTGGAGGCTGGGGGTTCACCTCACGCCTTACTCCTCACTAACTTTTCGTTTTTTCCTTCACTTCGCCTTCGATGGTCTGACCGGCGCTGGCATTGGCGTCGATTTGCTTCGGCGGCGTCTCTTCGCTCTTCACCGCGTCTTTGAAGCTTTTCACCGCGCCGCCCAGGTCGGAGCCGACGTTGCGCAGCTTCTTGGTGCCAAAAATCACCAGCACGATGACCAGCACAATCAACCAATGCCAAATACTGAACGTTCCCATGTGATTGCTCCTTCTAAATTAAAGTTTCGGTATGCGGTCGCCGCCGCCAAATACGTGCAGATGTAGATGAAACACTTCTTGCCCCCCGCCGGGGCCGGTATTGATCATGGTGCGAAAGCCATTATCTAAGCCATGCTCCAGCGCCAGCTTCGGCGCCATGAGCAACAACTTGCCTAAAATTGTCTGATGCTGGGCATCACAATCAGTCAGGGATGCCACATGCGCCTTCGGGATCAACAGCAAATGCACCGGGGCGATCGGGTGGATATCGTGGAACACCAGCACCTCCTCGTCCTCATAAGCTTTTTTGCTGGGGATCTCGCCGCGCACGATTTTGCAGAAAAGACAGTCGTTCATGGCTTTATTCCTTTGCGCGCGCGGCTTTTTCCGCGATACCGGAGAGCCCTTCGCGCCGCGCCAACTCATTCAGCACATCGTCTGGGTGCAAGCCTTGCTGCGCCAGCAATACCAGCGTGTGAAACCACAAGTCCGCCACCTCGTACACCACTTGGCTTTTATCGTTGCCCTTGGCTGCGATAATCGCTTCGGCCGACTCCTCGCCGATTTTCTTGAGGATGCCGTCCAGCCCCTTGGCGTAGAGTTTAGCCACGTACGAGCTTTGCGGGTCGGCGTTTTTGCGCGCTTCCAGCGTCTCGGCCAATCGGTTCAGGATATCGCTCATTTTTTGTAGATTTCGTTCGGGTCTTTCAGCACCGGTTCCACATTGACCCAATTTTTGCCGTCGAGTTTCTGAAAAAAGCAGCTATGGCGCCCGGTGTGGCAGGCGATGCCGCCGATTTGCTCCACTGTGATCAACAACACATCCTCGTCGCAGTCGAGCCGAATGTCTTTTACCTTTTGCACATGGCCGGATTCTTCGCCCTTGTGCCAGAGCTTCTTGCGTGATCTGGACCAGTACACCGCCTCGCCGGTCTCGACGGTTTGGCGCAAGGCTTCGCGGTTCATCCAGGCAAACATCAGCACCTGCCCGGTTTCCGCCTCTTGGGCTACCACCGGCACCAGGCCTTCATGCGTCCAATTTACCTTGTTAAGCCAGTTATCGGGCATGCCAAATCCAGAGAAAGGTTCTCATTTTACCCGTGTTTTAGCTTTACAGCCGCTCTTGAAGTATCGTACCCAGCTCGCGTGACACCGCCTCCCAATCCACCACGACGCCTAAATCCTTGAGTTGGGTCGCTTCCAGCCCGGCATAGCCGCAGGGATTGATGTGGGTAAACGGCGTCAAATCCATGTCCACATTAAGTGCTAAGCCGTGGTAGCTCATGCCATGTTTGATGCGCAGCCCGAGCGCGGCGATTTTTTTGCCGGCGACATACACGCCAGGTGCGCGTTCACGCCGTTCGGCTGTGACGTCATAATCAGCAAGCAGGTCGATCACCGCTTGCTCCATGCGCGCCACCAGTTCGCGTACGCCGTAGCCACGGCGTTTCAGATCGAGCAGCAGGTAGGCCACGACTTGCCCCGGGCCGTGGTAGGTGACTTGCCCGCCGCGATCGATGGGGATGATAGGTATATCCGTAGTGTGCAGAATGTGTTCGCGCTTGCCTGCGAGGCCCAGCGTAAACACGGGGGGGTGTTCCAGCAACCAGATTTCATCCGGCGTATCGGGGCCGCGCGCAGCGGTGAAAGCCTGCATGGCGTGCCAAGTGGGTTCGTAGTCGGCGCGGCCGAGATGTTTGATGATCAAAGGCAGATTAACTCCGCGCCTACAGAACCATCTTCACCAGCGGATGCGCGCACAACTCGCGATACAGCGCATCGAGTTGCGCTTGCGAGGTGGCTTGTATCACGCAGGTGAGACCAAGATATTTCCCCTGCTTGCTCGGACGCATTTCGACGCTGGCCGGGTCGTAATCCGGCGCGTGCTTGCACACGATTTCCACCATGACTTGGGTGAAATCGTCCCGCGCCTCGCCCATGATTTTGAGAGGGAAGGCGGTGGGAAATTCCAGCAGCGTGGTTTTTTCGTCGCTCATCGATTAGCTTGGTTGACGCATCACGGTCGCTTTGTAGGCTTGGTACAAATCATCCATACGCTTGAACAGCGGGCCGGGTAGGCCGTTGCCCACGGGCTGTCCGTCGAGCACGGTGATCGGCAGCACTTCGCGCGTGGAAGACGTAAGCCACAACTCGTCAGCGGCACGCACCGTCACTTCCGCCACCGGACCAACGCGGGTCGGCATGCCATCGGCCTCGGCCAACTCCAACACCAAATCGTAGGTAATGCCGGGCAGCATGAGATTATTTTTGGGCGGCGCCAGCAGCACGCCCTGGCTCACCACAAAAATATTACTGGCCGCGCCTTCAGTCAGAAAACCATCGCGCAACAGCAGCGCTTCCATGGTGCCGGCTTCGACTGCTTGCTGGCGCAGCAGCACATTGGGCAACAGCGAAATCGATTTGATGTCGCAGCGCAACCAGCGATTATCCTGCGTGGTGATGGCGGTGACGCCGCTGGCTTTTAGTTCCGGTGGCGGCGAAGGCAGCGGCGAGCTCATCATGAACACGGTGGGCGTGACAACGACGGGAAAGGCATGATCGCGCTTGGCTACGCCGCGGGTGATGTGCAGGTAAAGATATTGGTCTTCACCCGCATTGTGCGCGATCAGTTCCGCGATCAACTTTGCCCACTCGGCATCGGAATAGGGATTTTTCAGACCGATCGCATCCAGGCTGTTTTGCAGCCGGCGCAAATGCTCGGCCAAACGGAAGGGTAAGCGCGAATACGCCGGTATGACCTCATACACGCCATCGCCGAAAATAAAGCCGCGATCCAGCACCGGCACCATCGCTTCTTCAATCGGCATGAAGCGACCATTGAGATAAATCATTTGAACAGCAACCTCATGCTATCCCATGCACGGCCGAAGATGCCCGCCACTTTTACTTCGTCCAGTGATTGCAGGGTCAGGCTGATGACGGGTTTGCCTTCCACATTCACGGTCACCGTGCCCACCGCCTGCCCCACTGTGAGCGGCGCAAGCAGCGGTTGGCGGCTGGTGAGCGTGGCTTTGGCGTGCGCGTAATGGCCCTTGGGCAAGGTCAGAAACACGTCGTGCGTAAAGCCGGCCTTGAGCAGATTTTCACTGCCCTTATAGACCGGCAACGTAGCTACCGCCTGCCCTTTTTGGTACAGGCGATAAGATTCGTAGAACTGAAAACCATAGTTCAGCAGCTTCTGGCTCTCTGCCGTGCGCGCGTTGTCGGAAACGGTGCCGAGCACCACTGAGATCAAGCGCATTTCGCCGCGCTTGGCGGAAGTGATCAAACAAAAACCCGCCGACTCGGTGTGTCCGGTTTTGATTCCATCCACATAGGGGTCTTGCCACAACAGGCGGTTGCGGTTGGGCTGGGTGATTTTGTTATAAGTGAATTCCTTGATCGAATACAACCCATAGTATTCGGGGAAATCGCGAATGATCGCCGCTGCCAATTTAGCCAGATCACTTGCAGTGGTGTAATGCTGCGCATGCGGCAAGCCGGTGGAATTCACGAACTGGGTATTGCTCATGCCCAGCCGTTTGGCTTCGCGATTCATCAGCACCACGAAGGCCTCTTCGCTACCGGCGATGCCCTCCGCCAAGGTAATGCAGGCATCGTTGCCGGACTGCACGATCATGCCCTTCATCAAGTCATCCACCCGCACCGGCGTATTGGGCTGAATGAACATGCGCGAACCTTCTGCGCGCCAGGCCTTCTCCGATACCGGCAAGGTTTGGTCAGTTTTTAAGCGCCCTTGCTTCAACGCGGTGAAGGTGAGGTAGGCGGTCATCAGCTTGGTGAGCGAGGCCGGCTCGATGCGCTCGTCGGCTTTCTGCGCTTGCAACACTTGGCCGCTTTGAAAATCCATGAGCAAATAGGCGCGCGCGGCGATATCCGGCGCGGGAACGGGGGGCAGCAACGAAGAATCGGCGGCGTGGGTCGAAACGGCGATAAATAGCGAAAGGAACAACAGCAAAGATTTCATAGGGGATGGAGAATAGGTGAAAAGATGAAATTATAACGTGGCGCGGCAGAACGCTACTTTAAATGCTGTTCAGCTTGGCCAGCAGGCTGCGCACTTTATCCGGTTCTTCGGCTTTGAGTATTTTGGAAACCAGCGTATGCAGTTCCGGCAGGTTGGTTTTGAGCACTTGCTGTTTGACCGCCAGCAGATGCGCCGGATGCATGGAAAATTCGCGCAGACCGAAGCCGAGCAGCAGCCGGGTTAGCTTGGGATCGCCGCCCATTTCGCCGCACACCGCGACCGGCGTACCGAGGCGATTGGCGGTGCGAATGGTGTGCGCGACCAATTGCAGCACCGCCGGGTGCAGCGGGTCATACAAGTGCGCCACCGCGTCGTCGGTGCGATCGATGGCGAGCGTGTACTGAATCAAATCGTTGGTGCCGATCGAGAGAAAATCCAGTTTCTTCGCGAAGCTTTGCACCATGAGCGCGGCGGCAGGAATCTCGATCATGCCGCCGATCTTTATCCCCTTGTCGTAGGGTATGTTTTCCGCGTCCAGACTGAGCTTGGCGGCTTTGACGTGGTGCAGCGTCTGTTCCAGCTCCGACAGCGCGGACAACATCGGCACCAGCATATGCACCTTGCCATAGTGCGAGGCGCGCAGAATGGCGCGAATCTGGGTATGGAATAAATGCGGCTCGGCCAAACACAAGCGGATCGCGCGCAAACCCAGCGCCGGATTCGCGCTTACGCCATGCTCCATTTGCGTGAGCTGTTTGTCCGCACCCAAATCCAGCGTGCGGATGGTGACCGGCAAGCCATTCAAACCCTCCGCCACCGCGCGGTAAGCTTGGAATTGCTCTTCCTCATCGGGCAAATCGGGGCGATTCATGAACAAAAACTCACTGCGGAAGAGGCCGATGCCGCGTGCGCCGTTGTCGCGCACCAGGGGCAAATCCTGCAGCAACTCGATATTGGCGTGCAACTCCACCGGCGTGCCATCGAGCGTGCGCGTGGGCGCGCTGGCCAGGCGCTTGAGCTTCTGTTGATCGATCTCCCATTGATTCTGCTTGATGCGGTACTCGGCCAACACATGTTGGTCGGGGTTGACGATGACCACACCCTGCTCGCCATCCACGATCAGCAGCTCGTGCTCGCGGATCAATTGGCGCGCGTGGTGCAAGGCCACCACGGAAGGGATATTGAGGCTGCGCGCCAAAATCGCCGTGTGCGAGGTGGCGCCGCCGACATCGGTGACAAACGCCGCGAACTGGTGGCGCTTGAACAAAATCATGTCTGCCGGAGACAGATCATGCGCCACCAAAATACTGGTTTCCTCCGGCGTCGCGGCGCTGGCGGGTATGCCGGGGTGGCCGAGCAGCTCTTTCAGTATCCGCTCCACCACCTGAATCACGTCATTCTGGCGTTCACGCAAATAGGCGTCTTCAATTTCATCGAACTGATCCAGCAAATTGTCCAGTTGCTGGGTCAAGGCCCATTCTGCGTTGCATTGCAGCGATTCGATCAACTGCCGCGGAACTTTGGATAGCGACGAGTCATTGAGAATCATCATGTGCACATCGAGAAAGGCTTCGACCTCGGGCGGCGCATTAGCCGGAATATGCGCACGCATTGATTCCATCTCTTGGCGTGTGGCCAGCACCGCATTATCGAAGCGCACGATTTCATCCGCCATCAATTCTTTGGGCAGCACATAATGCGGGACTTCAAGGGTGGCGTGCGAAACCAGATGCGCGAAGCCGATGGCGATGCCACCGGAAACGGCCACACCATGCATGGTGAAGCTCATTCGCCCTCGCCAAATTTGTCTTGGATCAAGCCGATCAGCGCCTGCATGGCTTCTGACTCGTCGGGGCCGCTGGTCTCGATGCCAATCGCACTGCCTTTGGCGGCGGCGAGCATCATCACGCCCATGATGCTCTTGGCGTTGACCTTATTGCCATTGCGTTCCAAATGCACGTCGCTTTTGAATTGGTTGGCAACTTGTGAGAGCTTGGCTGAGGCACGCGCGTGTAAGCCTAGCTTATTGATGATTTCAACGTCCTGTTGCAACACGGCATGCTTCCTTGGAAACTTCGATCACCCCTTCGCGACCGCCGCTGATGGCTTTTTCCACCAGCACCGACAGCGGCTCATTGCGGTAAGTGAGCACGCGCACCAACATAGGCAGATTAACCCCCGCCACGACATCTACCCGCCCCGGCTCCAGCAAGCGGCAACACACATTGCATGGGGTCGCGCCGTACATATCCGAGAGCACCAGCACACCATCGCCCTGGTCCAGTTCTTTAATGAGCGCCTTCACCTGCGGCAAAATCGTGGCCGGCTCATCGTGCAGCGCCACACCCATTGACGCCACATGGGGCGGATGGCCCCCAAATACATGGTTGGCGCAGTGCATCAAGCTTTCGCCCAAACTACCGTGGGCGATGATCAATATCCCAATCATTTAACCACCTGCTTTCTGTTCCAAGGCCGGGTCTATTTTTAATCGCGCACCCGTTTGGCGCGTCGGGCCATTGCTTCCGACATAGCTATTTTACCGCTTTCATCCACACGTATCGCAGCGATGATACCGAGTCGTTTTAATGCTGTTTCCCACTCTCTTATATCGGCTATAAAACCGGGTTTTGAAGCCGCATCCGACAGCACACCGGCTTGGGGGCCGGGTGCGGCCAGCACGGTAAGCGATTGCGTGCCAGGCGCCGGATAGCCGGTGCGCGGGTCGATAATATGGCAATAGCGCTGGCCATTAAGTTCAAAATAGCGTTGGTAATCGCCCGACGTGCCGATCGCCTCACCATCGTTTAAATCGAGTTCAATCAACGCGCCGGGTGCGCGCGGATGCTTCACCCCCACATGCCAGGGGCGTGAACCATGTTTGCCCAGGGCGATGATGTTGCCGCCAATATTCACCAAGGCATGTTTCACGTCTTGCGCGCGCAAAATCCGCGCTGCATTATCCAGCGCCAGCCCCTTGGCGTAACCGCCGAAATCGAGCTGCACCGTTGGATTGTGACTGGAGACAAAATTATTGGCATCCACGGTCAGATCGCGCATACGCGGCTGCGCGCGCACCAGTGCGGCGATTTTTTCTGGATCAGGCTGCACCGGTTTAAATTCGTCGTTCTGAAAACCCCACAAGGCAATCAATTGGCCGATAGCCGGATTAAATAAGCCGTCGGAGGCTTCGGAGAGTTGGGTCGCATCGCGAATCGCAGCCGCCAATTCCGCCGACACTTGATGCCGCTCACCACGCGCTAGCGCAGCATTAAGCGCCATGAGCGGGCCCGGCTTCCAGGCATGAAATTCACGGTGCAGGCGATCGAATTCCTGCAACACGGCGGCGGCGGCAGCGCGCGCTTTGGCTTCCGTCTCGCCGTAAATGCTGACTTCAACCTGTGTGCCAAAGACGTAAGATTCTTGCTGATAGAGCGGCTCTTTTCCGCAACCGGCAAGGATTGTGGCAAACGCAAACAGAAAAAACTTAAACCACAGAATACGCACAGGCGAAATTAAGCGCACTTGCGCTCCAGCGCGTCGATAAACATAGCCGCCACGTCGAACTTTGTCTGCGCACTAATCTCTTGCATGCCGGTGGGACTGGTGACATTGATCTCAGTCAGATAATCACCAATCACATCCAAACCGACCAAGAACAAACCAGCCGCTTTCAACACCGGGCCCAGCGTAGCGGCAATTTCTTGATCGCGCGCGGAGAGCGGCTGCGCCACACCCTTGCCGCCGGCAGCGAGATTGCCGCGCGTCTCGCCCGCTTTGGGGATGCGTGCCAAAGCATACGGCACGGCTTCGCCATCGATAATCAAAATCCGTTTGTCGCCCTGCGCGATCTGCGGGATAAAGCGCTGTGCCATGATCGTGCGCGTATCCCACTCGGTCATGGTTTCCAGAATCACATTCAAATTGAGGTCAGACTCGGTTAAGCGGAAGACGCTCGCCCCGCCCATCGCGTCCAGCGGCTTGACCACGATATCGCCCTGCTCGGCGAGAAAGGCGCGAATCCGCGCCCGATCACGCGTCACCAGCGTGGGCGCCATGAACTGCGGAAATTTTGCGATGGACAGCTTCTCGTTATAGTCGCGGATCGATGCGGGCCGATTGAGAATATGCGCACCCTGCGCCTCGGCCAGCTCCAGCAGATAGGTGCTGAACACATACTCCATATCGAACGGCGGGTCCTTGCGCATCAACACCGCGTCAAAATCGGTGAGCGGTGTAGTGACCGGTTCTTCCAGTGAATACCAGCGCAGCGCGTCGTCCACCAGATCGAGCTTGCGTGCGCTCGACACCACGCTCCCACCCTGCAGCCATACATCTTGCTGCTCCATCACGAACAGCGAGTGCCCACGCGTCGCCGCTTCGCGCATGATGGCGAACGTCGAATCCTTGTAGGTTTTGATGTGCTCGAGCGGGTCGAGAATAATGGCAAGACGCATGAGGGGTTCCGATTAAAGCGAGGCCTTTGAAATCCCCCCCGGCCCCCCTTTTGCAAAGGGGGGAGTTTTGTTTGGCACGCTCTCTCCTAATCCCCCCCTTTGAAAAAGGGGGGCTAGGGGGGATTTAGCAGACGAAAGACATGCATCAGAAATCACGCCGCCACCTCAAGATTAAGCGGATCAGTGCGTGCCAATTCAATCGAAGCAGCCAACAAAGCCAAGCGCGCCACCACGCCATAGGTATAAAACCGATTCGGCGGCGCATCCGGACGCCCGCTGCAATCCGGCAAGGAGCAGGGTGCTTCGAATGCGAGCGGCACGAAATGCATGCCCGGCGCATTCAAGTTCTCATCCTTGCCGCGGCTGGTATGCACGCGATAGAAGCCGCCCACCACGTAGCGGTCCATCATATACACCACCGGCTCGGCCACGGCTTCATTGATGCTCTCGAAGCTGTACACGCCTTCCTGGATGATGACATCCGACACTTGCAGGCCTTCTTTCACCACCGACATCTTGTTGCGCTGCTTGCGATTCAAATCGCGCACATCGTCCGCCGATTTTGCGGTCATGATGCCCATGCCGTAGGTGCCGGCGTCGGCCTTGACGATCACGAATGGCTCTTCTTGAATGCCGTATTCCTTGTACTTCACGCGGATGTCGCTCAACAAATCATCGACAAACGCGGCCAGGCAATCCTCCCCTTCGCGCGTTTGGAAATTCACCCGGCCGCAGGTGGCGAACTGCGGATTGATGATCCAGGGATCGATGCCCAGCAGTTTGGCGAAACTATCGGCCACCTCGTTATAAGCGGCGAAGTGATTGGATTTGAGACGCGTTGCCCAGCCGGCGTGCAGGGGGGGAATGACGGGTTGTTCCAAGTCTTGCAAGATCGCTGGGATACCTGCGGACAAATCGTTATTGAGAATAATCGCGCAAGGATCAAATCCCTCCAGCTTCACGCGCCGCCCCTCGCGTATCAGCGGCTCCAAAATGAGCTGCTCGCCATTTGGCAAATCAATCGTGGTGGGTGCGGTAATTTCGGGAATCAACGTGCCGATGCGCACTTGCAGACCGGCCTGGCGCAAGATGTAGCGCAAAGCCGCGACGTTTTGCAAATAAAACATATTGCGCGTGTGATTTTCCGGGATCAGCAAAAAGCGCTGCGCCTCGGGACACACCTTCTCCACCGCCGATTGCGCCGCCATCACGCACAACGGTAGGAAATGCGGATTCAGATTATTAAAGCCACCCGGATAGAGATTGGTATCCACCGGCGCCAACTTGAAACCCGCATTGCGCAAATCAACCGAACAATAAAACGGCACAGTGTTTTCCTGCCACTGCGAACGAAACCAATGCTCGATCGCAGGCATGGCGTCCAAGGCACGTTTTTCGATATCGAGCAGTGGGCCGGTCAATGCGGTAGTGAGGTGAGGGACCATGGTTTTTGCTGAGGCTATAGAAGCATTTGATTATAGCGGCGGCGGTGGAATAAGCGAAATGAATGGAAAAAGGGGAATAATGCTAAGTCTCATTGCCCTTCGATCACACCTTGAAAATGCTTAAAGCTCGTTAATTATATTGGTAACAATATGTTTGGATGCGCCGCGCCATGCGGATTCAATTGCTTTAGCGTTTTGACGCATTTCGTCAGCAGGAATGCCCTCGACTGGGTTTCCTAAGGGCAAAACCCGGTCGTTCCCGATCCATAGAACTTTTCCATCAACATCGATCAACTCACACTTGATCGACACAATCGGAACCAAAATAGAGCTAAATCCATGAGGCACGCTGAACCCAAACTGCGTAACCGACACGTTGATCGTCGCGGCTTTTGTTCCCTGTGAATCAACAATCTTTACTTTGCCCGATTTGCGTAGTGCTTCATTAAATTCCTGCGACACAATTTCTTCGATGCGAACGCCATTCTTCTCCGCGAAAGCCAGCAACTCTTCTCCTGGCCCAATGTTTGCCGCGCCAGCTATGGCCCCTCCGATTGCGCCAAACATAAGACCAATTGCAGCGCCCGGCCCAAAATAAAACATCTGCGGCACTTTCTCAACCTTGTCATTCACCTTTACTACATCAATTCTTTTCCTATCCACATCGCTTAATTTTTGATTTGTTGCGCAACCTGATAAGAAAATGGAAAGGGCAAGAACGAACAAAATACTAGCATTATATAAACGCTTCATTTTTATCTCCTTTGGATAACACTTCATAAGTTACAACCCTCCGATTACAACCGCATCTCAATCCCATGCTTCGCCATATATTCCTTAGCCTGGCGCACGGTGTATTCGCCAAAGTGAAAAATGCTCGCTGCGAGTACGGCGTCGGCGTGACCTTCGATCACGCCGGCGACGAGGTGATCTAGGTTGCCTACGCCGCCGCTGGCGATGACCGGGATTTCTACGGCGTCGGAGATGGCGCGGGTGAGCGCTAGGTCGAAGCCGATTTTGGTGCCGTCGCGGTCCATGCTGGTGAGCAGGAGTTCGCCCGCACCCAGGCGTTCTACTTCTTTCGCCCATTCAATTGCATCCAGCCCGGTGTTCTTGCGGCCGCCGTGGGTGAAGACTTCCCATTTGCCGGGGCTGGTTTGCTTGGCGTCGATGGCCACGACGATGCATTGATTGCCGTAGCGCGCGGAGGCATCGGCGACAAGCTGGGGATTTTGCACCGCAGCGGTATTCATCGAGACTTTATCCGCGCCGGCATTCAACAAGCGCCGCACATCACTCACCTGGCGCACGCCGCCGCCCACGGTGAGCGGAATGAACACCTGCGCCGCCACCGCTTCGATGATGTGCAAAATGATGTCGCGGTCGTCGCTGCTGGCGGTGATGTCGAGAAAGGTGAGCTCGTCCGCGCCCTGCTCGTCGTAGCGGCGCGCGATCTCGATCGGGTCGCCCGCGTCGCGCAGGTCAACGAAATTGGTGCCCTTGACCACGCGGCCAGCGGTGACGTCGAGACAGGGGATGATGCGTTTGGCGAGGGACATGATAAAACCTGGTTGCCGCGAATTAACGCGAATGAGCGCGGATTTACACTACCCCAATCATTGGCGTGAATTCGCGTGAATTAGCGGCCAAGAAGGTCATTAGACGTTAAACCTTAAACCCCAACTCATCCGCCATCTTCTGCGCTGCCACAAAATCCAGCGTGCCTTCATAAATCGCGCGGCCGGTGATGGCGCCCATGATGCCTTCGGCTTCGACTTGGCATAGGGCTTTGATGTCGTCGAGGTTGGTGATGCCGCCGCTGGCGATGACGGGGATGGTTAATTCTTTGGCTAAGCGCACGGTGGCGTCGATGTTGACGCCGGAGAGCATGCCGTCGCGGCCGATGTCCGTGTAGATGATGGCTTCGACGCCGTAGCCTTCGAATTTCTTGGCGAGATCGACCACGTCATGGCCGGTCACTTTGGACCAACCATCCACGGCGACTTTGCCGTCTTTGGCATCCAGGCCCACCATGATATGGCCGGGGAAGGCGTAACACGCCTCATGCAAAAAGCCAGGATTTTTCACCGCAGCGGTGCCGATGATGACGTAGGTGATGCCATCATCCAGATAGCGTTCGATGGTTTCTAAGTCGCGTATGCCGCCGCCCAGTTGCACTGGGATGTCGGTGCCGACGACATCGGTGATGGCCTTGATCGCCGCTTCGTTGATCGGCTTGCCGGCGAAGGCGCCGTTCAAATCCACCAGATGCAGGCGCCGCGCGCCGCGTTCGATCCACTGGCGCGCCATGGCGCCGGGGTCTTCGGAGAACACGGTGGCGCCTTCCATGGAACCCTGTTTCAGGCGCACGCAATGGCCGTCTTTTAAGTCGATTGCTGGAATGATTAGCATGATTTTTTCTAAGCGTTAATCAAGGTTACATACAGGCGGATGAGGTGCAGGATTCCGCCGCAGCGGATGACCCATCCCACATTACGAAGTTGCCGAGCAGCGTGAGACCAGCGGCTGCGCTTTTTTCCGGGTGAAATTGCACTGCAAAAATATTATCCCGCGCCACTGCGCTGGTAAAGGGGAAGGGGTAATGCGTAAAGCCCGCCACCAGATCCGGGTTGGCCGGCTCGCAATAATAACTGTGCACGAAATAAAAACGTGAGCCATCGACAATGCCCGCCCACAGTGGATGCTCCATCGCCTGGTGCACTTCGTTCCAGCCCATGTGCGGCACTTTCAGTTTATTGCCTTTGTCGTCCACCATCGCCTCATGCGGAAAGCGCAGCACGCGTCCGGGGAATAAACCCAAGCCTGCCACGTCGCCTTCTTCGGAATGCTCGAACAACATTTGCATGCCGATGCAGATACCGAGAAAGGGTTTGGTCTTGGCGGATTCCAGGATGGCTTGATGCAAACCACGCGACTCCATTTCGCGCATGCAGTCGGGCATGGCGCCTTGGCCGGGAAAAACCACGCGGCCCGCTTTGAGCACTTCATGCGGGTCGCTGGTGACCACCACGCTCACGCGCGGGGCCACATGTTCCAGGGCTTTCGACACGGAGCGCAGATTGCCCATGCCATAGTCGATGACGGCGATGTCGATCATATTATATAAATTCAGGCGTCGGGCGTCGGGCGGCAGAGCTTGCTTAGAGCGCCCCCTTGGTGGACGGCATGATATTCGCGGCACGCGGATCAGCTTCGACCGCCATGCGCAGCGCCCGACCGAAGGCCTTGAACACCGTTTCCGCTTGGTGGTGCGCATTCACGCCACGCAGATTGTCGATGTGCAGCGTCACCAAGGCGTGATTGACGAAGCCCTGGAAAAATTCGCGGATCAAATCCAGATCGAACTCACCCACCCGCCCACGGGTGAACGGCACTTCGAAAATCAAACCGGGGCGGCCCGAGAGATCGACCACTACGCGCGATAAGGCTTCATCCAGCGGCGCATAGGAATGCCCCATGCGGCGCACGCCTTTCTTGTCGCCGATCGCGCCAGCGAAGGCTTGGCCGAGCGTGATGCCGACATCCTCTACCGTGTGGTGCGCGTCGATATGCAGATCGCCACGGGCCTCGACTTCGATATCCATCAAGCCGTGGCGCGCGATTTGGTCCAGCATGTGATCGAGGAAGGGCACGCCGGTATTAAGCTTGGTTTGCCCCGTACCGTCGAGGTTGAGCGACACCGTGATATTGGTTTCGAGGGTGCTGCGGTTGAGTTTTGTGGTTCGCATGGCTGAATTATAGGCTCGCGCCTAATGCAGTGAGAAATTGTGTATTTTCGTCCGGTGTGCCGACCGTGACCCGTAAGCAGTTTGCTAGTTGCGGATGCGCGCGGCTCAGATTCTTGATCAAAATGCCTTTGCCTTTCAGCTTCTCGAATACCGTGTCCGCTTGCGCGACACGGAACAGAATAAAATTCGCGGCTGTCGGATAGGCCGTCACACCCGGCATACGCTCCAAGGCCTGCATCATCTGCGTCCGCTCAGTGCGGATCGCTGCCGCTTGCTGTTCCAGCACATCGGGGCGGGCGAGCACACACTCCGCGACCTGCTGGGTCAAGACGTTCACATTATACGGTAAACGCAGCTTGTCCAGCTCGTTGAGCCAGGCCGGCGAACCCACCAGAAAACCGAGGCGCAAGCCGGCCAGACCCAGCTTGGACAGGGTGCGCATCACTAACAGATTAGGGTATTGCGCCAACTGGGGCAAAAAACTCGTCTCGGCGAACACATGATAGGCCTCGTCCATCACCACCAAACCAGGGGCAGCGTCCAGAATACGCACCAACTCTGCTTCGTCGAACAGATTGCCGGTGGGATTATTGGGGTAAGCGATGAAGATCAACGCCGGCTGGTGTTCGGCAATCGCCGCCAGCGTCGCATCGATGTCCAGGGTGAAATCGGCCTTGAGCGGCACGCCCACATAACGCGCCCCGACATAGGCCGCGATCATGCGGTACATCACGAACGAGGGCTCCAAGCCCAAAATCACCGCACCCGGCTTGGCGATGGCCATGGCCAGGATTTGGATAATCTCGTCCGAACCATTGCCGAGAAGAATCTCCATTCCTTCAGGAATCTGCATCGATTCGCGCAGCCGCGCCTTGAGCTTGGATGCCGCCGCATCAGGGTAGCGATTGATCGCGGCGTCGCACGCAAGCTGGCCCAAGGCAGCGCGCAACTCATCCGGTAAGCGATAAGGATTCTCCATCGCGTCGAGCTTCACATAGCCAGATGCATCGGGCACGTGATAAGCGGCGAGGGCGCGGATTTCGTCGCGGATGAGTTGGTCTGGTTTTAAGGGCATAAGCGTTTTACCGCAAAGGAAAGGCATTGAAGGATTTTCTTCGCGTCCTTGGCGGTTCAAGTCTTTACTTGTGGGTAATCCGGTACTCCGCCGATTTGGCATGCGCCTGCAAGCCTTCGCCATAGGCGAGTGTTGCGGCGATTTTGCCCAGCGTAGTAGCACCCGCGGCCGAGACTTGGATCAGGCTCGAACGCTTCTGGAAATCGTACACGCCCAGCGGCGAGGAAAAGCGCGCGGTGCGCGAGGTGGGCAGCACGTGGTTCGGCCCGGCGCAATAATCGCCCAGCGCTTCGCACGTCATGCGGCCCATGAAAATCGCGCCGGCGTGTTTGATTTGTTTCGCCCACTCCTGCGGCTGCTCGACCGACAGTTCCAAATGTTCGGGCGCGATTTGATTCGCGATGGCCACGGCTTCGTCCAGATCGCGCACGTGGATTAAGGCGCCGCGATTGGTGAGTGAGGTGGCGATCACCTCTTTGCGCGGCATGGTCAGCAGCAATTTCTCGATGCTGGAGGCGACTTGATCGATATAGCCTTGATCCGGGCAGAGCAAAATCGACTGCGCCAGCTCGTCGTGTTCGGCTTGGGAGAACATATCCATGGCAATCCAATCCGGATCGGTCTTGCCGTCGCAGATGATGAGGATCTCGGATGGCCCCGCAATCATGTCGATGCCGACCACGCCAAACACGCGGCGCTTGGCGGCTGCGACATAGGCGTTACCGGGGCCGACGATTTTATCCACTTGCGGCACGGTCTCGGTGCCATAAGCCAGCGCGCCCACCGCTTGCGCCCCGCCGATGGTGAACACGCGATCCACGCCGCACACATGCGCGGCGGCCAATACCAATTCATTCATCACGCCACCCGGCGTGGGCACCACCATGATGAGTTCTTGCACGCCCGCCACCTTGGCCGGGATCGCATTCATCAGCACCGAGGACGGATACGCCGCCTTGCCGCCGGGCACATACAGGCCGACACGATCCAAAGCCGTGATCTGCTGGCCGAGCAGCGTGCCGTCGGCTTCCGTGTAGCTCCACGATTGCTGCACTTGGCGCTCGTGATAAACACGCACCCGCTCCGCTGCGGCTTGCAGCGCGGCTTTGGCCTCCGGTGCTAAGTTAATGAAGGCGGCTTCCAGCTTGGCTTGGGGTATCTCTAAATCAGCCAGGCTTTTCGCATCGAGCTTGTCGAATTGGCGCGTGTAATCCAACACCGCCGCATCGCCCCGGCGTTTGACGTTATCGAGAATGCCCGCAACCGTCGCGTCGATGCTCGCGTCCTGCGCCGATTCGAAGGCGAGCAGCATGCGCAACTGCACTTGGAAGTCGTCATCTTGAGTAGAAAGGCGGCGTATTTTTAGCATGGTGTTAAGCTAACCGGCCGCTGGAACACGGCGCGCGTAGGTCTTAGCCACGAACACGCTCTGCAAACGCATGCTGAAATCTTTCAAATTCGGCGGCATTTTGAAAACCTTGTGGATGAAGCCAAGAGTCACCTTCAGAAGACTTAATTATGAACATTTTCTGACGCCCAACTAGTTGCAACCCGGCCTGGTGGATTGATGCATAGGGTATGGTTATAAATTCGTTAGACAACGAGGCTTTAGGGACGATCATATGGGTGTTATCAAGCAATAAGTCTCGTGGTGCTTTGAAGCTACGCATGGAAACAAAAATAACGACCATTAAAGCTAACAAGCAAAGAAATGAAAGTGCCCAGAGAAAAATTGTAGCTTCCTCGTGCGTTAGGGTAAGGATTTTAAAAATACGCAAACCATTAATATTTGTTAGAGCTAAATATACGAGCGAGACGGAGATTGCAATAGCAATGATGACCATAGTTACAGCACGCATTGCAGATATTTTGTATGGGAACTTTAAAAGTTCATTTTTCATATGCAAGCCTCCTCTGATATTTTGTTGGCTAACAAATTATTTACTCACCGCCGCCGCGAATTGATCCAACAAGGGCTGAATCGCGGCGTGTTTGAGTTTGAGCGCGGCTTGGTTGACGACCAAGCGCGAGCTGATTTGCATGATCTCTTCCACCGCCACCAGATTGTTAGCCTTGAGCGTGTTGCCGCTGGACACTAGATCCACTATCGCATCCGCGAGACCCACCAGGGGCGCGAGTTCCATCGAGCCATAGAGCTTGATCAGATCGACGTGCACGCCCTTCTTGGCGAAATGCTCGCGCGCGGTTTGCACATATTTTGTCGCCACCTTGAGCCGGGAGCCCTGGCGCACATGACGCTCGTAATCGAATCCCTGCTGCACCGCAACCATCATGCGGCATTGGGCGATTTGCAGATCAAGCGGCTGGTACAGCCCCGCGCCGCCATGCTCCAGCAGCACATCCTTGCCCGCCACGCCCAGATCCGCCGCGCCGTACTGCACATAGGTCGGCACATCGGTGGCGCGCACGATAATCAGCCGCACATCGGGATGATTGGTGCCGATGATGAGCTTGCGTGAGGACTCCGGATCTTCGAGCGGAACAATGCCCGCCGCTTTCAGCAGCGGCGTGGTTTCTTCGAAGATGCGGCCCTTGGATAAGGCGATGGTGATGCCGGACACGGTGAATTTCCTGCAAAAGCGCGATTTTACCGCAGAGGGCGCAATCTACGCAGCGTAATCTTTGGGCCTAGCGCGAAACCGCCCTTTTTTGATTCATTGCGCCATGTGTTTCTACTCAATATTGAGAGAAGCCGCCGGATCACTAGGCGCTTTTATTTTTGATACTTCGCCCGACCCGCCCCGCGATGGTTACGACTACCAGCACTGCTGCACCCGCCGCCATGCCCGCCAAGGCATCCAACAAAAACGGGGTGATCACTTGCAGCGTAGCGCCAATGCCGGGCAGCGCGCTCACCTTGCTTGAAAGATGCAGGATCAGCTCATGCGCACCGGGCAGGCCATGGGTCAAAATGCTCCCGCCCACCAAGAACATCGCCGCCGTGCCGACGATGGACAAGCCCTTCATCAAGCTCGGGGCTGCCCCCACAATTGCTCTGCCAATACCGCACAAAAACCTACCGTTCTTCTGGCTGAGATACAGCCCTGCATCATCCAGCTTGACGATCCCGGCCACTAGGCCGTAAACACCCACCGTCATAATCAAGCCAATGCCCGTCAATACTGCAACTTGCGTTCCGAATGCTGCCGTGGCGACCGTGCCCAGGGTGATGACGATGATTTCAGCGGACAAAATAAAATCGGTGCGGACGGCGCCCTGGATTTTCTCTTTTTCAAACGCGACTATATCGACCGCAGGATCGGCCAATGCCTGTACTAGATCGGTGTGATGCGCATCATCTTCCGTCTTGTTGTGCAAAAACTTATGCGCCAGCTTCTCAAACCCCTCATAGCAGAGATATGCGCCGCCCAGCATCAGGAGCGGAATCACCGCCCAAGACGCAAACGCGCTGATCGCCAAGGCCGACGGCACCAAAATCAGCTTATTTCTCAAGGAGCCCTTTGCCACCGCCCAGACCACGGGCAATTCTCGATCGGCCTTGATGCCCGCCACCTGCTGCGCGTTGAGCGCGAGGTCGTCACCCAACACCCCTGCGGTTTTTTTGGCGGCGACTTTGGTCATCAGCGCCACATCGTCCAGCACGGTGGCGATGTCGTCGAGGAGCAGTAAGAGGCTGGTTCCGGCCATGGATATTTTTCCTTTAATCCTAAAAACGGTATTTCGCCGAACCTGTTTCCTTTGCGTCCTTCGCGGTTCAACTTTTTCCAGGATAATACCTGAATGAATCCTCCTCACCCCACCTCGCTGGTCTGGTTTCGCCGTGATCTGCGCTGCTTTGATCACGCGGCTTTATCGCAAGCCTTACGCAACAGCGCTCGCGTGTTCTGCGTGTTTGTGTTCGATACCGATATCCTGGACCCGCTGACCGATAAAGCCGATCGCCGCGTGGATTTCATTTGGCACTCGATCAAGGAATTGGATAAAGCGTTAACCACCATGGGCGGCGGCTTGATCGTGCGCCACGGCTCGGCACGCGAAGTGATTCCACAGCTTGTGCAAGAATTTGGCGCGACTGCGGTGTTTGCCAATCGCGATTACGAGCCGGCGGCGGTGATGCGCGATGCGGCTGTCGCGAAAACACTGAAGCGGATTGGGATCGCCTTCAATACGTTTAAAGATCAAGTGATCTTTGAGCGCGAAGAAATTATGAAAAATGTTGGCCGGCCTTACAGTGTTTTCACCCCGTATAAAAATGCCTGGTTGAAGCGCGTGACGGGCGCCGATTTGGTGCCGCATCCGGTAGCGGAATATACCCATGCTTTTGCGCGGCCCGAGTCGAGCGCATTGCCGACGCTTGCCGATCTGGGATTTCAAGCGACGGATCTGATTCAGCTTGGGGTCAAGCCCGGCATGTCGGGCGCGCAAGCGGTTTGGGACTCGTTTCAAGCCAGCATCGCGAATTACGATGAAGTGCGCGATACCCCGGCACTGGATGCCACCTCGCATTTAGGCGTGCATTTGCGCTTCGGCACGATGTCGATCCGCGAGTTGGCGCGCACTGCCCACTATGCCTCGGGCAAGGGCGCGCAAGTTTGGCTGTCGCAATTGATCTGGCGCGAATTTTTTCAGATGATTTTGTACCACCACCCGCGCGTGATGACCCAAGCCTTTCGCACGGAATTTGACGCGGTCGCATGGGAAGCGAATCCTGAACGCTTCGCCGCGTGGTGCGCGGGTCGCACTGGCTACCCGATTGTCGATGCGGCGATGCGCCAACTGAATCAAACCGGCTTCATGCACAACCGCCTGCGCATGATTGCAGCCTCGTTTCTGACCAAGGATTTGCATTTGCATTGGCTGCAAGGCGAACGCTATTTCGCGCAGAAACTGCTCGACTATGATCTCGCCTCGAACAACGGCAATTGGCAGTGGGCGGCTTCCACCGGTTGCGATGCACAACCGTATTTCCGCATCTTCAACCCGGTGACGCAATCCGAGAGCTTCGATCCGCAGGGCGTTTTCATCAAGCGCTACGTGCCCGAGTTGGCCGCAGTTGATGCGCGGGAGATTCATGCGCCTTGGCAGATCAGCCCGATTGAACAGCAGATTTATGGCGTGATCATCGGCCGCGATTATCCCGCGCCAATCGTCGATCATGAAGCCGCGCGGGTGAAGGCGCTGGCGATGTTTAAGTGTATTAAAGAGATTGATTCATTGACGTCATAAAGAGGGTGGGCACTGCCCGCCAGATGCCCCTTCTCATCTCCGCCATAAAAAAAGGGGGCGCTTGCGCGCCCCCTTGAAATCCCCCATTGCTGGAGAGAGGAGAACAACTCTTTACATGGTGTAAGCGCGCTCGCCGTGCTCGGACACATCCAAGCCTTCGCGCTCTTTTTCTTCCGGCACGCGCAGGCCCATGAACATGTCGACCAATTTGAACAGGACGAAGCTCACCACGCCTGACCAGAGGACGACGGTTCCAACGCCCCACAGTTGGCTGATGAGTTGCGTGCTCATCGAGAAATCACCGACCTTACCGGTGGCGTAATCGAACACGCCGGTGCCGCCGAGCGAAGGCGCGACCACGATGCCGGTGCCGATGGCGCCGATGATGCCGCCGATACCATGCACACCGAATACATCCAGCGAGTCGTCATAGCCCATCATCCGCTTCAGGCTAGTGACGCCCCACAGGCAGATTGCACCTGCGACTGCGCCCAGGACGATCGCGCCCATCGGGCCAGCGAAACCAGCGGCTGGCGTGATCGCCACCAGACCAGCGACTGCACCAGATGCCGCACCGAGCATGGACGGTTTGCCCTTCGTTATCCACTCCATGAACATCCAGGACAATGTCGCTGCCGCCGTAGCAAGGATGGTGTTGGTCATCGCCAGCACCGCCACGCCCGTGGCTTCCAGGTTGGAGCCGGCGTTGAAGCCGAACCAGCCCACCCACAACATCGACGCGCCGATCATGGTCATGGTCAGGTTGTGCGGCGGCATCGCTTCCCGGCCGTAGCCGATGCGTTTGCCGATCACGATTGCGCCCATCAGCGCGGCCATACCGGCATTGATGTGCACCACGGTGCCACCCGCGAAGTCCAGCGCGCCTTTACCGAAAACAAAACCGGAAGGGTCGCCAAAGGCGGAAGGGCCGCCCCAGAACCACACCATGTGCGCCATCGGCAGGTAGGAGAAGGTGAACCACA
>JBBTCZ010000016.1:0-8708 GCA_038042985.1 Pseudomonadota bacterium
ATTAAAAATTAGTTATTTAGCTTGATTTCGCTATTCATTTGCCATAATTAAAAAAAGAGGAGCATGGCAATGAATACCGCAACGAAACTACCTAGCTATAGCGTTGAGTTCCTGCCATTGGAACGGCGTTTACTCGACCGACGCAATATTAGCCTTCATCTTGCCTTATTACTTCAAGAAAAGCGCCATTTTGAGCGTCGGCAATCCCCTTCCGAGGCTACAACGGCAAACCCACGCGTCACGGCTCTGCGCAAGAATTAGACCGCCCACCTCCGCCGGCGAGTCGCTCGGAAGCACAACCCAGATCTTAGCCGCATAACCCAACCCCGTATCCCGGAACAACCGCAATACCTGCGCTTGATCCCGAGGTAATGCGTGATTAGTGTTATGCCACGTCAAGGGGCTAAAATCGCCTCTTTTCACAGAATAATACTGCCATGACAATGGTCGCAACCGTAGCACAGCTCGATCAGTTTGACGAAATTATCGACGTGCGCACCGCCCCGGAATTCCGCGAAGATCACATTCCGGGCGCCGTAAATTTTCCCGTACTCACCGAGCAAGAACGTGAGCGCGTCGGCACCATCTACAAACAGGTTTCCAGCTTCGAAGCGAAAAAAATCGGCGCGGTACTGGTCGCGCGCAATATCGCACGCCATATCGAAGACTATTTCGCTTCCAAGCCCAAAACCTGGCGCCCGCTGATCTATTGTTGGCGTGGCGGCAAGCGCAGCGGTTCGATGGCACATATCTTGAGCGAGATCGGCTGGAAAGTAGCGCGACTGGAAGGCGGCTACAAAGCCTACCGGCGCCGCGTAATCGAGGACCTCGCCACCCTGCCCCAAGCCTTTCATTTCCAAGTGGTGTGCGGGCCAACCGGCTCGGGTAAAAGCCGCTTCCTGCAAGCGCTGGCCACAGCCGGCAGCCAGGTATTGGACTTGGAACAACTTGCCGCGCATCGCGGCTCGGTGCTGGGCAATCTGCCCGATGCGCCACAACCGGCGCAAAAAATGTTCGATAGCCAAATCTGGCATCAGCTACGGCACTTCGACCCGGCCAAGCCGGTGTATGTGGAAGCAGAGAGCAAAAAAGTAGGCCAGTTACGTGTACCCGACGCGCTGATTGAGCGCATGTGGCAGCAAGGCCACTGCGTGACATTGGAAGTGGCCAGCGCACAACGCGTACAGCTACTGAAGGAAGAATACGCCCACTTCATCGCCGACCCGCAAGGCTTGCTGGAAAAAGTCGCCTGTCTCAAAGATCTGCATAGTAAAGAACGTTTGGTGCATTGGAATACACTCGCCCAGGCCGGGCACTGGGACGAATTTGTGCTCGACATGCTGGAGAGCCACTACGACCCGGCCTATCACCGCTCTACGCTTAAACACTATCCCCAGCTTGATCAGGCGACAGTGCTGCACCCCTCTGACATCTCTCTCACCGGCTTTGCCGATCTTGCTCACGAGTTCTTATCCAGCTTGGGGAAATAGCTATTCAGGACAACGATGTCTTGACTCTACCCACTCAAACGCTAGACTGAAAATGAGATGTTTTTTTAAAGGGAGGATTGAATTATGAGCACGACTTGGGTTTTGGTTGCCAACTCCGCACGCGCACGTTTGTATGAAAACACCGGGATCGGCAAAGGGTTAAAGCTGCTTTCCGAATTCGATCACCCAGAGAGCCGAATGAAGGGCTCCGAGTTGGTGTCGGACCGCGCCGGTTATGTGCCAGGCGTGGGCAATGGCCATGCCTCGCGCCAACAAGCCACCGATCCGAAGCAGAACGAAGCCGAACACTTTGCACTGGAGATCGCACGCACCCTGGAACATGGCCGAGGACAGAACAAATACGAGCGCCTGATTCTGGTAGCGGGATCGCCCTTTCTTGGCATTCTAAAAGCGCGGCTATCGGATCAAGTCTCGACCCTAACCACAGATACAGTGGACAAGGATTACACCAGCGTGAACGAGCGCGAATTAGGCAGCAAGCTGGAGCACTGCATTTATCTTTAATCGGCTTTTGGCTGCAACGACCAGCGCTTCACAATCGCATAATGCGGCCCACCCTCGTGCAGGGTGGAGCGCACTAATACGAAATCTTTTGCTTGCCACAGTATCGGCGGGCTTTCGATCAAACCCGGCGGGCAATTGGCTTTGCGCAGCAGCGTGACATGGGCTTGAAACCGGCGCTCGTCGAATTTAAAGCCCTCCGCACTCAAGCCCAGTTGCAACTGCTTGACCAAATCGATGAGCGGGCGTGGTGTCTCGTCTGCGGCGGCCCACGCCACTTGATTCTGCCGCCACCAGCCCAAACGGGTGAACTGCAAGTCGAAAACCGGCAGCGTGATCCGGTCCGCCACCGTTGTGACGCGCTGCATGCGATCCGCGTCCACCGCTCCCAAAAACGCCAAGGTCAAATGGATATTCTCGCGCCGAGTGCGGCGACCGCCACAGCGCTGATAAAGCTTGTTGCCGGCCTCAAACAGCGCCTGTTGTAATTTCGCTTCCGGCCACAATGCAAAAAACAGCCGGACCGGCTCATCGTTCAAGCCAGCTCCAACAAACAGATTGCTTGCGCTGCAATGCCCTCGCCACGTCCGGTGAAACCGAGTTGCTCGGTGGTGGTCGCCTTCACATTGATGGCAGCCGGCGCGACGCTTAAATCGGCGGCAATATTGGCAACCATGGCCGGGATGTGCGGCGCCATCTTGGGCAACTGCGCGATGATGGTTGTATCCAGATTGCTCAGCCGATAACCCGAATCAACAATCAACTTCCCAACATGGCGTAACAACTCGCGGCTATCGATGCCTTTGTAACGTGGATCGCTGTCGGGAAAATGTCGCCCAATATCGCCCAGCGCAGCCGCACCGAGCAACGCATCGCAAATGGCATGCAACAACACGTCGGCATCGGAGTGCCCCAGCAAACCTAGGTGATAGGGAATCTCCACCCCGCCGATGATGAGCTTGCGCCCCGCCGCCAGGGCATGTACGTCGAAGCCTTGTCCGATTCTCATTTTTTTTCTTTCCTGCCGCCCAAGATTAATTCCGCGAGTTGCAAATCCTGCGGATAAGTTATCTTCAAGTTGGTCGCATCGCACGCCACTAATTTTGGTTTCAGCCCCAGATGCTCGATGGCGCGCGCTTCGTCGGTGGGGGTGTCGGTGCCGAGTGCTTCCAAGGCGCGCAGCAGCAAGCCATGGCGGAACATTTGTGGGGTTTGGGCTTGCCATAAATTTTCGCGCGGCTCGGTGGCGATAACACGCGCGTCTGAATCCGCGCGTTTCAAGGTATCCGCCACCGGCACCGCCAGCAGGCCGCCCACTTCGTCTGCTGCCAACTCCGCGATCAAAGCATCAAGATGCGCTTGCGCCAAGCAGGGCCGCGCCGCGTCGTGCACCAGTACCCAATCCTCCGGCTGCGACACCGGATCGATGGCGCGCAAGCCATTCAGCACACTCTCGGCACGCGTTACGCCTCCGCAGTAGAGCCGTCGCAATTTCGCATCGAAAGGTGTCCAATCATAAGCCGCGAAATGGGCATCATCCGCCGCCAGCACCACAAAAACCTGCTCGATTTTGGGGTGCGCGCACAGCGCACGAACCGCATGCAGCAATATTGGCGCGCCCGCCACTTCCAGATATTGCTTGGGCAGCTCGGCACCCATGCGGCTACCGCTGCCGGCCGCTGGAATTAAGGCAAAATAGCGTCCTGGCGCATTCATATGGCGATTCGCTGACTATACTTAAAAAGTAAGCAAGAAATGACTTGAAATGCGGCGCAACAGCGTCCATTTAAAGTAAACATTAACTTGGAGTAGTACATCATGAGTCAGATTCGTCCCGCTGCGGTGGCCGGCGCTTTTTACCCGGGCAACGGGCAAGTTTTAAGCCGCGATCTCGATGCCCTGCTGGGGAATATAGCCACAGTAGATGGGCCCTTGCCAAAAGCGGTCATTGTACCGCATGCAGGCTATATCTATTCCGGCCCCATTGCCGCCAGCGCCTATCAGCGCCTGGTGCCTGGCCGCGGCACGATCAAGCGTGTGGTGCTGCTTGGCCCGGCGCACCGCGTGCCGGTGCGCGGCTTGGCCTTGCCCGAGGCCGATCACTTCGCCACGCCGCTTGGCTTGGTGGCGATCGATCAAGCCGGCATCGATGCGATTCGCGATCTGCAGCAAGTGTCGGTGAGCGCGGCCGCCCACGCGATGGAACATTCATTGGAAGTGCAACTGCCCTTCCTGCAAAAAATATTGGGCGAATTCAGCCTGATACCGCTGGTGGTGGGCGACACCTCCGCCGAGGCCGTGGCGCAAGTGCTGGAACGCCTGTGGGGTGGGCCGGAAACGCTGATCGTGATCAGCTCCGACTTATCACATTACCTGCCCTATGCCGTGGCGCAGCGTGTCGATGAGCAAACCACCCACATGATTCTCGGACTGCAAACCGGTATCAACCATGAGCAAGCCTGCGGCGGCACACCGGTGAACGGCCTGCTGCTCGCCGCCCAACGCCATGGCTTAAGCCCTGAGCTAATCGACCTGCGCAACTCGGGCGACACAGCCGGCGATCGCGATCATGTGGTGGGCTACGCCGCTTTTTCTTTCGTCGAGGGAACACCCCATGCCCATTGATCAAGGCGCTTGCCTACTCACCATCGCCCGCGCCGAAATTTCCACGGCCTTAGGGCGGCAAATCACCGCTGAAGCGGATGCCCCCTGGCTGCATCACCCTGGCGCCACTTTCGTGACGCTCACCCAAGCGGGCGAACTACGCGGCTGCATTGGCAGCTTGGAAGCGCATCGGCCGCTGCTGCTGGACGTAAAGGCGAACGCGCTCGCCGCCGCCTTTCAAGATCCGCGCTTTATGCCGCTTACGCTGCATGAACTCGAATTGACGCGGGTGGAAATATCTTTACTCTCCACCAGCGAAGCGCTGACGTTCAACGACCAGCAAGACGCACTGTCGCAACTGCGGCCGCATATCGATGGCATCATTTTCGAGTATCGCCATTACCGCAGCACCTTTCTACCCCAGGTATGGGAACAACTGCCCGATGCGGAAACCTTCATGGCGCATCTGAAGCGCAAAGCCGGGCTGACCGCCGATTTTTGGGCTGAGAACGTGCGACTGTCGCGCTACACCGTGACCAAATGGAAAGAGCCTGAACCCGCACGCGAGGTTAAGCAAGCATGACCACCGATTCCCATTATCCCGGCCGCTGGTGGCACAAACTCGACGATGGCCGCATTCAATGCGATCTGTGCCCGCGCGACTGCAAGCTGCACGAAGGCCAGCGTGGCGCGTGCTTCGTGCGCAAGATGCAAGGCGGCGAGATGATCCTCACCACCTATGGCCGCTCCTCGGGTTTTTGCATCGACCCGATCGAGAAAAAACCCCTGGCGCATTTCTATCCCGGCAGCAGCGTGTTCTCCTTCGGCACTGCCGGTTGCAACTTGGCGTGCAAGTTCTGCCAAAACTGGGACATCAGCAAATCACGCGAGATGGATCGCTTGATGGATCAAGCCCAGCCGAAAGAGATCGCGCGCGCCGCCCAGCACCACGGCTGCAAGAGCGTGGCTTTCACCTACAACGACCCGGTGATTTTCGCCGAGTATGCGATGGATGTCGCCGACGAATGCCACCAGCTCGGCATCAAGACGGTGGCCGTGACCGCCGGTTACATACACGATCAGGCGCGGCGCGAGTTCTACGCCAAGATGGATGCGGCCAACGTCGATCTCAAAGCTTTCACCGATGAGTTTTACGTCAAGCTCACCGGCGCGCACCTGCAGCCGGTGCTGGATACGCTGGTCTATCTCAAGCGCGAGACCGATGTGTGGCTGGAGATCACCACCCTGCTCATCCCCGGCAAAAACGATTCAGATGAGGAAATCACCGCGCTCTCGCAGTGGATCGCGAAGGAACTCGGCCCGGATGTACCGCTGCATTTTTCCGCCTTCCACCCGGATTACAAAATGCCTGACGTGCCTGCCACACCAGCATCTACCCTTGTGCGCGCACGCGAGATCGCGCTGCGCGCGGGCCTGCATTATGTTTACACCGGCAACATCCACAACGTCGAAGGCGACACCACGTTCTGCCCCGCGTGCAAGACGCCACTCATCGTGCGCGATTGGTATCAGATCAAAGATTATCGCCTGACCGACACGGGCCACTGCCCGCAATGCCAGACTAAGATCGCCGGACGCTTCCAGCACTTCGAGTTAAGCCAGCAATTTGGGCCCCGGCGTATTCCGGTGGCGATGCACTTGGCCCGCGCTTAAGGAGCCGCCATGACGAATCAAGCGATCAACGAACTGGTCCACATCCCCGATGGCCCGGCCATCATCGAAGGCATGTTGGAAGTGCCGGCGAATGCCCAGGGCATCGTCTTGTTCGCCCACGGCAGCGGCAGCAGCCGCTTGAGTCCACGCAATAATTACGTGGCAAAAGTGCTGCGTCAGGCGGGTATCGGTACCTTGCTGATGGACCTGCTCACCGTGCAAGAAGATAAAACTTATGCGACACGCTTCGATATCGCGCTGCTCACGCGGCGGCTCGGCGTGGCCACCGCCTGGTTGAAACAGGATCCACGCGTGAAAGGATTGCCGCTTGGCTACTTCGGCGCCAGCACCGGCGCGGCGGCAGCCTTGCAAGCAGCCGCGAAAATGGGCGCAGCCATCAGCGCCGTGGTATCACGCGGCGGCCGGCCCGATATGGCAGGCGCAGAAGCCCTACGCCAAGTCGGCGCCCCCACGCTATTGCTGGTAGGCGGTTGGGACGATGTGGTGATCGATCTGAATCAAGCGGCCTATGACGTGATGAGTTGCCAAAAAGAGCTCTCCATCATTCCTGGCGCCACGCATTTATTTGAAGAGCCGGGCACGTTGGAAGAAGTGGCGCGCCAGGCGACGGCTTGGTTTGACCGGCATTTCAAAGCGCAATAACTTTCTCACTACAAGTCAGATCCATGCTGACTGTTTCATAAACTATTCTGGCCTTTTGTAACCACAGCGGCCGCCGTCACCGCACCAGCCACTTTTGACCTTAGTACTGACCTCGCCACTGGACGAATTTTTACTGCATTTTTCGCCAGCCGTTTTAGCGGCTTTCATGTCGCCCTGCTTGGCTTCGTCACACTGCGTTTCATCTTTCTTTTTACTCGATGCCTTGGCATCCGCAGCGTCTGCGAGCAGGTATCCGCTTTGGAGCGTGTTCATGCGGAAAGGGTTATCGTAAGCGTGGGCGATTGGCAATGCGCTCAAGGAAATTGCGCAAGTGGCGCCCAATGCAAAGGTCAAGGTTACTTTTTTATGTTTCATCAAAAGAACTCCTTAATTTCGTTAGGAAAGCTTTGCAATAGCCCGTCATGCCGAGCTTTAATGCGCTGCCAGCATGCCCATTAACCATCGGAAATTCATCACATTTTTATAAAATTTTCGCTCCCCAACTCAATCGCCTCTCCAGCCAGCGCGACAGCTGCGTCAGCGAAAAACAAATCACGAAATACACCGCCGCCACAAATAGAAATATTTCCGCCGGATGCGTCAGCTCGCGGTTGTTTACTTGGGTGGCGATATGCGTCAGCTCGGATACACCGACGATAAAAGCCAGTGAGGTATCCTTGGTCACCGCCACCAACTCATTCACGAATGAAGGAATCATATTGCGCAAGGCCTGCGGCAACACCACATAGGTCATCACCTGCCAGGGTTGAAGCCCGCTGGCCAAAGCTGCTTCGCGCTGCCCAATGGGCACGCTCTCAATCCCCGCGCGCACGATGTGCGCCATGTAGGCCGAAGTGAATAGCGTCAACGCCGCGATCACGGTCCAGTTTTCCGGCACCGGCTGCTTGAACGCCAATGGCAGTAGAAAATACATCCAGAAAATCACCATCAATAGCGGCACGCCACGCATCACGTGAGTGTAGCCGCGCACCAGCCAGCGCAAGGGACGGAACGGCAAGTAACTCGCCACGCCTAACACCACGCCGCCCACCAACGCCAACACGCACGACACCAGCGCCAAATAAAGTGTCAGCGCCACCCCGCCAAACGCACCCTGGGGATAGCGCCCAATCATGAAGTAGGTGAAGTTGTCGGTGATGACGGTGAAATCCATCAGCGCACGCCCCCTGGCCGCAAGTAGTGCTGCTCGTAAGTCGAGACCACGGCGGTGATCGTCAAAGACACCAGCAAGTAAATCAGCGTTGCCACAGTAAAGGCCTCTAGGCCTTTGAAGGCGACGCTCTCGATCTGGCGCGCTTGGAAAGTCAACTCCGCCACACCGATGGTCATGGCCAGCGATGAGTTTTTGGTCGCATTCAAGAATTGCCCGATCAAGGGCGGCACCGTAATGCGCACCGCCTGCGGCAAGATCACGAAACGCATCGCGGCGAGATAGCCCATGCCCTGGCTGCGCGCCGCTTCCATTTGCTCGCGTGGCACCGCGCGGATGCCGGAGCGAATATCTTCCGCGATAAACGCCGAGGTATACACCGTGAGCGCGATCACCGCTGCCACGAATTCGAAAGGCCACTGATTCAGCCAGTCATTCACCGTTTGCGGCAACACTTCATACGCGCCGAAGTACCAAAAGAAAATTTGAATCAACAGCGGCGTGTTGCGGATGAATTCCAGATAAGCCTGCGCCAGCCAGCGCAGCGGTGCGACGGGGCTCATGCGCACGATGGCCACCACCAA
>JBBTCZ010000017.1:0-175558 GCA_038042985.1 Pseudomonadota bacterium
CGCTGAGGGGCAGCAAGCCGGCGGCGGTGAGGCTTAGACCGACGATGAGTTTTTTGATTGTGTTCATTTTTAATCCCTTAGATTGAGTTACCGATGACGGCTATGCCAAACGGGAAATCACCCACCGCCACAGTACCCACCACGGTATTGCTTGCCGTGTCGATAACTGAAACGCTATCGGAATCTTGACTCGTCACGTAAACGCGGGTGCCAGCCGGATTCACTACGACAGCCCTCGGATTAGGTCCAACCACCACGGTATCAATCACTGTATTACCCGCAGTATTAATGACTGATACCGTACCGGAAGCTGCGTTTGCCACATAAACGCGGCTACCAGGAAAGTTCACCGCGATTCCTCTCGGACTAAAACCAACCGCCACGGTACGGACTACGGTATTATTTCCGGTGTTGATGACCGAAACCGTACCGGAGTTTGTATTCGACACGTAAGCGAAGGTACCAACCCGATTAATCGCTATATCTGTAGGCAGAGTGCCAACGATCACGGTACCTATCACGGTATTGCTCGAAGTGTCGATCACTGAAACCCCACCATTGACTCCTTTCGTCACATAAACGCGGTTACCAGCGGGATTCACCGCGAGACCAAGGGGAGTTGTAACCCCCACAGTATCAATCACTGTATTGGTCGCTGTATCGATCACTGAAACACCACCCGCCCCTTTCGACACGTAGACGCGAGTGCCAGCGGAGTTCACCGCGATACCTGTCGGAGCAAATGTACCAAGAACCTCCACTGTATCGATCACAGTATTGCTCGCAATGTCGATCACTGAAACAACACCTCGTGACGCAAGTGTGCTCGTCACGTAGGCACGGGTGCCTGCCTGGTTCACCGCGATGTTGGACGGGCAATCACTCACCCCCACGGTTCCGACCACGGAATTTATATTCGTGTTTATTATTGAAATAGTGTCTGAACTACAATTCGCCACGTAGACGCGAACTGGGTTGCTTAGGTCATTAATCACCAACTGCAATGCCCGCACCTGAGCAGTCAGCGCACTGACATCAGCCGTAGCGCCCGGATCACCCTTGTCGCCCTTGTCCCCTTTCAGACCCTGCGCCCCAGTCGCGCCCACTGGACCCACCGGACCCTGCGCCCCCGTCGGCCCCAACAACCCCGGCACCCCCTGCGGCCCTTGCGGCCCAGGCTGTCCCACTAGCGTGATGTCGAGATACGCGACATGACCGGTGGCGGTGTTCTCTTTGCTGTCGAGGAAGACATTCGTGCTCGGTGCGCTGGTGGAGGCGCCGAGTGCGAAACCCAAGGCGCTGGCGGGTGCATCGATCCAGTTCTTCACATCGGTGGTGACATCGACTGCGATGTAATTGCCAGCACTGTTCACCGGCACGGTGTAGCCCACGCCGCCCACGGTCGGTTGCGTGGCTTGCGTCACCGTTGCTTCCGTCCAAGGCCCGGTCACGGTGCGGATATCAATCGCACCGGCAGTGCCGATCTTGTTCACCCAGATGAACAAGGTGGCCTTGGCCACGCTGCCGCCCGTCGTCCCGGCGGGCAGTGAGGCGAAGTCGAATTGCATGAGTGAAGAATAAGTACCGCCGACATTGAGCGTGGGCAGGTTGCCGAAGTTGTTCGCGGGCAAGGCGCTGTTGGTGTGCGCATCGGCCATGGCGGGGGCGGTGACTGCGCCGGCGCTGAGGGGCAGCAAGCCGGCGGCGGTGAGGGTTAAACCGGTGATAAAACCTTTGAGCGTGTTCATTTTTTATCTCCCTTTAAATAGATGCTGATTGGTCGCGGCGCTTCAGGCCCGCGAGGGTGACGAGGCCCAGCGCCAGCAGCGCCAGGCTGCCGGGTTCCGGCACATTGACGACGACATCGGGCAACACCAGATCCACGGCCCAGTTGCAGCTGCGGCTACTGCCATCCACTAAAATGCATTGGCCATCCGTGCCGAGATAGTCGGGGCCGGTGAAGTTGCCGCGCCCGGCTTGCAAAAAGCCATCGCTGAAGAACGGGCCGAAGGGCGTGTTGTTGTCTTGGGTGAGCGCCAGCAGATAGTCGCCGGCGGTGAGCAGCGCGCTGATGCCGACATCGAAGCAAAAGCCGCTGACCGCATCGGTATTGGCCCCTGCCGGACATGAGCCGCCGGCCCCGGCTTGGGCGATTTGCAGCAAGTCTTGATTACCCGTGGCGCTGAAGAGCGACAAAATCGGCGCGAAGCCCCCTGCCGCGATGCTGTCGCCGGCGCCATTCACGCCGCCGCCGAATGACCAGGTGCGCGCGCTGAACAGGAAATTCGAACTGAGGCTGAAATTGAAGAGCTGCACATCATCATCGCTGGCAAAGCTGCCTTGCGAAGAGACGATGCCGGCTTGCGCGCTAAAACTGCATAGTAGAAAAATTGCTGTTGCGAGATTTCGGTATAGCGTTTTCATGGTTTTGCTCCCTTGCTTGTGTTTGTTATTTGCTTACGATGTGGTTGAGTTTTGAGCGTTGCGCAAATCGAACGGCAGGTCGCGGCGCACAGGCCGACGTGCGCCGATGAAGAGAATCATTGCGAGCCCCGCAAGAAACAAAAGCGTGGTTGCGGGTTCGGGAACCGACGTGAAGCCATTGAGGTTTACCCCGAATGACCCCTGGGAATCGGCGACAAAAAGAATATCGAGGTCGCTGGGTAAGGTTCTTCCAAACGAACCCAACGAAGCCCCGAACCCACCCATGAGCGGGGCGCCAAGGCGGATATGAGCACCCTCATCCATCAAAGCCACCAATGATCCTGCAAATGGAAGACGGTCGTCGATCAGGGCCGTATTGCGGCCATAGTTATTACCCCCAAATGCCGACAGTGAAAGAATGTGGCCGATCTCATGCAGCAGTACCGTAAACGCGTCTAAACCGGTAGTCGCATCGCCCATCGGATCCAAATAGTTGAATCCCGTGTTCAGCAACCCGCCACCGAGATCGGCGAACGCAAGCTCTAGCCTGCCGTACTCGGAGTTGTCGAATGGCGTGGGGTCCACAAACCATGAATGGCTTCTGTTATTGCTAAGTCCTATCGCAAAACCACCGATTGACGCCGCACCCAAAACTTGGGAGCCAAAGTTCAGAAATCCAAGCGGGATCCTAAACGACTGGTCGCCGACCAAGCGCGATTCCCAGTAGTCTGCGGCTGCGTTCCCGATGCTCAGCAGTCTTTCGTAGGAGAAAGGTCCGAAGCTATCTGGGCGGCCAAATACTCGAGCAAAATTAAAATCAGGGCGAGCGTCTACCACATCGATCGTTATCGCCTCACTCCGCACCGGCGCAAGCAGTGCCGTCACGCAGAGCAAGCTAATGGTCGCTTGAGCCAGCACACGTCGCATCGAAGCGCTGCCTTTGGTGGCCCGTGCTCGCAAAACTCCTCGGAACATCGCGTTGGTTTTCAATACTCGGCTAGGGTTGTGCATAGTGCTTCTCCGTCTTTGTGAACTGTTGCATCGGGTGTAAATAATCCTGGGTGCGCGCTCATCTCCGCGCAAATTGTCAATGTGCGCGTCCGCGTATCGCTTCCGTAGCTGTCGGCAGCGTGGCGCTGAAAAGGTTGGAGCTGGCGCGAGTCCGGCCACTGGTAGTCACGGAAACGCCATAGGTGGCGGGCCTGATGCCATGCGGCAGGCTAGCCACGACCTCGTGTTCCGAAAAACGCTTCACGTCCAATGCCTGATCGGCCAGCATGACGGTGGGCAGGGTCTTACCGAAGTTGCGGCCAGTGATGATGAGAACCTTTTCCTGCGCGTCCACTGCGGTCTTCACAATCATGGGCGGCAGGGGCGTGGGGGTTCCGCGCCCACCGGCCGTGGAAATGCCGCACGCGGCAAGCCCGGCGATGAGCAGGATGGTCTTGATGGTTACTTTGTGCATGCTGTTCTCCTTTGAACGTTGAAAATCACAAACCCATACGGCAAATGAAGCGGTTTCCATCACAAAATCGCCATCTTCAAAGCGGCGATAGAGCCTTTGCGCTTGTCTTGCGATGTGTATGCATTTTGAGCGTTGAGGAAAAAAGGTGTTAGGACGCGGCGCACATCGGATGTGTGATTTATTACCCCATTACACATGGCACTCACCCTTTCCCATCCATGCGCTTAGCTAAGCCAGCCAATCCGAGCAACCCGACGCCAAAGAGATATAGGGTTGGCGGGTTAGGGACGGGATTAGGGCCGACAACGGGTAGCGGTGCACCGAATTGCGCGCCTAGCGCTGAGGTAAGCGTCACGCCTTCTGGCAGAATGAAATCGATATTCGCGGTTGAAAAGAAATCGGATGTACCCTGAACTGCCCCAACGTAGAGCCCAAAACCAAGCTCGAAGACATCGCCGATTTCTTTAGTAAATGAGTACTCTGCGGTGAGATCAATTGGAATCGAGAAGGGTGCATTACTAACAGTTGATGGGTACAACAAACCCTGCGCAGCCGTACTACTACTAAGATCCGTTGTCACTCGAAACTGCTCCAGTGTCGCCTCGCGATTAAATTTTCCAATCTCAGCTAGTACGCCTACACCAACTGCCCTGTGCTGTGTGATGGAACGAAATTTGATAGGAACCGATGAGATGAAACCATCCACCTTCATTTGAGCGGTGATCTCGAATGGCGCGTTTGCCATGCCATTAACCGTGTATTGGTCGGCAAACGATATGTACAGAAAGCCAGTAGAGTTTGAGCTGGCCACGCCCTTCAACGTGGTCGCAGAAGTCACACCATGCGCACTAACGAAAGCGGTATTGCCGTTAGGGAATGTTACTGACTTGGCAAATGACAAATCGTTGCTTGCCGATGACGTACTCCGGCGCGCGCATTCACCATCTCCGCCACACAAGTCTGCTGTGGAATCCAGCACAATGATCGTGTTCTGATCCGGATCGAGCGTCATCAATGCGGCCGCTGCGGTATTGGGCAACAACAATGCCGGGTAAAGAAGTGCAATACTCAACAGCGGTGCCGCTTTTTTGCTTAACCCGTTGAAGCGGGAGACACTCAAGAAAAGACGTAAATTCATGATAGCCCTCCTTACGATGGTTCTTTTGATCGTTACTGCTTGTGCGAATTTTGAGCGTTGCGCGAAGCGAGCGTTAAGACGCACCGCACAGCGGATGTGTGATTTATTACCCAGGAATACCCCGGCAAATAATTTAGACTGAATTCATGACCTGCTCCCTTGTGCCTTGGCTGAGTGGCGCTTTTGGGGAACAGTACTAAAGGGTGACTTACAGATAGCTTACAAAAACCATCTTTGTGGTAGTCTTTTGACTGGATTTGGGGGTTTTCCGCCTGGCAAAGCCTTCAAAATCCGGCCGCCCGCTCAGTTTTCTGAAGGGAATGAATATCGCCACCACACGACGCCAGACGACTACCCCCCGTGGGAAGAGACTTCGTCATTCCGGATCGGCCAAGGTGCAGCGAGCACAGCTCGCAGCGATCTACGCCCGCAAACGCCTGCTTCGAACCCTCGACGACGCCCACAAACAGCACCGCATCGTATGGCTGAGCGGCCCACCGGGCGCTGGCAAGACCACGCTCGCGAGCAGCTATATCGAAGCCCGTGGACTGCCCTGCCTCTGGTATCAGATCGACGAAAGCGACAACGACGTTGCGAGCTTCTTTCACTATTTCAGTCTGGCGGTCAAAGCGGCTGCGCCGCGCCACCGCAAACCGCTGCCGTGTCTGACGCCTGACCATCTGCCGACCCTCAAGGTGTTCGCTCGCCAATACTTTCAAGCGGTGTTCAACCGTTTCCCGCACAACAGCGCCTGGGTCTTCGACAATTACCATGCCCTGCAAGACGACTCGCCACTGCATGCGGTGTTGCACGAAGTACTGACCGATCTGCCACCAAGCGTGAGCGTGATCGCAATCAGCCGCAACGACCCGCCTTCGACGTTGGCGCGCCTGCGCGTGCACAACAAAATTGCGCTAGTGGGTGCGGCGGCATTGAAGCTCACACCGGAAGAGGCGACCGAAATCGCCCGGCTGCACGACCATAAGCGACTACGGCCGGAAATGATCCAGCGCATCCACGAACAGACTGGGGGCTGGGCAGCGGGGGTGGTCTTGATGCTTGGGCTTGATCAGACGGAACTGAACGCCGCCGGCCCGACGGCGCCGCAAGCGCTATTCGACTACTTCGCCAGCGAAATCTTCCACCAGATGGACGCGGATACTCAACGCATCCTGCTCGCAAGCGCGCTTTTGCCGACCATGGCCGCCAGCTCCGTGGAGCTGCTCACCGGGGAACCCCGCAGTGCCGAAGTGCTCGCCGATCTTGCACGCCGCAGCTACTTTACGGTGAATAGCAGCCAGGGCGATGCCACCTACCAATACCACGCGTTGTTTCGCACTTTTTTGCTGCGCGAACTTAAAACCAACTGTCCACCTGCCCGCCTAGTCGAATTGCAACGCCGAGCAGCAGCACTTTTAGCGGCAGAAGGCCGTGTTGAAGAAGCCGTGGAAGTGCTGCAAACAGCAAGCGCTTGGCCGGAACTTGCGCAGACAATCGTGGCGGCCGCGCCGATGTTGGCGACGCAAGCGCGGCTGCAAACGTTAGCCGCCTGGATTAACCTGTTGCCGACGGAGTTCGTGCACGACAATGCCTGGTTGCTGTATTGGTTGGCGCAGTGCCAGTTGATGATCAACCCCACCGAGGCACGCTTACATGCGGAGAAAGCATTTGCGCTGTTTGACCAGGCAAACGATCCCGCCGGTTTGTATCTGAGTTGGGCGTGTGTGGTGTATACGTTTGCCGTTGGTTGGCAGGATCTACGGCCGCTCGATCATTGGCTCGATGTGTTCTCGGACATCGAGTCCAAATATCCCCAGATACCGTCTACCGAGATTGCGGCCCAAGTGACATGCAGCATGTTGGTGGCACTCACCCATCGCCAGCCCCGACACCCAAACACCGAGCGCTGGACGCAACTGGCGACGAGCATCATTAACGCGCCAGGCGAACGTGGGTACCGAGTGATGCTTGCCGCCTACCTGGGGATTTTCTATACGTGGACTGGGCCATTCATTCGCGGCAAGGAATTGATGATACTCGTGCAGCCCCTGCTGACCGACGATCTCTCCCCCATGATTCAGATTCTGTGGCAGTGTTTCATGGGCCTGCACTCCGGCTCGCGCACCGCCCACACGGAAAGCCTGCCCGCAGCCGAAGAAGCGAGACGAATTTCGCGTGACTCCGGGATCAATGCCATGGATAACGTGATCGACCTCATCGGTATTCATAGCTGTCTGGCAGCCGGCAACGTGCAAGCGGCCGAATCCTGGCTCGCCGACCTGGATGCATTGCGCGACACCGGTCAAATCGACTATGCGGTTTATTACCAATGCTTGAGCTTGATCGCAATTCAAAAGGGCAAAACCCGCCTCGCATCAGAACACATGCACAAAGCGATCGAAGCAGCGCAACAACATGGGAACATGTTAGGGGAAGGCGCAGAATATGTGGGCTTGGCGCAACTTCTATTCGAAACTGGGCATCCTGAATTGGCTCGCGAACAGCTGGCGCGGGGTTGGGGTGTATCGCAGCGCATCCGCAGCGAACTGCTCGAGTATCTGTGTTGGTTCGGGCAGGCCGTCGATATCATTTGTTACGGAGGTGATGGCGACTGGGTCGGGCCACTGAACGCCCTGCTGGCCCGGGAAAAGGAGAACGACGGCATGGGCGTACCGCTATGGCCGCTGACGAGGGTGGCGCAGGTCTATACCTTCGCCCTCGATCATGGCATCGAAGTCGACTATGTGCGCTCTGTGATCCGCCGCCGCAATCTCATGCCGGATAACCCGCCGCTGGACGTTGAACACTGGCCTTGGCCCTACCGCTTCTACACCCTCGGCCGCTTCAGCATTATCCAGGACGGCCAGCCGCTGACGCTGACCGCCAAGGGCCAGAAGAAGCCGCTGGAATTGCTCAAGGCCTTGATCGCCTTCGGCGGGCGCGAGGTGAGCCAAGCGCAACTGACAGCGGCGCTATGGCCGGATGCCGAAGGCGATGCGGGCCAGCAAGCCTTCGAGGTGACCTTGCACCGGCTGCGCAAGATGCTCGGCGAAGATGCGCCGTTGCAACTCAAGGACGGACGCCTCACGCTCGATGCGCGCCGCTGCTGGGTCGATGTCTGGGCTTTCGAGCGCTTGCTCTCGACACTCGAAGCAGGCCTGCGCGAGCATAAACCCGATGGTCTTGATGCAGTGGCCCAGAAACTCTTCACTCTGTATCAAGGCGCAGTGCTCGACCGCGAATCCGAGTTGCCCGCCACGCTGTCCTTGCGCGAACGGCTACGCAGCCGCTTTCTGCGCAACCTGAAAGAGCTCGGGCGCCACCACGAATCACAACAGGCTTGGGACCGGGCCACGGAGTACTACCTGCGCGCCCTGGAGGTGGAGCCGCTGGCCGAGGAGTTCTATCAGAAACTCATGCTCGGCTACCACACACTTGAACGCACTGCCGAAGGCTTGGCGGTGTATGAGCGTTGCAAAAAAACCCTGCATACATCGCTCGGGGTGGGGCCATCGCGCGAGACTGAGGCGCTGCGTCAGTCGCTGGTGGCGGGTAGAGCCTAAGGCATTCGCATGAGCACCTCCCCCACCCTCGCCAAGCTCACCGCCCCCAAGCTCGGTCGGGTGCTCACCCGCCCTCGGCTCCTGAAGCAGCTTGATCAAAGCGCAAGCCACAAGCTGATCTGGATCGCCGCCCCGGCCGGCAGCGGCAAGACCACGCTCGCGGCCGAGTGGCTGATGAGCCGCAAGCGCGCGCACCTCTGGTACCAGGTGGATGCCGGCGACCAAGACATCGCCTCATTCTTTAACTATCTGGCCAGCGCCGCCGAGCGCGGCAGCCGCTTAAAGCGCAAGCTCGCGCGCTTCACGCCGGAATATGCTTTGGGCCTGCCGGCCTTCAGCCGCAATTTCTTTCGCGCGCTGTTTGCGCGCCTCGATCCCCCGGCGTGCATCGTGTTCGATAACTACCAGGACGTGGGCGAGGCCGCGCTGTTGGATACGGTGCTGGCGCATGCCTTGGATGAATTGCCCGAGGGCATCACCTGTATCGCCTTGAGCCGCACCGGCTTGCCGGCGGCACTCGCGCGACACGAGGCCAACAACCAAGTCGCGCATCTGGATGCCGCCACCTTGAATCTCACCCCCGAGGAAGAAGCCGCCGTGGTGAAGCTCACCCTGGGCGAACGCAAACTCAAACCCGCCGATCTCGCGCGCTTGCATCAGGCCACGCACGGCTGGATGGCGGGCTTGTTGCTGGCGCTGCGCGAAGTCCGGGCGCGCGCCGTGGGAGATGAGGCGAGCGTGATCGAGGCCATCGCCGACGCCCCGGCACAAGACCCGGCGCATATCTTCGGTTACTTCGCCACCGAGGTCATGGCGCGGCTGGATCAGCCGACACGGGAATTCCTGTACGCAGTAGCACTGTTCCCAGCCATGACGGCGGCGCTGTGCGAGCAGCTCACCTACAACCCCAAGGCTAAGAGCATTTTGCAGCGGCTGGTGCACGAGCACTTCTTCACCACCCGGCGCGGGCTGTTGGCGGTGAGTTATGAGTTTCATCCCTTGTTCCGCCAATTCCTGCTGGCGCAGGCCGAGATTCATCTCGATCAGACAACACTGCAAGCGCTCAAGCGCCAGGCCGGGCGGCTCTTGGCCGAATCTGGCGATGGCGATGCCGCCGTGGCGCTGCTGAGTGCAACCGAAGACTGGGCGACCTTGGCCGAGCTGATTCGCACCCATGGTGCGGCGTTGGAAAAACAGGGGCGGTTGCTGACGCTGCAACAGTGGATTGCGGCGCTGCCGGAAGACGAGCGCGCCAGCGATCCGTGGTTGTTGTATTGGGATGGAATTGCGCAACTGCCAACGGACCCGTTTTCTGCGTACGAGTTGTTCGCGCGCGCCTATCCGCAGTTCAGGGACAAGGATGATGTGCTCGGGCTCTATATGTGCTGGATCGGCGCCAACATGGCGATGTACTTTCGTGGCGATGACATGAGCCCGGCGCCCGAATGGATCGCAGAACTTGAACGATTGCGCATGCGCCATCCGAAATGGCCGAGCATCGAAGTACAAGCGCGGGTGACGACTGCGGCGCTGGGCACTTTGCATTTCGGTGATGCGCAAAATCCGGTTTTTCCTGATTGGGTAGCGCGCGCAGAAAAACTTTATCGCTTTATCCCGATGGGTGTTGTGCGCTGCTTTATAGGTTTTCAGTTGGGGCACTATTACTCCGTCTATGGCCAGATGGATAAGTTGAATATATTGGCAGAGCAGCTCAAACCACTCATCGAGTCGCCCAAAATTCCGGATATAGCCCGCCTGATGGCTGCCGCTGTTCCAATATATTTCGCCTGGCAAACAGGTAATCTTGCTGCGGCCAACGAGGCCAACGCTCGGATATTAAGTCTGCTCAATGCGTCAGGCGTGCATGTGATGTCAAAATGGGTTTTTGCAAGCGTTGCCATAGTCAGAATGGCTCATGCTGACCTCGACGGGGCTGATGAATTTATTGAGCGAATTCGGAAGAGTGCAGACCCGCGCCATCGCATGGAACTCAGTTTTTTAGATTACATGAGCGCTTGGCACGCGCTTGTACTCGGCGACTTTGAAACGGCCAAGGTGCGCAGTGAATCGGCGGGAGCATGCGTAGAATCCTTGCATAATTCATACATATACCTTCAGGTACTGGGAGCGCGTGCGCAGGCGCTCATTGAGGTCGGTGAGTTTTACGATGCGCGCACGGCTCTAGATCAGATGCGTCACCTCAGTCAGAGCACCGGGAACCGCTTATTCTCGGAATTTTATGCCAACTATCTCGAAGCCTATCTGTTGGACAGGTCAGGCGAAAATCTTGTGGAAACCCTGCAAGCCTTGCAACGCTGCTTTTCAGCAGCCGCCCAAAATAAGTGGATCGCAATGATTTTCTGGCAGCCGAGCCTGATGACGCGTTTATGCGTCCTCGCCCTGCAACACAATATCGAGCCGGACTACGCCAAACGTCTGATCCGCATTTACCACTTCACGCCACCCACCTCGGACGAACCGATTGAACGATGGCCCTGGCCCTATCGCTTCTATACGCTGGGCCGCTTCAGCATCATCCAAGACGATGCGCCGCTGACGCTCACCGCCAAGGGCCAGAAGAAACCGCTGGAATTGCTCAAGACCTTGATCGCCTTCGGCGGGCGCGAGGTGAGCCAAGCGCAACTGACGGCGGCGCTGTGGCCGGATGCCGAGGGCGACGCTGGCCAACAAGCCTTCGAGGTGACCTTGCATCGGCTGCGCAAGATGCTCGGCGAAGATGCGCCGCTGCAGCTCAAGGACGGGCGTCTCACGCTCGATGCGCGCCGCTGCTGGGTCGATGTCTGGGCTTTTGAACGCTTGCTCTCGTCACTCGAAACCGGCCTGCGCGAGCACAAACCCGATGGCCTTGATGCATTGGCCCAGAAACTCTTCACTCTGTATCAAGGCGCAGTGCTCGACCGCGAATCCGAGTTGCCCGCCACGCTGTCCTTGCGCGAACGGCTGCGCAGCCGCTTTCTGCGCAACCTGAAGGAACTCGGGCGCCACCACGAATCACAACAAGCTTGGGACCGGGCGACGGAGTACTACCTGCGCGCCCTGGAGGTGGAGCCGCTGGCTGAGGAGTTCTACCAGAAACTCATGCTCGGCTACCACGCACTTGAACGCACTGCCGAGGGCTTGGCGGTGTACGAGCGCTGTAAAAAAACCCTGCACGCATCGCTGGGGGTAGGGCCATCGCGCGAGACCGAGGCGCTGCGTCAGTCGCTGGTGGCGGGTAGGATTTAGGGATTGCGACTTTACCACCCGCGAGCACTCAATGTATCTTATGTGTATTGCGCCAAGGCGAGATGTCCGCATCCAAGCTAAAAAGTGCTTCTACGAAAATTCCTTCGGTTGGAGTTAGACGCTATAATTTAGCCATGTCGCCAACAATTTTCCGAGAAGGTGGTTTTCGTTTCTTTTTCTTCTCGCGGGAGGAGCCAAGAATGCATGTGCATGTCAGCCATCCCGATGGAGAAGCCAAATTTTGGCTCACCCCAGAATTGGCGCTAGCCACCAGCACAGGTCTTTCATCCCAGCAAATAAAGGAAGCACAGCGGCTTGTCATCGTTCACTTGGAGGAGATAGCGCATGCTTGGCACACCCATTTCCCAGGCTGAAATCACGCACGTTTCAAAACACGGCTTCTGGTTGCTGCTTGGCGACGAAGAGTTGTTTCTTCCATTTACTGATTTTCCTTGGTTTCGACGCGCAACCATCGAACAGCTATGTGAGGTTGAGTGGCCTACTGAAAATCACCTTTTTTGGCCGTCGTTGGACATTGATTTATCCGTTGAATCCATACGCAACCCTGCTGCATTTCCTTTTATCGCCACACGCTCGTAGTCTTTGCCTTTTAGTGCCGCGCCAACATCTCCGCCGCGTGCGCGCGGGTCTTCTCGGTTATCTCCACCCCCCCCAACATGCGCGCAATTTCTTCGACGCGCGCTTTATTATCCAAATCCTCGATCCGTGACAGGGTTGCGCCTTTGGCCGTCTCTTTACTGACACGCAAATGATGGTGGCCTTGGGCGGCGACTTGCGGCAGGTGGGTAATGCACAGCACTTGGTGGCGCAAGCCTACGTCTTTCAGTAAGGCGCCGACGATCTCGGCCACGCCACCACCGATGCCGACATCGACTTCATCGAAGATCAGCGTGGGTACGGCGGCCACATCGATGGTGGCGACTTGAATCGCCAAGCTGATGCGCGACAATTCGCCGCCGGAGGCGACTTTGGCCAGGGGCTTCGGGCTCATGCCGGCATGCGCGGCCACCAGGAACTCGACATTCTCATGGCCGTAGCTCGCACCTTCGGGCACGGGCGTTAACGCCACTTCGAATACGCCGCCGGCCATGGCGAGTTGTTGCAGGGTAGCGCTGACTTTTTGACTGAGTTTTTTGCCGGCTTGCTTGCGTCCGGCGCTGAGTTTTTTGGCCAGCTCGTCGAAGCGGGCTTTTGCATCTTGCTCTTTGCGCGCTAACGCTTCTGGGTCGGCGCATTCGATCAGCGCGGCCAGGCGGGTATTTGCGCTCTCCAACAATTGCGGTAGCTGTTCGGGCGTCACGCGAAACTTGCGCGCGGTGGCGTGGATCGCCGAGAGCCGTTGCTCGCATTCGTTCAGCCGCTCCGGGTCGAGATCGAGGCGTTGCACATAATGGTTGAGGCTGTGCGCCGCTTCTTGCAATTGAATTTCGGCGGGTTCCAGCGTATCGAGTGTTTCTTTGAGGCTGGCATCGTATTCGCGCAACTGATTCAACTTGGAAATCAAACCGGCAAGCTGAGTGATGAGTGAATTTTCGCTCTCGGACAACACCTCAACCCCGTAGCGCGCGCCATCGATCAAGCTCGCGGCATGGGTGAGGCGCGCATGCTCGGCTTGCAGCGCTTGCCACTCATCCGGCGTGAATTGCAGTGCACTGAGTTCCTCTACGCGCGATTCCAAATCCTCGCGTTCAAGCTGCAGCGCTTCGGCATCGCGCTCCCCGGCTTCGCGCTGGTGTTTGAGTTCTTGCCAAATGCGGTATGCGTCCTGCACCTGGCGCGCTTGATCGGATAAGCCGCCGTAGCCATCGAGCAAAGCGCGTTGGGCAATGGCGCGCAGCAACGATTGATGCGCGTGCTGGCCGTGAATATCCACCAGCCATTCCCCCGCTTCACGCAGCTGCGCGAGCGTCGCGGCATGGCCATTAATGAAGGCGCGCGAACGGCCACTACTATCGACCACGCGCCGCATGAGGCAAATGCCTTCATCGCCCCCCAAATCGTTTTCAGTGAGCCACGTTTGCAGGGGGTTGAGTTGGGAGAGATCGAATTGGGCGGCAATTTCGGCGCGCTCGCAGCCGGCGCGCACCACGCTGGCCTCGCCCCGATCGCCCAGCACCAGGGCCAGGGCGTCGATCAGAATCGACTTGCCGGCGCCGGTCTCGCCGGTGAGCACGGTGAAGCCCGGCTCGAACTCGAGTTCGACGCGATCGACGATGACGAAATCTTTAACTGAGAGATGGAGCAGCACGGATCGCTCTTAATATTTGCGCCGAATTTACGGCTAACTCCCCTCTCCCACTTGTGGGAGAGGGGCCGGGGGAGAGGGCGACCGAAGAAATGGGCGCTCGCGTTACCCTCTCCCTAACCCTCTCCCGCAAGCGGGAGAGGGGATTTATAAGGTTTTCCCTGACGCCTGATTCACAGCTTCTCACCCCAGTGCAACTTCTGCCGCAGCATGTCGTAGTAGCTGTGGCCGCGCGGCCGGAGCAAGGTGAGCGTATGCGTTGAGCGGCGCACGCGCACGCGGTCGCCGGGTTTCAGCTCCAAGCGGCGTTGGCCGTCGAAGTTGGCATTGCAGTCATCGGCGCGGATCACCAGCACTTCAATTTCGGAATGGCTGTTGACGGCGATGGGGCGGTTGCTCAGGGTATGGGGGCAGATCGGCACCAGCACCATGGCCTCCAGCGTCGGGTGCAAGATCGGGCCACCGGCGGAAAGCGCATAAGCAGTCGAGCCGGTGGGCGAGGCAATGACCAAACCATCCGAGCGCTGGCTGTAAACGAATTGGCCGTCGATAAACACCTCAGTCTCGATCAAGCGGCCGGTCGCACCTTTGCTCACCACCACATCATTGAAGGCGCGCGCATGGAACGCCGGCTCACTATCGCCAGCGCGCTCGACAGAGACATCCAACAAAAAGCGATTTTCGCTGGTGTATTCGCCATCGAGAATCTCACCCAGGGTCTCGGTCATGGTATCCACCGACACATCAGTGAGAAAGCCGAGCCGACCTTGATTAACCCCGACCACCGCCACATCGTAGTCGGCCAGGATGCGCGCGACGTTGAGCATGGTGCCATCGCCGCCCAGCACAATCACCAAGTCCGCCACATTGCCGATATCCACCAAGCGCGCGGAATCGAAACCGGGGATGCCCATGCGATCAGCGGTTTGCACCGTGATCAATACCTTGCAGCCCCGCTGCTCCAGATACTCGGCGAGCCGAACGATGGGGCCGCTGATTTCTTGCGTATTGTATTTGCCAACCAGGGCGACGGTCTTGAAGGGGAAATGCATAATGGATGAAATTATAGCCTTGGCCGACGATAACTTCATAAAATTCCCAAAATCCGTACAATGGACCCCATGCTGGATAAACGCTCACAACTGCTGCTGAAGACCCTGGTCGAACGCTATATCACCGAAGGCCAGCCGGTCGGCTCGCGCACGCTGTCCAAGTATTCGGGGCTGGATTTAAGCCCCGCCACCATCCGCAATGTGATGGCGGATCTGGAAGAGATGGGGTTCATCGCCAGCCCGCACACTTCCGCCGGACGCATCCCCACCACGCGCGGCTATCGGGTGTTTGTCGATACCTTGCTCACGGTGCAGTCGATTCCCTCCGCCGAGGTGCTGCAACTGGAAAGCCAGCTCGACGCTTCCGACCCGCAGCGGCTCTTCGCTTCTGCCTCGCGTTTATTGTCTGATCTGACCCAGTTCGCCGGCATCGTGGTCGCCTCTAAGCGCACCAATGCCATTCGCCATATCGAGTTTCTCAATCTTTCCGAGCGGCGCATTCTGATGATTTTGGTCTCCACCGATGGCTCGGTGCAAAACCGTATTCTCATGCCGGCTGAAACGTACACCGCCAGTGAACTGACCGAAGCCGCGAATTTTTTCAATCGGCACTACACCGGCCGTGCCTTGGAAGAAGCCAAAGACAATATCCACACCGAATTGAAGAAACTGCGCCAAGACATGACCGGCCTGATGAGTGCCGCGCTCGAAGCCGGGGCTGAAACCCAAGAACAATATGTGATCACCGGCGAGGGCAAGCTGCTCGACGTGCACGAGCTCTCCAGCAATATGGATCAACTGCGCAAACTGTTCGCCCTGTTTGAACAAAAAACCCAGTTGATGCAACTGCTCGCGGTCGGACAACAAGGCGAAGGCGTGCAAATCTTCATCGGCGGGGAATCCGGCGCGATGCCGCTGGATGAATGCAGCGTGGTAACCGCGCCGTATGAAGTCAACGGCCAAGTCATCGGCACCGTCGGCGTGATCGGCCCCACGCGCATGGCTTATGATCGGGTGATCCCGATTGTGGATATCACGGCTAAGCTGCTGTCGAGCGCGCTTTCTTATCACTAAAACAAACCTCTTTAGCCGCGAATTAACGCGAATTTTCGCTAAATAAAATCAGCAGCGATTCTCCCCGGGTTTAATTCGTGTAAATTCGCGTTAATTCGCGGCCAAAGCTTTTGAGGTCAATTCATGCACTACGCTCCAGAACCACCCTATTCCCACGGCACCATTCCCAAAGTCGGCGTGTTGCTGCTCAACCTCGGCACCCCCGCCGCCCCGACCGGTGCGGCGGTGCGGCCGTATCTGAAACAGTTTCTGTCCGATCCGCGCGTGATCGAGATTCCACGCTTGGTATGGTGGCCAATCCTTAATCTCATCATTCTCAATACGCGCCCGAATAAATCCGCCAAAAAATACGCGCAGATTTGGACGAACGAAGGTTCGCCGCTGCTGGTGCATACCCAGCGCCAAAGCAAAATGCTGCAAGGCTATCTGGGCGAGCGCACGCGCACGCCGCTGGTGGTTGATTTTGCCATGCGCTACGGCAGCCCCAGTGTGGAGAGCGTGATCGACAAGCTCAAGGCCCAAGGTTGTGATCGCATTCTGGCTATTCCGCTCTATCCGCAATACGCGGCCAGCTCGACCGCCAGCGCAATAGATGCCGTATTCGCCGCACTCGAAAAATCGCGCAACATGCCAGCGCTGCGCAGCATCAAGCACTACCACGACCACTCCGGCTACATCGCGGCACTGGCGCAAAATGTGAACGACTACTGGATGCAAAATGGGCGGCCAGATAAGCTGGTAATGAGCTTCCACGGCGTGCCGCGCTTTTCCCTCGACAAAGGCGACCCGTATCACTGCGAATGCCAAAAAACCGGGCGTCTGCTGGCCGAGCAGTTGGGACTTAAGCCCGAACAATTCCTAATTACCTTCCAATCGCGCTTCGGCCGTGCCGAATGGCTGAAGCCCTACACCCAAGCCACACTGGAAGATTTAGGCAAAAAAGGCACGCAACGCGTGGACGTGATCTGCCCCGGCTTCGTTGCCGACTGCTTGGAAACCCTGGAAGAAATCGCGATGGAAGGTCGCGCTGCTTTTATCAGCGCCGGCGGCAAGACGTTCAACTACATCCCATGCTTAAACGAGCATCCGGATTGGATCCGCGCCCTGGCCGACATTGCATTGGCCAATCTGCAAGGTTGGCTGAGTGACGACCCCGCGCAACTCAAGCAAACCGCCGAACTATCCCGTAACCGCGCCCTGGGACTAGGCGCGAAAAAATAACAGTTCGTATAAGTCTTTTGCAATTTTCTTTAGGACAAATGATGCGTGTACTCATCTTGCTACTACTCTTTTTCGTTAATACCACCGTATGGGCAGAGGAGACACGCGGCATAGGGTTCCCCACCGTTGCCGCAGCCCTTGAAGCATTGAAAGCTCGAACTGATGTAAATATTTCGATCCAAGGCGGCTGGACAATAGCCGATGATCGCTTAGCCGATACGATTTGGTCCTTCACGCCGTCCGACCATCCTGCATATCCTGCGGCGGTGAAACGGGCTATTGTGTCGAAAGACGGTGGGCTTTACGTCAATATGACCGCACTTTGTCAAGCTAGTAAAGCGGCATGTGACAAGCTAATCACTGACTTCAAAGAGCTTAACGAAAAAATGATTCAGTCTATTCGTAAGGAAAGTGCGCAAGCCACGCCAGAATCGGAAATTCAAGTACAACGGCTCGGGGATGATGCATTTCGCCTCACACTTAAAAGCTTTCGTAGCAGGACGGTCGATGCCGGGCAAGAGGAGTTACTGGCGAAGGCAAGAGAAGTTTGCGGAGGGAAGAGCGCTCGCTATGGCAAATACACATTTGAAACAGATGAAGCCATCAGCCCAACCGCCGCTGAAAAGCGTCCTTTTATGATAAGGCAGGACATAATCTGTGGCGGTACTGAAAGTTCACCCGCTCCAACCTCAGCAAACAAAGACCCACAATGGCGGCCAACAACCTCCCAAGAGCAGCTTGTTGAACGGCAAACGCTTGCGTATTTTTCTGCCAAGGATGGAAAAAAGTATCAAGCAGCATACGCACTATTATCACCTGCGCAAAAAGAAATCATATCGTACGAGCGTTGGACATCTATGAGGGAGGAATTTAACGCTAAGGCGGGAGAGGTTTTAAGCCGGAAGATTAAGAAGGTTACCTGGTACAAAGACCCCCCGCGCGCCGCACCGGGTGTCTATGCTGCTGCAGATTTTGTCAGCCAGTTCGCAAATGTTGACCTCCACTGCGGCTTCATCGCATGGCAGGAACAACCTGACGGTTCCTTTTTATTGGTGCGTGAAGAAGAAAATTTTATCGACAACAATGTAAAGAAAAAGCTTAAACCCGGCGAATTTGAGAAAGTCCGCGCTCAATTTGGTTGCTAGGCGCCGGTAGTTTGTAAGTTTAAAGTCAAGTAAGTCGCTGAATGCTCCTTACCTGTGCGTCTTAATCCACGAGTTCCCAGTCTTGCATCCGCAACCCAATCACCCGCCCGAACTCGCCGGTGTTGTGCGTCACCAGCACCGCGTCATGGGCTCGGGCAATAGCGGCGATGAGGAGGTCGTTGGGCCCAATCGGTTTGCCTTGCACGAGCAGATCGGCCCGAATCAACGCGTAGTGTTCCGCGCACAGGTCGTCGAAGGGTAGGCTATTCAAGGGAGAGAAAAATAGTTTCAGCCGTTGCAGGTTTTCTTCCACCCGCGTGCTGCGGCGCGCACCAAACCACAACTCGGCCTTGACCACGCTGCACAAGGCGATGTCGGACGGCGAGCACGAACGAAACTGGCGCATGATGCCTGGATGCGCTTCGTTCAGCAGGCGAATACAAACGTTGGTATCCAGCAAATACACTACTTCAGCTCCGGCCGCTCTTCGTACTCGCCTTGCGGTAGCCGCGCCAGCGGCTCGCCCTGCCATTGCCCGAATACTTGTTCGAAATATCCCTGCGGCCACTGGCCGGGCTGACCAGCTTCCTGCTTCACCAGATTGGCCAGATAGCGCGAAAGAGGCAACTGGGCCTGACTGGCCTTGTTGCGGATCTGCGCCTCTACCTCATCCGGCACATAAAAATGTAATTGAGCCATGATCTTAACCTAACATGTATGTGATATATGTGTTCATGCTAGGCCACGCCCCTGCCTACGTCAAGCCAGATGTTTTCAAGCCTATTTTTATAGCCCCTACTTGAAACCATGAAATACATCCCCATTTGCCTCCCAGACTTTGGAGGAATGCATGTCAAATCAAGAAACTAGCCCTACAAGCGAAACCCCGCAAACCGAGCCGGAAACCGAGATCATGCCCAGCCTGGAAGAGATGCTCCAGGCAGCCGAACTCAAGGCGCAGGAGCACTACGACGCCTGGATGTATGCCAAGGCCGAGACGGAAAATATCCGCAAGCGCGGCCACGACGAGGCCGACAAGGCGCGTAAATACGCGGTGGAGAATTTCTCCGGCGAGTTGCTGGCGGTAAAAGATGCGCTGGAAGCGACGCTCGCGGTCGAGAGCGCCAATCTGGAAAGCCTGAGAAGCGGCGTCGATCTGACGCTAAAACAGCTCAGCACCGTATTCGAAAAATTCAAAATTCAAGAGATCAACCCGCTGGGTGAAAAATTCGACCCGCATAAGCATCAGGCCATGGCCATGGTAGAAGCCGACGCCGAGCCCAATACCGTGGTGATGGTGATGCAAAAGGGCTATGCCCTGAATGATCGCATCCTGCGCCCGGCGCTGGTGTCCGTGGCCAAGGCAAAAGAGGCTTGAAATAGCCTGCGCCCGCCCCATTTACAGTACAAGTCATCACTTTTTAGAGGAAATTTATCATGGGAAAAATTATCGGCATTGACCTGGGCACCACCAACTCCTGCGTTTCCATCATGGAAGGCGGCAAGCCTAAGGTGATCGAAAATTCAGAAGGCACGCGCACGACGCCTTCCATCGTCGCCTACACCGAAGACGGTGAGGTGCTGGTCGGTGCGTCTGCTAAGCGCCAAGGCATCACCAACCCGCAAAACACCTTGTTCGCGGTGAAACGCCTGATCGGCCGCCGCTTCGACGAACCCATGGTGAAAAAAGATATCGACCTCGTGCCCTACACCATCGTCAAAGCCGACAACGGCGACGCGTGGGTGGAAGTGCGCGGCAAGAAAATGGCGCCGCCGGAAGTCTCGGCCCAAGTACTGCGCAAAATGAAAAAAACTGCAGAAGATTATCTGGGTGAAGAAGTCACCGAGGCCGTGATCACCGTGCCCGCTTATTTTAACGACTCGCAGCGTCAAGCCACCAAAGACGCCGGAAAAATCGCCGGACTGGATGTCAAGCGCATCATCAACGAGCCGACCGCGGCCGCGCTAGCTTTTGGTCTCGACAAGAAAGAAGGCGACCGCAAGATCGCGGTGTATGACCTGGGCGGTGGCACCTTCGATATCTCCATTATCGAAATCGCTGAAATCGAAGGTGAACATCAGTTTGAAGTGCTCTCCACCAACGGCGACACCTTCTTGGGCGGCGAAGATTTCGACCAGCGCGTGATCGACTATCTGGCAGATGAATTTAAGAAAGAGCAAGGCATCGACCTGCGTAAGGACATGCTCGCGCTACAACGCCTGAAAGAGGCGGCAGAGAAAGCCAAGATCGAATTGTCTTCGGCGCAACAAACTGAAGTAAATCTACCCTACATCACGGCAGATGCGAGCGGGCCGAAACACTTGAACGTGAAAATCACCCGCGCCAAATTCGAAAGCTTGGTGGAAGAATTGATCCAGCGCACGATCGGCCCCTGCCAGATGGCGATCAAAGATTCAGGCATCAAAGTGACCGATATCGAGGACGTGATCCTGGTCGGCGGCATGACGCGCATGCCGCTGGTGCAAGAAAAAGTGAAAGAATTCTTTGGTAAAGAGCCGCGTCGCGATGTGAACCCGGACGAAGCCGTGGCCGTGGGCGCCTCGATCCAGGGCGGCGTGCTGCAGGGCGAAGTCAAAGACGTGCTGCTGCTCGACGTGAGCCCGCTCTCGCTCGGGATTGAAACCCTGGGCGGTGTGATGACCAAGCTGATCCAGAAAAACACCACCATCCCGACCAAGGCGCAGCAGGTGTTCTCCACTGCCGATGACAATCAAACCGCGGTGACCATCCACGTGTTGCAAGGCGAGCGTGAAATGGCCACGGCCAACAAGAGCCTGGGCCAATTCAACCTGGGCGATATCCCGCCCTCGCCGCGCGGCATGCCGCAGATCGAAGTCACGTTCGACATCGACGCCAACGGCATCTTGCATGTGTCGGCCAAGGACAAAGCCTCCGGCAAAGAAGCCAAGATCACCATCAAGGCGAACTCTGGCTTGTCGGATGAGGAAATCCAGCAAATGGTGCGCGACGGTGAAGCGCACGCCGAAGAAGACAAAAAGCAACGCGAGTTGGTCGATGCGCGCAACCAGTGCGATGGCTTGATCCATTCGGTGAAGAAAACCCTCACTGAGCAAGGCGATAAAGTCAGCGCGGAAGATAAGGCAACGATTGAAGCCGCGATCAAAGATGCCGAGGAAGCGCTCAAGTCCAACGACAAGGAAACCATCGAAGCCAAGATGCAAGCCTTAGGCACGGCCTCACACAAGCTGGCCGAACAGATGCAGGCACAAGCCGCGCAACAAGGTGCGGGTAGCGCGCCTGGAGCTGACGGTAAAAAGGATGAAGACGTCGTCGACGCCGAGTTCGAAGAAGTAAAAGACCAGAAATAATTATCTTCTGCCACAGAGGGCACAGAGAACACAGAGGCGACTCTGTTATCCTCTGTGCCCTTTGTGTGCTCTGTGGCGAGTGATCTAAATGTCCAAACGTGATTATTACGAAGTGCTAGGCGTCAACCGCGACGCATCAGACGACGACATCAAAAAGGCGTACCGCAAGCTCGCCATGAAGCATCATCCGGACCGCAATCCGGATAGCAAAGAATCGGAAGATAAATTCAAGGAGGCGAAACTCGCCTACGAGATTTTGTCCGATACCAGCAAGCGCGCGCAGTACGATCAATTCGGTCATGCGGGCATGGAAGGCGGCGGGGGTGGGCAAGGCTTCGGCAATTTCGCCGATGCATTCTCTGATATTTTTGGGGATATTTTTGGCGGGGCGGCCGGGGGCGCTGGGCGGCGCACCAATGTCTATCGCGGCGCTGACCTGCGCTACAACATCGACATCAGCCTGGAAGACGCCGCGCGCGGCAATGAAACCAAAATCCGCATTCCCACCATGGAAGCGTGCGAGCCCTGTGGCGGCACGGGGGCGAAAACGGGTACCGCACCCACCACCTGCACCATGTGCGGCGGCCACGGCCAAGTGCGCATGCAGCAGGGATTTTTTTCGATCCAGCAAACCTGCCCCACCTGCCATGGCAGCGGCAAGATGATCACCGACCCGTGCGGCGATTGCCATGGCGCGGGGCGCGTGAAGAAACACAAAACCTTGTCGGTAAAAATCCCGGCCGGCGTGGACGAAGGCGACCGCATTCGTTTAACCGGCGAAGGCGAAGCGGGCATCAACGGCGGCCCACCGGGCGACTTATACGTCGTGATCCAACTGCGCGAGCACCTGGTTTTCAAACGCGACCACGACGATCTGCATTGCGAAATGCCGATCAGCTTCACCGCTGCCGCGCTGGGCGGGGACGTTGAAATTCCCACCTTGGACGGCCACGCCAAAATCAAAATCGCGGAAGAAACCCAAACCGGCAAAGTATTCCGCCTGCGCGGCAAAGGCATCAAAGGCGTACGCAGCCAGACCCACGGCGATCTGTATTGTCACGTCGTGGTGGAAACCCCCGTCAATCTGACTACGCGGCAGAAGGAATTGCTGCGCGAGTTGGAAACCTTAAGCCTGGGTGAAGACAACAACCCACGCGCCAAAGGTTGGTTGGATAAGGTAAAGGATTTTTTCGGGCAGTAATGCTCGATGGTGCCGTCATTGCGAGAAGCGCAGCGACGAAGCAATCTGTAAGAGACAATTGTACTGAAAGTTAAGATTGCTTCGCTGCGCTCGCAATGACGCGGTCTGTGGCTGAATCAGAAATTCGGCTTCGGTGACGCCTGTTGGTAGCGCACAACACCCGCCATGATTTCCGCTTTCGCCGCATCCGCCCCAACCCAGCCTTCGACCTTCACCCATTTATTCGGCTCCAGGTCTTTGTAGTGCTCAAAGAAATGGGCGATTTGATTGAGCATCATGGCGGGAAAATCTTCCGGCTTTTGCATCGCTTTGTACAAGGTGCAAAGTTTATCCACCGGTACGGCGATAATTTTCGCGTCGATGCCCGCTTCATCGGTCATCTTCAGCATGCCCAACGGACGGCAGCGCACCACAACCCCAGTGATCAGCGCCACCGGCGTCACCACCAGCACATCCACCGGGTCGCCGTCCTCCGACAAGGTGTGCGGCACATAGCCATAGTTGCAGGGATAGTGCATGGCGGTGGACATGAAGCGGTCGACGAACATGGCGCCGGTTTCCTTGTCCACTTCGTATTTGATTGGCTCGCCGTGCATCGGAATTTCGATGATGACGTTGATATCGTTCGGTACGTCGCGGCCGGAGCTGACTTTATCTAAGTTCATTTTTTACATTCCCTCAATCTGACCACGCACTGCATCGGCCCAGTTGTTTGGCGTTTCGTAGAGGCGCACCCGCTCCAGGCGCAGATGATTGCCATACACATCGATATACGCCGCATTCAGCACCTTGAACGCCGCTAGCGCGAGATTTTCCGCCGTGGGCACGGTATCCAGCACTACGGTTTTGTGCCCCGGCATGCTGTTGAGGAAATCCAGCACTACGCTATCGCCCCGGTACACCAAGAAGGCGTGATCCCATACATTCGCTATTTTTTCCAAGGCGATATTTTTCACGTCGGTGAAATCCATCACCATGCCCTGCTCGGATGCGCCTTCAGTCTGAATAATCTCACCCGACAAGGTGACTTCCAGCGCGTAGCGGTGGCCATGCAAATGCCGGCACTGGCTCTTGTGCTGCGGGATACGGTGGCCGGCGTCGAATTCGAGTCTGCGTGTAATAAGCATTGAATAAACCTGCAAAAATTCATGTGATTATAGCATTTACACGAATAAGCCTTAGAATCCTGCCATGCCCAATACCCCCCAACTCACTGTCACCGATCACGACCGCGATGCGGCGCATCGAACTTATGTTTACCCCGTCGTGTCGCGCCGTGCGGGTGGGGTATCGGTCGGCATCAACCTCAACCCCAACAACGCGTGCAATTGGCGCTGCATCTACTGCCAAGTGCCCAATCTCAAGCGCGGTGCGGCCCCGGTGATTGATCTCAAGCAACTCGAAGCCGAGCTGACCGCGCTGCTCACCGATATTCTGCATGGCGATTTCATGCAAACGCGCGTGCCAGATGATGCGCGGCGACTGAACGATATCGCGCTATCGGGCAACGGCGAGCCCACCAGCGCCAAAGAATTTTCCGAAGTGGTGCAACTGATCGGCCGCGTGATGAAGCGCTTCGATCTGGTGGGCAAGATCAAGTTGGTGCTGATCACCAACGGCAGTTTGATTTCGCGTGAGTCGGTCCAAGCCGGTTTAAAGCGCATGGCCAAGTTGAATGGAGAGGTTTGGTATAAGCTGGATTCGGCTACGCGCGAGGGTATGACACGCATCAACAACACCCGCCAGTCGCTAAAAAAAACGGCAGAGCATCTGACCCTGGCCGCCAGTTTGTGCCCAACCTGGGTTCAGACTTGCGTCTTTGCTTTGGATGGCGCTCCGCCCACGGAAACGGAACAACAAGCTTATCTGGATTTTTTAGCGCGCTTGATACAGCAAGGCATCAAGCTGAAAGGGGTACTGCTCTATGGTATCGCGCGGGAAAGCCATCAAGCTGAAGCCCCGCGGCTATCGCCGTTGCCACAGACGTGGCTGACGCAATTCGCAAACAAAATCGAACAACTGGGGTTGGCGGTCCGGGTGAACCCGTAGCCAACCCCAGCTTTTAACTTATTCCGCCTCAGGCTCTTTACGCCCGGTCTTGGCCGCTTTTTTCAGGCTCTTATATAGATCTGGATGAGCATCCTTCAGATACTCGATGATTTCGAGATCTTCGCGCTTAAGCCGGCTTAGGTCGATCTGCTCCACATGTACCAGACGCAGCAGTTCTTTCACCGGTTTGGGCATCTTGCGACCGCTTTCATAACGCGAACCACCACTCTGGGTCACGCCGATCTTGGTCCAGAAATCCTGTTGATTTAGGCCCAGCTTGCGCCGGACATCACGCGGATTAGCGATTTTTTCGAGCAATTTCATATAAGTTTCCTTATCCAACGGGTTATTAATGCATGTTCTATGGCTTTGACATGCAAATTGAATGCCAGGTTCTGTCCCTTATTTGAAATATTAGCATAGGCACTAGCGCAACAGACTTCAACCGCTTGATGCAATGCAAAATATTCGCACGCTACCAACGCACCCCTGTATCGAACTCCGACATAAACTCCTAACACGTGAATGTCATAAGCTCATCAACAAGCGCGGATTTTCGACAAAGCATCCGCGGTGAATAAACCCCTCGCATCGTAGGCCAACTTCACGTATGATGCGCCTCGTTGTGCTTTGCAGCAGTGATGATTCGCCCAGTTTGTTCTGTGGCGAACTCGATCCGGGACTGTATTCACAGCCCCATCGTCCCCGACCTTTTTTATTTTTTTAGCCGCGTCGAAGAATTCCTTTTCGAGGTAATTGCGGCACTCGGTTGGCGCCGATGTTATAGCGCGCCGCTTAACCATTTTCATTTTGGACTTGCGCCGCATTTGAATCGCCTCGCTTATCAAGCGAGTCGTAACCTATTGGCTTGCGCCTAAGCGCTAGCCATGCTGAAGAGGAATTGCCATGAGTTTTGCAAATTTTGGTTTGAACCCATCCCTATTAAAGACTATTGAGTCGAGCGGTTACACCACGCCCACCGCCGTACAAGTCGCAGCGATCCCTGCCGCGCTGGCCGGTCATGACCTACTTGTTTCTTCCCATACCGGCAGCGGCAAGACCGCCGCGTTTTTGCTCCCGAGCCTGCAACGCATTTCAGCTCCCTCCAGTAAGCCTGGTAAAGGGCCGCGCGTACTGGTGCTCACGCCGACACGCGAACTCGCGCAGCAAGTGGAAAAAGCCGCTTGGACCTATGGCGCTGAAATGAACCGCCTGCGCACCGCCGTACTGGTCGGTGGCTCGCCTTACGCCCTGCAATTGAAGAAGCTGAAAGATCCTGTGGATATCGTGGTCGCCACCCCTGGCCGCCTGATGGATCATATGCAAAGCGGCCGCATCGATTTTTCACGCCTGGAAGTATTGGTGCTGGACGAAGCCGATCGCATGTTGGACATGGGCTTTATCGACGACATCCAAACCATCGTTGCAAGCACTCCGGAAACGCGCCAAACATTGCTGTTCTCGGCCACGCTCGACGGCGTCGTGGGCAACCTGGCACGCAAGCTCACGCGCAACCCGCAGCGCATTGAAGTCGCCACGCCGGTGCAACACGAAGCGCGTATCGACCAGCGCCTGCTGTTCGCCGACAACTTCAGCCACAAGAACAAACTGCTCGACGCGCTGCTGCGTGACACCGATCTCAACCAAGCCTTGATCTTCACCGCCACCAAGCGCGGCGCGGAAGAACTCGCAGAAAGCCTGTTTGAGCAAGGCTTCGCTGTTGACGCCCTGCATGGCGACATGCAGCAAAGCAAGCGCAACCGCACCTTGCAACGTCTGCGCGACGGCCGCACGCGTGTGCTGGTCGCCACCGACGTTGCCGCGCGCGGCATCGACGTAGCGGGCATCACCCACGTCATCAACTTCGACCTGCCGCGCCAAGCAGAAGATTACGTGCATCGCATCGGCCGCACCGGTCGTGCCGGGCGCACCGGCTCCGCGGTGACGTTGGTCAACCACAGCGAAAAACGTTTGGTACGCGACATCGAGCGCTACACTAGCCAAACCATTCGCATTGACGTGATCGCCGGGTTGGAACCAACCGCACGCACAGATAAGCCAGCGCCGTCACGTCGCCCGAGCTTTGGCGACAAGCCCAAGAAGCCCTTCGCCGCCCGCGGCAACGACCGCTTCGACGGCGCACGCAAAGCCAGCCCCAGCACCGGCAGCAAACCGCGTACCGGTGCAGGTGGTAGTGGCGCGCCCTGGAGCGGTGGCTTTCGCAACGACGGTCCCCGCACCAACGCAGGACCTTCGCGTCGCCGTTTTAGCGAATAAACCGGTCATTTCATCGACCTGATAACGGGGGCCTTGTGCCCCCGTTTTTGTTTTGTGCCCGCGATTGACGCGAGAACATTTGTTCTCTATATTGGAGAACAAATGTTCTCTGACACCGCGCCATGACCGACACCACCAAAGACGCCGATTACCTGGGCAAGCTGCAAGACTATTACGCTGCTTGGAAGAGCCTGCCCTCCTACGCCCGGCTGTGCGAGGTGCTGGGACTGGCCTCGCGCTCGGCAGTGGGCAAGGTGCTGAACCGGCTACGTGAAGCCGGTTTTTTAGCGCGCACGCCGGATGAGATTTGGGTGCCCACTCACCGCTTCTTCGAACGCTCCTTGGCGGCATTTCGCGTGCCGGCCGGCACGCCGGCCACGACGGGCGATGCCGGGGTCGAAGCGTTCGCGGTCGATGATTATCTGATCGGCAAACCGTCGCACACCACCTTGGTGCCGGTGAAAGGCGACTCGATGATCGACGCCGGCATTTTCGAAGGCGACATCGCCGTGGTGGAAAAACGCGTTGCGGCGCAAGCGGGCGATATCGTGGTCGCCATCGTCGATAACGAATTCACCATCAAGACCCTGGCATTAGAGCGCGGCAAGTATGTGCTGCACCCGGCCAACCCCGCCTATCCCGTGATCCGCCCGCGCAGCCAGTTGGAACTATTCGGCGTGGTGGTCGGCATCATCCGCAAATACCGAAGTTAATCCGCAATGCGCAACCCGAAAAAACTGGAGCGCGCCGCCGTCCAGCGCAGCCTCACCCCCGTCGCAAATTTAAATGCGATGCTGCCGCCCGGCAGCCATCCCCTGCTCGCACGCCCGGTGCCAGCTGGCTTTCCCTCCCCCGCAGATGATTACGTCGAGGGATGCATCAGCCTCGACGACTATCTGGTGCGCGCACCGGCATCAACGTTTTTTCTCAAAGTCGCGGGCGACTCGATGCGCGGTTTGGCTATTTTCGACGGCGACCTGCTGGTGGTGGATCGCGCGCTGCAGGCCACGCACGAAAGCGTGGTGATCGCGGTACTCGACCATGAATTTACCGTGAAGCAATTGCTGCATACGCCTAATGGCTATGTGCTGCACGCCGCCAACCCGGCTTACTCTGACATCGTAATCAAGCCGGAGCAGGAACTGACGATCTGGGGCGTAGTGCGCTGGGCGATTCACCGATTGTCAGTGTAAAAAATTCATGCATAAAACCGCCATCGCCCTCATCGACTGCAACAACTTCTACGTCTCCTGCGAGCGCGTGTTCCAGCCGCGGCTCGAAGGCCGGCCGGTGGTGGTGCTGTCCAACAACGATGGCTGCGTGGTGGCGCGCTCGCAGGAGGTGCGTGATCTCGGCGTCAAAATGGCCGTGCCGTGGTTTCAAATACGCGAGCTGGCCGAACGGCACGGCATCATCGCCTTCTCCTCCAACTACACGCTGTACGCGGACATGTCGAACCGGGTGATGAGTTTGCTCGCCGACTTCAGTCCACAGCAGGAGATCTATTCCATCGACGAATGCTTTCTCGATCTCAGCGGCTTTAAGCATCTCGACTACACCGCCTACGGCCAGCGCATCCGCGCCACCATCAAACAGCATGTCGGCCTGCCGGTCTGCGTCGGTATCGGCGCTTCCAAAACGCTGGCCAAGCTCGCCAACCATGTCGCCAAAAAGCGGCACTGCTATGCCGGCGTCTGCGACTTCAACGCCTTGGACGCCGACGCACTCGACGCGTTATTAGGCACGATAGAAGTGCGCGAAGTATGGGGCGTCGGGCCGCGCATCAGCGCACATTTGATCGAGATGGGCATCAGCACCGTGCGCGATCTCAAGCGCGCCCCACCCAAAATGATCCGCAGCCAATTCAGCGTGGTGCTGGAGCACACCGTCGCCGAGTTGAACGGCGAAGCCTGCCTCACCCTGGAAGAAATCGCGCCGCCGAAGCAGCAGATCATGGCCTCGCGCTCCTTCGGCGAGCACGTGTATACGCTGGAGGAATTAGCGCAAGCGGTGGTCACCTACACCACGCGCGCCGCCGAAAAATTGCGGCGTCAAACCTCGCTCGCCGGAGCGATTCAAGTGTCTATCCGCACCAACCCATTCAAGCCCGATGCGCCGCAATACCAGCGCGGCTTACTCGTGCCGCTGCCCACGCCCAGCGATGACACGCGGCAACTGGTGCGCGCCGCGCTGTTCGGACTGCGCCGGCTCTACCGCCCGGGCTTCGCTTATCAGAAGGCAGGCGTGGTACTCAGCGAGTTGATCCCGATCGAACAGCGCCCACGCACGCTGTTCGACGATACCGCCGCGCAAGCGCGCAGCCAGTCCTTGATGCGTGTGATGGATGGCATCAACCGCATCATGGGCGAGCACACCTTGCATTTGCTGGGAGAAGGTCTGGAGAAACGCTGGAAAATGCGCCGTGGCCACAAGACGCCGAACTACACCACGCGCTTTGATGAAATCGCGGTCGCGCGTGCTGATTAACGGAACTTTTGCCCGCAACCGGTCTCCCATTAAGGTCATTATTTGGCTGAAGATTTCTGGAACCACATATTGCCGGTAAGCTGGCGCCATGCTACTTTTAAAACCATGAGCAAAACGTTGCGACAAAGCCTGGCGATTTTCTTGATGCTGTGGCTGCCGATTTTTAGCGGCAGCGCACTGGCCATGGTGTCGTGCCCACACATGATGTCGCATGACATGTCCATGTCAGCAGCCGAGCATGCCGATCACAGCAATACCCAGAGCCAACAACAGCAAGAAAATAGTCTAAGCTGCGATCAGTGCGGCCTGTGTCAGGTTGCCTGTTCGCCCGGATTGACCGCTTCTCTGAACCCTTTTATAACTGCGACGTCTAGCGTGGAGAACGCGACGCCGCTTAGTCCTTTCCGCTCCATCACCCTGCCGCTGCTCGATCCGCCTCCGCTCGTTCTCGTTTAACGCAAATATTGCCGCTTACCCCTCCGCTGCTTGTATCGCGGACGGGTAAACGTCCTATATTCCTATATCGATTGGCGGCAACTCCGCCAGCGATTCACGCGATTAAAGGAGTCTCCATGAATACGATTAAACGCTTTGCCACGGGCGCAACGCTGCTGAGCACGCTGTTCACCACCAGCGCATACGCCCAAGCCACCGACCCCGCAGCGTCCGCCCCGCCACTGCGATATGAAAGTGCATTTTCGGATTACCGCGCGCAACAAGACACGACACTACTGCCTTGGAAGAATTTATTCACGGCGGGTGCAGATTTTGCCGATGCGAATACGCAAACCGCGCCAATGGAAGCTACGGCGCGCAAAGTGCCCGTGGACATACAGGCCGGTATGCCAACCCAATTGGCACAAGCCACGGCCAGCGATACGCGCGGCCGCATCGAATCCATCAACCCCACTGATGGAAAGGTGAAGCTCAAACATGGCCCGATCCCCAAGTTCGACATGCCGGGGATGACCATGTTGTTCCGCGTGCAAGACCCGAAGCTGCTCACACAAATCAAAGTGGGGGATGAAGTCGGTGTCACGCTGGAGAAAAGCGGCGGCAGCTTAGTCATTACGGGATTCCAAAAATAAGGAGGCACCATGACCACTCCACTCAATCGACCTTTATCGCGACCGAAGCTACTGGTGACCGCACTCGCCACGCTTACGCTCAGCGGTTGCGCCAGCTTTTCGGCGGATGGCGGCTTCAAGCGCGTCGAGGGCGAAACGCAATCTCGCCTCGGCGCAAACGTGCAAGTACCGCGCCCGGCGGATAGTGCGGCCACGACGCAGGTGCGCGCGCTCTTGGCCAAACCGCTCTCCGCCGACGATGCGGTGCAAATCGCGCTGCTCAACAATCCCGGCCTGAAAGCCAGCTTGGCGGAATTACAAATCGCCGAAGCGGATTTAGTGCAAGCCGGTCGGCTGCGCAACCCTGGCTTCTACTTCGCGCGTTTAAAGCGCGGCACGGAAATCGAACTCGAACGCACCTTCACCCTCGATATCCTGGGGCTCTTCACCATCCCGCTCAAAACTGAAATCGAATCGCGCCGCTTCGAGCAAGCGCAGCTCGGCGCGGCGGGCGATGTACTCAAGCTGGCGGCGGAAACCCGGCGTGCGTATTTCAGCGCCGTTGCCGCGCAAGAATCCTTGGTCTATTTGGAGCAAGTGAAAATCGCCGCCGAAACTGGCGCGGAACTGGCGCGGCGCATGGCGCAAGTCGGCAATTGGAGCCGGCTTACCCAAATGCGCGAACAGTTGTTCTATGCCGAATCCACCAGCCAGTTGGCGCGCGCCAAACAAACAGTCATCGCGGAACGCGAGCGGCTGACGCGCCTGATGGGGCTATGGGGCAGCGATCTCGGCTTCAAACTGCCGGAGCGCTTGCCAGTGCTGCCCGCCAAGCCGGTAGAGCGTACCGAGGTCGAAGCGACCGCAATGCAAAACCGACTCGATCTACAGATGGCCAAGCAGGAAGTGGCAGGCATGGCGCAATCGATCGGTCTGAGCAAAGCCACGCGCTTCGTCAATGTGCTGGACCTCGGTTACCAGCACAACACCTCGAATGAAGCGCCGCGCCAAACCGGGTATGAAATCGATATTCAAATTCCGATCTTCGACTGGGGCGACGCAAAAGTGGCGCGGGCCGAGGCAGCCTATAGGCAAGCGGTTAACCGCACCGCGGAGACCGCGATCAATGCCCGCTCCGAGGCACGCGAGGCGTACCAAGCCTATCGCACCGCCTACGATCTTGCTCAGCACTATCGAGATGAAATCGTGCCCCTGCGCAAGAAAATCTCGGATGAACAATTGCTGCGCTACAACGGCATGCTGATCAGCGTATTCGAATTGATCGCCGATGCGCGCGAGCAAGTAATGAGCGTGAACGGCTACATTGAATCGCTGCGCGATTACTGGATCGCCGAAACCGACTTGCAGGGCGCGCTCTCCGGCCCGGGCAGCGGATCCAATAAAACGCTTGCTCAGCCCGCTGCGAGCGGCGACAGAAATTAAAGAAAGGAAATGATGATGGTTACCCGTCGAGATTTTATCCGCAGTTCCGGCGCCGCTTTGTTGGGGGCAGGCTTGGTTTCCAAGACAGCCGCCGCCGCTATCCCCGAAGCGGTGATGCAAGAATCTGCCGCAACGCAGCGTCCCTTGTTGCCGCCCAACGGCCGGCCCTATAACCCGATCGTCACGCTCAATGGCTGGTCCCTACCCTGGCGTATGAAAAATGGCTGGAAGGAATTCCACCTGGTGGCTGAGCCCGTGGTGCGCGAAATGGCGCCCGGCATGAAGGCTAACCTGTGGGGCTACAACGGCCAGAGCCCCGGCCCCACCATCGAATGCGTGGAAGGCGACAAAGTGCGCATCTTCGTCACCAACAAGCTGCCGGAACATACCACGGTCCACTGGCACGGCATGCTGCTGCCGAACGGCATGGATGGCGTGGGCGGCCTCAACCAGCCGCAAATTCAGCCCGGCAAGACTTTCGTATACGAATTCGAAATGAAGAAATCCGGAACCTTCATGTACCACCCGCACGCTGACGAAATGGTGCAGATGGCGATGGGCATGTACGGCGGATTTATTGTGCATCCGAAAAATCCGAATCAGCACCGGGTCGATCGCGACTTTTTCTTCATCATGGCGGCCTACGACATCGACCCCGGCAGCTATACGCCGCGCGTATCCGAAATGTTGAACTTCAATATGTGGACTTGGAACAGCCGCGTGTTTCCGGGGATCGATCCCTTCGTGATCCGTCAGGGCGACCGGGCGCGCATCCGCTTCGGCAACCTGACCATGACCAATCACCCGATCCATATGCACGGCTATGATTTCGAAGTCACCGGCACCGACGGCGGCTGGGTGCCGAAATCCGCGCGCTGGCCGGAAGTGACCATAGACTGCGCGGTGGGACAAATGCGCGCGTTCGAATTCGATGCGATCTATCCGGGCGACTGGGCCATCCACTGCCACAAATCGCACCACACCATGAACGCCATGGGCCATGACGTGCCGACCATGATCGGCGTGGACCAGCGCGGCGTCGCGAAAAAAATCAATCAACTCGTGCCGGAATACATGGTGATGGGCGAACGCGGTATGGCCGACATGGCAGAAATGGAAATGCCGCTACCCGAAAACACCCTGCCCATGATGACCGGCCAGGGCCCGTTCGGACCGGTGGAAATGGGTGGCATGTTCAGTGTGGTGAAGGTGCATCCGGGCATCAAACCCGGCGACTACAAAGACCCCGGCTGGTACCAACACCCGAAAGGCACGGTGGCTTCTGAATGGACCGGCGACATGCCGGAACCCAAACGCGCCAAAGCGCCCAAGGCAGACGGCAGTGAGTTAAAAGTCCGCAAGCCAAGCGGCCACAGTGGACATTAATTTAACGATTTAAGGACTCATCATGAAATTTTCTTATACGCTTGCCTGCCCACAACAAAGCTAGCTATTCCATCCCCCGCCCAGCGCCTTAAATAAATCGGCAATCGCCGCGCGTTGGGCGCGCTGGGCATCGGCGCGGTTCTGCTCGGCGTTAAGTAGATTACGCTCGGCGTCGAGCACATCAAGCTGGCTCGCTACCCCATTTTCATAGCGCAGCTTCGCCAGATGCAAGGACTGATTCAGCGCGACCACCCGCCGCGCTTCCGCCTCAAAGCGCTCGCGCATTTTCACTTGCGCGAGTATCGCGTTTCTGACTTCCATAAATGCCGTTTGAATCGCCTGCTGGTATTGGATCAGCGCCTGGCGTTCGCGCGCCTCGGCGGCATCGATTCCCGCTTTCAGTTTGCCGCCGGCGAAAATCGGCTGCGCGATGGCCGCGGCCAGCGACCAGATGCCGGCGGGTCCGCTGAACAAATTGCGCAGCAGCGCGCTTTCACCCCCCAAATAGCCGGTGAGCGAAATCGACGGAAAAAGCGCCGTACGCGCTGCATCAATGCGCGCATTGGCCGCGATCAAGCGCTGCTCGGCCTCGATCAAATCTGGGCGGCGCAACAAGAGTTCCGAGGGTAAGCCGGCTGGCGCCACCAAGACCAAGGGCGCGCTGCCCGCTTCCGCCGGGCCCCGCTCCACCGCGCCTTCATATATTGCCTTTGGGCTGCGTCCGAGCAAGACAGCGAGCGCATTCTCTTGCTGCCCGCGCTGAAGCGCCAGCGAGGGCAACTGCGCTTCTGCTGCCGCCACATCCGCTTCCAGTTGGCGGAAATCGAATTCCGAGATCACGCCCTCTTCGAAACGCAATTTTTGCAGCCCCAGCCATTCGTTGCGCGTGGCAAGCGCACGCTGCGTCGCGGCGATTTGTTCATCCAAGGCGCGCAGCGCGAAATAGCCCTGCACCACATCGGCGGCCAGCGTGATACGCACCGTCTCGCGCGCGGCTTCGCTCGCCAGCAAATCGGCCTGCGCCGCCGCCGTGGTATGGCGCAACCTGCCCCACAAATCCAGCTCGTATGCAACATTCAGCGTCGCACGATAATCGTTGCGCTCGCGCGACGTGCCGGGCGGCAGCGGCGTCGAACTGCTTTCTGAAGATTGCTGGCGGCTACGCGAGAAATTGGCATCCACACTGGGCGCTTCGTTTGAGCGCGTAATACCCAATTGGGCGCGCGCTTCGTCCACGCGCGCCACGGCCAGCGCCAGGTTAGAATTTTGCGCGAGCGCTTCATCGACCAGGCGGTTGAGCTGGGAGTCGCCATAAAGCTTCCACCACGCCTTGTCGATGCTCGATTCCGCGCGGCCTTCCGCCGCCCATGCCGCCGGCAACTCGCCCGTGGCGGGCTGTCGTGCGGGGCTCGTACTCGCGCAACCGACCAATAAAAAAGGAAGTGCTAGGCTCAGCCATAAACGATTAGGGCTGCTGCCCTCTCTCCTAACTCTCTCCCGCAAGCGGGCGAGAGGGACACAGGCTCGCTGCGCGAGTTTCATATTACGCATCGTCCTCCTCCTTTTTCGCCGTGACATGCGGATGCTGCACCGACTGGTGCGCGAGTTTTTTGTGGTGCTCGATCTCCTCTCGCAATTGCGCTGTGCTGCGTTTTTCTACGAGATGACGATCGGTGATGAGCTTGAAGAACATAGGCACGAAAAAGATCGCCAGAAAAGTCGCGGCCATCATGCCGCCCATCACGCCCGTGCCGACCGAATGCCGCGCCCCGGCGCCCGCGCCGGTGGATATCGCCAGCGGCAACACGCCGAGAATAAAGGCAAGCGAAGTCATGAGAATGGGACGGAAGCGCAGACGTGCGGCTTCCAGCGCCGCCGCCGAGGCGGAAAAACCCTCGTGATGCTTCATCGACGCGTATTCCACGATCAAGATGGCGTTCTTGGCGGCCAGCCCCAAAAGCGTGACCAAACCAATTTGAAAATAGACGTCGTTGGTCATGCCGCGCAACCATACCGCAGCCAATGCACCGAAGGTGCCGAAGGGCAGCGCCAACAATACCGAAAACGGCAGCGACCATTTCTCATACTGCGCGGCCAGGATCAGGAACACCATGATCGCCGCCAGGCCAATCGCCAAACCGGATGTGCCGCTGGATTTTTTCTCTTGAAACGAGGCGCCGCCCCAGTCGTAGCTAAAATCGGCGGGCAACACTTCTTGCGCGATGCGCTCCACGGCTTGAATCGCTTGGCCCGAAGAAACGCCCGGCGCACCCTGGCCGATCAGTTTGACCGCCGGCAAGTTGTTAAAGCGGTCAATCGAATCCGGTCCCGCAGTGAAACGCACATTGGCGAGCGCTTTGAGCGGCACCATCTCGCCCTTATCCGAACGCACATAGATATCGCCAATCGCCTCGGGGCGCATGCGATACACCGGGTCAGCCGACATCAATACCTGCCAGGTGCGTCCGTATTTATTGAAGTCGTTGACATAGTAAGTACCGAGCGTCGCGGCCAAAGTGTTATAGGCGTTGTCGACCGACACGCCGAGCGCTTTGGCTTTTTCCCGATCGAGATCGACATAAAGCTGCGGCACGGCGGCGCGCCAGAAAGTGTTGACGCCACCCAGTGCAGGATCTTTGTTGGCGCGCGCCAAAAATTGCCCCATCACTTCGGCCAAGCGGGCCGCGCCGCCTTCGCCGCGATTCTGGATATAAAACTCAAAACCGCCGGCGGTGCCCAATCCGAAAATGGGCGGCGGATTAAAGGCGAGCACCAGGGCTTCCTTAATGTTCGCGGTTTTCATGAACAACTCGCCCACCAACTGCTGCGAAGTCACTTGGCGCTGATCCCAATGCTTCTGCGTGACGAAAATCGTCGCCGCATTGTTGCGGTAGCCGCCGCCGATAAAATCAAAGCCGGTAAACGCCACCACGTCTTCATTCGCCGGGTTGGACTTCACCGCCTTCAATACCTCAGCCACCACGCGGTCGGTGCGTTCCAGCGTCGCGCCGTCCGGCAATATCACCGCCGAAATGTAATAGCCTTGATCCTCGTCCGGCACCAGGCTGCCCGGCGTGATGCGCCACAAGCCGGCGGTGATGGCCACCATGCCGGCGAACAGCAATAGGCCGATGCTGCCGCGGCGGATCATCCAGGCCACGCCATCGGCGTAGCGCCCAGTGACTCGATGAAATCCGTTATTGAACCAAGTGAAAAACCGCCCCGGCACTTTATGCTCATGCTTCAACAGCAACACGCACAAAGCGGGGGTCAGCGTCAGCGCCACCATCCCCGAGATCACCACCGCGATGGCGATGGTCACCGCGAACTGTCGATACAACTCGCCGCTGAGGCCGCCGAGAAAAGCAATGGGCACGAACACCGCGCACAGCACCAGCACGATCGCCACCACCGGGCCGGTCACTTCCTTCATGGCCTTGATCGCGGCTTCGCGCGCGGCCAAGCCTTCTTCGTGCATGATGCGTTCGACGTTTTCCAACACCACGATCGCATCGTCCACCACGATACCGATGGCCAGCACCATGCCGAACAAAGTCAGCGTGTTGATGGAGTAGCCCAGCATATACATGCCCGCAAAGGTACCGATAAGTGAAACCGGCACTGCGGCGAAGGGAATTAAAGTGGCGCGCCAATTTTGCAAGAACAAAAACACCACCAAGAACACCAGCAGCATGGCCTCGGCCAAGGTCTTCACCACTTCGCGGATCGAGACTTCGACAAAGCGCGTGGTGTCGTAGGGGATCGAATAAGTAAAGCCATCAGGGAAACGGGCAGACAAACCCTTCATCTTGCCGCGCACCTCATCCGCCACCGCCAGCGCATTCGCCCCCGGTTGCAAAAAGATCCCCACCAGAGTTGCCGGCTGGCCATTGATGCGGCCGATGAAATCGTAGTCCTTGGCGGCCAGCTCAACCCGCGCCACATCCTTAAGGCGCAGCGTGGAGCCATCGGCATTAGCGCGAATAATAATGTTCTCGAACTCGCGCGCATCCGCCAGCCGCCCCTTGGTGGTGATGGTGTACACCAGCTCCTGCGGGCCGCCGGTCGGCGTTTGCCCAATCTTGCCCGCCGCGAATTGCGCGTTTTGCTCGTTGATCGCTTGCACTAAATCGGCGGTAGTCAACTTGAGCTGGGTCAGTCGATCGGGCTTGACCCAGATACGCATCGCGTAATCTTTGGCGCCGAAAATCTGCACATTGGTCGTGCCGGGCACACGCTTCAACTGATCCAGCACATTGAGCAGGACATAATTTGAGGTATACAGATCGTCGTAACGGCCGTCGGGAGAGTAGAAGGCCAGCACCTGCAAGAAGGAGGAAGAACCCTTTTCCACTGTCACGCCTTGCCGCCGCACTTCTTGAGGCAGGCGCGGCTCGGCTTGTTTGACGCGGTTGTTGACGTTGAGCGCGGCCTGATCGATATCGACGCCGATATCGAAGGTGACTTGAATCTGCACCGTGCCGTTGGAGGTCGAGGTCGAGCTCATATAGAGCATGTGCTCGACGCCGTTGATCTGGTTTTCCAGCGGTGCGGCTACCGTTTGCTCGATCACTTCGGCCGACGCGCCGGGATAAATCGCGGTGACGGTCACCACCGGCGGCGCGATCTCGGGATACTGCGCGATCGGCAGCGTGCGCATGGCCGACAGCCCCGCGATGACTAAAAAGATCGAGAGGACGGCGGCAAAAATCGGGCGGTCGATGAAAAAACGCGAGAACATATTAAGCGTCTATTAGCGTTTCGCGCTGCTGGGATCCGCAATGCGCACCGGCGCGCCGGGGCCGATTTTCATCACGCCATCGACGATCACTTTATCGCCCGCCTGTAGCCCGCTCTCAATCAGCCACGAGTCGCCTGACCAATCACCCACCTTGATCGGGCGCGCCTCCGCCTGATTCTGCGCGTTGACAACATACACGAAGCGGCCCTGGGGGCCTTGCAACACCGCGCGTTGCGGCACCAGGATGGCGTTGGGACGTTGCGCACCCGTGAGCGTTACCCGCACAAACTGGCCGGGGTGCAACACGCTCGCTGGATTCGGCAATTCCGCACGCGTTTCACTGGTGCCGGTATCGCCGCTGATGCGTACGTCGGAAAAATTCAGTTTCCCGGTTTTATCATAAATGCGGCCATCGGCGAGTTTGACGGTGACCGCAAACTGGCCGTCTTGGGGCAGCGTCAAACGCCCGGCATCCACTTCCCGCTTGAGTTTAAGGCGCTCCTCGTCGGAGATGCCAAACAGCACATACATGGGATCGATCTGGGACACCGACGTCAACAACACATCCGGTCCCGTGATGTAATTCCCTTCGGAACGTTGCGCACGGCCAGCGATACCGGATATGGGCGCGATCACCCGCGTATAGCCGAGTTTGAGCTTGGCATCGTCAAGCTTGGCGCGTGCCGCTTTGAGTTCGGCATCCGCAATCGCTTCAGCGGAAACCGCATCATCGTATTCTTTTTGGCTGGCGGCTTTGGCGGCGTACAAGGGCTTCAGGCGCGCGGCATTGTGCTTCGCCTGCGTCAGCCGCGCCTCCGCGCCGGCACGCTCTGCGTCGGCCGCCGCCAGTGCTGATTGAAATGGCGCCGGATCCAAACTAAACAGCGATTGTCCTTGCGCAACGCGCTCGCCTTCAACGAAATTGCGCTTTTGCAAAATGCCGGTGACGCGCGCACGCACCTCGACCTCGCGCGAGCCCGCAGTTTGTCCGACGTATTCGAATGTGGCTGGCACGGCAACGGGTGCAACCGTCATCACCGCCACCTCGGGCGGTGGCATGCCGCCATGCGGTTGTGAACTTGACGGTTTACACCCTCCGATGAGGAAACTCAGCGCAAGCATAGAAAGCACAGCGAGCGTGCGCTGAGCGGCGAATAAACGAAGGGCGTGCTGTTTCATGCTTAAACAACCTCCAGAAGGAAGGGCTAGGCGCAAAGCTTTGCAGAACATTATTACATGCTAAAGCAGTCTGTACGAATGCGGATTCTACTAAATAGCCACGATATCTAATTGATATATAACCATACTGCTGGCTCTAGATCAGTAATTTTATCCCGCCCCGCTTGACTCCGTACTGCAGTACGGGGTTTATCCTTCGCGTCATTGCTTGATAAAGGATGACTGATGAACGCGAAGCAATCCCTCCTAGCCAGTGCACTCGCCGCTATCGGCGCCTCGGCCTGCTGCGTCCTGCCGCTCGTGCTATTGATGCTCGGCATCGGTGGCGCTTGGGTGGCGCAGCTTACAAAGCTTGAGCCCTTGCGCCCGATTTTTGTATTGATCACGCTGATCTTTCTCGCTCTGGCATGGCGCAAGCTTTACCACGCGCCGCAAGCATGCGCAGCCGATCAGCCCTGTGCCGACGACCGGATCATCGCGCGGCAGCGCGCGCTATTTTGGATCACCATACTGCCGCTTAGCGCGCTCTTGGTTTTCCCTTGGTTTGCCCCGTATTTTTATTAGGAGATGAATATGCGAAACCTCATTGCAAGCATTGCGCTTGCCCTGGCCAGCGGCGCCGCACTCGCCGCAGTGCAGACCGTCACCCTCGCGGTGCCCGGAATGGATTGCCCGGTGTGTCCGATCACCGTGAAAAAAGCGCTGGAAAAAGTGGATGGCGTAAAAAAGGCGAACGTGGAATTCAAATCGCGCGAAGCCAAAGTCACTTACGAAGACGCGATCACCACCCCGGATAAACTCATGAAAGCCACCACGGATGCCGGCTACCCTTCCACGCTCAAGGGAGCTGCTAAGTGAGTGAGATTATTCCCGACTCCACGATTACCTGTCCGCACTGTGGTTTCAGCAAAACTGAAACCATGCCCACCGATGCGTGCCAGTGGTTTTATGAGTGCACGAATTGCCATCAAGTACTCAAACCCAAAGCGGGCGATTGTTGTGTGTACTGTTCTTACGGCACCGTGCCCTGTCCGCCGATTCAACAACAGCGTAGTCAAGCGTGTTGCACGGGTGGAAATTAAATTTTAGCGGGTAACAGGCCATGCGCCTGGTAGATTTGGCTGACGGTATCGCTCAACAGAAAATCGAGCAGTAGCTTTCCCCACATGCCGCCATCGCCGATGAGGCCGGCGTTGAAATAATTGATGTCGCACGACTGCTCGCCTACCGAGCCCTCCGGCCACACAAAATCGAATAGCTCGGGGAAGATGCGCTGGTAGCGCAGCGCCAAGTGATAGAACACCAGCGCCGTATCGACGCGCCCATCCACGACTGCCTGGGGCGCTTCGCGATGATGAATCGCCTCGCCGTAAATCAGCTTATTGGGGTTGGGCTGTCCCGGTGCATGCGCCAGAAAATCCAGCGTCAAGCCATGCTGCATCCCCAAGCGCCGCAGGCATTCAGTGTAGATTTGATAGCTCACCTTCTCGGTGATGGGATTGGATAAAAACAGTCGCACATCGTCGCGCAGCAAATCGGCCACGCCGGCAATGTGTTTCGGATTATCTTTCTTGACCAGCAGCACGACGCCCCGGCAGCGCATGAACGGCACATGCTCGGTCATGCGCCCTTCCGCTACCAGCGGATCCAGTAATTGCGGCGGACTGATGAATACATGCGGCGCAATTGCGAGTCGCAGATTGCCGATATGCAGGCAGCCGGCGCGCAGCATTTGCAGCGCTACGCGCGGCGGGGTGGTGGTGTAGAAAATCTCGCCGACTTCGGGGTGCTTCGCGGCGAAGGCGCGCAGCGCTTGTTCCAAAGCCATATGGTGGTTGCCGTCGGAGAACACCACCAATTGCGCATGCGCCGGGTCGCCGTGAAAGTCCAGACAGATATTAGAGCCGGGCTGCGCGAATCTCGGCTCATCCCCGCGCGCGGCGCGCGCCGATTCCTCTGGCCAAAGTAGCTTACCCATCTCGATCGCGCGCCGCGCCTCCCTTATTCAAATGCGATGAACAATGCAGAGGTCCATACTTTAGCATCGTCTACCTGGCGGCCAAAGAAATACACCGGCCGGTGGCCGTGCGGGCCATTGTGCGGATCGATGTTGAGTGTTCCGCTCACTTCACGCGGCGCGGGCAAATCGCTCATGCGCTCAAAGCCAAGAAACATTTCTACGCCTGGCAAATCTTTCTTTAGGCGCGCGGCCTCGAGCAGTTCCGCCCCGGTGATTTCCCATGAGAATGTCGGACAGTGCACGAAGGGATTGCCCTTGAGTGGATCGCCCACCTTCACATAACCATCGATCGTGCCCTCAACCCGTATTTTCGCCGTCTTGAGATGCGAGACATCGATCTCGATCGCGTCCACGTCGCCGTAGGTATCGCTCTTGAAACCAATCGTGGTCGCGCTTTCACGCCAGCAGGTTTCTTCGCGATGCTCAAAACCCAGGCCTTGGAAATCGTTGATCACCGCGTTGGTAATGGTGACCGTCCCTTTCCAAATGGCCCAACGGTAACGATCCTTAACGCGTGCCCCACCCCAGCGAAAACGCACCTTGCGCTCGGAATAACCTAGCTCTTGCTGCAAATCACGACGCCAGATTTCACCCGTGTGATCCAATGCAACGATCTCATCCCAGCCGCTATCGCCCAGAAAGCGATAATCAATTGTCGCCTGGCCTTTGTGTGTGAACTCATCGCCCATGATGTGATCGCCACAACTAATTAAACCGTAGGTGCGTTCACCTGTAGACGCAAAAGTATGGCGCGCGCGCAAGTTGGTCGCAATATCCTTGCGCGTGAGCGACGGTGAAATCACGCCGGCCATGCCGCCCTTGGTGCCGAACACCGCCGTGCCCGGCACGCCGCCACCGCAACGGCCGCGATGCTCGTCGCCCGCCATGGTGGCGCCGATTTTGTAACCGCGCTCCATTGCCTCCTGATACAACCAGCCGAAATGGCCCCAGCTCGATCCAATTTCGATCAGGCGCTCCAGCTTCGGATAATGCCAATCCAGAATACAGCGTCGGCCGCCCACATGCGGGATCAACAAATGCCCCTCGGGGTCTTTGGCATACGCCGCCCAGAGTTCTTCCAGCGGCCAAGCGCCGGGCTCTACCCCGCCGCCCTTGGTGTCTTCGTTCCAATCCACCGAGCGCACATGCTCGCCGGTCTTGAGATAAGGAAACTCCGGATCTTGGTCATGAAGAAAGATCACGTTGTGATCACCGCCGGCGCAGGAGCTGCCGCACCACTCGGTGCCGGGATAGGCGACGAAGCTGCCGTCTTGGGAAATTTGACGAATCAATTCGACGGTTTTATTCCATCGTTCGGTGGTGATATTAAAATCATTGTGCGCGAAAGCCAGCACATCGAGGCCCGAGACATCGCGGCCATAGGTCAGGTTGTAACGCGTGGAGTTAGTGCCGATGGTGTCCTCGGAGTGCACATGCAAATCGCAGTAGTAAATGCGCGGCGTCTTCAACGCCTTATCAATGGTCACATAGAAAGTCTGCGGCTTAACCCAAGGATGCTCCAGCATGCGCGCGGTGATGACCAACTCGCCCGCTTGCTGTGTCGGCAAATCTTCCAGCAGCAACACTGCCCAGTTTTTGTCCGCCAGGTTCGCGGTTTTTTCATATACGGGCTTGCCATCCAAGGTTGCGTTGATGACGACTTTTTCTGGCCGATCTCGGCAGGTATTACCCCACTCGTCTTCGGCACGCAGCCGCAAGGGGAATTTTTCACCGCTACGCACAATGCGCGACCCCGCCCACTGCAATTGCGCGGGCGCGCCCGGTACGATCTGGATCACCAGATCATCGCCGACCGCAGCAAAGCGCGAGGTGCCGAGCGGATCAACATAACAGCGAATCTTAAAATTCTCTTCGACGAAAGTTTGCACGCGCGTTCCCGCGCCGCCGAATCGGCGATCGCCTAAACGAATAACGATGTGATCGCCCGCCTTGAGATAACCATCGAAGGTATCGACGATCACTGCCTTTTGAAACGGACGCTCATGGCCCTTCTGGTCGAAACGCACGCTGAGCTTCTGCACGGTCGCGGGGCTCTGGCCCGGCAGCGTTGGGCTGGCATGATACTCAGCCGAAATAAAGTTAGCGCCCGAGGGCTCGGTGTTTTGGAACAAAGCCCAGTCGGAGTAAAAGCGGAAAGTCGCTTTAAACCAAGACCCATCGGCCATGCCGGAAGCGCCCAGCGTATAGTCGATCACGATCTCCTGCCAGGAACCGGCGACGATGGTTTCGACATTGCAACTGACTGATCCCAAGAAAGGCATATCCTTGGTCAGGGCGTACAAACCGGGGGGGGCAGTGTAATCACCAAGTGTTTTCTTCAATTCTTCATTGGTCATTTTTTTCATAATGGCTCTCTTCTGCTTCGTGATAAGTATTGATGACGAAAAAAAGCCCGGCCAGTCTCCTGGCCAGGCAAGATCGATTTACTTAAATGGCCAAGGCGCTGCCGGATCCCATACGGGGATACCCATGAAGGCATACCACGGCGCCATGATCAGAATGCCGTAGGCAATCGCGATCAACACCGAGACCCAACCGACTTTGGCGTAATCGCTCATGGTAAATGTTCCACTGCTATAAGCGATCACGGCGGCGGTAATTTGCGTCGGCAAGATATACGCGAAAGTATCCGTATCCGCGACAAGCATGGTGAACGACACCGGATGCAAACCTAGCTTAGGGGCTAAGGCAATCAGAATCGGCGCGAGCATGGTAATCGCCGCCACATTCGATAGCATGCCCAGACGGATGATGTGCGTACCCACCATCAGGATCAGCAACATCATCCACCACGGATGCCCTGCTGCGATCGGATGAATGATATCCGACAACCAAAGTGCAAGCCCTGAAGCACCCATGGCGGCAGACATCGACAGCGCGCCGGCCAGCAACAAGAACGTGCCCCAAATGGTACGGTCTTGTACTTCTTTCCACTTGAAACCGAATAAGCCTGGTAGAAACAAAATCGATAATCCGATCAGCGCGGAATTATGAGATTTTATTTTGTGCCAGTCTTCCGTCACCCACATGACGGCAATAAAGGCAAACACCGCCAGAATCAGCCACTCTGTTTGGCTGGTCTTGGGCAACTCTTTGTATTGGGTCTGTACACTTTCGAAACCACCCTTGATGCCCACCGTACGCGTCTTGAAATAGTGCTGTATCCACCATTGCGTCAATACGAACATGCCCAGATAGGGCCATTGCAGTTTGAACCAATCGACGTAAGACAGATTCAGCGCCAATTCCGATTCGAACAAACCCACCAGCACTAAATTCGGCAGGTGTGCCGTCATGATGCACATGCCACTGATCATGGAACCGTAGACCAGGGTTTGAATCACAATCGCCTTCTTGCCCGCCTGCTCTTCTGGCGTATCCCCGAATAGCTTAGTGATGCCGTTCACCACTGGGAGCAAAGTCGCCGCACGCGCGTTTGCTGCGGGGATGATGAACGACAGCAAAATATTCGCGCCGAACATAGCCCAGATCACGCCATTGACGGTTTTCACCTTCACTTTGTTTAACAGGCTTAAGGCAATGCGCCGGTCCAGGCCCGCCGCCTGCATCAAAGCCGCAAATAAAAACGCTGCCAGGCACAGAAACACCACCGGGGTCGTAAAGCCGCTCGCCGCCTTGGGAAATTTATCCACTGAGCCGCCAAGTACCAGCAGCATGGGGATCAACATACCGGTGATGCCTACTGGCATGGATTCGAAGATCCACATAATGCAAGCCCACACCACGACCGCCAGCGTGGCTTTCCCTGCGAGCGTTAAGCCTTCAGGCAAGGGCATTACCCATAAAATAAAAAAGAATGCCGCCCAGGCTAGAAAAAACCCCAGGACAGATTTCGTGGGCGAAAGGCCCGATTGAATTATATTTTCTCGAAACCGCCCAAAAAATCCCGCTTGCGTGCTCTCGCTCATGCTGCCCCCTATTTGTTTTTTTTAGGTTCTTTACTTGAGATTTGCTGCGGTCAAACTCACCAGCAATACACCGATCACGGCTCCCCCGTCTTTCACTGGCGCCGCAATCTGTACGGTATCAATATCGGTGCTGGGGTCAGGCTTCGATTCGCCTTGATGCCATAGCTTGCCATCAAACGCCTCGTCGAAATTGGGCTTGCCCTTTCCGATGTAAACCGCGGGCATGGAGGTGAAGGCGACACGTTGGCTTTTATTGCCGGAGAGCACAATTTTGTTGATCCTCTTGGCGTCAGCAGTCATCCATTTGGTCAGCATCTGCCCGGTCGCACTGGTGACAAAACCACTCACGATAGGGTCGTCCTCTTTCAACTCACGCCACTTGGCATTACCCATCGCAGGAATCGGCCCTTGCGCGTTGGCGTCTTTTACCGCTTTGACGATGGCCGGATCGGCTGCCCAAGCGGCTGCCTGCTTTTTATAGGCATCAATCTTAGGCTGCATCTTGGGCGTAATATCCCCTGCATAAGCCGCGCTAAAACAGGCCGCTAAAACAAGTCCCCCTAATACCTGCCCTGCACGAACCGTGAGTGATAAGAATTGCTTGTTCATTATTCATCCTCCTAAGCACGTTATTGAATAGTCATCGGCCAATTTTCGGGCCCTATTTTTGATAACAGCGAATTGAGTTTTCACGCGATTCGCCTCAGCGCATTAAATGCCGCCATAAGCAGCCTGTATGTCAGCTAGCTGACAATTCATGCGCGGGATAGAATCAGCAGTAGCACCTCGCCTAACCTACGTACATATCTAACAGATTGTTGATTAATAATGGTATTTATGCAGACCGCCTTAGCCGATTTACTGTCACGCATCCCCGATAGCGACCGTGAAAGCCTGTTTCACCTGGGTAAGGTGCAAAACTACGCCAAGGGCGAATTTATATTCAGCGCTGGCGAAGCCAGCCAATATGTTTTCCTGCTGTTAAAAGGCCGCATCAAAATTTATCAACCTTCGACTGTCGGCAAAGAAGCGATTCTGTGGTTTTGCTTCGCTGGCGAGCTATTCGGTTTAGCGGAAGCGGCGCGCGGCGGCGGACGCGTAGTCAGCGCGCAAGCTTGCGATGCATGCGAAGTGCTGTGCATCCGCCAAGAGCATTTCACCGCCTTTCTCGAAACACACCCGAAAACATCGCTTGTCATCGTGCAAGTGCTGGCATGCCGGCTGCGTGTACTGGGCGATGTGGTCATCAATCTCATCAGCGACGACGTGCGCACACGCATATTAAAAATGGCACTGCAATTGGGTTCGCGTTGCGGCATTCCCTCACCCCAAGGTCTTTGTCTGGATATTGTGCTAACCCATCAGGAGATTGCCGATATGATCGGCACCACGCGGCAAACCGTGACCACGACGTTGGGGCAATTAGAACGTGAAGGTTTGCTCAGCATCGACCACCACAAAATCCATATCACCGACAACGATCTATTGCAGCAAGTTAGACGTTCGCCGGCCTTGGCCTAATTATGTCCAACATCCTCCTCACCACCCTCAACGCCCGCTATTTCCACGCCGCGCTCGGCTTACGCTATCTCGTGGCAAATCTGGGCGAGCTCGAATCTGACGCGCGTATCATCGAATTCATCTTGCAGCATAAGCCGGCGGATATCGTTGAGGCCTTACTCGCGGATAACCCAAAGATCATCGGCTTCGGCGTTTATATCTGGAACGTGCAGGAGATCACCCAAGTGGTTGCGATGTTAAAGCGCGTCGCACCTGAAGTGATCGTGATACTGGGTGGGCCGGAGGTGAGCTACGAGTGCGAAGAGCAAGCCATCGTCAAACTAGCCGATTATGTGATCACAGGTTGGGGCGATGTCAGCTTCGCCCAATTGTGCCGGCAATTGCTCGCGGGAGAGAAGCCTGAGCAAAAAATCATCGCCGGGGAACAACCGCCGCTGTCCGACATTAAGCTGCCCTACCGGCTCTACAACGATGATGATATCGCGCACCGCTTTTTGTATGTAGAAGCCTCGCGCGGCTGTCCGTTCAAGTGCGAGTTTTGCTTATCCGCGCTGGATAAAACCGCATGGCCGTTCGATCTGGATTTGTTCTTGGCCGAAATGGCTCAGCTCTATACGCGGGGCGCGCGCACTTTTAAATTTGTAGACCGCACCTTCAATCTCAACATCAAGGCCAGTGCGCGCATCTTGGAATTTTTCCTCGCGCGTTTGGATGACAAACTCTTTGTGCACTTCGAGGTGATCCCTGATCATCTGCCGGATACCCTTAAAACGCTCATCGCGCGCTTTCCACCGGGCACGTTGCAATTCGAAGCAGGCATTCAAACCTTCAACCCCGAAGTGCAAAGCCGCATCAGCCGCCGCCAAGACGACGCCAAGGCTGCGGACAATCTGCGCTGGCTGCGCGCGCACTCCAACGCGCACCTCCACGTCGACTTAATCATCGGTCTGCCGGGTGAAGATATGGCGAGTTTCGGCGTGGGCTTCGATAAATTGGTGTCATTAAATCCGCATGAGATCCAGGTCGGTATTTTGAAACGCCTGCGCGGCACGCCCATCGTGCGCCACACGGAAACGTACGGCATGCGCTATAGCCCGTATCCCCCCTATACCGTGTTGGCAACCGACTGCATCGATTTCCCCACCATGCAGCGCCTGACCCGCTTTGCGCGTTACTGGGACATGATCGCGAATTCCGGGCGATTCCCCGCCGCCTTGGCGCTGATCTTGGGCGATGCCCCGTTTGCGCGGTTTTTATCGCTCGCGGATTGGCTCTTTGCCGAAACCCGGCAAACGCACCAGATCGCGCTCGATCGTTTGTACGATTTGGTGCACGCGGGTTTAGTGACGAATATGGGGTGTTCGAGTGAAGAAGCCACGCTTGCGCTGACACAGGATTACACAGGCAGTGGCGCGCGGGGTGCACCTGCATTTCTCAAGCACGGCATATCAGGCGCGGGTAAAACGGAAAAAACCAAATCGGCAAACCAAGCCACACGGCAATTGCGACATCTGGCAGGTTAGAACCCCATCACCTTTTTCAAATCAAAACCCCACTTCACGACGTCTTCCAGCCCCTCTATTCCATCTTGCGAACGGCCCAGATCGATCACTTCCATTTTGATCGGGGCATTCGATTTGGTCGAGAAAAATACTTTGACCTGGGGGGTAAGCAGACTTTTATCCGACTGATCGGTAACCACCGCCAGCCTTCCGGATTTTAAGCGTACCAGCGAACCGGCGGGATAAATGCCGATGGTTTTTACAAAGGCCTGAAACACGGTCTCATCGAAATGGCCGTTGCGCCATTCTGCCATGCGCTTGATCGATTCTGCCGGATCCCATCCGTGTTTGTAAGGCCGTTCGGAAGTAATCGCATCATACACATCACACACCGCGCCCATGCGTGCATGCAAGGTGATCGCATCGCCGGATAGTCGCTCGGGGTAGCCACTGCCATCCATTTTTTCATGATGATGCAAACACACGTCGAGCGAAATCGCATCGCTCACCTGTGCTTTTTTTAAAATTTCCCAACCCTGCATCGGATGGTTTTTCATGACAGTGAATTCCGCATCGGTGAGTTTCCCCGGCTTGTTCAATACCTCCAGCGGCATGCCCATCTTGCCCACATCATGCAACAAGCCCGCCAAGCCCACTTGGTGAAGTTCCTCGCCGATTAGCCCCATCTGCTTGCCGAGTGATGTCATCAACACACACACCGCCACCGAATGCATATAGGTGTAATCATCGACGGTTTTTAAACGCACGATGGACAACAGCGCCCCAGCGTTACGCTCGATCGATTGGTTGATCTCATCCACCAAGGGGCCAACCGCACTGATGTCGACCGCATTACCCATGCGCGCTTCGTTAAATAAATTTGTCACCGCAAGCTTGGCCTTGCCCTGGATCTGCTTTGCTTGTTCGATCTCTCGGTCATATGACACACGCGGAACGGGCGGTGGCATTTCCTTCTGCGCCACCGGCGCAGGCGCAGTGGATTTTGCTTTGGGTGCTGGTGCGGATTCGACATCCAGCCCCTTGTCGGTATCAATCACTAAATCGGGCACACCGCTTTCTATAAGCGCCTGCCAATCTTCTGCTTTGGTGAGTTTGAATGAGGAACGCCAGAATGGATGATCCATCCAGCGCCCACCTAGCGTTTGAATGAACATGCCCAAGCGTAATTGTTTAATCGGAATTTTTTTTAGCATTACTTAATTTGAGTCGCACTACGTGAGACGGTTTCGATCTAATCCTCTCCTTATTACGGCTCGATAACCCTATTTCTTTAACCTGAATTTCCTTCCAAACAATATGGATTTCGTCTTTAATTCAAATGCTTAAACAATCGTTATAACGCGTTAAATCCTGATAATTTCGGTATACTTTAAGCATGAATCAAACTGCTTTTTCCATTCTAAAAAACCGCGACTACCGCTGGTGGTTTACCGGCCAAGCCGCGTTTTTGCTCGGCAATAAGGCGCAAGGTGTGGCGGTGACCTGGCTGGCCTATTCCCTCACCGGGTCGGTCACTATCCTGGGTGTGGTGGCGGCGCTTACCATGCTGCCTTACCTGATATTGGGCCCGGTCGGCGGCTGGCTGGCCGACCGTTTCGACGAGCGCAAATTGGTCATGCTGACGCAAGGTTTGTTTTCTCTGCTCGCCCTGAGCATGGCGGTTTTACACGCCGCAGGGCTAATGAACATCGCATTGCTGCTGCCCTGCGCGCTGGGCATTGGCCTCATCAGCGCGCTCGATGCGGGCCCCCGGCCCGCGCTGGTACAGCGCATCGTCGGTGATCGCGCCCTAATGCCAAAAGCGGTGGCGCTGAACGCAATCGCCTTCCACGTCTCACGTTTTGCCGGCCCGGCAATGGCTGGCATGGTGTTAGCGCTGGCGAACGAATGGGTGTGTTTTTTATTGAATGGCTTGGCGAGCCTGCCGCTGATATTCATCCTCGCCAAAATGCGCCCGGCACGCGAAGCGCACAGCGCGCATAAGCCAGGTTTGCTGCAAGGTTTCGCCTATGCCGCAGGCCACCCGGAGACACGCACGCTTTTGCTTGCCTTCTTTTGCGTGGGCTTGCTCAGCTCGCCCTATATTATGTTGCTGCCCTATTTCGCCAAGGAAGTTTTTGCGGGCGATGCGTCCTATTACGGATTTTTATTCGCCGCCTCCGGCTTAGGTTCGCTTGCGGCCAGCTTCACCATCGCGCTACGCCGGCCGGTCCTTGATCTGCCCCGCGCCACGCTCATCGCATTTAGCATCGCTGCCTTGCTGATAGCCGCATTCGCCAGCACCACAAACATCGCGCTCGCCCTCCCCCTGCTCACGATGGCGGGCTTTGGCTTTACCTACGGCGCGATCTCGCTCAACACGCGCATCCAACTCACCGTGCCGCTGGCCGTGCGCGGCCGAGTGCTTGCGCTCATCGCCACCACCGGGCTGGGCGCCATGCCGATTGGTAGCCTGCTCGTCGCCTCCGTTGCAGATACCTTCGGCACGCAATTGGCGGTGGCCAGCGGCGCTGTCACCACTTTTCTCTTCATGCTGTGGCTCAAGCAACGGCATCAAACTGCCATTGTCGTGCCCGGATAATATGCCGTTCACCGAACAGCGCGTGATCTCGATCCGCAAATGGTCCGACAAGACCTTCAGTTTCACGACCACCCGGCCCGATGGTTTCCAATTTGAGAATGGGCAGTTTGTCACCGTTGGTCTTCGGCACGAAGGTAAGCTCATCGCGCGTGCCTATTCCATCGTCTCGACCAACGACGCCGATTATTTGGAATTTCTCAGCATCCATGTGCCGGATGGTCCCTTCACCAGCCTGCTGGTGAATGTGCGCGAAGGCGAAAATGTATTGATCAACAGTAAGCCCACCGGCTCGCTTACGCTCAAATACATACTACCCGGCCGCAATTTATACCTGCTTTCGACCGGAACCGGGCTTGCGCCATTTGTTTGCCTGATTCGTGATCCGGAGGTGTACCAGCATTACGAGAAGATCATCCTCGTGCACACCGTGCGGACACAGGGTGAATTAGCGTATCGGGATGAGATCAATGCGCTGAGCAATGACCGTTTGTTCTATGTGCCAACGGTGACACGCGAAGCATTCGAAACCACCGAGCGCGTCACCGACTTGTTCCGCTCGGGTGCGCTGTTCTCCAAACTGGGCCTTCCCGCAGCCGACCCGGCGCAAGATCGTGTGATGCTCTGCGGCAATCCGCACATGCTCGTAGAGATGAAAGCGTATCTGGAAGCGCATGGCTGGACGATGACAAACTACAAAGGTGTCGGCAACTTTACCGTGGAAAAAGCTTTCGTTCTGCACGACGAAGGTTGATCCGGGGACTGACCCTTTGCCCTTTTTCCGGCGCACCCCACCTAATGTGTGGCTCGGGTGCGGGGTAATCGGGGGAAGTAAATTTCCGCCGAAGTGCTATAAAACAGGTATAGGGCAGGCCTGCTGCAAGGGGCTTGATTTGCAATCTCCGCATGAAAGGGGAATCAAATGAACGCCATCGACCGCATGACGCAATACCTCACCGATCATCACGTACCGTTTGAAGTGATCGCCCATAGGCACACCCCCACCAGCCGCCAGGCGGCTGTGGCTGCCGGTATCGGCAGCCGTCGCCTGGTCAAGGCAGTAATACTGGAGGCGCCCGAGTGCTACCTGGCAGCCATGATTCCGGCCGACGAGCAGGTGCGGCTGGGTAAGCTGAGCCAGGATTACGGCAAGCCGTTCCGCTTGGCGATGGAAGATACCGTACGCATGTTGTTTGACGGTTGCGAGCCAGGCGTCGCTCCCGGCTTGCCCATTGTCTGGGGGGTGGATATGGTGTGGGAAGACGACCTGCTGGCCCAGCCCGATCTCTACCTGGAAGCCGGCGATCACGAGCGCCTGATTCACGTAGAAACGCAGCACTTGCGCGAGCTGCTGCAAGATATGACACATTGTCACTTCGCCCAGCCGCATACCTGGCATTAGAAAGCGCTGCTGGCATTCATGTCCACGGCGCATGCCGTGGGCCGGGAAGCGGGCAAACAACACGATTGCTGACAAGCCAGGGTACGAATCGCCCTGACGGCTGGATTCCCATGTCGTATCGCGCGCGTCAACATCAACTACAATTTGTGTTTTTAGGGGCAGCGCGCTATGTGGCCCGGTTATGTTAGCGCCAAGATGCTCAGCGTAAATTTTCCCAATATGAACAGAATAAAATTCTACCCGCCGCTGCTCACCTTGCTGCTCATCATGACGATGGCGGCGCTGCACTACACTTTGCCCCAGCCGCAACTGATCAGCACACCGTTTCATTCACTTGGTTTTGTGCTGATTGCCGGCGGCATGTTGATGAACCTATGGTCCGCAAATTGGTTTAGAAAAAACAAAACTACGATCGACCCGCGCGGTAACGCCATCTATCTGGCGCAGGAAGGGCTGTATCGCGTCAGCCGAAACCCGATGTACCTCGGCATGCTCATCACGCTGCTGGGTGTGTGCATTTATTTTGGCAGCTTGCTCTCGTTCATGGCGCCGCCTTTTTTTGTGTGGATCGTCACGCTGCGTTTTATCAGCCGCGAAGAGCAAGCGTTGCTGGATTGTTTCGGTGATGAATACGTGCAATATAAAGCGCGCGTTCGGCGCTGGATTTAATTACTTCACGTGGCAATAGAAAGCGCCAAGCCACTTTCACATCTCCAGATAATCGCTAAGTAATTTATTTTTCGCCAAAAATTGGTCGGCTAGCTCGACATGGCACTTGCAAAGCGTCGCCCATTGACTATGTTGAATCCATGTCATCGCAAGTAAAGCTGTCTGGCCAAAACCAGCATTTCGCTTTCCTTACCATCGCGATATGGTAGCCATAGCCATTCCATCAGGTCATATACAACCAATACATTCAGGCGCGACAAAGCGGAGGATCGACGATGAACCTAAAAGAACTCAGTATCGCGACGTACAACCTGTACAACCTCAACGAACCCGGCCGAGCAATTTATACGGACACGGATGGCTGGAACCAGACCGAGCATGATCTCAAGATAGCCTGGACCGCGCGGCAACTGACGATTTTGAAATCAGACGTTTTCGGGTTTCAGGAATTGTGGCACGCCGCCTCGCTAAGCAAAGCGCTCAACGCCGCGGGCATAGCGAATGAATACGACCTATTGACGCCGCCCGATGCCAATGGCGGCAAGATTACCTGCGCGGCGATTGTGCGCAAGGGTTTGCTCAGCGGCGAGCCGGAATGGATCAGCGCATTTCCGGACAAGTTCGTACTCAAAACCAGCGGCGACGATCCGCAGACGCCCGCGATCGATGTGAACATTCGCGGCTTTTCCCGGCCGGTGCTTCATTTCACGATCAAGCCGCGCACCAATGTCCCGGATGTTCATGTCTATGTATGCCACTTCAAATCAAAAGGCCCGACCAAAGTGCAAACGGAGCCTTGGTTCAAGGCCGACAAGACCAGCTATAGCAAACACGCCACCGCGCTGGGCGCCGCGCTCTCGACCATTCGCCGCACTGCCGAAGCCGCCGCGCTGCGCTTTTTATTAACGGAACAGATGAAAGGGAACGATACGCCGGTGGTCGTGCTCGGCGACATCAATGACGGCCAACACAGCAACACGCAGAATATCCTGACCGAGCAACCGAAATACCTGGTCGGCGATTCGGTGGGCGGCGGCGATGTCGCGCTCTATACCGTGCAAACCCTGCAGGAATACCGCGACACGCGCGATGTTTATTACACCCATGTTCATCAGGATATCCGCGAGTCGCTCGATCATATCCTGGTCAGCCAGGAGTTCTACGACAACAGCCGGAACCGGATTTGGCTATTCGATGGCATGGTGGTGAACAACGATCATCTCAATTTCGACAAGCACAAAGAAGATGGCACCAACGACCACGGCATCATCCGGGCTGTTTTCAAATACAAACCAAAGCACACGGATGCGTAGACAGCTTGGGGGTAGCAAGAGACGCTGACACGGTACGGGGTGTGGAAATTAAACCGATCAAACCCAAAACCGCGTATCGCGCGGCACTGAAGGAAATCGACTTGCTGATGTTGGCCCGGCCCAACACGGCCCAAGGCGAATGACTACGTTGTACTGGCTAGATGCGAGATTGCAAGACCCCGGCTATCTTTCACTCTCAGGCGTCTAACATCGAAGTCATGCTATTCACAATCTCTAGTGCGCTTTCAAACAACTTATCTCGCGTGCGATGCGCCAGTTGCGCCGAGACCAGTGCGCTACGTGTAAGCTCGTGCGCGGAAATCACACGAACCGGCACATCTGAACTGTCTTCAACAATACCCAGACGCTGGTCACCGAGGAGCGCAAATACGGCATTGTGTTCTCCCGTGGTGTCCCGCCAGCACCAATGCACCTTGTGCGGTGCAGGCTCACCTTGCTCAAGGCGAGTGACCGTCACGGGGAACTGATGGCCAGCGGCATTGAACTGCCAAATGGTTTTCTTGGTGGGCAAAACCTTACCGCTGATGGGTTGCCAGCCCAGGCGTGTGGCCAACCAGCCAAGCAGCAACAGGGCGTTTGCCAGGGCATGGGGGCCATGTTCGATGGTAACCATCGACACACTCTCCAGCGCGCCGGGTTGCACAGCCGGATCAAGCACCTGACTGAGCAGGCGACGCCAGGGTTTCAGGCGCCGCCAAGCGAGATTAAAGATGATGTGCTCACTGCGCTCAGCGGCGACCCAGCGCGACATCGCCTTCATACCCTGGACGGGACTGGTCCATCCAATGCTGTCGTAGATGATTTGATCGGACATGGTGGCGAGTTTGAAAAATAACTTTCCGGCGAACGGCGGCGGCTGCTGGGAAGCCCACCATAAAGTTGTGGGCAAGTCACCTACGAGGTGCGCACGCGTCACCGAGGGCAAGCGCCGGCTGGAGTCGGCGTCGGCAACGACCCGGATCTGTTCGGCGCAGACTTGCCAACCACTGGCCAGCGTAGCGTAATGCCCGGAAACGAACACTTCGATACCCGGCTCGCCGGTTTTGCCCAATCCGGTCAGCACGATGACCCGCGCCGGATGTACCTGAACAATAGCCGGAATGGCCTGTTCGATTTCCCGGCTTTGTTCATCATCGTCGCAATAGATGATCAAATTGGACATGCAGGCCCGGGTGACCGCCTTGCCGTCGCTCAAATTCTGATAAAGACTTTCCCACAGCCCATCCAGTTCATCTTGAATACGGGCGACACTGACCTTGTGTGGCGGGTACGACTGGAGTTGCGTGCGCACCCCTTCACTCATAGCATCCGCCACTTGTGATAGTCATTTTCAATTAAACGCTCGGCTTCCAGCGGCCCCCAGGTTCCGGCGCTGTATTCAGGCAGCCAGCGCGTGCGACTGCTTTCCCAGAACTTGAGTATTTCATCAATAAAAAACCAGGATGTCTCCACGCTGTCGCGCCGCATAAACAGCGTCGCATCGCCGGCCATCACGTCGAGTATCAGACGCTCGTAGGCTTCCGGCGACTGGTCGCCAAAAGTCGACCCATAGCGAAAATCCATTTTCACCGGGTAGATGCGTACTTTGGGGCCCGGCAACTTGGTCGCAATTCGTAGCGACATACCTTCATTCGGCTGGATGCTCAACGCCAAGACGTTCGGCTCCAAGGGATTATCCAAATCGGCGTTGAACAAGATGGGCGGAATGCTCTTGAAATGCACGGCGATCTCACTGACTCGCTTGGGCATCCGTTTACCTGTGCGAATAAAAAAAGGCACGCCGGCCCAGCGCCAGTTATCGATGAACACTTTCAGGGCGACATAGGTTTCGGTCGTGGAATTCTGTGCCACACCTTCCTCGCGCCGGTAGCCCGGCACATCCTTTCCATGATGGAACCCCGGCCCGTATTGCGCGCGCACGACACATTGATCGATGGTCTCTCGGGTGATCGGTCGCAGGCAGTTGAGTACATCCTGCCGATGATCCCGAATGACATCGGCCTTCATCGCCCAGGGCGGCTCCATGGCGATCAGCGTGAGCAGTTGTAGAATGTGGTTCTGCACCATGTCGCGAAGTGCGCCGGCGCGGTCATAATATCCCGCGCGGGTCCCCACGCCTTCTTCTTCGGCCACGGTGATTTGCACATGATCGATGTGCTTGGCGTTCCACAGGGGTTCGAATATTGAATTCGCAAAACGCATCACCAGAATATTTTGGACCGTTTCCTTGCCTAGGTAGTGATCGATGCGGTAGATCTGGCTTTCGTCGAAGTTGGCGCCGAGCACATTATTGATCTGCCGTGCGCTTTCCAGGTCGCGGCCTATTGGTTTTTCCACCACGATCCGAGAAAACGGATAGTTGCCGCCGACAGGATTTACCAGCCCTGCCGCGTTGAGATTTTCCACGCAGGTTTCGATCAGCGCCGGTGGGATCGCTAAATAAAAGACCCGATTGCCCGGGATCCCGAACGCCGGCTCGATTTCTTCTAGTCGCTGTTTCAGGCGGACATACATCTCCGGATCGTCAAAAGAGCCTTGCTGAAAGTGCAATGCACGCTCGAAATCCCGCCAGTGGCCAGGGCTCAGCGGCTGGCGCGAAAAACGCTCTATACCGTCGCGGGCGAATTCGCGGTAGGACACATCATCCATCCCCTCGAGCGAGACGCCCAACACGGCAAAGTTGGCTGGTAAGGCACCGTCCAGCGCCTGGTTATACATGGCGGGCAGCAATTTGCGATGAGCCAGATCGCCGCCGCCACCAAATATCACCAGCGTGCAAGGTTGTGCCATCTGGTCTTCCACCAGACCAGCCTGAAGTGGGTTTGGGGACACTGGTTCAGCCATAAATGCTCCCGGATTCGCATCCTTTGTTTGCTAGGGTCTGGACTTCACCCGTTGTAGACACATGATAAGGTCGAAACTGAACGGGAGGGAAGCGCTTGAAAGTTTGGAAGACGCGAATGACTGCTATTGGGAAACTTCTCGACCGTCCGAAGTTCGGCCTTTGCTGCCGGTGGAGTTATGAACAACTCAGGTCTGCTATGCGCCGCACACCAGTCGTTGGTTAGAAATACAAGCTGGATGGCAGCTTTCGAAAACGGCGAATTCACACTACTGACCCGAAGCTGACAGATGAATTTTGGAAAGCGGACGTTCAGCGTTGGACGTAACCGGACGGCAAAAAACATAGCTTTTTGGCGGTTCGGTTGACGAACTTGTTATGCATTCTCACGATTCCAGTCAGCTTCCGTGTGCTTTTTTATTAGCTCTTCTTCTACGTAATTTCGAAGAGACTCAGGCTCAATTTTTAGCCATGCCACTTTTACCTGTCCGCCCGATTGGACATGCGTCACTATATTTTGGAGCTTTGCCCCAGTTTTTTCGTTCTTCTTGATTAAATGATTGCGGACTCTTTGTCGTGCCAACTTCCTAGTTGTTTTGCCTATGTACCTAAGCGAAAAAGTGCTGGAATTTTTTGGTGCTGTGAAGATTGCATAAACGTTTGCGGAGCCAGACACAGCATCAAGGATCTTCTGATTTGTAGCATCAAGTTGTTCGGCGCTCCAAGGCAAGACACTTTCCTTGGGATACGCGACAAGAGATCGGCCTTCCTCTCGTAGAAGTGCGGTTTCAACGCTGCTTAGATATTTCTCAAGCGTCTCAATTTGCTCGTACTTCATGTATGGCTGTCCCTCTCGGCTGAAGTGTTATGCGTTTTCACGGCACTCTATGTACTTTTTCTCGCTTTCATATGATGCAAAGCGATGGACCGTTTCAATGTTTGTGCTTCCATCCGCCAACACTGCAAACTCGATTTCGCCCCCAATACCGACTTGTTGATCAATTGGCAGTAATAGATCTTGGCGCTGCTGCTCAAGAATGATTTCGATCATAAATCTCGGAAACTCTATGTTTTCGGGTGCTTCCACACGCACCTGCGGCTTAAAGCCCAAGGCATATTGCAGCCTTTCGGATTGGAAATTGGCTGTCGAGCGATAAGCATACCCAACATACCTGGCTTCAATTTTTGAATAGCCGAAGTGATAAAGCGTGGTTGTAATTTCACCTAAACCGCCTGCGGCCGCTACAGACGCCTGTAGGACATTGGGCGCAAACAGATATAGATCATCTATATCGCTTAGGTCTGAAAGCGACGAAATGTATGTGAACCATCCGTTGATGAGGTTCGCAAGGCCAGTGCCAGCAATCAGCAGATTGTTCTCGGCAAGGGACAGGAACTTGCGCTGAAAACTCATTGGTCTTTTGTCTTCTGCACCGACAACCAAGGTGTCCATGGCAATGCAGATTTGATCTGGCTGGAGTGCGAAAACAAGTGCGGTCATTTAGTTTGCGGCATAACGTGCTAGCTCACCTGACGGACAAAAGCGCAGCTTTTGGCCGGTCAGGTGGAGCGTTGGGCTGGAGATATGCGCTAGCAAGAACAAGCTCAACTCCTGATGGATAAGGCTATTAGGGCAGACAGAGGAACCGATGAGTTTGATTGTGCGGTTTCTGATCTTGGGGCGCTGTGCAAGAAGCATATGCTTTCACTCGCCGATCTTGGCCTTGTTGCATGCGTCCAGGATCGCCGACAGGGCGAGCATGGAATTTTCGCTTCCGGGCCTGAAACTTCCTACTCGGGAGGCAATGGCGGAAGAGATGTGTGATACCCCAATAGCGCCACATGCAGGGCACTTTGCGACCACAGAGGACATGGGTTGCTCAAGTTCCCGCCACTCAATGGTGAACGGAACAGCGCAGGTCTTGCATAGCGGTTTCGGAGTGTTCGGAATCATGATCTCCACAGTTAATCAAGAGGCCCATGGGTACGGACATTTATTAATATAGAGACGGCCGCCATAGAGTCTTATCCTGATGATTATCATTATCGATTTATTTGAACTCCGGTCCAGTTATTACGTTATACAAAAGGAGACCAAAGACAAATGCATTATGCCCACGTTTTGAATGGTCAGCTATGGCTGTGAACTACAGACCGTGGCGCTCAATGACCGATATAGGGAAACTGCTCAGGCGTCCGCTTCTGGCACACAGCCGCGGTTCCCAAATCTTGCCGAAAGCCGACGATGGAAGAAATGCGTGAATCGGTGAATGGCTCCTTTACGGCGCCAGCCCCCCCAAGGCAGTCGTGTGCCAGTTTCGGACTGTCGAGAAATTTTCCAATAGCAGTCGCTCGATCATCGATCCGTATTACTATCACTTATGCGGATAGACAATCTCGGAGCATCCACAATGAATCATGCGGTTGGTGCACAACGACATGTTTTGCGATTTTCAATAGTACTGACCGGCCGGTCTGTTGAATAGTTGTTATGCCGCTTGAGCTAGACATCAAGGTCTCCGACGTCATTGCAGTCATTGCATTGCTGATCTCCGTTCTCTCGGCGATCTACGCGCGCGGGCAAAGGACAGCTGCAGAGCGCGCCAATCTCATCGCGGTTCGCGAAAGCCGCCGCCCGTTGCGGCTACAGGTGTTCCAGTCAATGCACCACTTCTCGAAGTACTGCTCGACGTACTGGACGCTTTATCACATGGGCGAAGTGAACCGAAGCCGAGAGCTCACGGAGTGCATTGATACTTTCACTTGGGAAATCGAGCAGCACGGCCATCTGGACATGCCGGATGTTGAGGAGAAGGCCAAGGCCTTCGTTAATGGTGCGTGGAAGCTCCAGAGGCTGGTCGACCGCATTGCGGGTGGGCAGAACAATCCACATGATCGTGAGTACGCCACCGCCGAGGAGAATGTGGAGGGGCTCGTAGACTGGTTCGCTAAGGAAAACCGTGAACTCAAGGCTCGCTTCCAGCCATACTTGGGCGCGGCATAACATGTCGGTTAACACCGCTCCCTTCGGTCGCTCGGGCCTGCCGCTTGCGGCAGGCCGGTTACCTTCACGTTATATTTCTTGGTGCCGTCTATGTGGCTACTGAACAAACTGTTTACCCATGGGGATCAACCGAAGCCTCGGTTCGCATTCCAAGGCACTGTGAATTGGATGCGCGGCCTAGCAATCCTCACAGAGAACCATTTTTCGCACGAAGACCTTAGACAGTTCTACCAAGCGGTTCAAAGAAGACGCGCCAACGAGGAAGCTGACGCACTAGCCTACGAATGTCTCACCATGTCCTTGCACAACGTGAGTGCAATCGACAGCATGGAAGAGATTGAAAACCCATATCCAATCGTCCGCTCTGCAATCATCGCTTGGTACTACGCGACGTATTACGCCGCCAAAGCAATGCTTGCCGCGTCTTCCGGCACAGATCCGCAAACACACGCAGCTGCGGGAAAGATTTGGCAATCTGAACTGGTGGATGCTCAGCTGGCCAAGCCGCCGTTTGATCTCAGTATTTCAGACATAACACCTTCTCATGCGCAGGAAGTGGTGCGCAATCTGAGGGGCGGCAATGCACATGACCTGAACCTCGAACCAACAGATCGTGAAATGGCGCTTGGTGCGGCCTATTCTTACCTAAAGGGTACAGCCGAATATGAACAATGGCGCATCGAGGAACAGGTCAAAGATAGTGCTGCGTACAAGCAAGGTGGATTCAACAGCTTTCGGTCAAACGCTGCGAAGGCGCTGAGAGACGCGAAGCTCATACCGGCTCACGTGAACTTTCTGGTTCAGGCTTTTCGCTACCGAGGGAAGGCCAACTATCGAGATGCAATCTATCTGTCTTACGGCAGAGATGACACAGATCGAGTGCGTCAATTTGTCACCGATCTTGGAACTGTAAGCGGCGCATTCTCGCTAATGGCCGCTCATTACGTCGCGAAACGAGTAGTGAGAAATGATTGGGCATCCTTCGATGCGGACATCACGGAGCACGCAAAGTTTGATCTTCCTTTCGATCTGGCCGAGATATAACAAGCCGTTGCAGGTGACGCTGTGCCTGCGGCACATCGCACCTGAACGGCTGCGTTGAACGTCTGCTTCCCTCTTACTCGAAGGGCAGAAAAGGGGCGGGGGCTGCCCCCACCGATGGCGGAAGCGGCCATTCGGCTTGAGCGCCTTGCCAACGTCAGCAACCAAGACTACTCCGGCCTCTCGTCAGCTCCGACTCCAGCGGCAGTAAAGGCCGAACATGAGACGTTCGCCGCAAACCACCTGAACTTCCGCTCCTGCTGCTGCTGAACAGTCATTCAACAAGCAAACCATGACTAGCCGCTTAGGATCGCTTCCCCCGATTCAACCATGCCCCATACAACGCAGGAATCAAAAACAAAGAAATCAGCGGCGCGCTGATCATGCCGCCCACCAAGGGTGCTGCGATGCGTTTCATCACGTCGGCGCCGTCGCCTTGGCTCCACATGATGGGCAAGAGGCCGGCGACAATGACGGCGACGGTCATCATCTTGGGGCGGATGCGCGTGAGCGCGCCTTCGATGATGGCGTCGCGGATGGTGGCTGGGGTGAGTGCGCTCTGCGGGCGCGTGGCCAGCGCTTGATCGATGTAGAGCAGCATCACCACGCCGAATTCGGCGGCTACACCAGCCAGGGCGATGAAGCCGACCGCGACCGCGACCGAGAGCTGATAGCCGAGCAGGTAGGTCAGCCATAGGCCGCCGATCAGCGCGAACGGCACGCAGGCCAGGGTGAGCAGAGGTTTGCGCCAGTCGCGGAAATAGGCGAGGAGCAGGCCCCACACCAGCAGCAGCGCGGCGGGGATAACCCAGGCGAGGCGTTCCTTTGCGCGTTGCAGGTCGGCGTACTGACCCGACCAGCTATAGGCATGGCCTGGTGCTAATTTTATTTTTTGCAGCGCTTGATTGGCGCGCGCCACGTAGCCGCCGATGTCTCGCGTGGCGAGATCGATAAACACATAGCCGACCAGGCGCCCGTTCTCGCTTTTGATCTCCGCCGGGCCGTCGGTGACGCTGATCTTGGCCAGTGTGCTCAGCGGCACGTGCACGCCGTTCATGGCGACGACGCGGCTGGCGCGCAGCGCCGCGAGCGAATCGCGGAAGGCGCGCGGGTAGCGCAGGTTGACCGAGTAGCGTTCGCGGCCGTCGATCACGGTGGTGATGGTTTCGCCGCCGATTGCGCCTTCCACCAATCGCTTCACATCCATCGCGCTCACGCCGTAGCGCGCGGCTTGGAAGCGATCGACCTCGATGTCGATATAGCGCCCGCTCGCCGCTCGCTCGGCGAACACGGCGCGGGTGCCGGGCACGTCGCGCAGCGCGGCTTCGATTTGATTGGCCGCGGCGCTGATGCCGGCGAGATCGGCGCCGCTGACTTTTACGCCGAGCACGGTGCGGATGCCGGTGGAGAGCATGTCGATGCGGGTGCGGATCGGGTAGCCCCAGGCATTGGTCAGCCCCGGCAGGTGCACGGTGGAATCGAGCTTGCGGATCACGTCGTCGATGGTGGTGCCCGGCGCCCATTGGCTGCGCGGCTTGAGCAGGATGGTGGTTTCCAGCATAGAGAGCGGCGCGGGATCGGTGGCGCTGTCGGCGCGGCCGGCCTTGCCATACACGCGCTCCACTTCGGGTATGGTCTTGATCAGGCGGTCGGTGATCTGCAACAGGTTCGCCGCTTCGTCGATGGAGATGCCGGGCACCGTGGTCGGCATGTAGAGCAGGTCGCCTTCGTTGAGCGGCGGCATGAATTCGCTGCCCATGCGCGCGAGCGGGATAGCGCTGGTGGCGAGCAATACGAGTGCGACGATGACGGTCGGCGTGCGATGCTCCAGCACCCATAGCAGCAGCGGCCGGTAGACGGCTTGCAGCCAGCGGTTGAGCGGGTTGTCCAACTCGCGGCGTACACCCTTGCGAATCAAGTAACCCATCAGCACCGGCGTGAGCGTGACGGCGAGACCCGCCGCTGCCGCCATGGCATAGGTCTTGGTGTAAGCGAGCGGCGCGAACAGCTTGCCCTCTTGCCCGATCAGCGCGAATACCGGCAGGAAGGATACGGTAATCACCAGCAAGGAAAAGAACAGCGCCGGGCCGACTTCTACCGCTGCGTTGCGCGTGACTTGCCAATAGTCGGGTGCGGGGCCGGCGCGCTCTAAATGCTTATGCAGATTCTCGATCATCACAATCGCGGCATCGACCATGGCGCCGATGGCGATGGCGATGCCGCCAAGCGACATGAGGTTGACCGTGATGCCCTGCGCCTGCATCAGGATGAAAGCAGTAAGGATGCCCAGCGGCAAGGTGACCAAGGCCACCAGCGCCGAGCGCCAATGCAGCAGGAAGATCAAGCACACCAACGCTACCGCCAACGACTCTTCCACCAGCTTTTCTCGCAGGTGATCGATGGCGCGGCGAATCAGGTTGGAGCGGTCGTAGGTGGTGACGATTTCCACGCCGGGCGGCAGACCGGCTTGCAATTCTTTCAGCCGCGCCTTGACGGCGGACACGGTATCGAGCGCGTTCTGCCCATAGCGCATGACGACGATGCCGCCCACGGCATCGCCTTCGCCATCGAGATCGGCCACGCCGCGCCGCGCCTCTGGTCCCAGCTGAATACTCGCGACTTGCGCCAACTTCAGCGGATAGCCGTTGGCATCTTGCCCCACCACCACTTGGCGCAAGTCAGCGATGTTCTTGAGATACGCTTTGGCGCGCACCATGTATTCGGCGCGCGCCATTTCTATCACCGAGCCGCCGCCGCTTTGATTCGCCGCGCGCACCGCTTCCGCTACTTTTTCGAAATTCAAGCCATGAGCGGCGAGGCGATTGGGATCAATCTCGATTTGGAATTGCTTGGCCGCGCCGCCGATGCTCGCTACCTCGGCCACACCGGGCACGCTTTGCAACTCGTACTTGAGGAAAAAATCTTGCAGCGCACGCAATTCAAAAGTGTCGCGTTTGCCGCTGCGATCCACCAGCGCGTATTGATACACCCAGCCCACGCTCGATGCATCCGGCCCTAAGGTCGGCGTGACACCGGCGGGCAAGCGCCCCGCCATTTGCGACAGATATTCCAGCACGCGCGAACGCGCCCAATACGGGTCGGTGCCGTCACGGAACACGACATAGATGAACGACTCGCCGAACATGGAAAAGCCGCGCACCGCGCGCGTACCCGGCACCGAAAGCAGCGTGGCGGTGAGCGGATAAGTGACTTGGTCTTCCACGATCTGCGGCGGCTGGCCGGGGAACGGTGTCTTGATAATCACCTGCACGTCGGCCAGATCGGGGATGGCGTCGAGCGCGGTATGGCGCGCGGAGAAGGTGCCCCAGATCGCGAGCACGGCGCAAGCGATCAACACCAGCAGGCGATGGCGGATAGACCAGTCGATGAGGCGGGCGATCATGTTTCAGTCATACGGGAAGATCATTTCCCTTGGCTGTTGCTCTGGGTGTGACGCTGCGCCGCATCGGCAATCGAAGCCGCTGCGTCGAGCAGGAACTGGCCGTTGACCACGACTTGATCGCCTTCTACCAAGCCATCGAGGATGGCGATGCGCTCGGTGCTTTCGATACCGGTGGTGACTTTAACCGGCATGAAATGGCCCTTGTCCAGTGCGCGCATGACGAAGTTGCCGCGCCCGCTGCGCATCACCGCGCTCTTCGGTACCGACAGCACTTGGCGCGGCGCGGCATGGATGGTGACGGTCGCGTACTCGCCCAAATTGGCGCTGGCTGTAATCGGTATACGCGCCCGTACGGTGCGCGTGGCGTTATCGACTAAGGGATTGAGGCCGCTGAGGCGAGTCTTGATCGGTGCGCCGGTTTCAAATTCCACCGTCACGGCATCGCCTTCGCGCACCCAGGATAATTGATCGGGATACAACACGACTTCGAGCCAGGTGCGGGAGGTATCGACGCAGCTCATGATCTCCGTCGCGTGATTCACCGCCATGCCGGGCCGCGCCATGATCTCTTTGACCACGCAGGCTTGCGACGCGCGCGCCGACACCACGGCTATCGCCTTGCGCGTCTCTATCAGCTTCGCCAGCATGGCGTCGGTGAAGCCGATTTGGTGCAAGCGCAGCGCGGTGCGCTCGCGGTCGCGCGCTAAGGGCTGCAAAATCGATTGCAGCTGCTCTTCGCTTTGGCGCGCGTCGCGTTCTGCTTGCTCGCGCGCGGCCGGGTCTTGAACCTGCGCTTCTGCTAGTGCTTTGCGATTCTGCTCGCGCCGGTCTTCGGCCATTTTCAACGCGGGAGCACCGCGCCGCGAGATGTCGATGTATTCATTCTGCAGCGTCAATGCATCCGGCGAGGAAAGTTCATACAGCACTTGGCCGCGCGCCACGTGCTGGCCGACGCGCGTGATGTGCAGTTTCGTCAGCACGCCGTCAATATTCGGTGTGATACGCAACACGGTGCCTTCGTCGGGCACCAGCGTGGCATAAGTCTGAATGTCGTGGGTCAGTGCTGCCCGTTCCGCGCTGGCGATGCGCACGCCGAGTTTTTGTTGGGTGGCGGTATCAACGTGTATCTGGTTTGCCGCCGCGCCGCTGGCTTCGTTCGCCGCTACCAAATCCATGCCGCAGATGGGGCAGGTGCCCGGATGATCCTGCACGATGTGCGAATGCATTGGGCACACGTAAGCTTTTTGCGAGATGCCGGATGCAATCGGCTGTGGAGTCGAAGAAGATGGGGTATGCCGCTGGCCGATCCAATAACCCAAGGCGCCGATCGACAGCGCGATCAGCAGTGAGAATACCGCTCGTTTCATATTGAACTGCAAGGCTTAAACATCCTGGCTGATTATTCCAGAGTTGACAACAAAAAGGGGGGATACGACTCCCCCCTTGATGCGCTTGCTGCTGGTGACGCTTAGGAAACAGTAATGCGTGTTTTTGCCGTCCCCATTACTGCACCGGTACGCCAATGGTAAAAGCTGATGGTCACGGTCCAGGTGCCCGTGATCGTTGGTTTGAAGATGCAATCGAAGCGCTCTGCGGAATGCGCCTCGATCGATCCGGTTTGCCACGGTGTGGGCAAGGGGCGGCCATCGGAAGCCACCACACTCGCGGTCAGCCCGCCGAAGTCGATCTTTTGCGGATGGAAGCCGGCGCAGATATAACGCACCAGCAGGGTTTGCCCTTTGACCATGTTCACCGCTACGCCCGGATTGGTTAGCGCTGAGGTCTTACCATCCACGCCGGTGATGATGAAATATTTTGGGTTCAGGTTGTTCAGCCCCACATCGCCGCCGCAAGTGCCGGCGGCCCACTCCAGCGTATGCCAAGCCGGATCGATCTCATCCGCCGCCCAGATCGCCTCGACATCGTAAATCGGTCCGTTGGCGAAGGCGCGCTTGGTGCCGACGGGGTCGGCCGGGTTCGGCTTCGGATCGACGATCAGGCCGCCATACATGCCCATTTCTGCATGCAGCGGGGTGTTGGTGTGGCAATGATAGAAATACGTCCCCGCGTTCTTCGGACGCCATTGGTAGGTATACGTCCCGTTGGTCACATCCTGGGATAGATGTCCCACGCCGTCGTTCTCTTGGCTGGGCTCGATGCCGTGATGATGAATGGTATGCATCCACATCATACCCACCGTGAGTTTTGTATGGACGATCTGGCCCTCGGTCACGCGCATTGCCGGCGAAGGGAAGGAGCCGCCCCCCATCCCGTCCGCTTGCCCCTGGCCGGCGGCAAGATCGGTGAAACCCCAGATAGTGACTGAGTTGCCATCGTCGAAGCGCATCGAGCCGTTCATGTAAATGCCACGACTGAAGATCACATTTGGCGTAACGATACCCGGTGTCGCTGGCGCGCCCGGATAGACATAACATGCATTTCCCATTCCCATGTTGTTCTCCTAAATTTTTATAGAAATTCGATTTCGGTCATCGAGCCGAATTGATACATCCCGCCGCCTGCGGTCTGCGACATTTCATCATGCAGATGCATCGGAAAATGTCCATGGGTCGTGGGCGGGTAGGCATCGGGCGGCGCTTCAAACGGGAAGATGGCGTCGATCTTGCCCAGCTTGTTGCGCAGATACAGGGTGTCCTTCTTCCACACCGAGGAGCGCACCGTGCCGCGATCGGTTAGCCATTCGAAATGGTTGCCATGCGCATGCACCGCATGCGAACACATGCCCGCGCTCAGCATGCGCACCAGGGTACGATCGCCGACAAAGCCCGCCAGGCGCGTGCGCGTGTCGTACAACGCATCGCGTGTGGGATCGCCATGACCGACCGCACCAGGGGGCAGCGAAGTCAAGCCGTTGATGGTGAAGTAACGCGGCGTGAAGGTCGTAGGCACCACAGTGTTGCGCTGCACTGCGCTATTCAGCGCCGGGTCGATGTCGTTGAAAATCCAGAACTGCTGTTTGACGAAAGTTGGGCTGCCGGAATAGAGCTGATTCGATTTTCCCGCCGGCATGATCGCCAAGCCGCCGTGCAAACCGAGGAAAACGTTGTAGCTGGTTTTGTTGTCATAAAACAAATACGAACCCGCCTTGCCGGTCGGGATGGTGTAGGTGAGGGTTTTGCTAGCGCCGCTAAGGATATCGCCCGTGCTGGCGAGCGGTGGGTCACCGGCTTTGAGCCCGCCGATGACGAAGTTGTGCGTCACTGCAAGCTTGTTCACCACGGTAATGCTGAGCGTGTCGCCTTCCTGGCAAATGATCGACGCGGCTGGAACGTTTAAACCCGTGGCCGAATTGCTGAAGCCTTTGAAATACACCCCGACGCCGTCCGGCATGGTGAGGGTGCCGCCCGTGATGTAAAACGTCTTGCTGATGGTCGCCGCTTCCGAGCGTGGCACCCAACTCAATAACCCAGATCCCAGCACCGCACTGGCTAAACTCGCACCACCCAACTTGATAAAGCTCCGTCGTTCCATGCCGGTCTCCTTACTGTTGTCTGCTATTGCCCAACCCTCTTTACTTAATTTTTCTTCAGCTACATGCATAAGTAGCGATATTCGATAGATAAATTTTATTTATCGATTACCGCTCTGTAAATCCAAATCTACTCCTGCAAATAGTCCTTTTCAACTAGTATTTATTGGTTAAATCAATAACTCTTCGGGATTACCCTATATGATTAAAGTTGGGTCATTCCTTTGTAATAATTGATTTTTAATTATTTCAAAGAGATAAAACTTGATAAAAATGTTAAATCGATTGTATTTTCAACAAAGCAGCGCAAATAAATTTTTTTTGGGATTATTTTGAAAGTGGATATTTGGCCGAACGATGCCAAGGCACACTAAAGCGCAGACAAGGATGATTGGAAAGGCTTGATGAAAGTACTGGTCTAGTGCGTCAGCGGTGGGCTGCTGACGGTATTGACGTAGTAGCCGGAGAGGCCTTGCAGCAGACGCATCTGCCGCCCTTCGCGCAGCAGTTGCTCAAACTCTTGCGCCGGGAGCGGATGGCTGAAGGAGAAGCCTTGAATTTCGTTGCAGCCTTGTGCACGCAAAAATGCGAGCTGTTCATCAGTCTCGACCCCTTCCGCCAACACATTCAGACGCAGGCTGCTGGCCATGGCGATAATGGCGGAAGCGATGGCCTTGTTGTCGGGGTCGGTGCCGATATCGCGCACGAAGGATTGATCGATCTTGAGCGTGTCGATCGGCAGCCGCTTGAGGTAAGACAAGGAAGAATACCCGGTACCGAAATCGTCGATGGAAATATGGATGCCCATACTCTTGAGCCGAGCGAGTGTAATAATGTTGGTCTCGTTGTGCTCGAGAAATAAATCCTCGGTGATTTCCAATTCTAAATGCTCGGCGGAAAGGCCGGCGGCATCCAATGCGCGGATGATGGTGTCCGCCAAATCCTTTTGAATAAACTGGCGCACGGATAAATTCACCGCCACACGAATCGGCGGCAGCCCCATGTCTTGCCACTCGCGGTTTTGGCGGCAGGCCTCGCGCAAGGCCCAATCACCCACCGGTATGATCATGCCGGTTTCATCCAAAATCGGTATGAACTCGGCGGGCGACACCAAGCCCATTTCTGGATGGCGCCAGCGCAGCAGGGCTTCGGCACCGATGACCCGCCCCGACAATAGATCCACCCGCGGCTGGTAGTACAACATGAATTCGCCACGATCTAAGGCGCGTCGCAGCGAGCTTTCCAGCATCAGACGTTCGCGCGCCTTGACGTTCATATCGGCAACATAGAATTGGAAATTGTTGCGCCCGTTTTCCTTGGCGCGATACATGGCGGAATCGGCGTTGCGTAGCAGGTTGTCGGCGTTTTCGTCGTCGCTGGGATAAAGCGTGACGCCCACGCTCACGCTGATGAAGACCTCATGCCCATAGAGATTGAATGGCTGCGATAGGGTATCGAGAATCTTTTGTGCTACTGCCGCCGCATCGTGATCCTCGATGATGTCTTCGACTACCACGGTGAATTCGTCGCCGCCCAAACGCGCCACGGTGTCGCAATCACGCACGCAACTACGCAGCCGCTCGGCGGCAATTTTAAGCAATTGGTCGCCGACATTGTGGCCAAGCGTGTCGTTGATGGCTTTGAAGCGATCCAGATCAAGGAACATCACGGCTAGCTTCTGATGATAGCGGTCGGCTTGCGCCATGGCGTGAGTCAAGCGGTCGCGGAACAGTGAGCGATTAGGCAGGCCGGTTAGCGCATCGTGATGCGCCATGTGGCGAATGCTTTGCTCGACCCGTTTGCGCTCTTCCAGATCGTGGTGCAGCTTGTCGTTGGCGGATTTTAGTTCGACGGTGCGCTGAATGACTTGAGATTCAAGCAATTCGTTCGCCTGTTTCAATTCCTCTTTCGCCTCCTTGAGTGCCACCACCAGCGGCAGCCAATGCCAGAAGCCGGTCGCAAGCAGCACATTACCCAAGGTCCAGGAACTGTAGCGCACCAGATCCAACACATAGGCGCTAGCCAAGGCTTGGCCCGCCGGCGTGGTGGAGTAGAGATTCAATGCATCGCCGAAACCGACGATCACCAGGCCGATGATGATCATGGTCCAACCGCGGTGGCGGGCGATGGCGGGCTGGCGATGGCTCATCCAAAGCAGCGCCAGGGTGATGGCAACCACCACTCCCAGCTTCACCCCCTTCAGCGCCAGCAGCTCATCCACCATGCGACTTATCTCGTCCTTTCGCTCATTGCGTAGCTATGCCTACAGGCTCGGATGGCCCGCTTGGGCAAATTGTTTTTCATGCGCGCCCTGGCATTCGATGCAGCGCCGGGCAGTGGGGTAGGCCTTTAACCGCGCCAAGCCGATGTCTGCGCCGCAATCGACGCACACGCCGTAAACCCGGTCTTGTATGCGTCGTTTGGCCGCCTCGATATCGCGCATTTCATGAATATGTCGATCGATCATAGTGGCGCCCAAATCGGCGAGCATGTCAGCCACCGACGCTTCGCCTTGATCATGGACGCGTCCGGCGAGGTCTTGAAAATGCTGCTGGTCGGAGGCGGCAAGCTCTTGCCGCACTTGATCGAGGAGCGCGGCATAGCCGTGATCCAATTGAGAGGCAAGTTGTTCGAGATCTGCTTGTGTGAGGCTCATGTTATTTTTAAGTACATATTTAAAGGGATGATCGCCCATTGTTATGCCTCTGGATCAAAATATCAATGATCAATTTCACTCGCATATTTCACATGGCGAGAATGTGCGCGGCCGGGCTAAGCAGAAGCCTTATCGCGACAAGTCATTGCGATTTATATTTCACGCAACCTCTTATTTTGCATGTTTTTTGCTCGCAGAAATTACGCTTTCGTTACGCCAGCACTTTAAGCCCGTACCCAACCCATGGCTACGGTATGTTGCTTTGAAAAAGCGTTGAAGCACCGCACATTGCGCATGAGAGCTTAGGCGCAGATTTCGGCTAAAATACCCGGCCTTACGCCCCGGTAGCTCAGTGGATAGAGCAATCCCCTCCTAAGGGATAGGTCACACGTTCGATTCGTGTTCGGGGCGCCAATTCTGCTTATCCTTGCTTGTCTTCCAGACGATCTCAGTCTTAAATTGAAACCTATAGTCAGTGCCGCATACTGTGGGAATGTTTCTCCGACCGGAAAGGATGCTATGCCCCCGCCCCCCTTGTTCCCCGAAAAGCCTGACCTGCAAGTCGCTACATGCGAATTCGACGAAATGAATCTGCAAATCGGTGAACGGATTGAGTTGGAGCGCATGGAGTCCGCTGATAAAACGCGCTACTTCACGACTCTGATCGGGTACATGCGAAATCAAAGCTTGCTGGTTAAGACGCCGATCGTAGATGGGCTGCCTCTCCCTATCGAGGAAGACGCGCTCATGACCGTTCGAGTGTTTTCTGGGACCAATGCTTTTGCTTTTATCGCCCCGGTGATCCGTGTGTGCATCAGCCCCGCGCATTACATGCACCTCGCATTCCCAAGCACAATTCAATGCACGGAAATTCGTAAAGCGCTGCGCGTCAGCCTGCGTCTGAAAGCCAAAGCTAAATTGGTGAATGGGCGAGAATTTCCACAGGAGGTGGAGCTTACCGATCTCAGCACCAGCGGCGCACATGTGGAATCGGACGAGTTGCTAGGGCAAAAAGGACAGCACCTGCATTTGAGCTTTGCGTTTCGCAACAACCCGAATGACTATGCGGCGCATTTGAACTTGAAAGTGCGGATTCAGAACGTCGAACACCAAACCCCTGCACACGAGGGGGGTGCGGTTTACGTACACGGGGTCGAGTTTGAAGACTTGGGCAGCGCGGAAACGATCTTGCTACAAAGCTATATTTATCAGCTATTGATTGCCGAACACCATCGCATCGTGTGATGCGAAACAACGGGGAACGCCGAGAGGAAAAGTAAGTTAACTGACGCGCTTGGTGGGTTTAAAGCTGCTTTCAAGCCAGCGCTTGATACGAACCGCGTCGCCGATGCGCGTGTATTTGCCATCAGAATCGAGCAGCACGATGATGAGTTGCTGGTTGGCGATGGTAGCTTGCATGACGAGACAGTGGCCCGCTTCAGCAATATAGCCAGTTTTGGACAAGCCGATTTGCCATTCTTTATCGCTCACCAATTTATTGGTATTGCGGAAAGCCACATTGTGGAATGCCAAGGTACGCACCGTACGACTGCGATTTGCGAGTTTCTTTTGCGCCAGCGCGCGCGCCCGCTTGTAGATCGGCATTTGCAGGTCGTAAGAAGTGGCGGTAGTCAATTCGGTGATGATCGGATAGGTGTGCGCCGCACGCACCATGCGCGCTAGATCTTCCGCCGTGGATTGGTTCTCGCTACGTAGGCCAGTCGAATCAGCGAATCGGCTGCTTGCCATGCCGAGCTGCGATGCTTTGCGATTCATCGCCGCAATAAATGCCACGGCGCCGCCAGGGTAGGTGCGTGCGAGTGCGGCGGCAGCACGATTTTCCGATGACATCAGCGCCAGATGCAGCAATTCACGCCGCGTAAGCTGAGCGCCAATTTTAAGCCGCGAGTGGGTACCTTTGACGCGATCGATATCGTCATTGGTGAGCGTAATCTTTTCATCCAGGGATAGCCGTGCATCCAAGGTCACCATGGCCGTCATCAGCTTGGTGATGGAAGCGATCGGGGTGCGCGATTCGGCGTTTTTGGCGTAGATGATTTCGCCGGTTTTTTCATCCAGGATCAACGCCATGGCGGAACGCAGATCGGGATCCCCTTTGGCGTGGAGGATGGAAGGATCGAATTGCTTGATTTTGTCCGCGATGGGATCGACCGGTTTGCAATCGTATTCCTGCAAACCCGTTTTGACGCCAAAGTCGAGGCGATCTGCGTTAAGTACTTTCAGGCACTCTGCCTGCGCATTCGGCATCGCGAAAAATAGAACAAAAAATGGGGTAATGAGCTGCTTCATACTTTTTGTTATCGGCATCCGCTTCGCACCCTTTAGCTTACTTATTGTTCACAAAGGTTTATTTTGCAAAACAGGCCGTATTGAAGCCCGCTTTGAATTATTCATCGCCAAGTTAAAACCAAAAAAAGCCCCCTGGCAAGGCTTTTTTTAATTATTGCAATGGCTTAGGTGCAACACTTAAAGCTGGGATGAGGTGTGTTGCGCCTACCCAGTAGGGGTGATTAGGCCACACAATCCACGAAATAGCGTTTGTCGCCGTCCCCTTCCTCAGTGACCAGCCCGTGAATATCGGTCTCGAAACCGGGGAAGCGCTTGTTGAAAATGCGCGCGAATTTGAGGTAGCGCACGATGGTGCTATTGAAGCGCTCGCCGGGGATCAACAGGGGAATACCTGGGGGATAAGGCGTCAACAGCACGCTGGTGATGCGCCCTTCCAAATCATCAATCTCGACTCGCTCGATTTCGCGGTGCGCCATTTTAGCGAAGGCATCGGCCGGTTTCATCGCTGGCGCCATCTCCGACAGATACATCTCGGTCGTCAGGCGTGCCACATCATTCTCTTTGTAGAGTGCATGAATTTGTTCGCATAGTTCTTTGAAACCGATTTTCTCGTAACGCGGATGCTTGGTCACGAACTCGGGCAGCACGCGCCACAGTGGCTGGTTCTCGTCGCAATCCGCCTTGAATTGCTGTAGCGCGGTGAGCAGCGTGTTCCAGCGACCCTTGGTAATGCCGATGGTAAACATGATGAAGAAAGAATAGAGCCCGGTCTTCTCCACGATCACGCCGTGCTCGGCGAGATACTTGGTGACGATCGCGGCGGGGATACCCCAATCGGCGAATTCCCCTTCAACGTCTAAGCCAGGGGTGATAACCGTGGCCTTGATCGGATCGAGCATATTGAAGCCCGAGGCCAGATTGCCGAAGCCATGCCAGCGCTCGTTGTCGCGCAGCACCCAGTCGTCACGCTCGCCAATGCCTTCTTCCGCCAGATGCTCCGGCCCCCACACCTTGAACCACCAGGATTCGCCGAATTCCGCATCCACTTTGCGCATGGCGCGGCGAAAATCCAGCGCTTCCAGAATCGACTCTTCCACCAGCGCGGTGCCGCCCGGCGGCTCCATCATCGCCGCCGCCACGTCACATGAGGCAATGATCGCGTACTGAGGTGAGGTCGAGGTGTGCATCAAATACGCTTCATTGAAACTATGGTAATCGAGCTTGCGGGTCTGTGAATCCTGCACCAGGATTTGCGAAGCCTGCGATAGACCCGCGAGCATCTTGTGCGTGGACTGCGTGGAGAACACCAAGGCATCTTTGGAACGCGGGCGGTCCTTGCCGATGGCATGCATGCCTTTGTAGAAATCGTGGAAGGTCGCGTGCGGCAGCCAAGCCTCGTCGAAATGCAGGGTATCGATATAGCTGCCGAGCAAATCCTTGATCGTGTCCACGTTGTACACGATGCCATCGTAGGTACTCTGGGTGATGGTGAGGATGCGCGGCTTGGTTTTAATGTCCTTGGCGAAGGGGTGCGCGGCAATTTTTTTCTGGATATTCTCGGGGCGGAATTCGTCGAGCGAAATCGGGCCGATAATGCCGTAGTGGTTACGCGTCGGGGTCAGGAACACCGGAATCGCGCCGCACATGATGATGGCGTGCAAAATCGATTTATGGCAATTGCGATCCACCAGCACGATATCGTTTGGCGCCACCGTCGCATGCCACACCATCTTGTTTGAAGCAGAGGTGCCGTTGGTGACGAAGAACAAGTGGTCAACATTAAAAATGCGTGCCGCGTTATGTTCCGAAGCGGCTACCGGACCGGTATGGTCGAGAATTTGCCCCAACTCTTCCACCGAATTGCACACGTCGGCGCGCAGCAGATTCTCGCCGAAAAATTGGTGAAACATCTGGCCAATCGGGCTTTTCAAAAACGCGACGCCACCCGAATGTCCCGGGCAATGCCAGGAGTAGGAGCCGTCCGCCGCGTAATGCGTCAGCGCGCGGAAAAATGGCGGCACGATGGAATCGAGATACGCCTTGGCTTCGCGCCCGATATAGCGCGCCAGGAATTCCGGCGTATCTTCCAGCATATGAATAAAGCCATTCAACTCGCGCAGAATGTCATTCGGAATGTGGCGCGCGGTACGCGTTTCGCCATGCAGAAAAATCGGAATCTCGGCATTGCGGAAGCGAATTTCTTCCACGAATTTACGCAGATTCGCCAAGGCCTCTTGCGCCAGTTCCGGGGTGCCGGAAAGCTCTTCGTCGTCAATCGACAAAATAAACGCTGAGGCGCGCGACTGCTGTTGTGCGAAGGAGGACAAGTCGCCGTAGCTGGTGACACCCAGCACTTCCATGCCTTCGTCTTCGATGGCTTTGGCCAGTGCGCGCACGCCGAAGCCGCTCGCGTTCTCGGTGCGAAAGTCCTCGTCAATAATGAATACGGGAAAACGAAAACGCATAGCGCCTCCTAATGGGGAGCGGTGAGAGGAATCAAGCTGGTATTCAAATCCGTGATGGTCAAATCTTGGGCAGGGTCACGCCGGTTTGCCCCTGGTATTTGCCTTTGCGGTCTTTGTACGAGGTTTCGCACTCTTCGTCCGCCTCGAAAAAAACCACTTGCGCCACGCCCTCGTTGGCGTAAATCCGCGCCGGCAGCGGTGTGGTGTTGGAGAACTCCAGCGTCACATAGCCTTCCCACTCCGGCTCGAAGGGCGTGACGTTGACGATGATGCCACAGCGTGCGTACGTGCTTTTGCCCAGGCAAATGGTCAGCACATTGCGTGGGATGCGGAAATATTCCACGGTGCGCGCCAACGCAAACGAATTGGGCGGGATGATGCACGATTCGCCGTGCACTTCGACGAATGACTTCGGATCGAAATTTTTGGGATCGACGATGGTGCAGTTGATATCGGTAAACAGCTTGAATTCGTTGGAGCAGCGAATATCGTAACCGTAGCTCGATGTACCGTAAGACACAATCGGCTTGCCGTTCACCTGCTTCACTTGCCCCGGCTCGAACGGGTCAATCATGCCGTGACTCGCCGCCATGCGACGGATCCATTTGTCGGATTTAATGCTCATACGACTAGGTATTCTGAATCACAATACTCGGGAACTTAGCCGAATGATCTTGCGCCAAGTCGCCGATTTTCACCGCTATGCGGCGCGCGATTTGTTTATAGATTTGTGAAACGCGTCCATCCGGATCGGCAACCACGGTGGGTTTGCCAGAGTCCACTTGCTGGCGAATGGCCATATCCAGCGGCAGCGAACCCAGCATTTCGATATCGTAGTCTTTGCCCATGCGCTCGCCGCCGCCTTCGCCGAAAATGCGCTCTTCATGGCCGCACTTGGAACAAATGTGCAGGCTCATGTTTTCGACGATGCCCAGGATGGGGATATTTACTTTCTGGAACATCTTGAGGCCCTTGCGCGCATCGATCAGTGCGATGTCCTGCGGCGTGGTCACGATTACCGCGCCGGTCACCGGCACGCGCTGCGCCAAGGTCAATTGAATGTCGCCGGTGCCCGGCGGCAAATCGACCACCAAGTAATCCAGATCTTTCCATTTGGTGTTGTTAAGCAACTGCTCCAAGGCCTGGGTCACCATCGGGCCGCGCCACACCATCGGCGTTTCCACGTCAATCAGGAACCCAATCGACATAGCTTGCAGGCCATGGCCGATCATCGGCTCCATATTTTGTCCGTCTTCCGATTCCGGCTTGGCATCGGCCAGTCCGAGCATCATCGGCTGCGATGGGCCGTAGATATCAGCGTCAAGTATGCCGACGCGCGCGCCTTCAGCCGACAGCGCCAAAGCCAGATTCACCGCCGTGGTGGATTTGCCCACGCCGCCCTTGCCCGAAGCCACGGCGATAATATTGCGTACGCCCGGTATCGGCTTTACGCCGCGCTGCACCGCATGCGACAGAATCTTTGAAGAAACCGCCGCGTTCACATTGCCCACATCAGGAATCGTTTTAAGTTTGGCTTCGATCTGTTGCTTGATCTCGGCAAGAACGCTTTTCGCTGGGTAAGGCAGCACCACATCCAGCGTCACATTATTGCCGTCGATTTTGATATTGCGCACGGTCTTCGCGCTGATGAAATCCTTCTGCATATTGGGATCGATCGCTTCTTTCAACGCGGTCTGGACTTGTAACTCGGAAATCGACATTGCTTGCTGCTCCTAAAAGATATCCTGGGGGCGATACGGGGCGAGTGCCCTAGGTAATTCGGAAAAACGCCGATTTTAAATGTTTTTGCCCAATGGCGTGGATTTTTTTGGCTCCGAAAAACGAGAATAACCCTTGTTTTTTCAAGGCCAAGGCGGTTAAAACCGTAAGCCAGGTGCACGTGCCGGACAAGGCCGCTAAAATACGCCCTTTCCCGCCCCGGCTCCCCTACATGACGCGCAACATCCTGGTTACCTCCGCCCTGCCCTATGCCAACGGCAGTATTCATCTAGGCCACTTGGTGGAATACATCCAAACTGACATCTGGGTACGCTTCCAAAAAATGCGTGGCCATGCCTGTCATTACGTATGCGCCGACGACACCCACGGCACGCCGATTATGCTGCGCGCGGAAAAAGAACAAATTACGCCCGAAGAATTGATCGAGCGCATGCACGACGAACATCAGCGCGATTTCAGCGGGTTTCATATCGCCTTCGACAACTACTACTCAACCAACTCGGATGAAAATCGCGAGTTGGCGCAAGGTATCTATCGCCGGCTGCGTGATCAGGGCCTGATCGACGTGCGCACCATCGAGCAACTGTACGACCCGGAAAAGCAGATGTTTTTGCCGGATCGCTTCATCAAGGGCGAATGCCCCAAGTGCCACGCCAAAGACCAGTATGGCGATTCGTGCGAGGCCTGCGGCGCCACCTATGCCCCGACCGATTTGATCAATCCCTACTCCGCGGTCTCAGGCGCTACGCCGGTCAAAAAATCCTCAGAACATTATTTCTTCAAGCTAGGCGAGTGCGCCGATTTCTTGAAGCAATGGACGCGTAGCGGCCACTTGCAGGACGAAGCGGCGAACAAAATGGACGAGTGGCTCTCCGGCGGCCTACACAGCTGGGATATCTCGCGCGATGCGCCTTACTTCGGGTTCGAGATTCCCGATGCACCAGGCAAATATTTTTATGTCTGGCTCGACGCGCCGGTGGGCTATATGGCGAGCTTCCAGAACCTGTGCGCGAAATGCGACCTCGATTTTGCCGCTTATTGGAACGAGGGTTCGGAAACTGAGCTGTATCACTTCATCGGCAAGGACATTCTCTACTTCCATGCCTTGTTCTGGCCGGCGATGCTGAAATACGCCGGTTATCGCACCCCGACTAAAATATTCGCCCACGGCTTCTTAACCGTCGACGGGCAAAAAATGTCCAAGTCGCGCGGCACTTTCATAACAGCCGAAAGCTATCTGCAGCAAGGGCTCAATCCGGAATGGCTGCGCTATTACTATGCCGCGAAACTTAATAGCACACTGGAGGACATTGACCTCAATTTGGATGACTTCACCGCGCGCGTGAACAGCGACTTGATCGGGAAATATGTGAACATCGCCAGCCGCGCCGCCGGGTTTATCACCAAGCGTTTCGACGGCAAGCTGGCGAACCAGATTGGCGACACTGACTTGGTCTTGCGCTTGGCCGCAGCCGCGCCCGAACTCGCCGATTTATATGAAGCGCGCGAATATGGCAAGGCACTGCGCGAGATCATGGCGCTTGCCGATGTCGTGAATCAATATGTGGATGAGAAAAAACCTTGGGATCTGGCGAAGGATCCGAGCGCGAGCGCCGAGTTGCATGAAGTGTGCACGGTCAGCCTGAACCTGTTCCGCTTACTGACTATTTATCTCAAACCGGTGCTGCCACAGGTCGCCAGCCTGAGCGAGATTTTCCTCGCTATCCCGCCGCTGACCTGGGCGGATGCGAGCGCAATGCTGCTGGGTCATACCATACAACCCTATCAGCACCTCATGGCACGCATCGATCCCAAACAAATCACTGCGCTTACCGACGCGAACAAGCAAAGTCTGCAACCGGTAGCCCACTCGCCTGCGCGCCATGCCGAAGCACAGGCCCATCACCAACCTATTTCAGAAACCATCAGCATCGATGATTTTGGCAAAATCGATTTGCGCATCGCCAAAATCGTCCATGCCGAACAGGTCGAAGGTGCGGAAAAACTGCTGAAACTCACGCTGGATATCGGCCTGGAAACGCGTACCGTATTCGCCGGCATCAAATCTGCCTACAAACCGGAAGACCTGATCGGACGACTCACCGTCATGGTCGCCAATCTCGCCCCGCGCAAAATGAAATTCGGTTTATCCGAAGGCATGGTGCTTGCCGCAGGCGACGGCGGCGGCATCTACCTGCTCGCGCCTGACAGTGGCGCGCAACCCGGCATGCGGGTGAAGTAGCCACCGTTCACGAACGGCGAGCAAAAAAAAGAGGCGGTCTTGCGACCGCCTCTTTGCATTACTGGAACGCGAGCTGATTAAGGCTTGACGTACACGTAGCCTTCTTTCGCTTGCACTTTCGCGAGTTCCGCTACGCCGGAAGGAACGATCTTGGCGCCAGGGAGCACCTTTGACGGATCGATTTTGCGGCTGACTAAAGTGTTGTTGCACACGCGGAACTCCACGCCCTTGGCCTGCAACTCTTCAACATTGATGTTATAGGGGTTGCCCTTAGCATCTGCCGCGCCGTCCAGCAGAAAATCGATGCCTTTACCATGCGTCACGATAATGATCTTGGCGTCGGAATCCGCGCTCAAGTGATTTTTGACGTTGTTCATTGCAACACCGGCGACGGCGCTGTCGTTGATGTGATACACGGCCTTGGTTTCCGCCAAGGCCAAGCTGCTCACACCCATCATGGCAACCAAAGCAACCATCCATTTTGCGAATTTAGTCATTACTGTCTCCTTATCTAATAATTAGGGTTTGATATAAACGTAGCCTTGGCCGCTTTGGAGTTTGCCCAACTCCGCCACGCCGGAAGGGACGATCTTGGCGCCTGGCAACACGGTCTTAGGATCGATCTTGCGCGAAACCAGCGTGTTGTTGCAAACGCGGAAATCCACGCCCTTCGCCATCAACTCTTCGACCGCGATGTTATAGGGATTGCCGTTCTTGTCCGCTGCGCCGTCCAGCAGAAAATCGATGCCCTTGCCATGTGTCACCACGGTAATCTTGCCGCTGGGATCAGCGCTCATGTGGTTCTTGATGTTGTTCATCGCCACCCCAGCCACGGTGCTGTCGTTGATGTGATAAACGGTTTTAATTGGATCGGTGGATTTTGCAGAAGTGCCGCCAGTCGAGGCGCAACCGCCTAAACCCAGCAACCCAACAGCCACACCCACGATCGCGAGCGATTTAATACTTGTTAACATTGTGTTGTCTCCTTCTACTATTGGTTTAGTGTCTGCCCCACATTCGGCAAAATAACCGTGCGAAACATGACACAACAATGAACAGTTATTACAATTTTGTAAATAGTCTTTTGCTACCTAGTGCTTAGGTAGGTAACGTCCTCCGGAGTTCCACGGATTAACCATGCGAATGACCCGAAATCTGCGGCTCAGCGGCCGCGTACAAGGTGTATTTTTCCGCGAATCCATGTGCCGCGAAGCCACCAAGCTGGGCGTGAACGGCTGGGTACGCAACCTGGGCGATGGTTCATTGGAGGCCATGCTGCAAGGCGAGGCCGCCCAAGTTGAAGCCCTAATCACCTGGGCCAAGCGCGGGCCAGCGGCGGCGCAAGTTGAAAACATGGAAATTTCCGAGGGAAATGGCGAATTTTCTGGATTCGAAAAGCTGCCAACTATTTAGGCAAACAGCCTTTCCAATTTGGCTAAATATTCCGCAACCTCTTCATTCTATAAAATATTTACCAAGGCCGGCCTAGGGAATTTTGGGCAAAAAAAAGCGCGGTGGTTAAGACCGCGCTAAATATCCACCAAAGGAGGAGGATGGAGGAGACAGTACCGAACTGCTAAAACCAGCAATCCAGAGATAAACGTTGACACTGTTGATTTAATTAACGGAAATCGAGAAAGAAACTTTAGGAATTTTTATCTCTGTAAAATCAATAAGATAAAAAATATGGGGGGGCAAAAATCTGCCTTAGTACTGAATTGCCACGTTTTCCGTAGATAGCCAGCCACGCAGCGAACCGATGAGATTTTCATGCAACTGCACGCGCCAGTTCTCGCCCAAGGTCATTTCGCAGCGCGCCTCCTGATTGATATAGCTCACCGTGACCGGGCAGCCGTTATCACGCTCCTGCCGATACGGCGCCAGCATTTCCTTGAGCTTCACGGCATTGGCTTGGCCATTCATCATCAGACGCATGCCTTTGGCGAATTTGGTGCGCGCAGCAGATAGGTCGTACAGCGCATCGGCCGAGACGCGCAGGCCGCCGGAATAATCATCCTTGCTGATCTTGCCCTCGACCACCAGCAATTGGTCTTCTTGCAATATTGCGCGATAGCGCTCATACACTTCGTTGAAAATCGCGACCTCGACTTGCGCCTCGCCGTCATCCAGTGCCACGAACGCCATCTTGCCGCGCCGCGTCATCTGGGTGCGCATTGAATAGATGATGCCGGCGATCAACTGCTTATCGTGCTGCGGCGTTAATTTTCCCAGCTTAGTTTTTACAAAGCCCGCGATGTCCGGCGCATAGGCATCGTAGGGATGGCCGCTGAAATAGAAGCCGAGACTTTTCTTTTCAAACATCAGCAATTCTTTTTCCGGCCAGCGCGCCACCTCGACCAGTTGATTGTCTTGCGCGGTGGATTCATCCAGCGCACCGAACAGGCTCGCCTGATTGGCATTGCTCGCCGCCTGTTCCGCTGCTTCCAACGCATGACCGACCGAAGCCATCAGGCTGGCGCGATGATCATTGACAGAATCGAACGCCCCGGCGCAGATCAGCGCCTCGATCACGCGCCGGTTCACCACGCGCTTATCAATGCGCCGGGTGAAATCGAATAAATCCGTAAATGGCCCATTCTGCTGACGCGCTTCTAAAATCGAGTTGATCGCCGCCTCACCGGTGCCTTTGATCGCGCCCATACCATAGCGGATTTGTTTTTCATTCAAGGGCACGAAGCGGTATTCACTTTGATTCACATCCGGCGCCAGCAATTCAAGCGCGTTTTGCAGACAATCGTCGTACAGGATGAACACCTTGTCGGTATCGCCCATATCCGCCGTGAGCGTGGCCGCCATGAAAGCCGCCGGATAGTGCGCCTTTAAATAGGCGGTCTGATACGCCACCAGGGCATACGCTGCCGAGTGCGATTTGTTAAAGCCGTACTCGGCAAATTTCTCCATCAAGTTGAACAAATCCGTGGCGAGCTTCTCATTCACCCCACGCGCCACCGCGCCTTCGACAAAGATGGAGCGATGTGTCGCCATCTCCTCGGCTTTTTTCTTACCCATGGCGCGGCGCAGTAAATCGGCGGAGCCGAGCGTATAGCCGCCCAGGGTTTGCGCTATCTGCATTACCTGCTCTTGATACACGATCACGCCGTAGGTGGGTTTCAGCACATCCGTCAGATCGGGGTGCATGTAATCCACCCGCGCCCGGCCATGCTTGCGGTTGATGAAATCGTCCACCATGCCCGACTGCAAAGGGCCGGGGCGAAACAGCGCGACCAGCGCGATGATGTCCTCGAAAGTATCCGGCTGCAGGCGCCGGATCAGGTCTTTCATGCCACGCGATTCCAATTGGAATACGGCGGTGGTGTTGCACGCCTTCAATAATTTGAAGCTAGCAGGATCGTCGAGTGGAATGGATTCGATGGAAAACTGCGCATCCCCCTCGGACTGGTTCAAGCTATGGATAAAGCGTACCGCCCAATCGATGACGGTGAGCGTGCGCAAGCCCAAGAAGTCGAATTTCACCAAGCCCGCCAATTCGACATCGTCCTTATCGAACTGGCTCACCACCGACTCTGAGCCTTGCGCGTTATAGGTGGGGCAGAAATCGGTGATCTTGCCCGGTGCGATCAACACGCCGCCCGCGTGCATACCGACGTTGCGCGCCATGCCTTCGAGTTTTTCGCCCAGCGCCCATAGCTCCGCGATTTCTTCTTCCTTCTCGATGCGCTCCAGTATCTGCGGTTCCTGGGTTTTGGCTTTTTCCAGCGTCATGCCGAGTTCGAAGGGAATCAATTTCGCCAGTTGATCCACAAAGTTGTAGGGCAAATCCAGCACCCGTCCCACATCGCGCACCACCGCCTTCGCCGCCATGGTGCCGAAGGTGGCGATCTGCGAAACCGAATCCGCGCCATAGCGCTTACGCACATATTCGATCACGCGCTCGCGCCCGTCTTGGCAAAAGTCCACGTCGAAGTCAGGCATCGATACCCGCTCCGGATTCAAGAAACGCTCGAACAGCAAGTCGTAGCGCAGGGGATCGAGATCGGTAATGCCCAAGCTATACGCCACCAGCGAGCCCGCGCCGGAGCCCCGCCCAGGGCCGACCGGTACGCCGTTGTGCTTGGCCCAATTGATAAAGTCGGCCACGATCAAAAAATAACCGGGGAAGCCCATCTGGATGATGGTCTTGGTTTCGAACACCAGCCGCGCTTCGTACTCCGGCCGCTTTTGCTCGCGCAGCGCGGTGTCGGGGAACAGTTGTTCCAGCCGGGTCGTAAGGCCTGCTTGCGCTTGGGCCAGCATAAAATCGTCCAGGCTTTGATTGTTCGGCGTAGGGAACTGCGGTAATTGTGGTTTACCTAATTCAATCGAGAGATTGCAGCGCTTAGCGATCTCGACACTGTTTTCCAGCGCCTCCGGGATATCCGAAAACAACTCGGCCATCTCGGCCTGGGTTTTGAAATACTGTTCCTCGGTAAAGGGGCGCGGCCGACGCGGATCGCCCAACATATTGCCTTCGGCGATGCACACCCGCGCCTCGTGCGCTTTGAAGTCGTCGCGATCGAGGAATTGAATCGGATGCGTCGCCACCACCGGCAGGCTGAGTTCAGCGGCCAACGCCGCCGCCTGGCGCACATGCGCATCGGCCTGCGGCGTGCCGGTACGCTGCACTTCGAGGTAAAAATGACCGGGAAACAGCGCCGCCCATTCATACGCCAACTCGCGTGCACGCTCGGTATTTTGCTGTGCCAAGGCGTGGCCAATGTCGCCGAGCTGCGCACCGGACAGCGCGATCAAGCCGCGCCCACCGGCCCCGGCAAACCAGGCCTTATTCAGCTCGGCGCGGCCGCGGTGTTGGTTTTCGCGATAGGCGCGCGCCAGCAACTCGCATAAGTTGTGATAACCCTCGCGGTTCTTGCACAGCAACAACAAGCGTGAAGGCTGATCACGATTGGTTTCGTTGGAAATCCACACATCGCAACCGATAACCGGCTTTACGCCAGCGCTTCGCGCGCCTATGTAGAATTTCACCAGCGCAAAAGTATTGCTGAGATCGGTCAACGCCAAGGCTGGCATACCGTCCGCACAGGCCCGTTTCACCGCATCGTCGATGCGCACAATGCCATCGACTATGGAGAATTCAGAATGGAGACGCAGGTGGACAAAGGAGGGGGCGGACATAGGCGTATAATTTTACCTTGATTACCCAAGACGAAGCGTCCGAAAGCAAAACCAATTCTAGCCGCGAATTAACGCTAATTTTCGCGAATGACTAGAAGCTTTGAACGATCCCGGATAATTCACGTCAATTAGCGTTAATTCGCGGCAAAAAAACCCATGAAAACACCTGAACTCCTCTCCCCCGCCGGCACCCTGGAAAAAATGCGCTACGCATTTTCCTATGGTGCGGATGCGGTATATGCCGGCCAGCCGCGCTATAGCTTACGCGCGCGCAACAACGAATTTGGGCTTGACGAGCTCGCCATCGGCATCGGCGAAGCGCATGCCCTAGGCAAAAAATTTTTCGTCGCCAGTAACCTGATGCCGCATAACGCCAAGGTCAAAACCTATTTGGCGGATATGAAACCTGTGATCGCGCTGCAGCCGGATGCGCTGATCATGGCCGACCCCGGCCTGATTTCGATGGTGCGCGAAACCTGGCCGGAGATGACCATTCACCTTTCGGTGCAGGCCAACACGGTGAATTACGCCACGGTGAAATTTTGGCAGGCGCTGGGGCTGAAGCGCATTATTTTGTCGCGCGAACTGTCGCTGGACGAAATCGCGGAAATCCGCCAACTATGCCCGGACATCGAGTTGGAAGTCTTCGTGCATGGCGCGCTGTGCATCGCCTACTCCGGGCGCTGCCTGCTCTCCGGTTATTTCAATCATCGCGACCCGAATCAAGGCACCTGCACCAACTCCTGCCGCTGGGATTACAAGGTGCACGAGGCGGTGGACGACGAAGGCAGCGGCATTCAAAAAATCGACTTCGATTTTCGCGGCGCGATGGAAAGCGGCGGGCTCTCGGATTGCGGCAGCCAGCCGCGCCACCCGCTGGCCGATCAAGTCTATCTGGTCGAAGAAAGCCAGCGCCCGGGCGAGCTGATGCCGATACTGGAAGACGAGCACGGCACCTACATCATGAACTCCAAAGATTTGCGCGCGGTAGAGCATGTCGCGCGGCTGGCGGAAATTGGCATTGATTCGCTCAAGATCGAAGGCCGTACCAAATCGCTGTATTACGTGGCGCGCACCGCGCAAATCTATCGCCGCGCCATCGATGACGCCGTGGCCGGTCGCCCCTTCGACCCCAGCTTGCTCGGCGAATTGGAAAGCCTGGCCAATCGCGGCTACACCGATGGTTTCTACCAACGCCATCACACCCAAGATCAGCAAAACTATTTGCGTGGGCATTCGGATTCCAAACGCAGCCAGTATGTGGGAGATATCGTGAACTACGATGCCGCCACCGGGCTGGCGGAAATCGTGGTAAAGAACCGCTTCCAAGTCGGCGATCGCTTGGAAATCTTGCATCCGCAAGGCAACCAAGAGCTGTTATTAGAGCGCATGGAAAACATCGAAGGGGTAACAGTGAACACCGCGCCCGGATCAGGGCATCGCGTGCGCATTCCAGTCGGCCGCAATCTTGAGCGTGGCTTAGTAACACGCTTTTTGTAGCGCCGGCTTCCTGCCGGCATGCCGGCATGCCGGCAGGATGCCGACGCTACATTAATACCATGCGCGCTTTGTGCGTGCGCTTGGTTTTCCGTGCGAAGCCGAAAACAATACCAAGCCAGCAAAAGCAAATGTGCTCTTTTTCATTTCCTCCTTAATGGTAATGCCACAAGAAACGCTCCACCCGGATTGCGCAGATGATGCCGCACCCTTGTGGCAGAGGCGCAGTGTCTAAAGTTCAGGAGCGCGGCTTACAGCACGACCCTTGTAACCCGTTGTGAGCTATTACTGCCCCTTGGCCCAAGCTTCTAAAGGTTCTTTCCAGAGCTTATAAGCCTTTTCAGTGGTAAATCGAAAAATCGCGTGGCCATAGCCTGAATCGAATTCCACTTCTTTCTTAAGCGCGCTCTCTGGCAGATGTGCCTTGCAAGACTCAAATATATTATCTGTGGTGTCCACAAGGGAAAGGATACGTCCCTGTACCTTGGCGTAATCGATGTAGAACGAACGTGCAACTGTACGTGGACAACCCGCGAGCAATACATAATTTACCTTGGGGTTGGCGATCTCGATCGAGGCAAACATCGCTGCCCTTGAGCCCAAGGAATAACCGCTTACCGTAATGTCCTCAGGCGCCGTACCCTTGGCCAACAGGCTTTTTACCTGATCTGCGACCTTTGTGGCATACGCTTGAACAGCCGGAGTACTGTCGTCATAGCGCAAATCAAACACAACATTGAATCCAGCGCTCTGAAGATCCTTGACGATTGTTTCGTATGCTCCTCCACCCACCTTATCAATGCAGCACCCATGTATATAGAACAGATGTTTTTCTACGGCTTGGCTTATACCTAAAAAACCAAACATCAATGCAATGCCCGCACACACAGTCATCAACGATTTCATGGTTTTCTCCCTTAAATATTTCCCGCCTCTGGATGCAAACTAGGCTGCATGGTGGAAAGCATGCAGCTTACGGTAATGCATCCAAATATTCTCGAATGGTACTGACAGGGAAAACTACTCGCGGCTACCCCCCGCTAGCTGCAGCCCGGAACTTTTCCATAGCGATGTCGCCATCGCGAAGCAACTCCCACGCCGCCGTCTTCCCTCCACGCTCGCCATGTAACCGCACGCCCCCTGGTGTCAGAAAGACCCAGGATGGCGTGGGGCTGCCTCTGAACGCACTCATAAGCTCGGCATGGCTTTGTGCGGCTCCGTCGCCAATTTGATAGCTGTCCGGCTCGCCATGCTTTTCAGTATCGACATAACCCAAGATGAAATTCTTCTGGAAAGTCGTACGCAAACCCGTATCGCTCAATGCTTGCCGGTACAGTAATGCGCAGCCCCGACAAGTTTCGAAACCGAATAGGACAAACACGGGTTTATTGGCTGATTTTGCGGCAGCCATCGCTTCAGGAAGCTTCAGGAAACCCCATTCCGCTGGCGGCGCAGCAAGCGCGCCGACAGATAAAAACATGGCCGCAAATGCAGCAAAAGTTACAAATCTTTTTAGCATGACTCCTCCTTAGCGCTTCAATGCAGCGATGACGTCTTGCATCAAGTCAGCTTTCTTAGCAACCAGCGCGGAGATGCCATGGCCGCTACCACCAAGCTCGATTAACTGCTTGGGTTCGGCGGACTTGTCCGCAGCCGTTGGTGTCCAGTTGGCTTTGGAATCGTACTTGTTGAAAATGAACAGCTTCTTCGTTTTGGTGAGCGGAATGCCCTGATCGTCAATGCTAGCAAAAAGGATGAGCGTATCGAACTCGCCATCCGGCTGCGCCCTGGCGTAATTGGCGGCCAACTCGGCGCCACGGCTCGTTCCAAGCAAGGATAGTTTCTTCGCGCCTTGCTCACGGGCAAACTTTACCGCCGCATCAACTTCTTTGAAACCAGCCCCTCTATCAGCAGACCAACCGATTGAAATGACGCGAAAGCCAGCCTTGGCAAATTCGTCGCCGTAATCCTTGAAGAAGTTGTTATTTTGCTGATAGCCGTGGAGCGCAATGACGACGTGATCGCCTTGCCCGTAATTCAGCGCGCTAACAACAGCGTCGCCCTGTTTGATATCAAACTCTTGCGCGATAGCGCTACTGACAAGGACGGCGCAGACAAAACCGAATAGCAGATTTCTAAGATTCATGATTTTCTCCCAGTAGAATTGTTGCCAGCAGATTTTTCCCGATTAACTCGTGATCGACGGCTACCGCTAAATCCGAGGACTGCCAGACCCAAACCCAGAAGCGATAGAGACGTGGGTTCTGGTACTGTCGCAGTTGCTGCTGTGATCGCATTTCCAAGAATCGTCTGAGCCGCTGCCGTAAGGTGGCCCTGGGTGTCCCAGAACACATAGCTATTAGGATCGCTACATAATGTACCGCCCACCCCTCTGAGGTTCCCCGTATAGCAGGGGTTTGCCGCGGATGTATTCGTGAAGCCGTAGGGATTTTGTGCGCTGATCATGTCCAGCAAAACATTTCTAGCATCGAAGTAAAGGATGTCAGCTTGAAGGAGTGCGGCTTCGATAGGCAGATTAGACGCCAACGAGTCACGTAAGGTTTGCTTGTTCGAACCACCACCGTACGACCCAACCACCAAAAAATGCTTAGCGCCGAGTCCGCTAAGGTTCCCGATCAAGGTATCCAGATTGTTCACAACATTGCTGATCTGGGTGCCCGTACAGGCGCTACGGCTAGAGCCTTGGCATGCATTGATATCGTTATCACCACCCCAGATGAAATAAAGCGCATTGGGGTCAGCAATCGAGTGACTCTGTGTGAAAGTCTGATATTGATCTAGCAGCCCCGTGTTAGCCACAAGCGGATTCGGGTCGACATTACCATGGCCGCTTAGGGCGCCCCCCACTGCATAGTTAGTCAGTCCACTAGATGAATTCAGACCGAGATTGGAGGCGAAAACCTCAACCGCCACCGGCCCATTCGAGTGCCGACCCTGAAAATAGGGTGCTAGTGGAATACCCTCCAATACCAAACGGCGACCATTATCGGAAGTGCTATCGCCGAAGACGAAAATACTGGAATACGGCGTAGCTGTTGCAAGCGATGAGATGGCAAGTAAGCCGATAAGGGTTATTGAGCGTGTGGTTATCATTGGTCTATGCTCCTATATAGTTGAGACGACGACTTGGGCTACGACAGATGTGGGCATGATGGCGAAGCCGGATGGAACTACGGCTTACCGAATTAGTGCAATGCTTTTCACTTTCATGTGTACTCCTCCTAATGAAAACGACTGAGGGGCAAACCCCTAACATTGGAATGAACGTCAATGCAATTAACGGAAACGAGTTGCTTTACCTGGTCACCAGTGAGCGCCGTGTCGGCAAACACGGTCGACGACAGGGCCATCAGAACAGTCATGCAGCGTGCCTTGATCATTTGTGTTTCCTTGCATGGTTCGGGCGAAATACAAATAAACCATCAAATACGGCCACAGCTTTTGAAAACAATCTGCCTAGTGCGTAGTTACGCTGAAAATCCGAGAATATCAACCCAACAACGAAGATGGAAAAGCGTAATAAAATAACAGACAACTTGATTATTAGTGTTTAATAGTCAATGTGTTATGTATTTTTTCTGGCGGGGGGCAAGCGCGCCCTGTACGTAAATAAGGCGCTTGACACACCTATATGGGGGATAGGTTTGGGGGGTAGCCACAAGCCCTGTGGCTGCTATTTAAATTAGCTCGCTAGTTTGAGCAGCAAGCCATGGCTGGAGGAGGTGTCTGCTGCTTTATAAATGAGCTTGATATGGCTGGTGACCGTTTCAACGGAAATGCCTAGTACAGTGGCAATCTCGTCGCGAGACTGATTCTGCGCCAGCAGCCAGGCAACGATCTGGCGCATGGGCGGCCAATTGTATTTGGCCAAACAAAAAGCCAAACGGGAGGACAAAGGCACTTTGCGGCGTAGTGTCACAATCGTGTCAGATGTTTTGGGTTCTTGTTCAAACGTCAGATTAAATCGCCCCCAGCGGTTATCGAAATCGATCGAGAACTTTTCTCCCAATGTAATCTGTTCCCCATGCTTTGCTACGAGATGCTCAAGGTGCAGTTCAATAGAGGGATCGTCGGGGTCGGCAAAAGAGCCGGGCTGGGTGTGGGTCAGCGTCCAGACAATGCGGCGCGCTTCATCGCTCATGGATTTATATTTTCCATCTTGGCCGATGAGTGCGAAGCCGGTCATCTCTTTCTCAGCATATTTCGTATCGCCCAGATTTGGGGTGCTAAAAGCTTGGTTCAATATTGGGATCAGTTTCACTAACAAGCTGCGTTCATCTGACGTAAAGGGGCCTTGCTGCGCACTGCGCATCATTAGCAGCGCGCCAAATGGGCGCGTGCCATCGTGCAAGACCACATCCAGAATATGCCTGACGTTCATTGTCTGATAGGTTGCCTGAAAATGCGGCGAAGCATAGAAACGCTCATTCTGAAACGGCAATAAATAGCCAGCCACCGCCCCCATCAGCACGTTTTCTCGAAAAGGGGGCCAGGTACGAGTGCCGGAAGCCTGATATTCAAGACAGCTCATGAGTGTTTTAAAGCTCAAAAAATTAGGGGCAAGACACCAAGCATCTTGCATGTTGCCCTCATCATCTGCCCAAAAAAAACCACAGCTGCTCAGGTTGAAAATTTTATGTAGCAAATGGCACATTTCCGGCATTTGCTGCGTGTGATTGAGACCAGAGCACGCTAACAAACCGATTGTTGCTGCGATGCCTTGATGTGCTTGTGAAATGGGCGATAGGGCTTGTTTAAGATGAATGAGATCTAAGTTTTTTTGCTGCACGTGATGCTCCGAGCAAAATTTAAATTCAACGGTTAACATCTTACCCGTACCTTGTGGGCTAGCGTTGTCTTGCCATTGCCGCAACCTTGAGCGCGGCCTGGTTGCGCGCTTTTTGTAGCGCCGGTTTCCAGCCGGCATGCCGGCAAGGATGCCGGCGCTACATTAGTACCGCACCCGCACCTTGTAGGTCAGCTTGGCCTGGCTATTCGCCGCAACGCTCACCTTCCACACCGCAGTATTCGACGCTTCTTTCACATGCGGCGTCGATTCGGAGAGCATTTGCCAGTCGCCCGGAATCGGCTCCATGATCTTCACCGTGACCGGCTCGTCCTTGGCGTTCTTGAGCACGATCTCAAACGCTGCATCGAAGATATAGTTGTAGCGGCTGGTGCCAGCGATCTTCTCGAAGCTAGTTTGCTTTTTGTCCGCCGTGACGTCGAACGCATCGCCTAATTTGAGCCGCACTTTTTCATTTTTCGGTGTGTGGTCAATATGGTCTTCGCCCACGAATTGCGCGTTGCCGGTGTTGTCTTTTTTGTACACACGCACAATACCTTTGGGCAGCGGAATACCGAGGCCGCCCCCCTTGTTGTCGAATTCGACGAACACGCCGACTTTCATTTTCTGACCGATCTCGCCATAACTAGACCGGTAGTAATAATCCGCGCCGCGCAGCAGAAATTCTTTGGTCGTTGGCACGCCGCTCGCACTCAACAAAGCGACCTGCTTGGTTTGATTCTCGGCAATCGTGGTGGGGCGATCGAGGGTATAGAGATGATATTCGAACAGGCTTTCCTCGACCATTTGGGGTGCAGCCATCGGCATGGCTTTCTGCACCCGGCCTTCTTGCAGTGCGCCGACCATTTCATCGCGCACCCGGTTCACGTCGCCCGCCACCAATTGCAGCTTGGCATTGAGATAGCTTGCGCCGCTGGTGTTAGTCAGCGTCACCCAAGCATTGAGGTCGAGTTTGTCGTCGTTCTTTGACAGTTCCGCCACATAATCGGCCTTCCACGCCAGCCCGCCAGTGAGGTAGGACAACTCCAGCGTATCGTCCGCGTTCTGCGCGGCGTTCAAATTGATCACCAGCGTAGGCCGGTCGCGCAGATTCTCCGGCACGCTCTTGAAAGCGAGCCGCCCCGGAATCCCCGTCTCGATGCGGTCGGCGAATTTGAGTACGGTTCCCTCGTTGGTGGCGAGCACCGTCGCCTCTTCGCGCGAATCCACACCGGTGGTCGGGTGCGTGCGGATCACGGTTACCGTTTGGCCGATGTATTTCTCCAGCAGTTTTTGCGGTGTGAGCAAATCGAAATCGAAATTCTGCTCAATCAGATAGAAGCCTTTGGTATGTGTCAGATTGCGCAGCAGCGCGGTCTCGGGCCGAATGCGCGCCGACACATCGCGCCACGCGAGCCGGCCCTCGCCACCGATCAGTTTTACTTTGCGCGTATCTTTTACCAGTGCCAGGTTTTCGTTGTAAATGGTCACCGCGACTTCTTGCTGATCCTTGAGCGTGGTGCGCTCCGCGGCAGCAAAGCTCTCAGATAGGGCGAGCAGCAGACCTGCCGCCAGCAATAGGGTTCTCATGTTTTTCTCCTCAGAATGACTAATTGATAGGCCAAGCGGCGCGATCGAGCAGCACATCGACACCGTTATCGCAATGGATCGCCGCAGCGGGAATCGGCTCCCCTTGCCTCCAGCGCGCCACCGCTTCGCGCTTGCCGGCGCCAGTCACGATGAACAAGACTTGCCGCGCTGCCGATAAGCGTCGCGCACTGAGCGACAAGCGTTGCGGCGGTGGCTTAGGTGCATCCTCCACTTGCAGCACATCTGGTGCATCGGCTTGGGTGCCAAATTCATGGCCCGGGAAAAGGCTGGCGGTATGACCGTCTTCACCCAAGCCCAACAACACCAAATCGAATTGATCCACTGTGGCGAGCAAGCCTGAATAGTGTGCTGCGGCGTTCGCCAGGCCCTGCTCGGTCGGCATAGGATGGATTTGCGTAAGCGGGATCGGTACTTGGCTCAGCCAAGCATCGGCAGCCATTTTGCTATTGCGGTCGGAATGATCGGCGGGCAGCACACGCTCGTCGCCAAAATAGAGATGCCACTTGGACCAGTCCGTAGCCAACGCTGGCAGCATTTGGTACACCGCACGCGGGGTGGAGCCACCCGCCAGGACCAGATGAAATGCGCCGCGCGCCGCAATCGACTGTTGCGCGGCTTGCTCGATGAAGCGATAGGTCGCATCCCGTACTTCGGAATCGCTACCCAGCCATTGCCACCGCACCATGCGCTCCCCTTTCAAGTGTTAAGGTCGATTATGCGCGGTTGGGCGGCTTGTATAAAGCGCTCAGACCAGTTTTTCTAAACCTCGTTGCGCCACTCTTGATCTTCGCCGTCGAACAAGCGGCCCGCTTCATGCAAGCCCCAACTGCCGGCGGCATAGGTATGAATGTAGTCACGCTCCATGGCCCAGTACTTGATGATCGGATCCACGACGCGCCAAGCCCACTCCACCTCGTCAAAGCGAATGAACAACGTGCGGTCGCCCTCGATCACATCGAGAATCAGGTTCTCGTAGGCATCGAGCGAGGCGCCGCCCTCGTCCTGGTAAAACGCATTCATTTTAATGACGCGCGTATCCATCTCCAGCCCCGGCTTCTTGACATGCACTTCCATGTGCATGCTTTCCTGCGGCTGAATCGATAGCACGACCCAGTTCGGCGCAATGGTTTGCAGCGGCGTTTCACGGAACAACTGCTGCGGCGGATGTTTGAAGCGGATGGCGATCATCGACATCGATTTTTCCAAGCGTTTGCCGGTGCGCAAATAAAACGGCACATCGCGCCAGCGCCAGTTGTCGATATAGAATTTGGCGGCGACAAAAGTTTCGGTTACCGAGCCCGGCTCGACGCCTTCTTCCTCTTGATAACCCGGCACCTGCTCGCCATTGACGAAGCCTTGCGCATACTGCGCGCGGAATGCATGCGCGTTCACGGTGCGCTTGGAAATGGGCCGAATCGAGCGCAGCACTTTCACCTTTTCGTCCTGCACCGCATCGGCATCCATATTCGCCGGCGGCTCCATCGCCACCACGGTGAGCAATTGCATCAAATGGTTTTGCAGCATGTCGCGCATCGCACCCGATTGCTCGTAATAGTCCGCACGTTTGCCGATACCGACATCTTCCGCCACGGTAATCTGCACGTGATCGATGAAATTGCGGTTCCACAGCGGTTCGATCAGGGTGTTAGCGAAGCGGAATACCAGCAAGTTTTGCACCGTTTCCTTGCCGAGGTAATGATCGATGCGGAACACCTGTTCTTCGTCGAAGTGGCGATGCAGCACATCGTTGAGCATTTCCGCGCTTTCGATATCCACGCCGAAGGGCTTCTCCACTACGATGCGATGCAAGCCGCGTGGTTTGTTCAAACCGGATTTGTCGAGATTGTTGATCACCGCGCCGAATTCGGCAGGCTTGATGGCGAGATAGAACACCACATGGGTACAAGCGCCCATCTTGGGCGTCGCGAGCGCTTCTTTGAGCTTGTCGTAGTCTTCCTTATTGTGCAGTTCGCCCTGAACATAGGTGAAGCGCGCCGCGAATTTATCGAAAATTTCCTGCTTGAATTTATCCTTCAGTTTCTTTTGCAGCGCCTCCAACATGAAACCACGCCAATCCTCCTCGGAGAAAGGTCGGCGGCCAAAGGCGAACAGACTCATGGCGGGCGGCAAGCGTCCCGCGCGTTCCAAGTGATATAGCGCGGGCAGCAACTTAATCTGCGCCAGATTGCCGGTGGAACCGAAAATCACAAAACTACAGGGCGTTTGCGCAGCTTTCGTTGCTTGGGTTCTGCTCATTTCCCGCCTCCCGCTTTTACCGCGTGACCACCAAAGCCTTTACGCATCATGGCGATGAGCTTGGCGGGATAGTCGTTCTTGCCTTGAGTGGCAAAGCGCATCATCAGCGACATGGTCATCACTGGCGTCGGCACGCCTTGCTCTACCGATTCCAGCGCGGTCCAGCGACCCTCGCCCGAGTCGGGTACAAAGGGCTCGATATTGTCCAAGGTCTGATCCTGGGCCAAAGCGTCGGCGGTCAGATCCAGCAGCCATGAACGCACCACACTGGAGTGACGCCACAATTCGGCGATGGCGGCGATGTCGAGATTGAATTCGGATTTGGATTTCAAGAGCGCAAAGCCTTCGCCGAAGGCCTGCATCATGCCGTACTCGATGCCGTTGTGAATCATCTTGGTGAAATGGCCGGAGCCCGCCGGGCCGCAATGGTGCCAGCCGGTGTCCTTGGTCGGCGCCAGCACTTGAATATAGGGCGTGATGCGTTCGGCTGCGGCCTTTTCGCCGCCGAACATAATGCAGTATCCGTTCTGCAAGCCCCAGATGCCGCCGGAGACGCCGGCATCGACGAATTGCAGACCTTTGGCTTGGAGTTCTTTCTCGCGTCGCATGCCGTCTTTGTAGAAGGCATTCGCGCCATCCACCACCAAGTCGCCGGGCGACAACAGACCGATCAATTCAGTAAGGGCATCATCCGTCGCTTGTCCCGCCGGGAGCATGAGCCACACGATGCGCGGCGCGGGTAAGGCGGCGACCAGGTCTTTAATCTCGCGTACCGCAGTGGCGCCGGTCTCCTTAGCCAAGGCTTCGGTGACATCGAAGCTGCGATTGTAGGCGACCACCTCGACATTACCGCGCCGCAAGCGCCGCGCCATATTGCCGCCCATGCGGCCCAAACCGATCATGCCGATTTTCATCACACTCTCCTATTGTTGTTTCCCACTTTTACTTCGCATCGGGCGGCCGTGCCTGCTTGCTATGCCGCTTGCTATAATTGTCCGCTAAATCAGAAAAATATCTTTACACAGTAGCGCAAGTACCGCGCAATGCAACCATGACACCGTCAAGCCCTAAAATCCTCTTCGCCACCTCCGAAGCCCACCCGCTGATCAAGACCGGCGGGCTGGCGGATGTTTCCGGCGCCCTGCCCGCCGCCCTGCATACACTGGGGGCGGACATCAAAATCCTGCTCCCCGGCTACCCCGCTGTATTGCAGCAGGCCAAGCACGCTACGCTCTTCGCACAACTGCCTAATCCGTTCGCGCCGGGCACGGTAGAAATTCTCGAAACTCGGCTGCCTGAGACTACCGTACCTGTTCTTATCGTCCGCTATGACGCCTTCTTTAACCGGAAAGGGGGGCCATATCAACAGCCTGGCGGCAAAGATTGGCCGGATAACGCCCTGCGTTTCGGCCTGCTGTCCTATGTCGCGGCTTGGTTGGGTAGTAGTGATAACCCCACCACCTGGCAGCCGGATCTGATTCATTGCAACGATTGGCAGACTGGCTTAGCACCTGCCTATTTGCGCTTCTGGGCAGGCCGCAAGCCACCTTCGATCATGACCATCCACAACCTCGCCTACCAGGGCGTGTTCGGACCGAAGAGCGTGCAACAACTGCACTTGCCCGCGGAGAGTTTCAAAATTCAGGGCTTGGAGTATTACGGCAACCTATCCTTCCTCAAGGCCGGTGTGTTCTACGCTGACCGCATCACCACCGTCAGCCCGACTTATGCACGCGAGATCCAGCAGGAGGCCTTGGGGTTTGGCATGCATGGGCTGCTGCATGAGCGGCGCTCGGTGCTCAGCGGCATTATCAACGGCATTGATATGAAGGAATGGGACCCGCAGCACGACCCCCACCTGCCGCATCGTTATAGCGCCAAACGCCTAAACATGAAGGCCAAGAATAAAGCCGCGCTGCAACAGGAATTGGGCTTGGCGCTCGAGGCGCACGCCCCGCTGGTTGCAATCATCTCGCGTATCACCTATCAAAAAGGCTCGGACCTGGTGCTGGGCGTGATGCATGAGCTGGTGCGCGAGGGCGTGCAATTCGCATTGCTGGGCACGGGCGACACCGCCATCGAGCAGGCTTTCGTGATTCTTGCTCGGAAGCACCCGGGGCGCATCGCGGTCACCATCGGCTATGCAGAAGATTTGTCGCATCGCATCGAAGCCGGCGCGGATATGTTTTTGATGCCCTCGCGCTATGAGCCGTGCGGCCTCAACCAAATGTACAGCCAGCGTTACGGCACACCGCCGATCGCGCACGCCACCGGCGGGCTGGCGGATACCATCGTGCATGCCACACCCACGCACCTCGCCACCGGCGACGCAACTGGGTTTCTATTCAAGGAAATGACTCACCACGCCTGCACCGATGCGCTACGGCGCGCGGTCAGGCTCTACCACGATGCGTCGATGTGGCAACAACTGCAAACCGCCGGCATGCAACGCGATTTCTCATGGAAAAACAGTGCCGAGGCGTATCTGAAGTTGTATCGCTCGCTCGTAGCATAAGATGAAGCAGGCCAGACGTGATCTGACAGATAGTGTCAGCACTTCCATTTGAGGGTATGGCACAGTTTTGGCGGTCGCGATGGTCGTTTCTGCCCCCCTAAGCAGCCGGATATGGTTTGCTCGTTGAATCCGCAAGCGGGAGCAGTCAATTACCCCCCATTCCCTAAGCGGCGCTGTCGTACCAGTTCCTGACATACGCTGATCACTAGCCAGTGGCTGTTTTTGCTGGCTGAATGGTCGTTCAGCGAGCCGTGATGTTTGCGAAGCCAAAATCAGCGAACAAAGTTGCTAGCGGCATTGAAGATGGTCGTTGTCTGTCTGGCGATAGTTTGCCGTGCGCCGCAAGGACAATCATCTCTCCAACGTGGCGCCGGGGCTCACGTAGTTACGGGTTGGGGCAGCCGGGATACTTGACGCAATGAAGTGAGTCACCAGTGCTTGGGGGGCTGTTTGTTCAGGAAAATGTTTTTGCCTTCAATGCTGATATAGCCGCCGGTGACGAGGTCCTTGAGAATTCTTGAAATCATTTCGCGCGAGGCGCCCACGCGGCTTGCGATATCCTGTTGTGTCAGCCGTTCGCCAATCACGAGCCGGCCATCTTGCTCCTCCGCCATGTCGAGCAACAGTCGCGCTACCCGTCCGTAGACATCAAGCAGCGCCAGGCTTTTTACGCTCTTGGTTAACACACGGGTACGCTTGATCAGATTTTGAATTAAGTGCAGCGCAATCTCGGGTTTTTTCAGTAGAAACGCCTTGAATGCTTGACCTTCCAACACACAAAGTTTGCACGGTTCCAGCGCGATCACCGATGCCGAGCGCGGCCCATCGTCGAGCATCATCTCGCCAAAATATTCGCCTGGCCCTTCAATGCTGAGGATGGCTTCCTTACCGTCATCGTCGCTGACAAATATTTGCACCCGTCCCGAGAGAATGATGTAGAGGGAGCCAGCCTGGTCTCCCTCGTTAAGGATGATGCTATTTTTGGGAAAGGACCGCGTGATGGCGTGACTCGCGAGATCGCGCAGATCCGATTCCGCAAGATCTGCAAATAAGGGGATTCCCGCCAGCCTATCAATCATAGGTTGTGCCTGTTGCCCGAAGCAAAAATTGAATACAGGGAGGTTGGGCGTTGCGGATTGTCGGCATAGGCACTGTTTGACATGGCTGTCTCATAGTACAAACACCTCGCCGCCGCTGAGGCGCTCTATATGGAAATCGGTAATCCGCGCCTGACATTCGTGCAAGATCATGTCCTCGAATCCGGGTTTGGGGTGCGTAATGAATAGCCTGGGGCGGTGCCGCAGTTTACCAATATCTGCCGCCAATAATCGCGGGCAGTAGTGCCGTGCTTTATGGGCAACTTCAATATTTTTATCCGGGAAAGCCACTTCGACAAAAAGTAGATCGAGGCGATCTTGCCGATTGAGCGCTTCCCAAAAGCCATCGTTCGTCGTGGTATCGCCGCTGAATGCGAACACCCCACCTACATCCTCAATACAATAACCCACTGTGGGCACAACGTGATTGACTGGAATCATATGGATCTTGCGCTGGTTTAACATTAGCACATTGCCGGGCGTCAACGCCTTGACACGGACAACCGGACGATCGGCGCTAGGGAGTACGGTAAAATCCGGCCAGATTTTCCAGTTGAAGATGTGTTCATGTAGGGTTGCCAAGGTCTCGCCCAATCCATGAACGGTGACCGGCGTATCGATTTCGTGAAAGATGCTGTCGAGCATCAAAGGCAGGCCGGCAAGATGATCGAGATGCGAGTGCGTGAGAAAAACGTGTTTGATGCGGCGGATTTCCTCAAGGGACAAGGTGCCCACGCCCGTGCCAGCGTCCAACAGCACATCATCGTCAATGAGAAACGACGTGGTGTGCCGATCGGAGCCGATGCTGCCGTTGTATCCTAGAACCTTGATCCGCATGTACTCCGCCTTTCAGCCACGCTGTGTGGTAAATATCGGCCTGTGCCGTTGTATGTTCACAGTATCCGCTGCCGTGTAATGGGTATCTGTCTCCGCCGCGATATCGGGCTCGCTGCCCAGCGTAGCGTGGAGCTGCAAGAGCAGGGCGACTAACAGTAGAAACATCAGACAGGGCCGCATCACCATGATTGTCTCCTCAAGTCATTCGTCGGTTTGTGTTGCGCAAGCGCAAGCTCAGGCCACGTAACAATCCGAAGGCGAGCTCGGGGTACGCCATTAACAAGCCGCGTAATTTTGAGTGGGTCAATGCCAGTAACTGCGTGTCCTCGATGATCCGCGCGGTTGCCGAACGCGGCTGCTGATCAAACAGACTCAACTCGCCGAAGCATTCACCTGGGCCCAGCACGGTAAGAAACCTATTACTATCGAGGTCCGGATCAATAGAAATACCTACTTCCCCCGCTTGTACAATATAAAACTGCTCACTTGGATCATCAATGTCGAACACGCGTTCGCCAGCGAAATACGCTTCTTCAACCAACTCCTGTGCGATCACCCGCAGGTCTTCGGTAGATACGCCGGCGAAGGTCGGTGTCTGCTTCAGCATGAGTACGCGTTCAAATAAATCGGCCACGTCAGGCACCCAGCGCAACCGGCGTGCCAAGGGCACGTACCGTGCAGGCGCGTATCCAGGCAGCGGGATGCCGTCGGCACCAGATCAGCACGTCGAGCCGCGAAACAAAAACTTCATTACCCTTCGGGTGTCGGGCGATGGTGGTTGCCGGATCGCCGAGGATTACGCCAAACAGTACAGCCAATTTTCGATGTTCCAGATATCGCAATGCTTCGACGGCCTGGGCGATGTGGCGGCGATCGTGACTGAGGAAGGCGGCGCGAATAATGGCGATGTCGACGCGATTCTGAAGATGTTTAGTTGCTGTGAGCGCGAGGTCGAGGGTTTGTTCGAGGTGCTCACGCAACACGATTTCGAGTAGCGCCGTTGGGGGGGTAGGGGGTCCTTCGGTGTGCGCCTGACGCTGTAAGACTGACACGGCGTATGCCAACACAAATGCTTCCTGGGCTTTGGCTTCGGCAATGCGTGCAAAATCCACCCGCGCCGGGCGCAGCCGAGCGATGACGCTGAGCGCTGCCGCTTGGGCGCGCAGTGGAAGTGTATTTTCGATGAGGCGTTCAAACAAGGCGCTAATGAATGGCGCGTCATCTTGGTTGAGGGTGCGCATGGCGGCGGTCCGTACGGCGGGGTGCGGATCGCCTAGCGCCGCGAGCAAAAGTCGGTCGCGCTCGTGCGCCGGCAATGCGCCAAAGCACGCTACACATGCGGCACGAATTTCTGGCTCGCCGCTGTAAAAAACTGGGCGCAAGTGGGGGGCGATGACGGCCAAGGTGGCAGCGGGAATCGAGGGTAAAGCGCGCAGCGCGGCGATGCATACTCGCGGCGATGATAGTTGGAGGAAGCGTACCAGTGTCGCTACCGGCAGCGTGCGCGGGTGGTGCGCCAGCATTTCGATACCTGCTATGTTGTCCGCATCGCGCACGCTAATCAGGAGCTGGTTCCAAGCGGTCTGGGCGCGCGCGATGTCGTCCGCTTCGGCATAGGCGAACGCGCCACGGATGCCGGCTCCAATCAGCCGGGGGTTATCGGCTGCCAGACACGCGCGGAGCAAACGCCGCGCGCGCGTATCTTTTCTTTCAAACAGTTCACTCAAAAGCGTCGCGCGCAGATGCAGATCAGCGACAGACAGCAGCTCCCATAGCAAGGCGTTGGGGCATCGGTCAAGCGCGATCAACAATCGCACCAATTGGTCACGCAGCGCGGCGTCCGCATGGTTCAGCCGCGCAATGATAATTTCCTCGCACCCAGGCTCAGAAGAAACGGCGATTAACATCCGGGCGTAGGGGAGGGCAATACCGGGATCCGGGTGCATGACACCACGCTGCAACTCCGCAATCACGGCTTGCCCACCGCCTTTCAGGAGCGCGTCCGCATCGGCATCGGGAATGAAAACCCGGTCGCGCAGGGTAGCTAACAAGGTCGAGACATAGAACCGATTCACGCGCAGATTGAAATACAGGTACCAGCCGCTGGCAGCCAATCCGGCGAGCAGAAAAAAAGTTGGATCGCGCAGGTGTTGCATGGCGATCAGCATGCCGCCGGTGACGATTAGCGCCACCGGCGTCACCAGCGCGACCGACAACGCCCGCACCCTGCCCTGCATGTAACTCGGGAGGGCGTTCAATATGAGGTTTCTCGTCGGGCGGCTGAGGGCAGGGTTTAGAACGTCTTTCGTCAGGCTGCCGATCAATGCGGCAGGCAAGGCATAAGCGCCGAGGAGCGCCGCGTAACTGACGATGCTGGCTACCGGATAAACCAAATGCATGCGTTTGACGCCAAACCATTGAAATAGCCGACCGGTCAGTAACAATTGGATCAGCAGCGCCGCCACGCCGGTGAGTGCGGTGAGCCAACCAAAGAATGCGCCGAGGGCAGCTTCCGAGGTAAATGCTTCGGTATAAACCCGGTTGATGGAATAACTCAACAGGGAAAAAGATGCCGCCATGAAGAACAGCGCGTAGCACGCAGCCCGGGCCAGATCGGAGCGCCGCAAAAATTTTAGGCCGTGGGTCAATTGCGCCAGCGAATGCCGGAAGCCGCTGCGATTCTTTTGCGCGGCGTGATAATACGGCGAAATACCCGCTCGCTTGTGCCAACGATAAATCGCAACGGTGGATAAGCCGACCAGCAGCGCCCACAGTGGCAGCAGATTTTTGAGTGGCAGAAACGGCGCGACCGAGGCAAGTAGCGTGCCGCCCGCGATCTTGCCGATTTGTGCCGCCGCGAATAGCAGCGGTGAAAGGCGTTGCAGTTGTAGGGTGTCGAAATTCTGAATCATGTATATTCCCACGTGCAGCCATAAGAGTTCCGATACCAACTCGTACAGCACAAAGAAAAACGGGTAGACCCATTCCCAGGTCGTGAACGACATCAATACCCAGCAGGCCATCACCAAAGTAAGCAAGGTATAGAGCAGGATGCGGAAAAGACGCTCCGCCGGAAGCCGGCCGGCATAGGCGGCATAAGCGATGCCGGCCACGGCGAGCGCGATGCCCAGCAGTACATACATGACCGGTAAATACGCAATCCCATAGCGCTTGAGGAAAAGGGCGTCCGCAACGCCGCGACCGAGCGCGAAGCCGATGCCGATGAGCACCAGTAGCGCTCCCAAATAGGCTATCTGCTCGCGCTCATCTTCTTTGATGCGCAGAATATTCAGCGCACCTTGCATCGCCGGTGTCGTACGCGCATCAGCGGTATTCATAGGAGGCGCCTTGGAGCAGCGCTTCCCGTTCCGGGCTTGTGCTATGTAGGGCATTGACCAACAACTCGCTCAGATTACGCACGTCGTGCGCCAGTTGGCGCGCGATGCAATATTGGAAGTGCTGTGCGATTGGCGCGTTGGCGTGATAGAGCAGTTGAAACGCGCTGCTCGGCAGGGACGCCGCCGTGACCTCGCCCGCCGCGGTGCAGGCGGCGCTGCGCTTGCCGTGGTCGATGAGGGCGATGAGACCGAACACATCGCCGGCATTCATCACGTGAACGACATCGAAGCCCTCGGCTTCCATGTTTTTTTGGGTAACCAATACCGTGCCCTCGACGATCACATACATCGTGCCGCCACGCTCGTTTTCTCGCATAAACTCGTGACCGTTCGGGTAGCGTTGCACCATCATGGCTTTGTCGAGCACATCCAGATCGGATGCAGTCAAGGACTCAAATATCGGGCAGCTATGCAATAAGTGAGAGAGGTTCATGGTGTTTCTCCGGCAATCCCCATCAAGGTACGCAATAACTCGATTGTTCCAAGCTTATCTTCCGTGTGGCCCACCAGTACTTCGGGAGCGTCGCGCCGATATTCGCGTCGCGCTCGGCTTGCGTAGGTTCGCAGCCGCTCCGCCATGTCCGTCGAAAGCGCATGCAGCAAGGCGCTTGCGGCATTGGGATGCGCCTTGCGCAGCGTCGCGAATTGTTCATGCGATAGCGCCAACAGATTTGTATCAAGCGCCGCGGTGACGGAGGTGATTGCCGGCGCTGGGTCGAGCAGGGCGACTTCTCCCATCCATTCGCCGGGGCCGACATTCCCCAGCACCATCTCTGCGTCGCCATTTTTGAAGCTAATGGACAACGATCCGTCCCAAACCAGATAGAGCGTTGAACACAGATCGCTGCGGGCAATCAACCTTGTTCCGGCGGCGATCTGGGTGACGTCCAAGTGTTGTAGTAGCGCTTGTAGGTCTTCCGCGTTGGAAAAGCGCGTCGCCACGGATTTGAAGCGTTGTTTAAATTGTGCCGGTGTGATTTCCATGATGAGCCACTTTGGTTTACTCAGCATTAGTGCCATAGATACGACTCTACCGAGATCGCTGCACGAATTCTGTGCAGAGTTACACAATAATTTTGTGGAAAATTCACGCGGTTGCCCGGCCAGCGGATAGCGCGAAGGCGACAAGGCGAGAACCGCGACGCCGGTGCATTTTCCCCTGGGCTCAAACAAGGCTTCGGGCCGAGGGCGGCTAACTCCTCGTTTAGGGTCGGGTAACCAGGGAGGGTCTCGCACCCATTGCGCCGCCGCGTCTTGGTTTATCACCGCCCATCAGGCACGGGTGGCGAATTCCGAACATAGTCGCATCCGGATCATTTGTTGACGAGTTGCATGTAGGCGTTCAAACCGTATTCGGCGATCTGGCGGCCGACCTGGGTGCCATGCTCGACGGCGGTGCGGAAATGTACGCCGCCCCACACCCGCGCATCACCCACTTCCTTTTCGATCTGCGCAAGACTGGTCCACGTGCGTAGCACGCCGAGCGTCGGATAGACGTAACTGGCGGCGATCTTGTCGCTTCCAGAAAATTTCCGGATCACCGCGACGCCCGCGCTCGTGGCGATACAATGTGCGCACCCATATTCCGGATGCGGCGGCGTGACAATCAACGGCTCCCACGTCGCGTCGGCCTGTATACCTTTATTGAGTGCCAAGTCGGCGCTGCGGATCGCTGTCACCGGCCGCCATGCATTGAATGTGTACTTCGACTCAAAGACGGCGATCAGCGTGTCGGCCATGGTCATGTTGAGATAAGCGAACAAGCGCGCATTGTCGGCGATACCGAGCTTGCGTTCGATTGACACAGCGCGTGCCACGGTGTTCAACGGCGGAATCTCAGAGCCGGACCAGTGAATGGCGATAGCCGTCTGTTCGTTCGTTCTTTTGGAACTTGTTTTTCCCCCGATCGATTTGATTTCGTTGAAGTCCTTGGCAAATGCAGCGCTGGCAGGTTCCGCAGGGCCGGCAAACGGGAACTGGGTTGCGCTCTGCATCATGAAGGGCTTGACACTGCGCCAATGCGGAACCACCGGCGAGGCGTTCATCGGCGGCGTGGCTTGATATACTCCGGCACCGCTGTTGAAGCTGTATTCGGCTTTTCCAGCCGCGCCGTCGGTCTTGCGCAACGCCAGAATCTTTTCGGCGACTTCACCGCCGATGCGCATGCCATCGCTTTTCGCCTGGCCGTCCGGGATCTGCGCCAACGATGTCTTGAGCGCGGCATCGAGCGCGGCCTGTTGCAGGGGTAACAAACCGGTGAGCGCGTCATGTGCGGCTGTGGCGGCGGCGCTTTCCATGGATGCACCGGTCGGCGCCGTGACGGTCACCGCATAGACTGCATGACGCCGGTCAATAGCATTGACTGCGTCATACACGGCGGCATGCACGATGGCCATGACGCGAGTTTGCAAGGGGAGCGGCATGGCCGCGATCTCGGTAGCGCGTAGCGCGGTCTGATTCCAATCGGTAACCACATCGGCGCACGTCACGCCGGGTAGAGCCATGGTGGCGGTGATTATCAAGATACCCAATCCAACCGCTCTCTGGTTATTCGTATTAATGTGTTTCATGTTTTTCTCCTTTTAATTAGCGCCGTGGATATGACTCTACCGAGATTGCCGCGCGAATTCTGTGCAGAGTTACACAATAATTTTGTGGAAAATTCACGCCGCATAACCGGGAGCGACAAGCGTGAGTGCGGTTAAGCTTGTTACGGACGAATGTGAAACCAACCGGCTTGCTGTTTCCGCATGATCTGATCGCCACGCCGTTGTCCGCCGCCGCCCACAATCAAGACATATTCGGCCGAAATGTGCTATGGGTTTCGCACGATGGTATCGCCGCTCGGCATGCCATCAGCGCTATAACGTTGTTCGAGTGTTTGCACCCGGTCGCCCTGGCGGCGGTTCCATCTCAGGTTAAAGCCGCCATTCGGCTGCGCGATGACGATGGGCAGTAAACCCGCATCGTCGGAGAGGTGGATGAGGAATTTGTTGCCCTGTGGTAGTCCATCTGCGGTGTAGCGCTGACCGCTCGCTTGGCGACCGTCTTTCTCCAGCCACATCGTGACCGAGCCGCCGTCCGACAGAGCGTAACCCACGGTCAGCAGCGCCTCTTCGGTGCGGAGAATTTCCTCGCACCGTATGCAAGGGCTTGTCGCAGACAATAAGTCGTGCGTTACTGATTCAGTATCGTAGTCAGTTGATGCGGATAAGGACAAACGCGCGAGCGCCCGGTCGATTTGCGTAGCCTGGCCGCGCAATGTTGCCGATACGAGGTGGATGCTTGGAGATCCGGTCGGCAGACGTACCTTCGAAATGCCTGCTTGCGCCGTGGAGAACAGCAGCGGGGCGGTTATTGCCATGATTACCCAAAGGACTAGGTTTTTCGGTTTCATCGTTTGCTCCTTATCGGTGTGGATATTGAGCCATCACTGTACTTAAGCTGGCATGCAAAAGCTGTGCAGGGTTGCACAGCAATCAAGTGAAAAATTCACGCGGCTTGAGCGGATCGCCGGGCGTAGATGGTCGCAAGCGGATAGGAACTGGAGGTTATCGAGGTTGCACTAAGAAGAGAGGTAGCATTTTTTCACGCCTTGCTCAGTGCTGAAGGCCCAGATGGAAACCGACGGAAGGATTACGGCTTCAACTGCACGATGTTGAACGCCGCGACGGGATGGGTGAAGCCCTTCAGCGAGAGCTCTCCGGCGGGTTCGGTATGCACCAGATCCTCGATGTCGCACAGCATTTTTTGATTGGTGAGAATTTGTCCGGGGCCGGCCTCGCCGCACATGCGCGCGGCCAAATTAGTCACGGTGCCAATCGCGCCGTAGTCGTAGCGCCCCTCGAACCCGATCGCGCCGATGGTGGCGTAGCCCTTGGCGATGCCGACGCCGAAATCCAGCGCGTGGCCGCGTCGCCGCCAGCCCCCGAGGAGCTCGGCGACACATTCGCGCATCGCCAACGCCATGCGCACCGCGCGCTCCGCCGGATTCGGCACCATCACCGGGTCGTTGAAAAAAATCATCATGCCGTCGCCGGTGAAGCGTTCGAGCGTGCCTTCGTGTTTGAGAATGAGCTCACCCATGCCCGCATGGTATTCGCGCAACACGCCCATCACTTCTTCCGGTTCCGAGAGTTCGGCGAAGGCGGTAAAGCCGCGCAGATCGAGAAACACCACGACCACTTCGCGCCGATGACTTTTGAGCGGATCATCCGCGCCGCCCGCCACGATCAGTTCAGCAAGCTGCGGGGAAAAAAAGCGTTTTAGCCGTCCGAGCCGCTCCAGTTGCGTAACTTGCTCCTGAACCCGTTGTTCCAGAGTACGATTCCATTCCGCGAGTTGGGCTGCCTGCGCCTGAACGGTGTCGTGGTACTGTTTGATGCGCAACAACGAGCGTACACGTGCCAGCAATTCCAGTTGGTTGATCGGCTTGGTGAGAAAATCGTCCGCCCCGGCTTCGATCCCTTTGATCCGTTCCTCGTTCGGGTCGAGCGAGGTCACCATCACCACCGGCAAGACTTCGGTCGCCGGGTTCGCCCGCAACGCGCGGCAAACCTCATAGCCGCTCATGCCCGGCATCATGATATCGAGCAGTACCAAATCCGGATGTTCATTCGCCACTTGTTGCAAGGCCTCGGCCCCGGACGCCGCAGTGACCACGGCGTAACCCTTGAAGGTGAGAAGATCGGCCAGCAGTTTGACGTTTTGGGAAACGTCATCCACGACGAGAATTTTCGCCGGCGCTGTCATCGCGCGGGTGTCGTCAATATTGTTTTGTGCCATATGCCTTGAGCCTAGACTAAATAGGTGTCATTGATCGGTCCAGCACGCCGCGCATGATGGCAAGAAATTCCTTGATGTCGATCGGCTTACGCTGATAAGCATCGAATCCCGCCGCCATAATTTTTTCACGATCATGGGTCATGGCCGAAGCGGTCACGGCGATCACCGGGATAGCGCGGGTAGCAGGGTTGGCGCGCAATTGTCCCAGGGCCTCAATGCCGTTCATTCCCGGAAGCTGGATATCCATCAGTATCAGTGCCGGGGAGCCGGTCAGGGCAAGCTGAATCCCCGCTTCGGCGGTTTCGGCCTCAATGGTTTTGTAGCCTTTGAACTGAAGCACATCCCGCACCAGTTTGCGGTTTTTCTCGTTGTCTTCGACGATCAAGATCAATTCGTTGGCCATGGTCTCTCCGGCAAGGTGAAAGTGAAAGTCGAACCTTTGCCAATTTCGCTGCGCACTCGAATTCGGCCACCGTGCAGTTCGATAAATTTTTTGGTCAGCGTCAGTCCCAGCCCGGTGCCCTCGCGTTTTTGTGCATAGTCGGTTCCGACCTGACGGAATTCCTCGAAGATCGTTTCCTGATCCTCCGGCGCGATACCGACGCCGGTGTCGGCTACCGAGATTTCCACTGTACCGTCCACCGGCACGGCTTTGACGCTAATGCGCCCGCCCTCGGGTGTGAATTTCACCGCGTTGGACAGCAGGTTCAGGAGAATTTGTTTGAATTTGCGCTCATCGCCGACAAAGCTGTTCAAGTGCCGGTCCACGTCGAGTTCGAGCGCGATGCCATGTTTTCCGGCGCGCTCCTTGATGAGCGTTAAAACGTTTTCCAGCGCCAGCGCCAGATCGAATTGGGACAACTCAAGCTCCATGTGGCCCGCTTCGATCTTCGACAGATCGAGGATATCGTTGATGAGCGACAGCAGGTGCTTACCGGACGAGTGGATGTCCTGAAAGTATTCCATCTGCTTCGCGTTCGCGTCGCCGAACATACGCTCGTGCAACACTTCGGAGAAGCCGATGATGGCATTCAACGGCGTGCGCAGTTCGTGCGACATGTTGGCCAGGAACTCCGACTTGTGACGGTTGGCGTTTTCGAGTTGCTCGGTGCGCTCTTCGACTTTGCGCTCAAGGTCGGTGTAGGACTCCTGGATCTGCGCGGCCATGCGGTTGAACTGATCGGCCAGTGCTTCCAGTTCGTCACCGGTGTGCACCTCGATACGGTGGTCCAACGCGCCGGCGCCGATTTGGGCCGCGCCGGACTGGAGTATCCGAATCGGCGTGACCATTTTACGGGCCAGCACCAGCGAGGCCAGCACTGACAAGATGATGCCTGCCAGCAGCAGCAATCCGGTGCGCAGCATTGAAGCGTAAAGTGGCGCGAACGCCTCGGCGCGCGGCTGTTCTACCAGCACCGCCCAACCGAGCGGGGCAATCGTCGCATACGAGACCAGCACCGGCTGGCCGCGCGCATCGTCCGCGAGCGTGATGGCCTGTTGCGTCGTGGACGTGGAGGTTGCGGCCAGCGCGGCCTGCACCTGCGGTAATTTGGAGAAATTGGATTTTTGCAGCACCAGACTGATGTCCGGATGCGAAATCAGGCGGCCACGCGCGTCCACGACATAGGCGTAGCCCACCTTGCCGATCTTGATCTGAGAAATGACATCCCAGATGAACTTGAGGTTGACCTCGGTTACCGTGATGCCGGCATCGTCCCGCCCCGCAACCATGGCCAGAGTTATGTAGGGCTCGGTTTCCTTGCGGAAATAGACTGGGCCGAAGTAGGTCTTACCGGATTTGGCCTCCAGGAATTGGGGCTCGCGCGAAAAATCCTTGCGGCTATCCATCACGTCCATCGCCAACCGTGAGACCCTCAGCCGTTCTTTCCCGGAAGGGTCGAGGTAACTGATCTCGGTAATCGCCGGCACCTGGCGCAACAGTTTAAGGTAGTCGAGACGCCGCTGATCGAGCGCCGAGATGCCGAGCGACATCTGCGGCAAGGCAGTCCAGCCAATCTGGTGTTCGATTTCTTTCAGGTACTGTTCGATCTTATAGGCGGAGCCAAGCGCTTTTTCGCGCTGCAAGCCGACCAGCGCGGCGATGTTTTCCCGATACGAGAAATACGCGCCGGTAACACCGCTCGTCACCAGCGCCACCGTGACCAGGATCACGAAGTAGACGACGTACTTGCGGAACAAATGACCAGGGGCTTTACGCAGCGGCGCCATCACGGCCTCCGTTCGCAGTCGACCGTCAACGGATGACCGTTGCGTGTCCGGTTTTTCATTGAATCACCTCGTCGGCGCGCAGCATCAGCTCCGGCGGGATCGTAATCCCGAGCGCCTTGGCGGTCTTGAGATTGATCACGAGCTCAAACTTAGTCGGTTGCTCCACCGGAAGATCGCCGGGCCTGGCGCCCTTGAGGATCTTGTCCACGTAAGTCGCCGCGCGCCGGTAGTTGTCCTGCAAACTTGCGCCATAGCTCATCAGGCCGCCGACCTCGACGAACTCGCGAAACGGGTACATCACCGGCAAGCGATATTTGGCCGCCAGATCTGCGACGCGCTGACGCTGGCTGATCAGCATTGCGTCCGGTATCACCAGGAGCGCGCCCGGTTGTTGCTTCGCGATGACGGCGAAGGCGGCCTCGATCTCGTCCGGACGGCGGGCCTCGGTAAGCTCGACGCGCACACCCAAGATCGTGGCGGCGTCCCGGGTTGCGCGCCAATTATTATCGGTAGCGGGGTTGTCCCGATTGCCGAGCACGCCGACGTAGTTGGCGCGCGGGAACGCGGCGCGAAGAACCTCGAGCATCTTTGGCACCAAGTCCTCGGACTGGTTGGACATGCCGGTGATATTCCCGCCCGGACGCGCGAAGCTGGCGATGAAGCCAAGCCCGACCGGGTTGTTGGTGGTTGCCATAACGATGGGAATCGTCGTGGTCGCCGCCTTGGTCGCTTGGACGGCATTCGCCCCGGCCACGACGATCACGTCGGGCTTCAGCTGCACCAGATCTGCTGCCACCATCGGCAGACGGTCCAGTTTTCCCTCCACCCAGCGCTGCTCGATGACGATGTTCTGACCCTCGATGTAGCCGCGCTCACGTAGGCCCTGCTTGAACGCCGCGTACAGCGCGCCGTGCGATGTCGGGGAACCCGGGTTCAGCCAACCGATGCGCGGTGTCCTATCGGCGGCCTGTACGGCGGGTACAAATAGTCCGGCCAGACTGGCCACGGCAAGGATAATAACGAATGCGAAAGTTTTCATTGAATCACCTCGTCTGCGCGCAGCAGCAGTGCCGGTGGAATCTTGATACCCAGCGCCTTGGCGGTTTTGAGATTGATGACTAACTCGATTTCTGTGGGCTGTTCCACCGGCAGGTCGCCAGGCTTCGCGCCCTTGAGGATTTTGTCCACGTAAACGGCGGCACGCCGAGTCAAATATGGAAGGCTTGGGGAGTACGACATCAGCGCGCCGGCGAGGGTGAATTCCCGGAATCCGGACATGATCGGCAGGTGTTGGCTCATGGCGAATTTATTGATGATATTGCGGTAACTGTAGATGCGCGAACTCATGAGGGCAATGAGCGCATCAGGTGGCTGTTTCCGGATTATGGCGAATGCGGCGCTGAGATCTTGTGCGCTCTGGATATCCAAGGGCTGGAGACTGATATGCAGTGCTCGGGCGGCAGCCTGCGTCGCCTTCCACTCGGTTGCAGCGGCGGGATCATTGGAATCCCTTAATATCGCTACCCGCGACAAACCGGGGAGCGTTTCCTTGAGCAGTTGCAGGCGTTTAGCGCCCAGTTCATACGCTAAAACCGACATTCCGGTGACGTTTCCGCCGGGGTGGGCGAGGCTTTTCACGAGGCCGGTTCCAACCGGGTCGGTGGCAAACAGGAAGACAATCGGGATAGTCCGGGTGGCATTCTTCAGCACCAGTGCAGTTTGTGCACCGAGGGTCACAATGAGATCGAGCTTGGCCTCGATCAACTCGGCCGCCAGAAAGGGCAGCACCTCGGCGTCGCCTTCCGCCGAGCGGTACTCGATGACGATGTTGCGGCCGTCCTCGTAGCCCAACTCGCGCAGGCCATCGAGAAACGCCGCGCGTTCCGGCGAAGGCGGGGAAACGAGCGGCGACAATACCAAGTACCCGATCCGTGGCGCCTTGCCGGGCGGTGGCGCAGCCGGCGCGAGCGGTGCGAACAGGCTCGCCAACACAAATATGACCAGTAGCGCAATGGCTCTCATCGGATCACCTCGTCCGCGCGCAGCAGTAGTGCTGGTGGAATCTTGATACGCAGTGCCTTGGCGGTTTTCAGATTGATGACTAACTCGAATTTGGTTGGTTGCTCGATCGGCAGATCGGCGGGTTTGGCGCCCTTGAAGATTTTGTCCACATAGGTTGCGGCGCGCCGGAAGTTGTCCGGCAGGTTCGGACCGTAGGACATTAACCCGCCCGCGTCCACATACAACCGAAAACCGAACATGGTGGGGATCCGGTTGGCGGTTGCGAATTCTGCGATGATTTGCCGGTAGCTCGAGGTCGCGGGGTCCGGCATCACGATCAGCGCGTCGGGGCGTTTGTGGCGCATGATGGCGAGGGCGGCTTCGATATCCTTGGGCCCATGCTGATTTATCGATGTCAGGGTTATTCCCAAGCCCTTGGCACCGCTTTTCATTGACTCAACATGTCGCACAAAGTTGGTCGATGTTGGATTCCACAGAACGGTGACATGCTTGATTTTCGGCGCCGCCTCTTTTAGGAGTTGCAACAACTTCGCGCCGACTTCCGGCGTGACATCGAGCGTGAGGCCAGCCACATTGCCCCCGGGATGCGCCAGGCTCTTGACCAAGCCGGCGCCGACCGGGTCGCCGCTAAACGGCATCACAATGGGAATGGTACGGGTGGCCTGCATCGCGGCGCGCGTTGCCTCGCTGGTGATCGGAATAATCACATCGACTGGCAGTTTTACCAGTTCGGCGGCGAGATCGCTTAGAAACTCCGGCTCCCAGTTAGCCGAGCGATATTCGATCACTAGGTTGCGCCCTTCTTCATAACCCAAATTGCGCATGCCTTCGATAAAGGCCGCGCGATCGGGCGAAGGCGTGTCCGAGAGCGGGGAGAGAAGCAGATAGCCGACGCGATATATTTTAGATGCGGGGGGTGCGGCCAGCGTGAGCGGCGCGAACAGGCTCGCCAACACAAATATGACCGGTAGCGCAATGGCTCTCATCGGATCACCTCGTCCGCGCGCAGCAGTAGTGCCGGTGGAATCTTGATACGCAGTGCCTTGGCGGCTTTGAGATTTATCACCCAGCAGGACGTCGCTATTGTGCCGTGGTGGTTGAGGGACTTGATCATGTCTTCATATTAGGAGAAAAAATTGATGTGTACTGTGCGTATTTCACATTCTTCAAGTGAAATACGCACACTTTTTGATATTTGAAATGGTTTAGGTTGTACGGTACTGCGCGGTAGAAGGATGACGCATGTGCTCCTTTTTTTGCCGGCTCATTACGGGCGTTACTCTTGACAAGGAAGACAGTTGAACGACAGGCCCTGGCAAAAAGTAATCACCATAGAGCCGGTAGTGATTGACCGCTTTCGTGGCGGAACGGACCTTTAATGAGCAGATCATGACTGGTAGTTTAGGGTCGATGACTGCCGATCACGCGCCATCCTTGAACGGCAGCTCACAGTTGCGGATTCAACTGATCGATGCAACACAAATGATAATTTTGGTGTGCCCAAGCTCCTGACCGAAATCAACCACGCATTACGGATACGCAAGCAAAACAGTGACTATCCAAGAGTCACTTAAGGCGGCAACCCTCCGCTTGCCACGCTTCAGCATGGGCAACCGGTCAAGGTATTACGCATGCGCTGTGGCAAAGATTTTCAAATCTTCAAAATTGAAACAACCGCTGGCACTATTGGGTGGGTTATCGGGCGGCATGGTGTTCGAGTCATTTCTGCCGGCTAATACGCGGCCGCCTAACTGCGTTCAAGCAGGACTGCGCAAATGAGCGCAGTCTCTCAGCTCCTTCGCGAGTCATCTGGCCTCAAAAGGTGACAATAGGCACACATCAAGCTAAAATAATTAAATGAAGCCATTTCGCTGGAACCACGATAAAAATGAGGCACTGAAAATTGAACGTAGCATTTCGTTCGAGGAAATTGTTCTTGCAATTGAGGCAAATGGATTATTAGATGAATTACGCCACCCTAACCCGGATAAATATCCAAACCAATCCGTTTTAGTCGTGGCACTTGATGATTATGCTTACTTGGTACCTTACGTTGAAGAAACGGATTACTACTTTTTGAAGACGATCATTCCAAGTAGAAAAGCAACCAGAGACTATTTGTTCAAGGAGTAACCTAGATGAAAAAACTTGATAAGTTTGAAAAAGAAATTTTGGCTGAATATGATAAAGGCGGACTCAAATCCACCGCCCCTTCAAAGGCAAAATTGGCTAAATTTAAAGCTGCTGCCTCAGCTACTTTTCTCAAAGAGAAAAGGGTAAACATTCGTCTCACCACTCCTGATTTGATGGATATTCAAGCTCGTGCGCTTGAAGAAGGTATGCCATATCAGACGTTAATCGCTAGTGTGCTGCACAAGTTTGTGGCTGGGCGCCTTGTAGAGCCGTTGTCCAGTCTAACCTCTCGTTCAAGCGGGACTCGCCAAAAGCGGCGCGCCCCTTAACTTTACTATTAGAGAAACGTGTATGACCGCAATACGTCGCCTGTTGTAAACCGCCTCCTATCAGAACCAATCGGCCATATATTTGTGATTGGTGACTGCCCGCTCCTCGCCTTTCCAGCAATGAGCATCTGACACATGCGGTCAGATCAAGTCGGAACTTCTACAGTTGGGCTTCGCTATGCTCAACCCAACCTACGCCTGCAACCACGCCATCAACCCCATCTCCAAGGGATGCGTCAGCAAGGGGTGCGACGGATATACGCGGATCCGGTAATCGAGCCGGCCGCATAGATTCGGCGCCAGATCCATAGCGAAGCGGTGCTCGCCGGTCTTGGCATCGATGCCACGGAAATCGAAGCGGTAGTGATGAAAGTCTTTATTCTCGATTTTATTCGGACGCGAGATCAGCATCTCCACCACCACGTCCTCTGGTAGCAGCCCATTCAAATTCAACGCCATCTCGAATTCCAGCATGTCGCCAAACTGGATACGCTTTTTTGGCGCATCCACTCGCTGCATGCGCACCTCCGACCAAGCACCGCGCACGCGCGTCTTCCATGCCGCCAGGGTGCGCGCATTCTCGTGATCTTTTTGCGCATAGAGGCGGCCGCGTTTGCTCGCCGGCAGGTAGAACCGGCTCACATATTCGCCCACCATGCGGCTAGCATTGAAGCGCGGCAGCAGCGATGCGATGGAGTGCTTGGCCATCTTCACCCACTCCGCCGAATAGCCCATTTTGTCGCGCGGATAGTAGAGCGGGATCACATGATCTTGTAGGAGTTCATACAGGGTTTGACTGTCTTCCTTGTTGCGCCGGTAGTCGTCCATGTATTCCGGCGAGGGCTTGATCGCCCAACCATTTTTGCCGTCGTAGCCCTCCCCCCACCAGCCATCGAGCACGGAAAGATTAATCACGCCATTGATGCCGGCTTTCATGCCCGAGGTGCCGGAAGCTTCCAGCGGATACATCGGCGTATTGAGCCACACGTCCACGCCCGACACCATGCGCCGCGCCAATCCCAAATCATAGCCTTCGGTCATCAGGACTTTGCCGACGAATTCCGGCATGTGCATGATGTGGTAAATCTGGCGGATCAAATCTTGTCCGGGATGATCGGCCGGATGGGCCTTGCCGGCAAAAATAAATAGTACCGGACGCTCGGCGTCGGACATTATTTCGCGCAGCCAATCCAGGTTTTCGAACAGCAAGGCGGCGCGTTTGTAGGTGGCGAAGCGGCGCGCGAAGCCGATAGTCAGCACATTCGGGTTGCCGGAATCCGCCAGCTTAAACATGCGATCGAGGTGCGCTTCCGAACCATGGTTGCGGAAATGCTGTTGGGTCAGCCGCGTGCGCACCAATTGCAGCATTTGCGACTTCAGCGTTTGATGCACGCTCCAGAAAAGATGGTCGGGAATAGCTTCGAGCTTCGACCAATATTCCACATCCGACATGCGGTGGCGCCATTCATAGCCCAGGTATTGGTCGAACAAGTCGGACCACTCCACCGCCAAGAAGGTCGGCACATGCACGCCGTTGGTGACATAACTCATCGGGCTCTCGCCCGGATCGATCTGCGGCCACAAATCGGCGCAAATGCGCGAAGACACCTCGCCATGAATACGTGAGACGCCGTTATGTGAACGGGAGCCGCGCAGCGCCAACCCGGTCATATTGAAATCCGGCCCGCCATCCTTGCGCCCGAGCGCCATGAATGCTTCATGCGTGAGACCCAATTCCGGCAGCATGTCGTGGAAGTAAGTCTCGATCATGCTTTCAGTAAAGTGATCGTGGCCGGCCGGCACCGGCGTGTGCGTGGTGAAGACGGTATTCACCGCGACTGCTTCCAGGGCGCCGGCGAAATCCAAGCCCTGGCTGCGCAGCAAACGAATCCGCTCCAGCACCAAGAAGGCAGCGTGGCCTTCATTGATATGCCAAACCGTTGGCTTCAAGCCCATCTCGTGCAGCGCACGCGCCCCCCCCACGCCGAGGATGATCTCCTGCCGAATGCGCATATTGCGATCGCCGCCATAGAGTTGATGCACGATGTCGCGGTCTTCCGGCGTGTTCTCTTCCAAATCGGTGTCGAGCAAAAACATGCGCACATGGCCGATGGTCGCTTCCCAGACTTTCACCGTCACCGGGCGGCCCAGCAGAGACAGCAGGAATTTCAATTCGCTGCCGTCGTCGCGCAACACCGGCCTGATCGGCAAATCGTCGAAATCGGAATCGGCATAGCTGGCGATTTGCCGCCCTTCGGCATCGATGGTTTGGGTGAAATAGCCCTGGCGATACAACAAGCCCACCGCCACGAAGGGCAAGCGCATATCACTCGCCGCCTTGCAGTGGTCGCCCGCCAAAATACCCAGGCCGCCGGAATAAATCGGAAAGCTTTCGTGAAAGCCGAATTCGAAGCAAAAGTACGCGATCAAATCGCTTTCCTTGAGCTGCTCTTGGCCGCTCGCACGCATCGGCTCACCGTGATACGTATCGTAGGAGGACAGCACGCGGTTATAAGTGGCGAGAAAAACTTGATCGTCCACCGCATCCACCAAGCGCTGCTCGTCGATGCGGCGCATAAATACGCGCGGGTTATGGCCCACCGCTCCCCACAGACCGGGATGCAGGCGCGCGAATAGCGTGCGCGTGGGTTTGTCCCAGCTATACCAGAGGTTATTGGCCAGCTCTTCCAGACGCGCGAGTTTGCGCGGGATTTTGGGGGTGACTTCGATGCTATAAGTGCTGCCGGATTTCATTTCTGCTCCATCGCGAGGCTATTTATTGGAAAACAATTGTTATTCGAACGCTATAAAACGGGAGATTCATTGATCCGCTATCCGCAAGATTCATTCCATCATGATAGGCAACGCCCGATAAAAGCGCCAATCAACGCAGTGGTCGAAGTATTAATTGGTTCTCTCGCTGGGTAAATTCCAGGTGTTTGAGAAAGCTCATGCCAAGCAATACGGTATCGTCCATCATGCCATCGGAAAAATTTGCGGACACATCATGCACCACGATCGCGCCCAAGCGCACCGAACCGAGGCGCGTCTCGAATGCCGGCGCCACGCCATTGGCTGTGTTAACTTGCATTGCTGCGCCACGCTTTAAACCCAGCTCGCGCGCCAGCCGAGTCGATATCGCTACTGAAGTCGCGCCGGTATCCAGCATGAAGGTGACTTTTGTGCCATTGATTTCCCCATCCGCCACATAGTGGCCATGGCGATTGCGCTCGAGCACCACCTCACCACTTCCGGTGACCGCCACCCGTTGATTCGGATTCGCCTGATTATCCATCCAACGCTGCGCCATCCACCAGCCGCCGCCCAGAATCAGCAGCCAGGCGATCCACAGCATGGCCCGACCTGAACTACGATGCGGATTATCTTCGGACATAGGCATTAAACTTTAATGAAATGCTCACGGTAATACTTCAGTTCCTCGATCGATTCGTAAATATCGGCGAGCGCGGTGTGCTTGCCTTCTTTGTTCACACCGCTCGCGATCTCCGGCTTCCAGCGTTTCACCAATTCCTTGAAGGTGGACACATCGAGATTACGATAATGAAAATACGCTTCCAGATCGGGAATGTGGCGCGCAAGAAAACGCCGGTCCTGGCAGATCGAGTTGCCGCACATCGGCGATTTGCCTTTGCCCACTAGCGGCTCCAGAAAGGCGATCATCTGCGCACCCACTTCGGCTTCGGTCAGGGTGGAAGCGCGCACTTTGTCGATCAGACCGGAGCGGCCATGGGTGGATTTATTCCAATCATCCATCCCGTCCAGCACGCTATCCGCCTGATGCACCACCAAGGCTGGCGATTCGGCGATCGTATTCAATTCCGCATCCGTTATCACCAGCGCTACTTCCAGCACGCGGTCGGTTTCGGGGAACAACCCGCTCATTTCCATGTCAATCCAGATCAGATGATTATTGTCCGGTGCTTGTGCCATAATGTTTTCCCATTTTTATCGAATTTAACCCTGTCGGCATGCAAACTTTTACCCTAATATTTCTCGCCGCTTTGGCACTGGCCACGGCCTTGCAGTTTTGGCTTGCACGCCGTCACATTGCGTACATTTTAACGCATAAGACCCAAGTTCCCGCCGCCTTCAGCGACAAAATCGGCTTGGAGGCGCATCAAAAAGCTGCCGACTACACTGTAGCCAAGACCCGCCTTTCACTTATACACATTGCACTGGACACCGTCGTGCTGCTCGCCTTCACCCTGGGTGGCGGCATCGAATGGCTGACGCAAGCCTGGCAGGGCGTATTTGATTCCCCTTTGCTGGAAGGCACGGCACTGCTGCTCAGTACCCTGATCTTGATGAGCGCGATAGAAATTCCGCTCAGCTTGTACCGCGCGTTTGGGCTTGAAGCCCAGTTTGGATTCAATAAATTAACGCCCGGACTATTCGTGCTCGATCTCGTGAAGCAAGCCGCGCTGGGCCTGGCCTTGGGCGTGCCGCTGGTGTTGGGCGTGTTGTGGCTGATGGGCGCGATGGGCGAATCTTGGTGGCTATATGTATGGTTGGCGTGGGTCAGTTTCAATTTGCTGATCATTGCGGTGTATCCGACCTTCATCGCGCCGCTGTTCAATAAATTCACGCCGCTCGAAGATGCCACGCTGAAATCGCGCATCGAAGCGCTGTTGCAGAAATGCGGGTTTCACGCCAGCGGCTTGTTCGTGATGGATGGTTCCAAGCGCAGCGCGCACGGCAACGCATACTTCAGCGGCTTTGGTAAAACCAAGCGCATCGTGTTTTTCGATACCCTGCTCAAAAATTTGAGCGGCGATGAAATCGAAGCGGTGTTGGCGCATGAGCTCGGCCACTTCAAGCGCCGCCATATCATGAAGCGCATGGCCTGGCTGTTCGGCGCAAGCCTGGTCGGCTTGTGGGTGCTGGCCTATCTGATGCAAGCGAGCTGGTTCTATACCGGTCTCGGCGTCACCACTCAGACCCCCGCTACCGCCTTGCTCTTATTTATGCTGGTGAGCCCGGTCTTCACTTTCTTATTTCATCCTCTGTCCGCACGCTTGTCGCGCAAACACGAATTCGAGGCAGACCAGTACGCGGCGCAAACATCAAGCGCCACGGCGCTGATCCACGCGCTGGTGAAGATGTACGAGGACAATGCCTCCACACTCACCCCTGACCCATTGCATTCCGCTTTCTACGATTCTCACCCGCCCGCCGGCATCCGCATCGCGCGCCTGCAAGCGGCATGTTAACCAGGAGGTTCACCATGCGCGTTTTATTCGTCCTTCTCGCATTCATCGGTTTCAATTTTGCATACGCCACGCCTTTTGATAAAGGCGACGCCAACAAAGGCAAGGCGCTTGCCGACAAACAATGCCAAGCCTGTCATGTTTCATTGTTCAAAGGCGATGGCTCCGGCGTCTATACCCGCGCGGATCGCAAAGTCAAAACAGCTAACCAGCTTGCAGCGCGCATTTCCGGCTGCAACGCCAACACCGGTGCGGGATGGTTCCCGGAAGACGAGCTCCATGTCGGCGCTTACCTCAACAATACCTATTACAAATTCAAGTAAGGAGTATTCGCCATGACTGTCTGCGATCTAAGCAAAGGCAAATGCAAACCGTGTGAAGGCGGCGTCCCGCCGCTAACCGAGCCGGAGATTCAAGCGAATCTCACCCAACTGAAGGGCTGGCAAGTCGTGAAGGGCGAACTCGCTAAAAGTTATTCCTTCAAGAATTATTACGAGACCATGGCGTTCGTGAACGCCGCAGCCTGGGTATCGCACCGCGAAGATCACCACCCGGATATCGAAGTGGGTTACAACCAATGCCGCGTGCGCTATATCACGCATGCAATCGGCGGGCTGTCCGAGAATGATTTCATCTGCGCAGCGAAACTTGATGCGCTGTTTGATCTGTAGCCAGCGCGCAGCCTACCCTCCGGGGTACAGAGGACACAGAGCTATCTTTAGTTGGCTCGCGTCCTTACCATAAATTTCTCTCTGTGATCTCTGTGCGCTCTGTGGCAAAAAAATCTGTTTCTGCGATTTCCCCCTTACTCACCGGTTTAATCGTCGCCGCCCACGGCAAGCACTTCATCGCCGAGCTTGACGATCAGCGCCGCATCACCTGCGTCACGCGCGGCAAGAAAACTGGCGTGGCTTGCGGCGATCATGTGGAGATCGCACTCACCTCACCCGATCAAGGCGTGATCGAGCGTATCGCGCCCAGAACCTCGCTGCTTTACCGCTCCGATCTCTACCGCGAAAAAATCATCGCCGCCAATGTCGATCAAATCGTGATCGTGGTCGCAGCGGTGCCGAGCTTCTACGAAGAACTCATCAACCGCTGCCTGACCGCCGCCGAATCTGTCGGCATTCGCGCACTGATCGTGCTGAATAAAACCGACTTGCCGGAAACCGCCGCTGCGCGCGTCACCCTCGCGCTGTACGAAACGCTCGGCTACCCGCTGCTGACGCTATGCGCGCGACAAGATGTCACGCCGCTCAAGGCACATTTGCAAGGGCTGACCAGCGTGCTGGTCGGCCAATCCGGCATGGGCAAATCCACCCTGATCAACGCGCTCTTGCCGGAAGCGCGCGCACGCGAAGGCGAAGTCTCCACCGCGCTGGATTCCGGCAAACACACCACGACGCACGCCCTGCTCTACCATCTGGATGCCAACAGCCACATCATCGACTCGCCCGGCTTGCAGGAATTCGGCTTGCACCATTTAAAGGTGGAAGACATCGCGCAGACTTTCGTCGAATTCCGCCCCTATCTCGGACACTGCCGCTTCAGTAATTGCCTGCATTTGGTGGAACCGGGCTGTGCGCTGGACGAAGCGGTGAAGAGTGGCGCCATCCACCCGCGCCGGCTAAGTTTTTACCGCGCACTGGCGCAAGAAAAACTACGTGCGCCACGCATCTATTGATCCTTCGCGGTTTGATTGGCTTGACGGAGCGTATCAGGCTTAAACGCTGATTTGCGAAAATGATCGCTCTGGATGACCAGAATTTGCGTACTCATTTTTAGCCTCACTGGAGAATCATGTTGGGGTAATATCGCTCAACGAAGCTGAGTAAGAACTGGCTGCACTATTCAGCCGATCCTTCGTTCGAAGGGAAACACAATTTGATTCTGCCAAGCCATACCAGGCAACACCGTAAATTCTATGTCGTTACCTTGTCCATCCTGCTGGCGTTGTTCTGTTTTCGTGTATTAGCACAACTGTTACAAGCTTACATCGATCTGCCTTTCCTGCCGACCTTCAACTCATGGCAAAGTGGTGCGGTGCCTTATAAGGCCTTATTGGCATCACAAATTTTGATTATTGTTATCTATGGGTGGATTCTAGGGCGCATTTTGACAAATCGAGTTCAGCCCAGCCGCAGGCAGGGTTGGGGATTTTTCATCGTCGGTTTGATCTATTTTATTATCATGGCGTTTCGCCTTTTCATTGGCCTGACCGGCCTTTCCGAACACAACTGGTTCAGCAGTTATTTACCTATTTTTTTCCATTTTGTACTTTCGGGTTATTTAATAGTAGTTGGCTATTTTCATCTTGAAGCCACGGCACGTCGACTATGAACTATACGGTGACCTCGCGCCCATCAAGTGCCCAGCGCCCGTTGTGGCAAGAAGTTATCGCCATAATTGCCTACCCGGCCTCATTCTTTCTCGCGATTACAGCGTTTCTTTGGTCCAGCGCACACGGCTACCCCAAGTGGATGAGTGCCTATATTCCCGTGATTGTCTTCGCGGCAGCCATATTGCCAGTATTGGAACGCGTCATGCCACATCGCCCCGATTGGCGGCCTGATAGCAGGGAGTGGCTTACCGATGCGTTCTACATTTTCGTGATACAAATCGCGATGCCCCCGCTGCTTGCACTACTGGTTTTGCTGGGGTTAAGTGATTTGACCCGCCCCTACCTGCATTCATCGTTGTGGCCGCATCAATGGCCAATCCTGGGCCAGGGTGTGCTGATGGTGCTGCTTGTCGATCTCATGCGCTATTGGGTGCATCGATTTGCGCATATCAATCCCGTCCTGTGGCGCTTGCATGCGGTGCACCATTCGCCTGACAAGCTCTACTGGCTCAACACGGCGCGTTTTCATCCGCTAGAAAAGACCTTGCATTTTGCCTTCGACTCGATGCCTTTCATTCTCTTGGGCGTGAATGAAAATGTACTGGCGTTCTATTTCGTCTGTTACGCAGTGAACGGCTTCTACCAGCACAGCAACGTTTATCTTCGACTCGGCTTGCTTAACTATATTTTCAGCACTGCCGAGTTGCACCGCTGGCACCATTCAAGAATTTTGGAGGAAGCCAATAATAATTACAGCAACACCACCATCATCTGGGACATTGTATTCGGCACATACTACCGGCCACGTGACCGTAGCCTGGCACGCGCAGGCATCCAGAACGACCACTATCCGATGAGTTTCGGCCGGCAGTTGCTTGGCCCTTTCGTAAGAAACCTGGAAAGTCACGACGTGTTCGTGCCTACGTTGCGCGAGGCCGCGATGAATCTTTTGCTCAGGTTCGGCTTCGCGAAGATCAAGCACACAGACTGGAATGCGTTGGAAAAGGCCACGAACGATGTCGCGGTGGTGCAGCAGCATGTACTGCGCCGGATCGTGCAACAGAATCGGAACACTGCATTTGGTGAACAGCATCGTTTCGCCGAGATCGCTTCCGTCGCGGATTTTCAGCGCCTGTGTCCGGTGCAGACTTACAACAGCCTGAGGCCGTATATCGAGGAACAGGACAAAACCGGTAATGCCACCCTCACCTTGGAGGATGCGGCGTTCTACGCCAAAACCAGCGGCACCACCGGCGCTGCGAAACTGCTGCCGGTTACGCCCACCATGCTGGCGCAGATAAAACGCCAACAGGCGCTTGCCGCCTATCTGCAATATCGCGCCTGCCCGCGCGCGTTTCGCGGGGCGCTGCTGGGGATCACAGGCGCAGCGGAAGAGGAAAGAACCGCCACTGGCAAGCCGATCGGTGCAATCTCGGGCGTCATGTACGAGATGTTGCCGTGGCCGATGAAACGAAAATTCATCCCGCCCCCCATCGTATTCGGTATCAAGGACCACCTGACTAAGTATCTGTTGATTCTCCGCTTGGCGCTGGCCGAGAAAAGCATTACGTATTTTGCTACTGCTAACCCGTCCACCTTCGTGCTGTTGCTAGAGTTGGCACACGAGTATCGCGATGAATTGTTGAGCGGCATTGAAACGGGGCAGTGGCCGGCCGACCGGCCACTCCCACCCGGGGTTGTCGCGGCCGTGAAGCGCAAGCTTCGGCCAAACCAGGCAAGGGCTGCCGAACTGCGGGAGGTGTTCGCAGCGAAGGAACGGCCCGGGCTGGGGGACCTCTGGCCGTACGTCGCGCTGGTGGCGACGTGGACCGGCAGCAACTGTCGAATCCCATTGCAAACTGTTAAGGGGCAGTTTCCCGAGCAGGCCGTACTAGTGGATCTTGGTTTTCTCGCGAGCGAGTGTCGCGCCACGTTGACGCTTGAAGCGGGTACCGCTTCTGGGCTGCCAGTTTTCCAAGATTATTTTTTCGAGTTTGTCGAACGTGTCCGCTGGGACGAAAAACAACCAGTGTTCCTGACGCTGGATCGGCTGGAGCGGGGACGCGAGTACTACATTTTTGTCACCACGACGGGTGGGCTGTATCGCTATGACATGAACGACATTGTTCGCGTAACCGGCCATCGGCACGGTACCCCGCTGATCGAGTTCCTGCAGAAAGGCCGGGGCGTGACCAACATCACCGGCGAGAAGCTGTACGAGACCCACGTGATACAGGCCGTGTTGCAGATGGGGGCGCAGTGCTCGCTGACTATTCCCTTTTTCATCGCGCTTGCCGACCGTGATGCCGGGCGCTATGCGTTTTACTTGGAGCTGAGCGGTTCCCCGACGTTAGATATCGGCAAATTGAGCTACTTGCTCGATGAGCATCTCTGCCGGCAGAACGAGGAATACCAACAGAAGCGCGCTAGCGGCCGCCTCAAGCCGGCGCAAGCGTGGCTGCTTAAGCCCGGAGCCTCCATGCGTTTCCGCGCGCATCTCGTGAAACTTGGGCAGAAGGAAGGACAACTCAAGGTCCCCGGCCTCGCATACAAGGACGAGATGACTTTCGATTTTCAAGCAGAGATCGCTGCGGAGTAATTTGCACGTGCATATCACAAGCCTTAACCTGCAATTGCTACGCATCCCGTTCCGGGTTGCTTTCAAGCACGCCTCGGCTGAACGCAATATTACGCAAAGCGCGTTGGTCATTGCGCACTCAGAATCGGGGCTGATCGGGTACGGCGAAGGCTGCCCCCGTGATTACGTTACGGGCGAGACCGATGCCAGCGTTGCCCTGTTTTTTGAACTACATCGTGAGGACATCCTGGCCCGGGTTACAGATTTGACAACCCTACAGGCGTGGTGCCGGACTCATGAGAGCGACATCGACCACAATCCTGCCGCATGGTGTGCGATTGAGTTAGCGCTGCTGGATCTCTTTGCCCGAGGCAACAGACAACCAGTGGAGGCCTGGCTGGGCTTGCCGCTGCTGGCGGGGCCTTTTTTTTACAGTGCAGTGCTCGGTGCGTCGGATGCGAAGCAGTTCACCGAAACGTTAAATCGCTATCAAAAGATCGGGATGCGCGATTTCAAGATCAAGCTTTCGGGGGATGCTGGCCGTGACCGTGAAAATCTCGTTGTCCTGCGCGCCGCTGGCATCGCCCCGGCACAGGTGCGGGCCGATGCGAATAACCTCTGGGCCGATGCCCATGTCGCGCAGCGCTACCTGGAATCGCTCGATTACCCCTTCGTCGCCATCGAGGAGCCGCTTCGGCCCGGTCAGTTTGCCGATCTGGCGGCGCTCGCCGAGTCGCTTGCGACCCGTATCGTGCTGGACGAGAGCATCACGCGGGAGGACCAGCTTGCGCAGTTGCCCGGGGTGCCTGAGCGGTGGATTGTCAATCTTCGCGTTTCAAAAATGGGCGGCCTGCTGCGCTCACTCAGCATGGTGAACCGTTGCCGCCAAGCAGGACTTTCTTTGGTTGTCGGCGCTCAGGTGGGCGAGACGAGTTTGCTCACGCGCGCGGCGCTGGTAGTGGCGCAGGCGGCACGCGATATCTTGATTGCTCAAGAAGGGGCATACGGCACGCTGCTGCTGGAGTCCGACGCCGTGGAGCCGTCGCTCATGTTCGGCGCAAGAGGCGAGCTCGACATCCTGTCGTCGCGGCTTGCCCACTCAGCGGGTTTAGGTTTGACACCGATCCCAGATCTTGGCGAGCGTTATTTTCATCGATACGCCAAAGAAGATGCTCCTGGCGATTAGGTCGCTTGGTATTTGAACCCTCCCCATAGGGCCAACTATAATAATCCATGTATTATTATTTACTTGCATAACAATAATACATAGATTATAATAATATCTATTATAGATAATATATAGATTATTATAAATGCGCCGCCAAGACCGTGAAGCCGCCCGCCGCCAACTCGGCAAACGCTTGAGCCCTTTGCTCAACGCCGATGCGTTCGCGCGCCCGCCGCGCGGCTGGGTCAAGGCTATCCGCGAAGCACTTGGCATGACGACCGCCCAGCTTGCAAAACGTCTGGGCGTCAGCCAGCCGCGCGTGGTCGGCATCGAACAAGCAGAAGCGAGCGGCGCGATCACCCTGGATAGCCTCGAACGCGCGGCGCACGCACTGGATTGCCAACTGGTCTATGCCCTGGTGCCCCGCAAACCCCTGGACGCGCTCATTACGGAGCGTGCGACCCGACTCGCAGAAAAGCGGCTGGATTCCACGCGCCACACCATGGCGCTTGAGGCGCAGACGGTGGACACGCGTGATGAGGACGAACAACGCAAGCGACTCATCCGGCAGTTGATCGAGCAGGCAGGTTCCGAGCTATGGGAAGACAAATGAACGATCCGCTGCTTGAGGAGGATGACGCCTCTACTCCGCTGACCGCTGAAGAACGCGATGGATTGATTCCGTCCTATATCACCCTGCGCCACGAACTGAACGAGGCGGAACAGGCGAACATCCTTGAAGCCGAGCAATGGGCCTTCGCACGCAAGCGTGACGTACTTGATGAACGGTTCCTGACGGCCTTGCACAAACGGATGTTTGGGCGGGTTTGGCGCTGGGCTGGAAAATACAGGCTCACCGAACGCAATGTAGGCGTCGCCCCCTATCGCATCGCAACCGACCTGCGGCAATTGCTAGACGATAGCCGCTACTGGATCACGCACGGCACCTATCCGCCAGACGAAATCTGCGCGCGTTTTCATCATCGACTCGTCGCCATTCACCCCTTTCCAAACGGCAACGGCCGCCATGCGCGCCTAGCCACCGACCTGCTCCTGGTCGCGCTCGGCCAGCCGCGTTTTAGCTGGGGCCGAACCAGTCTCGTCACGCCGGGTGAAACTCGACATGCCTACGTCGCAGCTTTGCGTGCCGCCGATAGCCGTGATATCCGTCCGCTGCTGGAATTTGTGCGATCCTGAATTAATGTCGTGCGTTGCGGCAAACACAACACGACGCACGCCCTGCTCTACCATCTGGATGCCGACAGCCACATCATCGACTCGCCCGGCTTGCAGGAATTCGGCCTGCATCATTTAAAGGTGGAAAACATCGCGCAGACCTTCATCGAATTCCGCCCCCATCTCGGACACTGCCGCTTCAGCAATTGCCTGCATTTGGTGGAGCCGGGCTGTGCGCTCGACGAAGCGGCGAAGAACGGCACAATCCACCCGCGCCGGCTGGGGTTTTACCGCGCGCTGGCGCAAGAAAAACTGCGTGCGCCGAAGATTTATTGATCACCCATTCAAGCCATCCCCTTTCGCGGTCGATACATAACACCTACCCTCTTCAACACACGCGTAGAATATTGTCATGACCGAACACACCAACCCCCTCCAAGCCACGCTAGCGCAGGCGCTGCAACAGGCATCGCAAGTCATCCTGGGCAAGCAGCACCAAATCCAACTGGCGCTCGCCTGTCTCTTGGCGCGCGGCCATTTGCTGATCGAGGACATGCCCGGCATGGGCAAAACCACGCTGGCGCATGTGTTGGCGCAGACGCTCGGTCTCGATTTTCATCGCATCCAATTCACCAGCGATTTGCTGCCGGCCGATATCCTTGGGGTATCGGTCTATGACCGCGAGCAAAGAGGCTTTACGTTTCACCCCGGCCCGATTTTCGCGCAGGTGATTCTCGCCGATGAAGTGAACCGCGCCACGCCGAAAGCGCAAAGCGCCTTGCTGGAGGCGATGGAAGAACAGCAAGTCACGGTGGAAGGCGAGACGCGCAAATTGCCCGCGCCATTCTTCGTCATCGCTACGCAAAATCCGATGCATCAAATCGGCACCTACCCTTTGCCCGAGTCGCAACTCGATCGTTTTTTGATGCGCATCGAACTGGGCTTCCCCGATCGTCAAGCGGAGCGTGCCCTGCTCGCCGGCGAAGATCGGCGCGTGCTGCTCTCGAAGCTCGCCCCGCTGCTCGATGCGCCAGGCCTGCTTGCCCTGCAACGCGAGGTGAGCGGCATCCACGTCGCCGATGCGCTGCTGGATTATGTGCAAGCGCTGCTCGCCGCCTCGCGCCAGCCAGCGCGTTTTACACTCGGCCTCTCGCCGCGTGCCGGTATCGCCTTGATTCGTGCCGCCCAAGCCTGGGCCTTGCTCAGCGGCCGGCGCCAAGTGATGCCGGAAGACGTGCAAGCCGTGTTCGTTGCGGTCGCCGGGCATCGCCTGCGCGCGGCAGGCGGCAATGAATCCGGTGCAGTAGCAGCGCAGGCTTTGTTGGCGTCGGTGGCGATTCCATAAGATTTAAAAGCAAGTCTAGCCGCCAAGAGCGCCAAGAAAGGCAAACCCATTTAGTTTTTGCGTTAGTTTTTCTTGGCGCTCTTGGCGCCTTGGCGGTTCAATAGTTTTTTATATGAAAATTTCCCCCCAACGCTTCTTTCCCCTCCTCGCCAATCTGATCCGCAGCCGGCGCATCGATGACGGTGCGGTGGTGCTCGACCGCAAGCGCATCTATATCCTGCCCACGCGGCGCGGTTTATTGTTTGCAGTGTTTCTGCTGGCGATGCTGCTGGGGTCGATAAATTACGCGCTGAGTTTGGGTTTTGTGCTGACCTTTTTGCTGGCCGGCTTGGGACTCGTCGGCATGTTGCACACTTACCGCAATCTGGCTGGCGTGCGCATCACGGCGGGTGGCGCAGCACCGGTATTCGCGGGAGAGATGGCGCAATTTTATTTATGCTTGGAAGCACCTGGTGCGCGCCCGGCGCTGGGTCTGGCTTGGAAAAAGCAGCCGCCGCAGTGGGTCGATTTACTGGAACCCGGCCCGCACTGCGCGCCAGCCAGCGTGCCCGCCACCCAACGCGGCTGGCTGGCACCGGGCCGCTTCACGCTATTCACGCGCTTTCCGCTGGGCCTGTTTCAAGCGTGGAGCTACGTCAATTTCGGCAGCCGCTGCTTGGTGTATCCCAAACCGATCGCCAGCTTCGATTTGGCCCAAGGGGAATCCGCCGATCAAAGCGGCGCGCTCACCACACAGATCGAAGGCGCGGAAGATTTCACCGGCTTGCGCGATGCCCGGCCCAGCGATGCGCCGCGTCATATCGCCTGGAAGGCTTCGACCAAAAGCGAGAAGCTGTTGACCAAACAATTCTCCACACCGGGTGCGGCCACGCTGTGGCTGGATTTCAATGCGCTAGCCGACCCCGATATCGAAACCCGCTTGTCGCGGCTCGCCGGCATGATTCTGGAAGCGGAACACTTGCAGCAAGCCTACGGCCTGCGATTGCCTAGTATCGAGTTCACGCCCGATCTAGGCGAGTCACAACGCGCGCGTTGCCTGCGGGCCTTGGCGCTGTTCGGGATTCAAGATGCTTAAGTCCGCCTGGCCGCCGCTGCCGCTCCTCACTGGCTTGCTCGCGACCATGGCCTTGGTCATCGCGCCGCACGCCACACGCCTGCCGCTTTGGCTCACCGCCTTTGCTGCTTGCATCATCGCCTGGCGCTACCTGGCAGGACGCGGCAAGCTGCCATTGCCCAACAAATGGCTGCTGCTGGCCTTAGCCATCGCCGCCACGGTTGGCATCCTGCTCCAGTACCACACCTTGTTCGGACGCGATGCGGACGTGGCGCTGTTTACTTTGATGGTCTCGCTCAAGCTGTTGGAATTGAAAAACGAACGCGATGCCTGGCTCACGGTATTCTTGGGCTACTTCCTGGTTATCACGCACTTTCTCTACAGCCAGAATTTATTCATCGCAGCGTATCTGTTTCTGATCGCGTGGCTGCTCACCACACTGCTCATCGCTTTCAGTCAGCCGCGCGCGCATCTGCCGTGGCCGGTGCAATTCAAGCTCAGCGCTAAATTATTGCTGCAAGCGGTGCCGGTGATGCTGGTGCTGTTCGTCTTATTCCCGCGTGTCGCCGGCCCCTTGTGGGGCATGCCGCAAGATGCCTTTGCCGGCATGACCGGCTTGTCGGATACGATGAGCCCCGGCGCCATCAGCCGCCTGGCGCAATCGGATGCGGTGGCATTCCGCGTCGAATTCACCGGGCCGCTACCGCCACCGGCCCAGCGCTATTTCCGCGTGCTGGTGCTGGATCGCTTCGATGGCCGCACTTGGCATGCGAGTAGAACGCAAGCCATGCAAGATTCGCTCACCGCACAAGGCCAAGGCGTTCGCTATAACATCACCCTGGAGCCGCACGACAAGCCTTGGCTGCCTGTCATGGATTTTGCCGACCCGACGACGCTGCCAATTGGCGGCCAGCTCAACTACGATTTCAGTGTCACGCAAAAAGACACAGTGCAACAGCGCAAGCGTTATAGCGTGACTTCCTACCCGGCCTTCGGCGGCAGCTTGAGCATGGAAGTGGATGCCTTGCCACGCGCGACGCGGCTGCCGGCGGCGGGCAATCCACGCGGGCGGGCGCTGGCTGTGAAAGTGGCGACGGAGAGCCGCAACCAAGAAGAATTTGTGAACAAGATGCTCAGTCGCTTTCACGATGAACCTTACGTCTACACGCTCAACCCGCCACGCTTATTGGGCGAGAGCGTGGATGAGTTTTTATTCGACACCCGGCGCGGATTTTGCGAACACTATGCCGGCAGTTTCGCGTATCTCATGCGCGCGGCTGGCATTCCAGCGCGCATCGTCACCGGCTATCAGGGCGGCGAATTCAATCAGCTCGGCAATTATCTGATCGTACGCCAAGCCGATGCCCATGCCTGGACCGAAGTGTGGTTTGCCGGGCGCGGCTGGGTGCGCATCGATCCCACCGCAGCCGTGGCGGCCAGCCGCATCGAGCAAGGCCTGGCCAGCGCGCTGCCGGCAGGCGAGGCATTGCCTTTTTTTCTGCGCGAGCCCAGCCCCTGGATGCGCCAACTTAAATTCTCCTGGGACACGCTGAATAATCGCTGGAACCAATGGGTGCTCGGCTACGATCAGGAGCGCCAAGTGTCTCTGTTCGCGCGCTTGGGATTCGGCATTGTGTCGTGGCAAGACTTGGGGCTGTATTTGCTGGTCGGCGTCGGTAGCGTGATCGGCGTGCTCGCGCTCTTCACTCTGCGTGGGCGGCGGGAATATGCCGGAAAAGTGGAACGCGCTTATGCCACCTTCTGCACGCGCATGGCGCGCATCGGCATCGCACGCGCAGCGAACGAAGGGCCACTCGACTTCGCGGCCCGCGCAAAAGCATTGCGGCCTGATCTTGCATCGCGCATTGAAGGAATCACGCGGCTTTATATTGCGCTGCGTTATGGGGCCAATGCGCAAGCCGGCTGGGTACAGGAAATGATCATGCTGATCGCGCGATTCAGGCCGAGGAAGTCGGCCTCGGAATAAAGATCGTGCACGCTGTCAGTCCGTAGCGCCGGCATCCTGCCGGCATGCAAGCAGGATGCTTGCGCTACATGATCGCACCCCCAAGATCGAAAATTACACGCTGGAAAACTGACGCTCTACGTCAAAGTCATAACCATTTTGTCCAAATGGGGAAAACAACGGCATGCATTGAAAAGCCCGGGGTTACGTCCAGCATCAAGCCGAAATCGATCGTGAATTCAATACACTGCAGTGCAGTCAAGATGATATCTATTACGTGGTGCGCCTATTACGCACCTTGGCACACACCTTGCACTTATGGTGAGAGCGCGATGCAAATCCGTATGACTTTTGCATCCGCCGTTTTGTTCTTAGCATCAACTTGCAAAAATAAAATCAACTTAAACCAGGGAGAAGTTTATGTCTAAAAATACATCACATCCTGTTGTAGAAAATACCGCTCCAAAATCGCCCGAACGCCGAAATTTCATGAGCCAAATCGGGGGTGCGGCGGCTGCAACGGTCAGCGCCGGTGCGGTAGGTATCCCCGCCTTACTGACGCCCAGCACAGCAGAAGCGGCGGTTACCCCGCAGGGTCCGCTGGTCGGCAGCGTTCGTGCATTAAAGGCTTACAGCATCCGCGAAGCAGCCGCACGCTATCAATTAGGCCACCACCCTGTTGCGCATCCGGATAACGGCGATGAGCAACGCTATGCCAACAAACTTGCCTCTTACAGTAAAGGTCTACCGCACGACCAGTATGGCGAAGTGGATCTCAATGCCTACCACAGCATGAAAAACGCCCTGGTCAGCGGCTTGCCCGTCGATTTCGAAGCGATTCAACTCACCCCCGGCGGACGCAAGCTCACCAACCCGCAAGCCGGTTTGGCGTTCGATCTGGAAGGCGCCGATTCGCATGCCCTGACCATGCGCCCCGCGCCGACTTTCGCCAGCGCGGAAAACGCCGGTGAGATCGTTGAAAACTATTGGATGGCGCTGCTGCGCGATGTGCCGTTTGAAGAATACGACACCCACCCCGATGCTGCCGCAGCCGTTGCCGATCTGAATCGCCTGAAAGCATTTCGTGGCCCGCGAGAAAACGGGCTAGTCACGCCACAAACGCTGTTTCGCGCCAATTTTCCAGGCGCAGCGACCGGCCCGTGGTTGTCCCAGTTCCTGTGCATGGAGTGTCCTTACGGCTCGAATAACATCGAACAAAAAATTCGCACCACCGCGCCCGGCGTTGATTACATGACCGACCCCGCGATTTGGGCCGCGGTGCAAAATGGCCTGCCACAAGGCCCGGATGCATTTGCACCGAGTACTCGCTATATGATCTCCGGACGCGATATCGGGCAATGGGTGCATGTGGACGTGTTGTGGCAAGCCTACTTCATGGCTTGCCTAGTCATGGACTCCATCCATGTGCCGCTCAACGAAACGAACCCCTACAATCACTCCGCTACCCAAGCCGGTTTCGCCACCTTCGGCCCACCGGGGATCAAAACGCTGCTAGTCGAAGTAGCCACGCGCGCACTAAAAGCGGTGTGGTATCAGAAGTGGTATGTGCATCTGCGCGAGCGCCCAGAGGCTTTCGCCGGCCATGTGCACTTTCATCTGAAGGGGCAGCGCAATTACCCGATCCACAGTGATGTGTTGAATTCAGACGCAGTACAGCAAGTGGCTAGTCGCCACAGCGGTAATTTCTTCCTGCCCATGGCGTTCCCAGAAGGCTCGCCGACGCACCCGGCCTACGGCGCAGGCCATGCGACCGTTGCCGGCGCCTGCGTAACGATCATCAAAGCGTTTTACGATGGCAGCTATGTCATCCCCAACCCGATCGTGGCCTCCAACGATGGCTCCACCCTCTTGCCCTACAGCGGTCCAGCATTAACGGTGGAAGGCGAGTTGAACAAGGTTGCCGCCAACGTGGCTTTCGGTCGCAACATCGCCGGCGTTCACTGGCGTTCGGATGGCGACGAATCGTTGAAATTGGGCGAACAAGTCGCGATTAAACTATTGAAAGACACCAAGCGCACGTTCAACGAGAAATTCTCGGGCTTCCAATTCAAAGGCTTCAATGGCAACACCATTGCCGTTTGATAACGAGTAGCGCCTGTCTCAGGGAGATTAAAACGGTCCGCATGTCGGGCCGTTTTTTTATACATCAAAGCGCCCCTTTTTCCAAATTCAATGGCGGCCCTGCGCTTTTCGAGCATGTCCTATACAATACGTTATTAATCCGCTGAGAATCATGCCTAAACTTTACGAATACTTCGGGCTAATCATCATGTTCTACGCCAACGAACATGAGCCAGTCCATGTGCATGGTAAATTTCAAGGTCGTGAATCGCGCGCCGAAATCATTGTGTTGAACGGAGTAGTCTCCGAAATTCGTTACAGCGCAGTTGCCGGACGCGCTCCGCTCGACACCAATGAAATGCGCCACTTTGAGGAAATTGTCAGCGCACGCGCCGAGGACATCATAAGCAAGTGGATAGACTTTTTTGTTCTGCATAAATCCATCACTCCGGAGCGCATTACAAGGAGACTCAAATGACACCAGTCACCATCAACATTGTTACTGCTGAACAAGTTGGAGACTTCCGCATCCGTTTGAAATTTGATGACGGCGTCGAGCAGACGGTAGACTTCAAACCTTTCCTTACCCATGCTCTTCACCCTGATATTCAAGCATGGCTTGATCCTGAACGTTTTGCCACTTTTCGCATCGAATACGGCGAATTGGTTTGGGGTGACTTCGACCTGTGTTTCCCCGTGATCGACTTGTACCGCAACCAGATTAATCACCAAAACTCACTTGAGTCTGTGGCTTGAGCCTAACAAGCTTCGCTTGTTTTCGAACCATGAGTTACCAATTCATAGGCTTGGACATGAGCGAACGCGACCAATTGTAGCGCTGGCTTCCAGCCGGCATGCAAGCAGGATGCTTGCGCTACTAAAATCTTGCCAGCGGGTCTTGCCGATAGAACGCGCGCAGTTGCGCATACACCAGCGGATACTCGGCATGGAGCAGGCGAGGCGCTTCGAAGAACGATTCCGTGAGCACGGCAAAAAATTCCGCTGGGGACTCGGAAGCGTAAGGGTCGATGGCGGTGTCCTCGCCGGCATCCACGCGACGGCAAAAAACCGCATAGGCTGATTTAAAGGCGGCGGCCCAGTCGCGCACCCGCATATCGCCCTGCAACGGCGGCAAACCGTTGGCGTCGCCGTTTAGCATATCAAGCTTATGCGCGAACTCGTGGATCACCACATTCACGCCATCCAGGTTGCCGGCGCTGGCCACATCCGCCCAAGACAAGATTACCGGACCACTGAGCCAGGCTTCGCCCATCATCGGATAGCGGCTTTCATGCACGATGCCATGCTCGTCGGTGTATTCGCGGTGCGGCACGAATTGGTCGGGGTAAACAATGATCTCGCCCCAGCCCCGATACCAGTTCGGATCCAAATTGAGGATCAGCAGGCAGGCCTGGGCGGCGATGGCGAGCCGCACCCTGTCGTCGATTTCCAATCCCGCCGCGCCGAAGATGGTTTTGTCGTGCAGAAACAATGAAACCCAGTCGGCGAGTTGCGCGCGCTCGGTAAGATTCAGTCCGGAGAAGATCGGCAGCGCCAGCGTAGCTTGCCATGCAGGCTCATCCAAGCGGGTATGGCGCAGGATGGATTTTCGACGCCAGTCACGCAGCCACTTCATGCTTTTCCGTGCCGCCCGTTCAAACCAGCAGTCGCTTGTCGTTATGCAAGTTCAGCTTCCTGAATCCTTCCGCAAAACGCACAAACTCCATCCCATACTGCGCTTCCAACCGCCGCGCGCGTTCGCGCAGATCGTCCCACTTCGGCATATTGGGGCTGCGTTCGAATCCGAACACGATGACATTGCCACGTTGTTCCGCAGGCAGACAGAGATACACGCCGTCGAAAGCAGTCGAGATGCGATCCACGTATTCGTGGTAACGCTTGTCCGAGCCCCATAGATTTACCACCAGGATGCCGCCCGGTTTAAGCGCCGCGCGGCAGGCAGCGTAAAACTCGGGCGTGGAGAGCGCTTCGGATTGCGCCACTTCGTTGTAGCCATCCACCATCAACACATCGCATGAATGGGGATGGGCCTCGACATAGTGCGCGCCATCGCCGATCACCACGCGCAGCCGTTCTTCATCTTGCGGCACTTGGAAGTAAGCGCGGGCGGTACTGACCACTTCCGGGTTGATCTCAACCACCGTAGTGCGTGAAGCAGGCAGATATTGATGCACCCACTTGGCGGTAGAGCCACCGCCCAAGCCCACCATCAAAAACTCGTGCGGATCGGCATTGAATAAAAGAAACGCCATCATGCTGCGGGTGTAAGACACTTCGAGCGCGCAGGGGTCATTGATGCGCATGGCGCTTTGCACCGTGTCGGAGCCGAAGTGCATGCGGCGCACGCCGTCTTTTTCACTCACCTCGACCTGGTCGCCGGCGCGCACGGCTTTGTGGATGCGCCATTTTGCGAAGAAACCCATTACTCAAAAACTTTCATATTGAAATACGTTCATTACCAACGGCACGTGTGAACGCACCCGCTATCTGGTACAATTGCGGCCCTTTTCCGTTTAAGAACAAGATCATGCGTGTTAGCCAATTCTTTTTATCCACGCTCAAGGAAGCGCCCGCCGAAGCCGAGCTGGTGAGCCACAGCTTAATGTTGCGCGCCGGGCTCATCAAGCGCCTCGGTAGCGGGCTCTACACTTGGATGCCGCTGGGTTTGCGCGTGCTGCGCAAAGTCGAAGCGATTGTACGCGAGGAGATGGATAAAGCCGGCGCGATCGAGTTGCTGATGCCCGCCGTGCAGCCGGCAGAGCTATGGGAAGAAACCGGGCGCTGGGCCGTATTCGGCCCACAGATGCTGAAGATAAAAGATCGCCATCAGCGTGATTTTTGCTTCGGCCCGACGCATGAAGAAGTAATCACCGATATCGCGCGCAAAGAAATTAAAAGCTATCGCCAGCTGCCGGTGAATTTTTACCAAGTTCAAACCAAATTCCGCGATGAGATTCGGCCGCGCTTTGGAGTAATGCGCGCACGTGAATTCTTGATGAAAGATGCGTATTCCTTCCACGCTGATTTTTCGAGCCTGGAACAAACCTATCAAGTGATGTACGACACTTATTCGCGCATTTTCAGCCGCCTCGGTTTGACATTTCGCGCGGTGAGCGCGGATACCGGCGCGATTGGCGGCACCGGCTCGCATGAATTCCATGTGCTCGCCGATTCAGGCGAGGATGCGATTGCCTACTGCCCCGATTCTAATTTCGCCGCGAATGTGGAATTGGCCGAAGCGGTCGCCCCTGCCGCGACGCGGGGGGCGGCCACACAGGCGATGCATAAAGTCGCCACGCCTAAACAACACAGCATTACCGAAGTGACAGACTTCCTCAAGGTGGGTGCGGATCAAGTCGTTAAAACCCTTATTGTGGAATGTGAAGAAGGTGTGGTGGCCTTGCTGCTGCGCGGCGATCACGAATTGAATGAAGTGAAAGCTGGCAAGTTGGCGCAAGTCGGCGCGATCAAGGGTTTTGCCTCGGATGCCAAGATACGCGAAGTCGCGAGCGCTGGCCCCGGCTCGCTCGGCCCGGTGGGTTTGAAGATGACGATCATCGCCGACCGCGCCGTGGCCGCCATGAGCAATTTTGTGTGCGGGGCAAACGAAGATGGCTTCCATTACAACGGCGTTAATTTCGGGCGCGATTTACCTGAACCTGTCGTCGCCGATATTCGAAATGTCGTCGCCGGTGACGAAAGTCCGGATGGGAAAGGCAAGCTGGATATCTGCCGCGGCATCGAAGTCGGGCATATTTTTCAACTCGGCACTAAATATTCGGAAGCGCTCAAAGCGACCTTCCTCGATGAGCAGGGCCAGCCGCACCCCCTCGAGATGGGCTGCTACGGCATCGGCGTATCACGCATCGTCGGCGCCGCAATCGAGCAAAACCACGATGCGCGCGGGATTATCTTCCCACGCGCCTTGGCGCCATTCGATCTGGCCATGGTGCCGATTGGGATGAAAAAGAGCGATGCCGTGCGCGCAGCGGTCGAAAAACTCTACGCCGAGCTGCAACAAGCCGGTATTTCAGTCCTGCTGGACGACCGCGACGAGCGTCCTGGCGTGATGTTTGCTGATATGGAGCTGATCGGTATCCCGCATCGCATAGTGATCGGCGATCGGGGTTTGAAGGAAGGCCAGATCGAGTATCAGGGCCGGCGTGACGAAAAAGCGACAGTTATCCCTTTGCAGAATGCCGCAGAACTCCTAAAATCAATGGTGTTGGAAACGTTATGAAAATATTTAAACATCTCATATTGCTCATCGGGCTCGCACTGCCCGGTCTAGCCTTGGCCGGCACGCAGATCTATGAGCCGCTGTCCGCCAGCGTGCAGGCTTCCTTGCACAAAGCGGTGGCGGATAACGCCAGCCCGAAACTCGCTTTTAACAACGCCGCTGAAGGCGAGGCTTGGCTCAGCAGCATGTCGAAGCGCATGGAGCGCCGCATTCCTGATGAGGCACAACGACGCGAATTTCTCACCACCGTGCACTACGAAGCCACCCGCGCCGGCCTCGACCCGCAAATGGTATTGGGCTTGATCCAAGTGGAAAGCGGCTTCAAAAAATACGCCGTGTCTTCTGCCTCTGCGCGCGGCTTCATGCAGATCATGCCATTCTGGGTAAAACTCATTGGTACTAAGGATCACAACCTGTTTCACTTGCGCACCAACTTGCGCTTCGGCTGCACCATCCTGCGCCACTATGTCGATATAGAAAAAGGTAACCTGTACCGCGCCTTGGGCCGCTACAATGGCAGCTTGGGCCAACCCGAGTATCCGAATTTAGTCTTGGGTGCTTGGAAAAATCACTGGGCTTGGAATTACAATCCGAATAACAAAACCGCCGAGCAGGCATTGCCCCAAAAACCCGGCTAGTGCCTTTGCCTGCTCTTCCTGGCTTCGTACAGTTGAGAGTAGCGCATGAATTTTCTCGAAATCATCAGTGCCCATGTGCGTTGGAAGCAACGACTGCTGGACTACATCGCAGACAGCAGCGAGAAGCTCGACCCTGCGCTGGTCGGCACCGACAATCATTGCAAGCTAGGAAAATGGATTTACGGCGAGGGGCAGGTCTACGTGGACCTGCCGCATTTCGATAAGGTGCGCGCCGAGCATGCGGCATTCCACAAACACGCCGCTGCGGTGGTGACGTTCGTCAATCTAGGCGATCATGCCACCGCGCAACAAGTGCTGAATGGCGAATATGCCAAAGTCTCAAACAATCTGAAGCGGGAAATTATTGTGCTGGCGCAAGAAGTGGGCGCGCAGCCCGAGCCTTAAGGCAACTTCACTACCGCCGGCGTTCCGGCGCGCATCGTTTCTTTCACCGCAAACAGCACGTCCAGCAAATACCCGGCATCATTCTTCTCACCCACCGGCTCCAAGCCCAGCGCCTTGATCTTGCCGCTGTAGCTTTGCTGGTTGACTTGCACCGTCACCGCGTCACCCACTTTCATTTTTTCGACTTGCGCCAGACTGACTTTGGCGCGCGCGATCATTTCATTGGCACGTGCCAGCACAAACAGCGTCTGCGGCTGGAATTGGCTGGCCACGGTTTGGCCCGGCTCAACTGTAAGTGCGATCACCAGCGCATCGAATGGCGCGCGCAGTGTCGCATCGCCCAATGTTTTCTGGGTGCGCGCTAAACGCGCCTGCGCTTCATTCAATCCAGCCTTGGCACGCACGAGACGGGTTTGCGCTTGTTCCAATTCCGAGGTGGAAATTACGGTGCGGTTGTAGAGCTCTTGCACTCGATCCAGATTGCGCTTGGCATCCTGCTCTTCCTCTTTATGACGCACCAATTCGGCTTGCGATTCGGCAACGCCCGCTTGGTAAGCTGCCGCATCCAGCGTCAACAACACTTGTCCTTTTTTTACCCGCTCTCCCGCATTGGCATGCACCGCCCGCACCACGCCGGAAACCGGCATCGAAAGCTCCACCCGCTGCGACCATTGCAATGTGCTTGGCACATCGGCGGCCCAGCTTGAGGTAAAAATACCAAACGACATCACTATCAATAAGCAGGGGCGCATCATTCGTCTCCTCATTTTTTAACTGGCGCAGGCAGAGGCTGGCCCAGCAAGGCTTCGAGCTTCGCGAGCGCCAGTGCTAATTTGTATTCGACATTGCGTTGGCGTAGCTTCGCGTCCGCGGTCGTGGCCATGGTCTCGCCCAATGTCGTGCGCAATTCCATTTCATACAGAGCGCGCGACCGCTCCAAAGCCAAATCGCGGTAATCGGCTTGTACTTTAGCCGCATTGCGCTCGGTCTTTTGCAATTGTTCCACTTCGCTCCACGCAACCAGCACCGCCGACATCAAACCACGCTTATATTTCTCGGTTTCGGCTTGCAATTTCTGGAACTGAGCCTGCTCTCGCGCCAATTGCGAGGACACGCGATTACCCTGGTACAGCGGCCACGACAATACCACGCCGGCCCGCAACTCATCCCGTCCCGACAACTTGCGATTGGCGTAATCGCTCGCCTCCAACTCCAGGTCCAAAGAAGGATTTTTATCCGCGCGCACACCTTCCAAGCGTTGGCGCGATGCTTCGAGCAATTGCTGGTTCGCCTTTAGCTTCGGGTTCTGTTCGATGAGTTTGAGCAATTCTTCATAATCCGGCAGAGTTCGATTATTGCTCTCGAGCGCCGGATCGGCCAGCTCCGACATGAGCTTCCCCGGTTGGTTCATGGCATCGGCCAGCAAGGCGCGCGTCAGGCGCTGGCGGTTCTGGGTTTCATTGCGCTTAACGCGCAAGTCTTGGAAGCGCGCCTCCAGCTCCGCGACCTCGACTTTTGAAACCAATTTCTGTTCAAAGCGCTCGCGCGCTCGATCGAAAGTTAAATACCAGACCGTCATGTACTCGTTATCGCTCACGTACTGCATGTCGGTAATCAGCACATCAAAAAAACGCGCCATGATGTCGAGACGGCGCTGATCGCGCACATCGATGAGTTGCAGGTCGCGCGCATCAAGAACAGCGCTTGCGGCGCCCTCAGCAAAGGAGGATCGGCCAAAATCGTATAAATTCTTCCGCGCTAATAGACGAACGCTATTGTCTGCGGAAAATCTTGAATCGGGCAGCGAGGATTGTGCTTGCTGCAACCGCCCCTCCAGACTGACCGATAAATCACGACGTGCACCGGTGGCACTTTGATCAGCCAGCGCCAGCTCGCGCTCAGCTTGCGCGATCTGTAAATCGGGGTGGGGTGAATCCGCCGCCAGGAGCGCTTGCTCCAGCGTGAGCGCTTTCACATTCTGCGCGGCCAGATTCAGGGGGGAAATGAAAGTTGCGAGTGCAATGAAATAAGCCGGTAGCCGTTGCATCAGGCTAGCGGTCATTTTGCACTTTGCTTATACACGGGAAAACTTTGGGTCTTATAGGCGCCCTCTACGACATAGCGCCCGATCAGCAGGAATTCATTGACGTCCTTAGCGACCCCGGTAAAACGAAAAACCATATTGCCTTCCAGATCTATGAAACCAAAAACGGGGGTCGCGCGCACGCGATTTTCTTCAGAGTATTTTTTTTCGGTGGTTTCACGTCCTTTGAAATCCACCATGGTCACGTCGCCCTTGATATCAACATGGTAAATCTGAAAATGCTTTTTGAAATAATCCTGAACTTCTGATTGATTCAGGATGGTTGTTTTCATACGAAAACACCATGGACAATCTTCCTGTTCAAACATCAGCAAGATGCCCTGCTTGCCTTCTTTTTTGGCATTCGCCAGATCGGATTTGAAATCTCCCAATTTTTGATCAAAAAAGTATTGATGCACATCGCGCGTCTCGCCTTGGGCCACACCGCTTAGCATCACAAACCACAGAACAAGCATGAATCGGAACATAGGAGCTTTCTTGGCTACGCCGTTTACTTCGGGACCGGCGATTTCTTAGCCGCTACTTTCGAATCAATATAACGTTCGACCGCTTCACGCGTCAACGCGCCGACGTTTTGGGCCACGACCCGACCTTCAGGATTGTAAAGATAAGTGGTCGGCAGTCCGGGAATCTTGCCGATTTGCGCGGCGATCTTGCGGTCACCCAGCACAATGGGAAACGTTACCAACAGATCATCGGCGAATTGCTTCACATACTCTGGATCTTGATAGTCCATCGCGATGCCGATGACGACCAAGTCCTTGCGGGTTTCATGCAGCTTTTGCAGTGCGGGCATTTCCTCCAGGCAGGGCGGGCACCACGTGGCCCAGAAATTCACCAACACCCATTTGCCCTTATAGTCGTCCAGGCGATGCACTTTTCCCTTGGTATCTTTAAAATTGAAGCCTTCCGCGGTAGCCGCAGACACCCACAACATTGCTATCAAAACCCAACTGATTCGCCGCAACAAGATTCCACTCCTATAAAATGCTCAAATTCGGCCCAAGCCAATTTAAGAAAGACAGTTTATGTCACACCGCATTGAAAAAGACTCCCTCGGCGAGTTTAAAGTTCCCGCCGACGCCTGGTATGGCATACAGACCGCCCGCGCCGTAGAGAATTTTCCCATTTCCGGGCGCATGCCGGATAGGGATTTTATCAAGGCCCATGTCGCGATCAAACTCGCGGCGGCCAACGCCAATTGCCAGCCAGGTTGGTTGGATGAAGGCAAGCGCGACGCGATTGTCGCCGCCTGCCAGCGCGTGCTCAACGACGAGTTCTTGGATCAATTCGTGGTCGATCGCTTTCAGGCTGGCGCTGGCACCAGCCACAATATGAATACCAACGAAGTCATTGCTAACCTTGCGAATGTGGCATTGGGTGAGGAAAAGGGCAAATACACGCCGATCCATCCCAACGATCATGTGAACATGGGGCAATCCACCAACGACACCATCCCAACCGCAATCCGCTTGGCGTGCCTGGCGAAAACCCCCCGGCTGATTGACGCGATCTATGCCATGGCCGCGGAATTCGAACGCATCGCCGAGCGCGAACGCGATACGGTGAAGAGCGGGCGCACGCACCTGCAAGACGCAGTGCCCACCACCATCGGGCGCGAATTCGGCGCCTATGCTTGGACGCTGCGTCGCGTGGCACAGCAACTGGCCAACACCCATCCGCGCTTGGGCGAAATCGGCCTGGGTGGATCCGCGGCGGGCACTGGCCTCAACACCGCGCCAAACTACCCAGAGCGGGTAGCGGAAGAATTATCCAATCTAAGCGGCGAGCAAATCGTTGCGGTCAACCTGGCCGCACAAATGCAATCCATGCTCGATCTGCAAACCTTGTCCGGTAGCCTGCGCGGCCTGGCGTTGGAATTGACGCGCATATCCAACGATCTGCGTCTGCTCGCCTCCGGCCCGCGCACCGGCCTGGGCGAGATCACGCTGCCAGCGGTACAGCCCGGCTCCTCTATCATGCCCGGCAAAGTCAACCCGGTGATGTTCGAGATGCTCAACCAGGTGTGCTATCAGGTACTGGGGCAAGATGCCGCCGTCGCCTACATGACCCAGGCCGGGCAGTTGGAATTGAACGTGATGATGCCCGCACTGGGCTCGGCGCTATTCGACGCAATGGATTGGCTCACCAACGCGATGAACGCAACGACGCAAAAGAATCTCAAGGGGTTGATTGTGAATCGCGAGCGTTGCGCTACCTTCATTCACGCCAGCGTCGGCCTGGCCACGCTCTTGAATCCGCAGATTGGTTATATGAAAGCGGCAGAGATCGCCAAGGAATCAGAACAATCCGGCAAGCCGGTGCGCGAGATCGTCGCCGCGCACGGCATCATGAGCATCGATGAATTCGATGCGCTGGTGCTCAAAGCCGCGCGCGACGGAAAGGTATAAACAAAACGCCCCGGACTCGGGGCGTTTTGTTTTGCTCAGCTCAGCTCACGTCACTTCCCGCTTTTACCGTGCTTCGCCCCTTCATCAGAATGACCTTGCCCCGCGCCGCTTGAGCCGGCGCTGCTGGCGGTGACGATGCCCGCCCCATGCCCTGATTGATGGCCTGAATGATTGGTGGCCACATAGCTGCCGCCCGACGCCGTGACGATGCCCGCGCCGTAACGCTTGCCCTGCTCATGATGCCCCGATTCGGCCTTGCCACCGGCGGTTGCAACGGCAGCGCTGTGCTGCTTGCCCTGCTCCCGGCTATACACCCCGCCGCTGGCGCCGGCCGCGGTGATGATGTGCTTGCCATGTTCCCGGCCTTCCACCTCATGCGCGTCGTGCTGCTTGGATTTCATACTGCTGACCACGGGGCCGAGCTTCACCCCCATGCCGTTGGCGATCTGCCCCCAGCCTTGGCCCGCCGCGCGCTGTGTGAGCACGCCTTGCAGTTGCACCGTCTTCGTACCCGTACCCGTGCCGACGCTAATCGTACCGCCGTTCAGCGCGGCATTCAGTTGCTGGGGAGTAGCTTGCGTGATGCCGTATTGCGCGAGTTGGGCCTTTGCCAAGCTCGTTGCAATATCGATCTGGCCTTTGTTCATCGTCGATGTGGGCGAAGGAAAGGTCGCGGTGCTGGCTGTTCCTGTCGTTACGTTGGTAATCGTGTTCGTTTGAACAGTGGCGGGCTGGGTGCTTACCTCAGCGAATGCCGGCGCGATCCCGGTGATCACTAAAGCCATGGTGGCTGCGGAAAATCGTGTTTGTGGTTTCATGGTTGCGCTCCTCGGTTAAAGATATTTTTCGGTTTGCAGAATAATCTCGGTTGCGGTGGCATTGTCATAGAGGAATAAGTTCTTTTTCGCCGTCACACGCATGCGAGTGGTGCTGGGGCTGACTGACTCCAATTCAATGTCGATGGCGCGATCGCCGGACATCGCTTTAATACCCTCGCCGCCCTCGATCTTTTCGCTCGACGCGACCTTGATCTGCATCCGCTGCAAGGCGCGCATGCTCGCGCTTCTTACCCGCGGTAGCGGCTCGGTGAACGTGCGGTAAGTCATGCCATTCAAACTATGGGAAACGCCGGTAGAAGCGCCCACGCCCAACGCTGTGAGCGCCACCGCCGCACACCCTGTGAGCAGTCCACAGCCGATCAGTATTGCGCCGATACTTCGTAGTTTCATGCTATTCACCTCTTGTATTGCGTAGTGGAAGTTAGGCCTGTCAACCAACGGCTAACCCACCCGTTAAAGACGCTAACACACTCGCTGTGTTGCCCTGATTACCTTTAATTTAGAGAGGAAATATCAATGAAAAAACTATTAATTGCCCTGTCACTCGCCCTCGCCGCAAGCGGCGCTTATGCCAAGGATGAAACAGCCGCCACCCCGCAGCAATCCAAGATGGCGGACTGCAACAAAGAAGCCAAAGCCAAGGACATGAAAGGCGATGCGCGCAAAGATTTCATGAAAAGCTGCCTGAGCAATAAACCGGCAGCCGAACCAAAGAAGGACATGACCGCGCAACAATCCAAGATGGGGGACTGCAATAAAGAAGCCAAAGCCAAAGATATGAAAGGTGATGCGCGCAAAGCTTTCATGAAGGGCTGCTTGAGCAACAAACCAACTGATACCAAAGCCGCAACGCCCGCCGTTCCTGCTACGCCTGCAAAACCCGCCGATAAAAAATAATCGCCGGTCGGGCGGATAGTTTTCCGCCCTCGTTACATTCAACGCCCCCGCCAATAGCGGGGGTTTTGTTTTCTGTAGGATTGAATAGCAATCGCCCCGCTACTCGGTACAGTGATTTCGATTGCCCCAGCGGTATCGCTCTGAAGTAGCTGCGCGTTCAGCGCCTGATAACGCGCCACCACCTCCGGTTTCGGGTGCTGAAAACGATTGCGATACCCCACGGTAAATATCGCTACTTCCGGCTGCACCGCCGCGACAAATTCGGGTGTAGAGGAAGTGCGGCTGCCGTGATGCGGCACGATCAATAGCTCCGCACGCAGCTTGTCTGGAACACGCGCCAACAATTCGCGCTCGCTTTTCATTTCGATATCCGCCGGTAACAGCAGCGCGTGCTCGCCCACCGCCACGCGCAGCACACAGCCTCGGTCATTATCCTTGCGCTTTTCGATAAACGCTTCCGGCATGGGATAGAGCACTTCGAACCCGACGCCATCCCATTGCCAATGCTGCCCCGCTTCGCAACGAATAGCCGGCACGCCTCGATTCAGCGCCGGATGTTCCGCAGGCAAGCTCGAGAGCAGCCATTGCACCGGTACGCCATCCAGCACTGACAGCGCGCCGCCACTATGATCATTGTCGTCGTGCGAGACGATCAAGCCATCCAAGGCACGTACCCCGGTCGCGCGTAAATACGGCAGCACGGTGCGCGCCCCAGCATCGACCTCACTCGAAAAGCGCGAACCGGTGTCGTACACCAAGGCATGTCGCGCGGTGCGCAATACCAGCGCCAAACCTTGGCCGACATCCAGCACCGTCAGTTGCAGTGTGCCCGGCGGCACGGGTAGGGGCGCCAGCAAAAACATTGGCAGCAGTAGGCACGCCCCAGCTAGCCGTGCCGGAAAGCCGCGCGGCGCTAATAGCCATGCCACGCCGACTACGGCGATCAGAATCGTCCACCCCGGTGGCGCATGCTGCTGCCACATCGCATCGGGCGCGGTGGCGAACCATTCAAGCGCCTGCATCAACCAGCCCATCAATCCATGCGCAAGATGCAAGGGAAAATCCACCGGCACCAGCGCGCCCAGCAGGGTCAAGGGCACGATCAAATAACTCACCACCGGGATCGCCACCGCATTGGCCAGCGGCGACACCAGCGACACCTGCTGAAACAACAACAGCATGGCCGGCACCAGCCCCAAGGTCACCGCACCTTGCATGCGCAGCGCCTGAATCCACGGTTTGAATTCGCCGATGCGCTGGCTGGTGATATAAAAAATCACCGCCACCGCGCCGAACGACAGCCAAAATCCTGGCGCCAACACCGCCCAAGGATCCAGCAGCGCAACTACTCCTAAGGCTAGAGCCAGCACGCGCGAGCTTGATGACAAGCGATCAAACCACACCGCTGCCGCCACGATGCTCAACATGTAAAAGGTGCGCTGCGCCGGCACCGCGAAACCCGTCAGCAGCGCATAAGCAAACGCCGCCGCCACACCGAACAACAGGGCCGCCTTGCGCGCCGGCAAGCGCTGCGTCAGCCATGCGCTCTGCCGCCATAGCCAATACACCAGCACGAACACCAGGCTCGAAAATAAGGTGACATGCAGGCCGGAGATAGACATCAAATGATTTACGCCGGTGCGGAAAAATACCCGCCACTGGTTCTGCGGAATCGTGTGCTGATCGCCGATGGCGAGCGCGGTGAGCACCCCCGCATAGGTCTCGTCTTGCATCACGCGTTTCAAGCGCAGCGCAACGGTGTCCCGCAGGCGCTCGACCGCGTAAGCGGGGCGCAACACGAATTGATCCAGGCGGAAGTTATTCGGGTCTTTGCGAATGTAGCCGGTGGCGCGGACATTCTGCTCCAACAGCCACGCCTCATAGTCGAAGCCATAAGGGTTCGCCGCGCCGTGCGGACGCTTCAAGCGCACCACGAGTTGCCAGCGTTCGCCGGCATGCAGCCGCGCAGGATTCAGATGCGCGTCGGTATCCGCATCATTGGCGCGCGCGAACCAGAACAGCTGAATATGCGCCGGCACCCGCGCCTGTGGCGTAACCACTTCCTCGACATCGAACGCGAAGCGCACGCCGCGCTCGGTGAATTGCGGCAGCTCAGCCACCACGCCGATGACTTGAATTTCACGGCCTTCCCACTCTGCGGGCAAGGCATCGGACAAACGATGCTGCGCCACCCCCGCCGCCCAGAAGAATCCGGCAGTAAACGCAGCTATTAACCATAAGCCCTGCCGAAGCAAGGCAACGCGAATCAAAAACGCCAGCGGGGTCAGCAGTAACAATGACGCCCAGGCGAGATTCGGCAGCGCCGCTTGTTGCTGCAACCACCCGACGCCGGCGACAAAGGCTAGAATAGCGAGACGCATGAATAGATTTTGCGAGTGATGCCTAGAAAATTATTCAAAAGATTTTTACCCAGCCCGGAGAAGCTGCACGAAAACCATTTCGTACGGCGGCTCGCGCCTTGGTTTGGGCACCATAATCTATGGCACTTGCACCGGCGCTCGGTCGCAGGGGGAGTCGCGGTGGGCGCCTTCACGGGGCTGATCCCCGGACCGTTTCAAATGCTTTCAGCGGCGATTCTTTCGATCTGGTTCCGCGTCAATTTGCCGGTGGCGGTGGTGACCACGTTCTACAGCAACCCTTTCACCATCATCCCGCTCTATATCGTCGCTTATAAAATCGGAGAGGTCGCTACCGGTCACCCCAGCGGGCCCATGCCTACCTTCGACTTCACGCTTGGCGAAGGGGGTTGGTTGATGCTGGCGGGGGATTTCATGCGCTGGGTGGCTTCGCTCGGCCATGATTTTTTCATTGGCCTGTTTATTCTCGCCTGCCTACTCTCGCTCATCAGCTACTTCGCGGTGCGTGGCTTGTGGCGGCTGCACGTCATCTTGCAATGGCGCAAGCGCAGACAACGCTGCTCAAGCGCGCTGTAACGCCCCGTCCACCAGTGTTAACACCCGTTGCGTCTTCGCTGCCAGCGTGGTGTCGTGGGTGACGATGATGAAACTGGTGCCAAGCGACTGGTTCAACTCCAGCATGAGATCAAACACGGCTTCGGCGGTATGCCGATCCAGATTGCCGGTCGGCTCATCCGCCAACACACAAGCGGGGCGCGTGACCAAGGCCCGTGCCACCGCCGCGCGCTGGCGTTCGCCGCCCGACAGCTCCCCCGGCTTATGCGCCAAGCGATGACCTAAGCCGACTTGTTGCAGCAACTCGCGCGCGTGGCCATAGGCCTCATCATCCGCCACGCGCCGAATCAACAGCGGCATGGCGACATTCTCCAGCGCGGTAAACTCAGACAACAAATGATGGAACTGATAGATAAAACCGAGCGATTGGTTGCGCAAGGTGCCGCGCGCTTCTTCCGATAGGTGTTGAATATCGTGGCCGAGAATTTGCACCGTGCCCGCGGTCGCCGTGTCCAAGCCGCCGAGCAAATGCAGCAAGGTGCTTTTGCCAGAACCGGAAGCGCCCACAATCGCAATGCGCTCCCCGTGCGCCACTTCCAGATCAATGCCGAGCAAAACCGGCACATCAAGATCGCCTTGGCTAAAGGTTTTCTTCAAACCCTGGCACGCAATCACCAGACCATTCCCTGACGCCTGCTTCTCACTCATAGCGCAGCGCCTCCGCCGGGTTAATCTTCGACGCACGCCACGACGGATACAGCGTCGCCAGCAAGGACAGCAGGAACGACACGCTCCCGATCGCGACCACATCCGACGTTTGCACATCCGATGGCAGCTCGCTGATGTAGTACACGTCCTTTGCCAGGAAATGCATGCCAAACAAGCGCTCGATGAAGGGCACCACCACATCGATATTCGCCGCCAGCAGCACGCCGCCCGCCACGCCGAGCAAAGTGCCGATCACGCCGATCACCGTACCCTGCACGATAAAGATTTTCATGATGCTGCCGGGCGAAGCGCCGAGCGTGCGCAGGATGGCGATATCCGCCTGCTTGTCGGTGACCACCATGACCAGCGTGGACACGATATTGAACGCCGCCACTGCCACGATGAAAAACATGATGACGAACATCACGGTTTTTTCCATCTGCACGGCGCGGAAAAAATTAGCGTTCTGCTGGGTCCAATCACGCACGAAATAATCGCCGGGCAGGCTGGCCGCCAGCTCGCGCGAAACGCGCGGCGCGAGATATAAATCTTTTATCTTGAGGCGCACGCCCGAGACTTTATCTTCCATGCGGTAGAGCTTGGCCGCGTCGTCCATATGCACCAGCGCCAGCCCCGCGTCGTACACGCTCATCCCCGCCTCGAATACCCCCACCACGGTAAATTGCTTGAGGCGCGGCAAAATGCCGGCCGGGGTAACCTGCCCTTGCGGCGCGATCACGGTGATCTTACTGCCCATACTCGCACCGAGCGAGCGCGCCAAATCAATGCCCAACACAATGCCGAATTCACCCGGACGCAAATTGTCCAAGCGCCCCAGTTTCATTTGCCGGCCGAGGTCCACCACATTATTTTCAAGCTCAGGCAAAATGCCGCGAATCAGCGTGCCCTGCACCCCATGATCGAACGACACCATGCCCTGCGCCATCACATAAGGCGCGGCGGCTTCCACTTGGGGATTGCGCTTCGCCGCCTCCGCCACCGTTGGCCATTCCGTCAGCGTGCCATCGAATTGGCTGACCTCGACATGCGAGGCGACGCCGAGAATGCGCGTGCGCAATTCTTTCTGAAAACCGTTCATCACCGACAACACCACGATCAGCACCACAATGCCGAGCGCGATGCCGATCATCGAGATCAGCGAGATAAAGGAGATAAAGTGATTGCGGCGTTTGGCGCGGGTATAACGCAGGCCAATCAGGAGTTCGTAGGGGCGCACTTCGATACTCTATGTCAAGAAGGGCCACAGTGTGCCATAAGTGAAGAACCCCGTCATTCCGGCGACAGCCGGAATGACGGGGTTTAAAAGTAGAGACTTAGCTCACAGAATTAGATTGGCGCCAGAAGCGACTTGAACTCTGGTGCATTGATTAGCTTGCCAATAAGGTTTTGAATCGTTGGGAGGTAGGCTTCAGCCGTTTGCTTGCAAGCGGTATCAGCTATAAAGCCACTATTGAATTCATAGTGCTCTGAAACGAAACTGGACTTTCCATTCGACGAATTCACTCGCAAGCTTATGTTCCACTCGCCACCAGTGAGGCCGCGTGATGAAGAAAAGCTTAGTTGTTCCACTACCCCGGAAAGCGTGACCTTAGGCGTTTTGTCATCAAACATGCCTGCAACCTTCAGTTCATCTGCTAGCGCTTTTTGAACGTAAGCCTCGAAGCTCATATTGTCAGGAGGGGCAATTGGCCCAGCGCCTCTGCAAGCGTTATCGAAACTTGCCGGCCCCTTGAATGAGCCTACGTTGATATTACCAACCCCAATTGCCTTTAAAGCGACATTGTTATCAGCCGAAATATTGTAGCGCTGCGGCATGTAGGTTGAGCATGCGCTAAGGGCAAGAACGGAAAGTGCAATTGTAATTTTCTTCATATCAAAAACTCCCTAGAAAAAACAAAAAAAATCAGCGTATACGTTGAGTGGCTAAAGTGAGCTGCACGGTATCAATGTGCCAGGATTGTTTTTTGCATTCAATCTAAACAGACAAACTGAAAGGAAAAGTCGAGATGGATATTACAACCGTTAGGGTGGATTTAGCAAAAAACGCCGAGCGGTATTTATAAGAGGCTCCCTGCTTTAGAAAAATGCTACAACATATCCGGCGCCATCACGCAGCGCAGCACGGTCTGCCCTTCGCCTTGGCGCACGCGGTTGCTGATCCACCAGATGGCGTCTTTTTTGATGCTCCAATCCTGCTCCGCGCCGCTGAGTAAAAACGCGGCGACTTGTCCCAGCGTTGGCTGGTGGCCGATGACCAATACCGCGCCATGCGTATCGGGCCAGCCGGCTTTAGCCAGGAGCGATACCGTGTTCGCGGACAAGCCGACTTCTTTCACTGTCTCGAATTCCATGCCCAATGCGGCGGCGGTTTGCTGGGTGCGCGTGGCGGGGCTGACTAAGATGCGCGTATTTTGCGGCAAGCGTGGTTTAAGCCATGCGGCCATTTGCTGCGCCTGTTTCAGGCCCTTGTCGGTGAGCTTGCGCCCGGCGTCGGGTATGCCGTCTTCGGCCTCGGCATGACGCCATAAAATGAGATCCATCATCGCTTTCAAAGCCAGGAGTATGGCGTGCAAATGTTACACTCAAAAAATGCGCTTCACTCTATTGATTCCAGACCTGTTACCCCCGCAACCGCCGGGCGGCATGCTTGATCTCTACCACGGTTTGCACTTGCCCGATCTGGAATGGCTGTTCGCGCGCGGGGCGCTCCAAGGCAGTCCGGGCTTGAGTTTGGAAGCGTGGTTGCTCAAGCGTTTTGGCCTCGACGATATGCTGCCGGTGGCAAGTCTTTCTTTACTTGCCGAGCGCGTAGCCTACCCTCCGGGGTATGGGGGCGTTCCCGCTACCGCTTACTGGCTGCGCGCCGATCCGGTGCACCTGCAAGCACAGCGCGATCAACTCGTGCTGGTAGATGGCGCCATGCTGGCGATCACCGCCACGGAGGCGAGCGCGCTCACCGAATCGCTCAATCAGCACTTTGCGCAGGACAACCTCAATTTCATTCCGGCGCATCCAACACGCTGGTACTTAGCACTCGATGCCGCACCCGAACTGGTGACCCAACCCTTGCCCGCCGTAGCGGGAAAATCCATCAATGCCTGCCTGCCCAGCGGCGCGGAGGGTTTACGCTGGAACCAGATCGCGACCGAAATTCAAATGCTGCTGCATGTTCATCCGGTGAATCAGGCGCGCGAGACGCAAGGCCAGCCGACGATCAACAGCGTGTGGTTCTGGGGCGGCGGCGTTTGCCCACCGCTTGGCTCGCTCGCTACGCCAGAAGAACAAATTTGGGCGAATGATGCGCTGGCACGCGGGCTGGCACTGGCAGCCAAGCTGACGCCGCAGGCACTGCCTTTGAACTTCGATGCGTTCATGGCACAAGCAAACACGACTGGTGCACATTGCGTGCTCTGGGATGAACTGCGCCGGGCCGCGTGGTATGGCGATCACGACGCCTGGCGCTCGGGCCTGACGCGCTTGGAGGCCGATTGGATCAAACCGCTGTGCTATGCGCTGCGGCATGGAATCGTTACTGAAGTGACGCTACATGCGATTAGCGAGCAAGGCTGCCTGAGCGTCACGACCAAACGATCTGGACGCTGGCAATTCTGGCGTTGGGCGAAAGCGCTTAAGCAGTATTTACCAGGAGCATAGGTTACTTAGCTTGGCTGTACAGTTTTTGAGCGATAATCCCCGCATGACCAGCATCACCATCCGCCCTGTTCCCCAATCAGATTTCGAGCGCCTCACGCAGCATGGTTTATCTCCCTTGCTCGCGCGCATTTACGCCTCACGCGGCATCACCGACCCACAGCAACTGGAAGCCGAGCTCGCCGGTTTGCTTCCCCTCGCCAGCCTGAAAAACGCCGAAGCCATGGCAATCGCGCTGGCCGATGCGATTGCCGCGCGCAAGCGTTTGCTCATCGTCGCCGACTACGATGCCGATGGCGCAACGGCGTGTGCGGTGGGCTTGCGGAGCTTGCGCGAATTCGGCGCCACGGTCGAATATCTGGTGCCGAATCGGTTTGAATATGGCTATGGGTTGACGCCGGAGATCGTTCGTTTAGCGTCTCAAATGAAACCCGACATTCTCATCACCGTCGATAACGGCATCGCCAGCCATGCGGGGGTGGATGAGGCGCACCGGCTCGGCATGCAGGTCTTCGTCACCGATCATCATTTGCCGGCGGAAACCTTGCCCGATGCCGAGGTGATCGTGAACCCGAATCAGCCGGCTTGTGAATTCGCGAGTAAAAATCTCGCCGGAGTGGGCGTGATGTTTTACGTCATGCTCGCATTGCGCGCCGAGTTGCGCCGCCGTGGCGCGTTCGAGGGTAAAGCCGAACCGAATCTAGCCAAGCTGCTGGACATCGTCGCGCTCGGCACTGTTGCGGACGTGGTGCGGCTCGACGACAACAACCGCATCTTGGTGCGCCAAGGCATTAAGCGCATTCGCGGCGGCCAGGCGTGCGCGGGGATTCGCGCCTTGTATCAAGTCGCGGGACGCAACCCGCAGCGCGCTTCGACTTGGGATTTGGGCTTTACTCTCGGGCCCCGGCTCAATGCCGCAGGCCGCCTCACCGACATGGCATTGGGCATCGAGCTGCTCTCCACCGACGATGAAGCGCGCGCACAAGCCATCGCCATCAAGCTGGATGAATTAAACCGCGAGCGGCGCGAGATCGAAGCCGGTATGCAGGAAACTGCGCTGGCGCAATTGGACAAAATTGAAGTTGGCGATCGCAAGGCCTTGAGCTTATTCGACCCGGCGTGGCATCAAGGCGTGATCGGCATTCTCGCTTCTCGCCTCAAGGAAAAATATCACCGCCCGGTGATCGCCTTCGCGCACGGCAACGCGGGCGAATTAAAAGGCTCTGGCCGCTCGATCGCCGGCTTTCATTTGCGTGATGCATTGGATCTCGTGGCCAAACGCCACCCAACCTTGCTGAAAAAATTCGGCGGGCACGCCATGGCGGCGGGCGTGACCTTGGATGAAGCGGCCTTGCCGCAATTCGAATCCGCATTCGAAGCCGTCGCAGCCGAATGGCTCACCCCGGCACAACTCGCGCGCACCATCGAAACCGACGGTTCGCTCCCCACGCTAGATGCGCAGCTCGATACCGCGCAGGCCCTCGCCCACCAAGTCTGGGGCCAAGGTTTTCCCGAACCGCAATTCGTCGATCGCTTCGTCGTCGCTAGCCAGCGCATCGTGGGTGAGAAGCACACCAAGCTAAAACTCGAACGCGATGGCGCGCAATTTGAAGCCATGCTTTTTTTCCGCGCGGAAACCCTGCCCGCCGAGATCGAAGCGGTGTACCGTCTCGACGTGAACGAATTCAACGGCAAACGCAGCTTGCAACTCATTCTCCAACACTGGGAAAGTGCATGCACCTCCCCATCTTGAACGACCCCGATATCGGGCATTTATTCACGTTCGCGACCAGCCTGGCGCTGGGGTTGTTGATCGGCCTGGAGCGCGAGCGCAACCCGAATGCCAAAGCCGGGCTGCGCACCTTTGCCCTCACCGCCTTGCTCGGCACCCTGGCCGCCTTGCTCGCAGACAAGACCGGCTCGCCCTGGTTTTTGGCGGCGGCGCTGGTGGGCGTGGCCGGCTTCATCCTCACCGCTTACCTCGGCAACGGCGATACAGAGCCGGGCACCACCACTCAAGTCGCGCTGCTGGTGTGTTTCGGCCTCGGTGCGATGGTGTGGTATGGCGAGCCGACGCTGGCGATCATGCTCGCCATCGTGACCACCACCCTGCTCTACTTCAAAACCGAGTTGGAAGGCATATCGAAGAGCCTCACACGGCGCGATTTGGTATCGATGCTGCAATTCGCGGTAGTCACCTTCATCGTGCTGCCGATATTGCCGAACCAGAACTATGGCCCCTACAGCACGCTGAATCCGTACCAAATCTGGCTGATGGTGGTGTTGATCTCTGGCGTGAGCCTGGCCGGCTATGTCGCGCTGCGCATTTTCGGCTTGCGCTATGGCGCGGTATTGTTGGGGCTGCTGGGCGGCTTGGTGTCCAGCACCGCAACCACGATGGTCTACGCCAAACACAGCCGCACCGATGCCGAGATGCGCAAGCTCGCAGTCACGGTGATTCTGCTCGCCAACCTGGTGGTCATGCTGCGCTTATCGGTGCTGGCGGCGATCATCGCGCCCTCGCTACTCGCGCACCTGTTGCCGGTATTGGGCGTGGGCTTCGCGCTGGGACTTGCCGTCACCCTGTATCAGTGGCGCCAATTGCACGCCCAGGGCACGCTGCTCATGCCGGACATGAAAAACCCAACCGAGTTGCGCGCCGCGCTCAGCTTCGGCCTGCTGTATGCGATCGTGCTCCTGGCTGCGGCTTGGCTCTCGGACTACGCCGGGGAAAAGGGCCTGTATGCCGTGGCGCTGGTATCGGGCCTCACCGATGTCGACCCCATCACCCTCTCCACCCTGCGCCTGCTTGAACTGGGACAAGTCGTGCAGCAACAGGCGGTGACCGCCATCATGCTAGCCCTGTTGGCGAATTTAATTTTCAAATTAGGCTTGGTGTTCTCGATCGGTGGACGCACGCTGGGCGTTGCGTGCTTGCCGACGCTGGCGGCCGTCGCAATCGGCAGCGGGGTGGCGTTATATCTGTTCTGAGATTGAACTGGGGGAAAGTTTTAAAACAAAATCGCCATTGCCGGATATAACACTAAGTGATACAGTTGTTCGTGCAAAGAATCTACAAAACACGCTCATTCGTTCGCTGGATGCGCAAGACGGAACTGACCAACGAAGATTTGCGCCACGCGATACGGGAAATGTCCAGCGGGCTGATAGATGCCGATCTCGGTGGCCATGTGATCAAGAAACGGGTTGCACTCCCCGGGCGTGGCAAACGCGGCAGCACCCGCACCCTCGTAGCGACCAACCGGGACGATAAGTGGTTTTTCGTGTTTTGATTCGAAAAGAATGAGCGAGCGAATGTTACGCCGGACGAACTGGTAGCGCTGCAACTGATGGCGCTGGATTTACTGAAGCTTTCTGCTCCACAACTCGACCAGTTCGTGGCTGAAGGCAAGATTGAGGATATAACAGATGAAAACTAGCCCAAAACCCAAGACCCGGCTCCTGGCGTCGGTTCACGAAACGGCGCAAGATCTGCACAACGTTGGATTCATCGATAAACGCCGGATGCAGGAATATGAAGTTTTGTGCATGCAACCGATTGCCGACTATTCGAGTACGCGCATTCGCGCCCTGCGCAAACGCCACCACATCAGCCAAGCCGTGTTGGCGTCTGTGCTCAATACAAGTCTTTCTACTGTCCGTCAGTGGGAGATCGGTGACAAGCGCCCAAGCGGCCCATCTTTAAAGCTGCTCGATATCCTGGATCGCAAGGGGCTTGAAGGTTTGCTCTGAACTGGGAACACATGGCCCCGTGGTTCAAATCCCCTTATAAGCTTTAACGCTTCTACGGTAAAATAGCCGCTTTTTTAAAGCGCACCCCTCATGGAAGCCGAACAACTCAATCTCATCGCCAATCAGTTGGCTGATCTCGCTACCCGCTGCACCGATTTACGGAGGTTCCTTTGACTACGACACGAAGGAACAACGTCTTGTCGAAGTTGCTCGCCTATTAGAAGACCCCACCGTTTGGGATGACGCCAAGCGTGCGCAGGAGCTGGGCCGTGAGCGGCGGCTGCTGGAATCGGTAGTGGATACGCTGCGTAAAGTCACGCATGGGCTAACCGACACGCGCGAATTATTCGAGATGGCGCAGGCGGAGAACGACGAGGACACCTTGCAGGCGGTCGCCGCCGATGTGGCCGGGTTGGAAAAAACCGTGGCCGACATGGAATTCCGCCGCATGTTTTCCAACCCCATGGACCCCAACAACTGCTTTATCGATATCCAGGCCGGCGCAGGCGGCACCGAAGCTTGCGACTGGGCCTCCATGCTGCTGCGCCAGTATCTGAAATATGCCGAACGCAAGGGCTTCAAAGCCGAGTTACTGGAAGAGACCGATGGCGACGTCGCCGGCATCCGCTCCGCCAGCCTGAAAATCGAGGGGGACTATGCCTATGGTTTCCTGCGCACCGAGACCGGCGTGCACCGCTTGGTGCGCAAATCGCCGTTCGACTCGGCAGGCGGGCGCCATACTTCGTTCGCCAGCGTATTCGTGTATCCGGAAGTGGATGAGTCGTTCGAGATCGACATCAACCCCGCCGACCTGCGCGTCGACACCTTCCGCGCCAGCGGCGCCGGTGGTCAGCACATCAACAAGACCGACTCCGCCATACGCATCACGCACGCGCCCAGCGGCATCGTGGTGCAATGCCAGAACGACCGCTCACAGCACCGCAACCGCGCCGAAGCGATGGCTATGCTGAAGTCGCGTTTATACGAAGCAGAAATCCGCAAGCGCCAGACCGAGCAAGATAAATTGGAAGCGGGCAAATCGGACGTGGGCTGGGGCCATCAGATCCGCTCCTACGTGCTCGATCAATCACGCATCAAGGACCTGCGTACCAATGTCGAGATTTCCAATACGCAAAAGGTGCTGGACGGCGATCTCGATCCTTTCATCGAAGCAAGTTTGAAACAGGGCGTATAAGGAAACCACCATGAGCGAACAAGACCAACAACCCCAAGACGAAAACCAAATCATCGCCGAGCGTCGCGCCAAGCTGAAAGCGCTGCGTGAGCAGGGCAACCCCTTCCCCAACGATTTCCCGCGCGAGCATTTGGCGGAAGTGCTGCATGAGCAGTACGAGGATCTGCCGAAGGAAGAACTGGAAGCAAAAAATATCGCGGTGGTGGTGGCCGGGCGCATGATGTTGAAACGGTTGATGGGCAAAGCCAGCTTCGCCACGCTGCAAGACATGAGCGGTCGACTGCAAATCTATATCACCGACGACCACACGGGTGCGGCGGCACACGAAGCCTTCAAGCATTTCGACTTGGGCGACATCATCGGCGTGCGCGGCACCATGTTCAAAACCAACAAGGGTGAACTCTCGGTGCGCGCCACCGAGATCAAGTTACTGACCAAAGCGCTGCGCCCGCTGCCGGACAAGTGGCATGGCCTCACCGATCAGGAAGTGAAGTATCGCCAGCGCTACGTCGATCTCATGATGAACGAGGAGACCAAGCTTACTTTTGTGCGGCGCTCTAAAATCATGCAGGCGTTTCGCAGCTTTCTGATGAGCCGGCGCTTCCTGGAAGTGGAAACACCGATGATGCATCCCATCCCCGGTGGTGCGGCGGCGCGCCCTTTCGAGACGCATCACAATGCGCTGGATATGCAGCTTTTCTTGCGTATCGCGCCCGAGCTGTATTTGAAACGACTGGTGGTGGGCGGTTTCGAGAAGGTGTTCGAGATCAACCGCAATTTCCGCAACGAAGGCATTTCCCCGCGCCACAATCCCGAATTCACCATGCTCGAATTCTATGTGGCGTATCGCGATTACCGTTACCTCATGGCGTTGACGGAACAGATGTTCAGCTACATTTGCCAAGAGGTGCTCGGCACCACCACCATCAGCTACCAAGGACGCGTCATCGATTTCGCCAAACCCTTTGCGCGCATGAGCATGGTGCAGGCAGTGCTGCATTACCATCCGGAATTCAGCCTGGCGCAGATCAATGATCCGAAGTTTCTGATCGGCTATTTCGAGCAACACAAGTTCGAATACCGCAAAGGCGACGGCATTGGCGGGCTGCAAACCACTTTGTTCGAGGAAACCACCGAACACTTGCTGTTCGATCCCACCTTTATCGTCGACTACCCCGCCGAAACCTCGCCGCTCGCGCGGCGCAGCGACAAGCATCCGGAAATCACGGAGCGCTTCGAGCTTTTTATCGCCGGACGGGAATTGGCGAATGGCTTCTCTGAGTTAAACGATGCGGAAGATCAAGCCGAGCGCTTCATGCAGCAAGTGCGGCAGAAAGAAGCGGGCGATAAGGAAGCCATGCACTACGACGCCGATTACATCCGCGCCCTGGAATACGGCTTGCCCCCCACTGCGGGCGAGGGCATCGGTATTGATCGCTTTGTGATGCTACTCACCGATAGCGCGAATATTCGGGATGTGATTCTATTCCCGCATATGCGGCCGGAGAGTTGATTCCGGCGCAGGGGATTAGTCTCGCTAAGAGCCCGCGTTGTCCGTTGCCTTATGCAAGCGCTGCGCAAACTGCCGCAGCTCGCCGGCATTAAGATCCGACACCAGCCAGTACTGCATCGCCTCCCCCTTCCAGCCGGTGACGTTAAAGCCCTGCGCAGCAAACGATGCGGGGGGTGCGGGCGAACGATCATCGCGCGGTTGAACGAAGACGTTGATGGTGTGCTGCCGGTGCCGGTAGATCAGCGCGGCGGCAGGTCGGCCGCCGATGTAATCGAGCCGGCCGCCGACGAGGGCAAAGCCTTCCACCGCCAAGTCATGCACCGGCGGTGAAAAATCCAATTTGCCAGTGAACCACGGCTTCACCGTGTGGCGGTCGGAGGATGCGACATCGGCCAGATGCGCCGCCATCAGCGAACGCACATGGCTGGAAACCACCTCTTGCGCCAAGCGTTCTTGCGCGTTCGCGGCGGTAAAGAAATATGCAGCGGTGACACTGACCACGACGCCCATGGCAAAAGCCGCTCCCCTATTCAGCCACTGCCACCAGCCTTGGGATGTTGATTCAGGCCGAGACGGTGCGTCGGCCTGTCTGATGGCCGTGACAATGCGCTCGCGCAGCGCAGCCGGGGCCGCGTGGCGATCGCTCTGCGTTTTCACGATCGTGCTCAATTCATTGTCTTCATGTTGGTCCATGATTCAGTCCTCCTTGTCTGGCTGGGTGAGCGCGGCGCGCAGCATGGCGCGGGCGCGTGACAGCCGTGACATCACAGTGCCGACCGGAATGCCGGCCACTTGTGCAATCTCGTCGTAGGACAGTTCTTCCAACTCACGCAATATCAATACCTCGCGAAACAGCGGCGGCAGCGTCGCGATGGCCGCATTCACTTGCGTACGCTCGAATTTGCGCTCCAACAGGCGTAACGGATCATTGGCCGCAGCTTCGATCCCGGCATCGAGGACGCCGCTGTCGCGCTCCTCATCAAACTCGACATGGTCGCGGCCGCTTTGCCCAAGCCAAGTGAAACAGGAATTGCGCACGATGCCCAGCAGCCACGGCCGCGCATCGCCGCCGCGAAAGCCGTCGAAAAATCTGAACGCGCGCAAATAGGCCTCCTGCACCACGTCCTGTGCGCTCTGCTCGTCACGCAATAGCCAGCGCGCCAGATTGTAGGCGGCGTCCAAGTGCGGCAGCACTGCCGCCTCGAACCGACGCGTCCTGTCCGTCCCCTTCATCCCTTACCTCGCTATACCGAAATTGCGCCGATTATATTCGCCACTTCCTTGTGTCAGGCTGGGAATATTTTTCACCCCCCGCCGGTAATGCGTGTCACACCCCGGGAACAGTAACACTTTGAGGGTGCACCTATCCACTGCGAGGAGACAATATCATGATGAAACGACGGGATTTTTTGCGATTAGTGAGTGTGGGCGGCGGCGCCGTGTTCGCCTCTGGCTTGGCGGGCCGAGCACTGGCCGATTACGGCGGAGACAAGCAGGCGCAGGCCTACGACGAGTTCTATTTCGTGCAACTTTCAGATACCCACTGGGGCTACAAGGGGCCGGCCAATCCGGATGCGGCGAACACATTGAAGAAGGCAGTGGCTGCGGTGAATGCCTTGGAAACCCGCCCCGATTTCATCGTCTTCACCGGCGATCTTACGCATACCACGGACGACGCGCAGGAGCGTCGCCGCCGGCTCGCCGAGTTTCGCGATATCGTGAGCGAACTCAAGGTGAAGAACGTACGCTTCATGCCGGGCGAGCACGATGCCTCGCTCGACAACGGCGCGGTCTACAAGGAATTGTTCGGTGACACGCACTACACCTTCGATCACAAAGGCGTGCATTTCATTGCACTGGACAATGTCTCCGACCCCGGCGCGCGCATCGGCGATGCGCAACTGGAGTGGCTGAAGGCCGACCTGTCGCGCCAAAAGAAAAACGCGCCCATCGTGGTGCTCACCCACCGCCCCCTGTTCGACCTCACGCCGCAATGGGATTGGGCCACGCGCGACGGCGCCAAGGCGGTCGATTTGTTAATGCCTTACACCAACGTAACGGTGTTCTACGGCCACATCCACCAGGAACACCACCACCGCACCGAACACATCGCCCATCACTCGGCCAAGTCCCTGATCTTCCCGCTACCCGCACCCGGCTCGCAAGAGAAGCGCACGCCGCTGCCTTGGGACCCCGCCGCGCCGAACAAGGGCTTGGGATTCCGCGAGATCGAAGCGGAAGTGAATGACGCGCGCTACAAGATCATCGAACGTCCGGTGAGTAAGGGGTAGGCATGAAAGCGCTTCGATTAATCGCAGTGACGATGGGATTGAGCGGCGCCTTATTGGGCGCCGCGCTGGGCGCTCAGGAAGGCGTGGGCAAGGAGCAAGTCGTGCAAGTCACCGCGCGACGCTTTACGTTCACGCCCAACGAGATCGTGGTGAAGAAGGGCCGACCGGTGGTGTTGGAGATTTCGTCGGAGGACTTCGTGCACGGCTTCAACGTGCCAGCGCTCAAACTCCGCGCCGACCTGCCGCCCGGCATCGTCACCCGCGTGCGCTTCACCCCGGAACGCGTGGGGGAGTATGACTTCGTCTGCGACAACTTCTGCGGTGCCGGACATGAGGAAATGCATGGCCGCATCGTGGTGAAGGAATAAAACGACCGCGAGCGCGTCATTAGCTATACAACCTAACCCTATTGAATGGAGACAAATCATGCATTTTGCAAAACTCGCGTCCAACAGTCTGCTCTTTATCGCCGCCTTGGGCCTTTCCAGCGTGCCTTTAACGAGCTTCGGCGCCCAAAGTAAGAAGGTGGTGAAGTCCGTGAAAGCAGCCAAGAAAAAAGTAGTCATCCAAGTCAGCGACGCCGATCCTAAAAAATGGGCGCTCGCGCTCAACAACGCGGCCAATGTGCAAGAAGATCTGGGCCGAGAAAACGTGGAAGTCGAAATCGTCGCCTATGGCCCCGGCTTAGGCATGCTCAAGCTGGAATCCGAAGTGGGCGATCGCGTGAAGAGCGCTCTCGACGAAGGCGTGAAAGTAGTGGCCTGCGAAAACACCATGCGCAAGCAGAAGCTCTCTCAGGGGGACATGCTGCCCAATCTGGGCTACGCCAAGGCGGGCGTGGTGGAGCTCATGTCGAAGCAGGCCGAAGGCTACGCGTATATCCGGCCATAGACTCGACCCGGGCGCGCTTGCCCGGGCCGCTTAGCAGCTTCAACCGGGCGGCAACACGAAGCGCACCAAGTCATCCAGCCCCGGGCCGGCCGCATCGGCCGCGACGCCCAGTTCCTCGGGCACACTGCCGAGCCGGTTGACCCAGAAAGTCGGATAGCCATACCACTTGGCCCCGGCCATGTCCCAGCCCGCAAACGGGGCGAACACGATCTCTTCCCGTTTCAGGCCCAGCGCCTTCACCCCCATGTCGTAGGCCTTGGGGTCGGGCTTGTAAGTGCGCACCTGATCTGTGCTCAAAAGTTGCTCGAACAAACCTTCGAGCCCGGCATGACGAATATTGGTCTCCAGCATCTTGCGCGTCATGTTCGACAAGAAGGCCAAGCGAATCCCCGCTTCCTTGAGACGTTTGAGGGCCGCCGGCACATCGGGCCAAGCATTGAGCTGGAGATAGGCCTGCATCAACTGATCGCGTTTGTCCGCGGTGAGGTCGAGCTGCAGGGTCTTGGCTGCGAAAACCAAAGCATCTTCCGTGGTCTGCCAAAAATCCGCATAGTGTCCGCCCAGCGCGCGCAGCCATTGATATTCGAATTGGCGCGTGCGCCAGGCATTACTCAGCTCGGCGCCCTTCCCAGGGAAAAATGTTTCGGCCAGTTTAAAAATCGGCCGTGGATCGAAGATCGGAAAGGCATCGAAGGCAATAGCCTTGTAAGGTCGCGCAACGGCAGCGTGGCTGACGGCGTGCGCACCGGTTAACCCGGCAGCGGCGCTGCCGGCTAGCAGCCCCATAAATGTTCGGCGGTCTAAAGTCACGGCATGTCTCCTTTTTTGGTTTTGTGCAGGAATGCGAACTTAAGACGGCCGCCGGCTGCGGCTTATTCCCTGGCGGTGGGCGAAGCGCAAATTTCATCCGTAGCGGGAATAAATCGGCTACATATTGCGTCTAATATGTCAGACAGAATAGCCAAGGAGGGAGCATGTACCGAGTACTGCAAGGATTGTTGATTGCGATCGTGTTGATTGCCCCGACGTGGGCTGACACCACACCTACCCGCGAACAAGTGGAAGCGACGCTCGCGCGGCTGGACCGCACCATTGCCGAGACGCCTCAATCCGCGCGCCACTATGTCGAGCGAGGCGATGTGTACTATCTGCTCAATGACTTCCACCGCGCGGTGGCGGACTACGATACCGCGCTGACGCTGGATGATGCCCAGGATCAAGCCTACTTTGGGCGCGGCATGGCCTATGGACGCATGGGCCTGATCGACGAGGGCATCGCCGATCTCGGCGTGTACATTGCGCGTCACCCGAAGGATTCTGTCGCCTACACCAAACGCGGCGTGCGCAACCTATGGCGCGGCAACTGGCAAGAGGCCGAGCGCGACCTCACCCGCGCCGTCGAGCTCGACCCGAACAATGCAGAAGCGCACGACGATCTGGGGGTGGTACATGCCCAGAAGAAAAATCTACGCACTGCAGCACAGCATTTCTCGGCTGCGATCAAGTTAGACCCCAGTTATCAGAAGGCCTATCACAATCTGGCCATCTGTTTTCACATGGGCGGGCGCAACGATGCCGCGCTGGAGATCGTCGATGCCGGCTTGAGCCTGGGTCAAGACAATCGCAGCTCGCTCCAGCTCAAGGGCGCGATTCTGCAAGCACTCGGACGTAACGAAGAAGCACGCAAAATCGCCGAGCACGCCGAGTTCCTGCCGGAGGACAACTGGTCGGAGCGAGCCGCCATCGGTATTCAATCAAAACAGGGAGAACAAAAATGATTCGGAATTATTTGCTTGCTGCCAGCCTGATAGTGGGATGCCTCGTAACGTCTGTGGCAAGTGCTGCCAGCCCCGACGTGACGCTGAACGACATTCAAGGCAAGACGCACCACTTCAGCGAATACATCGGTCGCGGTCACTGGACCGTGCTCGTGGTATGGGGGCCGCGCTGCCCGCCCTGTATCGAAGAGATGCCGGAGCTGCAGGGCTTTCACGACGATCACAAGGACGGCAAGGCCAGGGTGCTAGGCGTGGCGGTGGATTTTCCCACCTTCGGCCAGGCGAAACGCGATGAAGTCGCCAAGTTCAGCGAGGATTATTTGATCGGCTTTCCGGTGTTATTGGGCAATGCGGAAATCTTCACCCGCTTTGGCGGCGCGGAATTGCAAGGCGTGCCGACCACCGTGATCTACGACCGCAAGGGCGCCATCGCCGTGCGTCATACCGGCAGCGTCACGCGCGACATGATCGAGCGCTTTATCGCGAAATGGGATGGGGAGGCCACGCCATGAAAACGCGCGTCGCCTTGTTGTGCATTACATCCTTTTCGGCCTTCGCCGCACCTAGCCCGGCGGACTTCCATCGTGGCGTTTACGCGCTGCACGAGCAGCAAATCGCTCAGCGTGAGATCCGTACCGAGGAAGCAACAGGCAACTACGAAGGCGCTGCCGCAGCGCGTTACCGCTACGTTGAGACAAGCTATTATGAAAAAGCCAGCGGCCACCTGTTATCGCGCGTACGCCGCGATGCCGCCCTGCCGGAACTGATCCACATCACCGAAGTAAATATTTACGACGACGCAGGCAAATTGGTGCGCGATTTCGGTTCGGTGACGCTGCCTTGGGCGCCGTTGCAGCCGGTGCGCACCTTCATCAATCTGCACCACTATAACGGCGCACTGCACAGCTTCCGTCAGCATGATTTAATTGGGCAGGTGGGTTATGAATTCTGCGAAGGTAGCTTCGAAGGCAAGCGCGTGCGTATTTCATTGGACGGTGACGACATCAATGCGGCGAGCACCGCGGGGTTCGGTTATAAGGCCTGCTTCGACGGTATGAGTAAAGACTGGGCGCAGTATGCAACGCCGCATTGAGCTTGGGTTTAGTATCCGAGACGCTTAAGAAACATATCGATCGCTTCCACTGCGTCGTCGGTATAGAGATCGCGAAATGTATGGTCCGCGCCCTCGATCACTTTCATTTGCACTCGTCTGCCATCGACGAGCGGGGCTACCTTCTTGTCGAGTCCCACGACCACATCGTCGTTGCCGGCCACCAGCACCAGTGTGGGCTTGCGCAGTTTCGGGATCAAGGTCGGGGTATCGAGGCCGGGTGATTGCTCATAGTACGAGACGAAGGCATTGGCCGTGGCCGAGGTGTCGGCGCAATTCAATAGGCCGACGTGTTCGAGCACGGTTTCCCCCTTGCCTGCCTTGACCAGTTTTTGCGCTTGCGCCAGCACCGGGATTAGCGGCTGCTGAAAACGCCGCTGGTATTCGGCGGCGTCGGTGTTCTCGCGGATCGCCGGTGCCATCAGCACCACCGCTTTCACCATCTCATTGCCCCGCCCTGTTGCATACAGGGCAGTCTGTGCGCCGCCACGGGAATGACCCAGTAGCGTCACGTGCTTGGCCTTCTGCTTCTTCAGCCAGTCCACCCATGCGCCGATTTCCTCGGCGGCATCGCTATTGCGGTGACGATGCGTGACCTGGCAATCATACATGCCCTGGCGGCCGTCGATACCGAGGCTCAGATTGATGGCCAGCGTGCTGTAGCCCTTCTGCTTGAGCAGGGTCTGGAGCGCCGTAATGATCTCCATGTCCCGATGCGCCAGTCCACCATGAGTTATGAGAATCACGCCGTCAGCAAGCTGCTTGCCCGCCGCAAGATCGAGGCTGGCGTTGAGCATTAGCCCCTTGTGTCGGAGCTTCACCTCATCCGCGTTGGCCGCAGCGGCGGCGATGCCGAGCGCGATGGCGCAGGTGTAACAGACCAGGCGGGCCGTGGTGCTATTCATGGCCGGACGTAGGCATAGCCTTCGCTTTGCCTTTGCATGATCTCGACGATGCCGGCGGGCACCACATCCACCAGCCAGCTCAACTCTTCGCGCGCGGTGTGAGTCATGCGCATGGTGTTGCCGCAGGCCAGCAGCTTCACGCCATCTTTGCTCGCTTCTTCCAGGCCCGCGCTGACCGACGAATCGTTGCGCAGCATGTTCAAGCCGGGCCCATAAGCGACAATCTCCACGGCCATGGGTTTGTCGCCATAGGCCTTGCGCACGTTGCGGGCGTTGATCAGCGCCATTTCCCATTCGGCGGGATCGTTCTTGCTGACCTGGATGACCACACCCTTGGGAGCGCTAGTGGTTTGCACTGCGGGAATGAGGCTGCTGCCAACCAGGGTGTGCAGCAGCCATCCGCTTACGGCGCCGAGAGAAACCAGCACCGAGGCGGCGAGCATGTGTTTTTGCCACGAAGAGCTTGTTGCCGCCGCGCGTTGTGGCAGCGGCGGGCGCTCGTAAGCATGACGCAGCAGGCTGCGCGTCTGCTGGATTTCCGCCATACGGTTTTGCAACGCTTCATCACGATTGATCGCTTCGAGCACTCGCGCCCGATCGGCCGCATTCAACTGGCCGTCGAAGAAGGCGTTCAACTCGTCTTCGGATAATCCGGGAGTACTCATTGCCCACTCCTCGATTTCGGCGTTAGCACATGCACGGAGGCAGGGGCCTCGTGCAGCAGGTCGCGTAATACCACCCGCGCCCGGCTCAGACGGCTCATCACCGTGCCGACCGGAATGCCCAGTGCCTGCGCCGCTGCGCCGTAGGACATTTCCTCCAGGTCCACCAGCGTTACCACCTGGCGCTGGCCCAGTGGCAGCACCGCCACCGCGCGGCGCACGCGTCGGATAAGTTCGCTTTCGAGGTGGTGTTGCTCCGGGCTTGGGCCGTCTGCCGGCAGCTCCATGATCTCTTCAATCTCCGCTTGCGGATGCAGCCGGCGGAAATGATCGCGCCAGCAGTTGTTGAGAATACTGAACAACCAAGCCTCCAGCACCGACTCGTCCTTCAATTGATACACTGATTTCAGCCCTTTGATCAACGCCTCCTGCGCCAGATCGTCCGCCAGGCAGGCGTCGTGGCACCAGGCATAGGCCACTCGGTACAGCCTGGGCCGTGCCTCGGCGATGCGAATCTTCAATGTGCGGGTATGGAGCAAGGAGGCGAGAATCGGTGTCTCCGATCAAGGTTTGGTGAACATGCAAGGTAAGACGGCGTGGCCAGCAGAATTATTCCATCCAGCGGGGCGACGGGCAGGCAGTTTGTGAAAAGGCAATTTTGCCATGAATTACAATTTGTTCACGCCGAGCGCCCAAGTAAACCTCTAAATTGTCAGGACGTTAATGGCTGAGACCAATATTTTCAAGAGGAGATAAGCATGACTAGCGCTACCCTACGCACCCACCCGATCGTCATCATCAGCGCCATTGCAGTCACCATTTTTGCCTTGGTCGGCACCGCAGCCATCATGGGCTGGCTGCCCAAAGCGCACACCGAGGAGGGAAGCGCTGAGCAGGCAAAGCTGGTCAGCGAATCGTCTGCTGACAAAACGAAAGCGGCAGAAGCAAAACACACTGACAAAGCCAAGCAAGCAAAATCCAAAACAGTAAAAATTGCTTCATCCGAAAGTGCGCCCCGCTCAAGCAGTGCGGCCACTTGCGCCAATTGCGGTGTGGTGCATTCGGTTAACTTGATCGAAAAAGCTGGCGAAGGCACCGGCCTCGGCGCAGTCGCCGGCGGCGTAGCGGGCGGCTTGCTCGGCAACCAAATCGGCAAGGGCAAAGGCAATACCGTGGCGACCGTGGCCGGTGTGGCAGGCGGCGCGTTTGCCGGCCACCAAGTCGAAAAGAGCATGAAAAAAACCCACAGCTACAAGATCACGGTGCGCATGAATGATGGCACTGATCGCGTATTCAACCAAAATACCGATCCCGGTCTGGCAATAGGTGAGAAGGTCAAAATCGAGAACGGCGGCATCGTTCGGCAATAACGCTGCGCATAGCGCGCCTCACCCTGCCCGGCCCCACTACCCCACTCGGGTAGATGGACCGGGCAGTTTCATTTGGCGTAGCATGGTCTTTCTTTGAAAAAGAATTTCTCCATGCCCCCCGTCAATCTCCTACGTATCGATCTGCCCATCGGCGGCATGACCTGCACGGCGTGCGCCACGCGCATCGAGCGCAGCCTCAATCAACAACCCGGCATCACCGCGGCCATCAACCTCGCCGCAGAAAAGGCGCGTGTCGATTACGACCCCGCGCAGACCACACCGGAACAAATCGTGTCGATGATTGAGCGTGCGGGCTATCAAGTGCCCGAGCAGCATGTCTCGCTCGCGCTGGAGGGCATGACCTGCGCCGCTTGCGCCGCCCGCATTGAAAAAGCGCTCAATCTCCTGCCGGGGGTTTCCGCCAGCGTGAATTTCGCCACGGAACAAGCAGCCGTGCGCTACCAGCCCGGCAAGATCACGATTGCCCAACTCATCGACGCCGTGCGCAAGACCGGTTACCAGGCGCGCGAGTTGGCGGCACAAGATCGCGATGCCGAGCGCGCACGCAAGTTGATTAACTATCAAAAGGAATTTCGCCTGTTTTGGATTTCGGCCTTGCTCACCCTGCCGCTGCTGGCGCAAATGGGCGGCATGGTGAGTGGCGAGCATCAGGACTGGCTGCCGCGCTGGCTGCAATTGGCCTTGGCGACGCCGGTGCAATTCTGGATCGGCAAGCGTTTCTATGTTGGGGCGTATCACGCCTTGCGCGGCGGCGGCGCGAATATGGACGTGCTGGTGGCGCTGGGCACCACCATGGCTTATCTCCTAAGCCTGGTCGTCACGCTGTTGGGAATGCACGAGCAACATGTTTACTTCGAGGCTTCCAGCGCCGTGATTACCTTGATTCTGCTCGGCAAGCTGCTGGAAGCGCGCGCCAAGGGCAAAACCTCGGCCGCCATCGAATCGCTGCTCAAACTGCAACCACGCACGGCGCGAGTCGAACGCGATGGCCAGCAGATCGATCTCCCCATCGAGCAACTGCAAGTAGGCGATGTTTGCATCGTGCGCGCCGGTGAAAATATCCCCGTCGATGGTGAAGTGATCGAAGGCGCCTCCAGCGTGAATGAAGCCATGCTCACCGGCGAGAGCATGCCCCGGCACAAAGCCCCCGGCAGCCGCGCTTATGCCGCCACGCAAAATCTTGACGGCATGCTGAAGCTGCGCGCCACCGGCGTGGGGAGTGCAACGCAACTCGCGCACATCGTGCGCCTGGTGGAAGATGCGCAAGGCTCGAAGGCGCCGATCCAACGCTTGGCCGATGTCATCTCCGGCATCTTCGTCCCCATCGTGGTGGGGATTGCGCTGCTCACTTTCATACTCTGGTGGTCGCTGGGAGGCGACTTATCCGCCGCCCTGATCAACGCCGTGGCGGTGCTGGTCATCGCTTGCCCTTGCGCCTTGGGGCTCGCCACGCCGACAGCGATCATGGTCGGCACCGGACGCGGCGCGCAAACCGGCATCCTGGTGCGCGATGCACGCGCACTCGAACAAGCGCACAAAATCACCACGCTGATCGTGGATAAAACCGGCACGCTGACCGAAGGAAAACCTACGGTCACGGATGTAATACCGGCGGGCAATCACTCAACTCAAGAATTGCTCGCCGTGGCGGCAGCGCTGGAACAGGGCTCACAGCACCCTTTGGCCACCGCGATTCTCAGTCATGCCGAAAGCCTGGGGGTAATCCCGCGCGCAATGAGCCAGTTCACCACCGTCGCCGGCAAAGGCGTGTCGGCCCTCATCGATAACGAGCAGGTTTATCTCGGCTCACTGAGTTTCCTTGCGGCATCAAACGTGCCGCTTGTAGATGCCGATGCGCGCGCCTTGCTCGATCAAGGCAAGACAGTGATCGGCATCGGCAGCGCACAGCGATGCATGGGGCTGATCGCCATCGCCGACCGCCTGCGCGACGACTCCGCCGCCGCAGTGCGCCGCCTGCAAGCAATGCATATCGAAGTGGTGATGCTGACCGGCGACAACCCGCAGACGGCCAAAGCCATCGCCGAGCAAGCGGGCGTCGATCGCTTCGTCGCCGAAGTCATGCCGCAAGACAAAGCGCAAGAAGTCACGCGGCAAAAAGCACAAGGAAGAGTCGTCGGCATGGCGGGCGACGGCATCAACGATGCACCGGCGCTGTCGGCGGCGGATGTCGGTTTTGCCATCAGCAGCGGTTCCGATATCGCCATCGAAGCGGCGGATGTGACCTTAATGCGCAACAGCCTGATGAGCGTGGCTGACGCCATCTCGCTCTCGCGCGCGACGCTCAGCAAGATTCGCCAGAATCTATTCTTCGCTTTCATCTACAACGTGCTGGGCATTCCGCTCGCCGCGCTGGGCATGTTGAACCCGGTGATCGCCGGCGCGGCCATGGCCATGAGTTCGGTGTCAGTGGTGAGCAATGCTTTGTTGTTGAAACGTTGGAAACCGATTTCGCCACAATCTAAGGAGACGTGAATGGAAACCCTTACCCTAAATGTAAAAGGCATGACCTGCATGGGCTGCGTCAACAGCGTCAAACGCGTGCTCGCGCCGATTGCCGGTGTCGCCAATGTGGAGGTCATATTGGAAACTGGCAAAGTCGATATCGGCTTTGATGCGAGCCAAGCGAAAGCCGATCAATTCCGCGAGGCTATCCGCAATGCCGGCTACGAAGTGCTCAACTAAAATGCCCAAGACGAAGGGAAATCGGCTATTGCGGAACTGATGAGTGGGGTGAAAAAATTCGCGCGCTGAGTACGAACGCATGCGCTTGAAGCGCTCTTATTTTTCTGTAATTTCCACTAGTATCTCCCCGGCTTCCAACAGCTTGATCGCATCGTGGAAAGTGGCGCCAAGCAACTGTTTCATGTGCGCGTTAGATGCATTTCCACAGGTAATCCAGACGATTTTTGGTGGTGCGCCAAGGCGATAAACCAGATCAGCAAAATCGCTGTCCTTGGTTATGACAGCAGCCCCTGCTTGGCGTGCGGCAGAGAAAATTTCCCGGTCACTTGCGTCACGTAGTCCAATATCGCGTATCGCGTATCGCTGCCGCTTCAACGCTAAATGTTTCGGCCAACCACACGGCAAGCGAAGGCGGGAGCTGAGCGTCCAGCCAAAACTTCATGCAACAAGGCGGGCGTGACTAGCGCGTTGTGCTGCAAATTGCAGACAAGCTTGAATGTCTTCGGTTTCGAGATCGGGGAAATCCGCCAGGATTTGCTCAGCGGGTAAATTGGCAGCGAGCATTTCTAATATATCAGCCACGCGAATACGCATGCCACGAATGCATGGTTTACCGCCACATTTTGTAGGGTCGCTGGTGATGCGATCGAGCAGATTCTGGGATGTAGTTTGAGGCATGATCTTGTGCTTGGTTATAGATTGTTAATGATCAGTATAACCCCATTTTTTGGGTGGGGAAATGGGCCTTTACGCGCCTTAATCCACCAGCATGCGCGTCGCGTTTGCAGCCCCCTATTCCCAACCAGGTTTATAGTTACCGCCCACGAGATTGTTTTGTTTTACCTTGCATCAACCAATATTTGGGGGCAGGGTATCTAAATAGAACCTCAAGCCCCATCTACACCATGCCCACCCCCCTCGACACCGTGCTCGCCTACCACGAGCGCACCAAACACCATTTCCAACGCTACGCCGCTGGCCCCGGCGGACTCGACTGGGCGACGCAGCCCGACCCATTTCGCAGCTTCGCCGACAGTCCGCAGTTAGCGTTGCCACTGCTGGGTGAGACCTCGCTCCAAACGCGTTATGCCAATCTTTACCAGCCGGGGGCGACTGCGCCGCACGCGTTCACGCTCGCCAACATCGCCGCCCTGCTCGAACTCGCCTTTGGCCTCTCCGCGTGGAAAGAATATGGCGCAACGCGCTGGGCCTTGCGCTGTAATCCCTCTAGCGGCAACTTACATCCCACTGAAGCCTATGTTGTGGTGCAAGGCACAGACGGCATCGCCGACGGCGTGCATCATTACCTCAGCCGCGATCATGTGTTGGAACAGCGTTGTGATTTGGCTACCGACTTGCCCGCCGAATCCTTTCTGCTTGGACTGTCTTCCATTCACTGGCGCGAAGCGTGGAAATATGGCGAACGGGCGTATCGCTACTGCCAGCACGATGCGGGGCACGCCATCGCCGCCACGCGCTACGCCGCTGCCGCGCTTGGCTGGCAGGCGCGTGTGCTCGGCGATTGGAGCGATGCGGATATCGTGGCCTTGCTAGGTTTGGATCGTGACGCGGACTTCGGCGATGCCGAGCGGGAGCATCCGGATGTGATGATGTTGATAGGGTGCAAGGTGGCTGAGCCCCTCGCCCCGCAGAGAGCAGTCCCGCAGGTTTGGTACGGCCACGCCAATTGCCTCTCTCCGCATCACGCCCACGATTGGCCGGTGATCGAAGCAGTCGCGGCGGCTTGCACCAAACCCGAGACCCACGCGCCATCCTGGCCAGCCCCTCACCAACCCGAACCTTTGCCGCTTGCCAGCGAGACCCGTGCGAGTGAGATCATCAAACAACGCCGTAGCGCGCAAGAATTTGACGGGGTGACATCGATCAGCGCCGACACACTGTATCGCATGCTCGATCTAACCTTACCGCGCGCTGCCGTCGCACCGTGGGATGCAATTGACTGGGCGCCACGCATTCACCTCGCGCTGTTCGTCCACCGTGTTGATGGCTTGGCCCCCGGCGTGTATCTGTTTCTGCGCAATGCATTGATTGAATCGAAAATGCGCGCGGACTTGTCCGACGAATTCCAATGGGTGCGCGCAGAAAACTGCCCCGCGCATTTGCAACTCTATCGCGTCGCTGAGGCCGACGCGCGCAATGCCGCCAAGGCGCTTTCGTGTCATCAAGACATCGCCGCAGACGGTGCATTCAGTTTGGGCATGCTCGCCGAGTATGAAAGCAACCTCGCGCACGGGCCGTGGATATATCGCCAATTGTTTTGGGAAGCCGGCATCCTCGGCCAGATGTTGTACCTCGAAGCCGAAGCCGCCGACGTGCGCGGCACCGGCATCGGCTGCTACTTTGACGATGGCGTACACGAGGTGCTGGGCATCAAAGGCCGCTGGTTACAGAGCTTGTATCACTTCACCATTGGTGGCGCGCTGACTGATACGCGATTGGAGACCTTATCCGCGTACGCGCATTTGAAGCGAGAATAGTGGCGGCTCCATATGGCTAAATCCCCTATCCCACGTACGGTGGACGCCCCCCTCCGCTTGCGCTAGAGTGGCGACCTTTCCCCATAATTTAAGCGGTAATCCCCATGAGCAACGACGAACTAAGCAAAGAACAACGCATCCTGCGCGCCATGCGCAAGACGCTGGCGAGCGTGATCAAAGACGTCACGCCGAAGAGCGGCTATCTCAGCCCTTTGTCGGATGAAACGGTTGAGGGCATCAAAGAATGCTTCACGCTAATTTCAATCCGCGAGAAGGAATTGGCGGATGAGTTGGGCTTGAACGCAGCTAAACCGTATTACGTGGATGAAGTGCAGACCGCAACGGTGGTGAGTTTCATTAAGCCGAAGTCGGATAAGCCGGAAGGTCAAAGCTAAAAACCCTAGTTATACCCGGGTGCAATGATTTTCCGAGTTTACAAAGTTGTGCCTTCACCAATTTCTACCAGCCGCATTTCCGCCTCTCCCGCCTGACGCGCCGCGATCATTTTGTTGCCCGTAGCACACCAATGCTCGCGCCCGCGTGCGACGGCGGCTTTCAGTGGTGCGAGATCGCCGCGCTCGACCCAAGCCTGATAAGCGCTGGTCAGCAAGGGAAACAGTTTTTTGCGCATACCTTCGAAGTTAGCGAAATAGAAATGCAGCGAGGGCTGGGCGTCGCGTTCTATCAGGGTGGGCAGGGTCGATAAACAATCCGCCAAATTATCGCGCACTGCCCGTGCATAGAGTTCTGGACGGTGGCGGCTAAAGGTCATGAGCATCTCGCTCCATGCATCGTCGCCATATTCGCGCCCGGCCAAACCCTCGCCCAGTTCGTGCAAAATCATGGCTTCGGCCTCAATTTCGGTCATACGCGCCAGCGATTGATCCGGTGCGTGTACGAAGTCGTAACAAGCGAGTGCGCGTCCCAATGCGTTATCGCGCTGCTGCATATTCCACTCTTCGACCTTGCTCCAAAGGAAGCTTTTGACCGCTTCACGCCGAATGTAAATGGTGTTGCCTAGCAAAGCGGCGGGCGGCGCAATCAAGTCGCGCGCATATTCGCAATCGGCGACCAGCACTCGAAAACCATCGCGCTGTTCGGCGCGATGCAAGCGGCCCAGAAAGAAATGTGGCCGGTGAAAGCGCCCATAGCCCGCACTATAGACATAGCCTTGCGTTAGTAATTCTTGATTGACAGTTTCGGCTTCAAACGGGTCGCACGCGCCAGTGGACAGCGGCATGGGTAGATAAGGCTGATCTTCGAGGGTATGCCACAGTTGCTCGCGCTCGATCAACCAGTTGCCCAGATCATCCTTGGGTAGATTGTCGGCATAGGGGATATCGTATTCCCAGCGGTAGTACTGGCGCATCTCCAACAAAAAGATGCACATGGTCATGTCTTGCGCATGACGGGCGTCGGTAATGTGGCAATTGGTTTGAACCGCATCCACGATTTGATTGAAGTGTTGCATGCCTAGCTCGCAGTTTCGATAGGCATGAGCCTAGCATTTTGCGCAGCTATTTTGGAAGTAGTTTGGCGACGAGATCGTGTTCGTCGGAGCCGGTGACTTTCACTTTGAGAAACTCACCCGGCTGAATGGTTTTTTTGCTTTGCACAAACACGATGCCGTCGATATCCGGCGCATCAGCGCTGCTGCGTGCAATGGCACCGCCCTCGACCAATTCGTCCACCAGCACGGTTAGGGTCTGGCCGACTTTGCGCGCCAAGCGCTCAGTGCTGATGCCAGCTTGCAATGCCATCAGGCGCGCTTTGCGTTCTTCTTTCACTTCTTCCGGCACGGGATTCGGCAGCGCATTGGCGCCCGCCCCTTCCACCGCCGAGTAGGTGAAGCAGCCGACGCGATCCAATTGCGCTTCGCTTAAGAATTCCAGCAAGCGCTGAAAATCGTCTTCGGTTTCCCCAGGAAAACCGGCAATGAAGGTGCTGCGGATAGTCAGCTCCGGGCAGATCTCACGCCAAGCCTGGATGCGCTTTAAGTTGTTTTCCGTCGCCGCCGGGCGCTTCATCGCCTTGAGCACTTTCGGGCTCGCATGCTGCAAGGGAATATCCAGGTAAGGCAGTACTTTCCCCTCCGCCATCAGCGGGATCACCTCATCCACATGCGGATATGGATAGACGTAATGCAGCCGCACCCAGATACCGAACTCGCCCAGCGCACGCACCAGCTCGGTCATGCGCGTCTTAAGCGGCTGGCCGTTCCAGAAACCGGTGCGGTATTTGACATCCACGCCATAGGCGCTGGTGTCTTGCGAGATGACTAACAACTCTTTCACGCCGGCTTTCACCAGGCTTTCCGCCTCGTGCATCACATCATGCACCGGGCGGCTGACGAGATCGCCGCGCAGGCTGGGAATGATGCAGAAGGTGCAGCGATGATTGCAGCCTTCGGAAATTTTTAAATACGC
>JBBTCZ010000018.1:0-53171 GCA_038042985.1 Pseudomonadota bacterium
ACGTGGAAACCCTGCGCGCCTTGGAAGATGCGCTGCTGGAATTCGCCGGCTGCGTGCTGGTCATCTCCCATGATCGCTGGTTCCTCGACCGCATCGCCACTCACATCCTCGCAGCCGAGGGCGAATCCAAGTGGACCTTCTTCAACGGCAACTATCAGGAATATGAAGCAGACAAGAAGAAGCGGCTGGGCGAAGAAGGCGCGAAGCCGAAACGGATTCGGTATAAGCCGGTCACGCTTTAAATCGTTGCACCCCTCCCCGATACATAAGCCAGGCTATGACTCTTCCCCTCTCTCCTAACTCTCTCCCGCAAGCGGGAGAGAGGGACGCAGGCTCGCTTCGCGAGTCTTTTGTTTTTACATGCTGAGCTACCGCCACGCCTTCCACGCCGGCAATCATGCAGATGTTTTGAAGCATCTACTGCTGGTGCAACTGATTCAGTATCTCAAGCAGAAAGACAAACCCTTCTGGGTGATCGACACCCATGCCGGCGCTGGTCTGTATGAACTGGAGTCTGGCTATGCCACGAAGCTGAACGAATACGAGGCGGGCATCGGCCGCCTCTGGTCACGCCCGGATTTACCTGCCCCACTCGCGGAGTATGTCGATTTAGTGCGGCAATTGAATCCGGATGGAAAATTGCGCCTCTACCCCGGCTCGCCCTGGCTGGCTTTGCACGCGATGCGCGATCAAGATCGGCTGAAGCTGTTCGAACTCCACAGCAGCGATGCCCGTCACTTGCAGGAAAACTTTAAGGATGCAGGTCGCCGCGTCACCATCGCCGCCAGCGATGGCTTCGCCGGATTGAAGGCCTTGCTCCCGCCCGCGCCGCGCCGGGGTTTGATCCTGATCGACCCCTCGTACGAAATGCGCGAAGACTATCAGCAGGTGCTGCATGCGCTGCGTGATAATCTGCCGCGTTTCAGCACCGGTCTCTACGCGCTGTGGTATCCCCAACTTGCAAAACCCGAGTCCGCTCAACTGCCGGATAAATTAAAACGCTTGGTGGGCAAGAACTGGCTGCACGTCGCCCTCACCGTGCGCACGCCCGCCGCTGAGGGGATTGGCATGCACGGCAGCGGAATGTTCATCGTCAATCCACCCTGGACGCTGCACGCGATGCTGAAGGAAACGCTGCCCTATCTGGTCAAAACGCTTGGGCAGGATGCGGGTGCCGGGTTTATCCTGGAACAGCAGGCGGACTAACTCGCTTCCATCGCAGCGGTATATTTTCCTTGCCGCGCCGCGCTGTTCAAGCGCGCCCGTTTCAGCAAGGCCTGTTGTGCCGCCTCCCTATTGGCGGCTACGCCATGCCATGCTTTGAGCGCCGGCGCCTGTAGCGCGCGGCCATAGGAAAAACTCAGTTGCCACGGCTGCTGTTGTGGATAGGTGTTCATGGCGTTGAGATTGGCGGTCGCAGCTTCGTCGCTTTGCCCACCTGAAAGAAAATTAATCCCCGGCACGGCAGCCGGTACCGTACGCCGAAAGCAGATCAACGTCGCTGCGGCAATTTCTTCCGCTGTGGCTTGTTGTGGGCAATCTTTTCCGGGCAGCACCATATTCGGCTTCAGCAACATGTATTCCAATTGCACGCGATGCCGGTGCAGCGCATGGAACACGGTCTCCAGCACTTCTTCCGTCACGCTGGCGCAACGTTCGATGCTGTGGTTTCCGTCCATCAATACTTCCGGTTCCACAATCGGCACGATGCCGAGTTCCTGACAGATCGCCGCGTAGCGCGCCAGACTGTCGGCGTTCACTTCAATCGCGCAGGTCGAAGGCAGCCCATCGCCAATCGTGATCACCGCGCGCCATTTTGCAAAGCGCGCGCCCAGCTCTTTGTAGCCGGCAAGCCGTTCGGCCAGGCCTTGCAAGCCATGCGTCACCTTGTCGCCGGGAAAATTCGCCAAAGCTTGCGTGCCCTTATCCACTTTAATGCCGGGGACGATACCTTGTGCCGCCAGCACCTGCGGCAAGGCAATACCCGCTGCGCTTTTCTGTTTCAGCGTTTCCTCGAACAAAATCACGCCGCTGATGTAGTCGCTCAGACCCGGTGCGGTAAACAGCAATTCCCGATAACTGCGCCGGTTTTCCTCGGTGGAGACAACATCGATGTTCTTGAATCGCTTCTCGATCGTGCCGGCGCTTTCGTCTGCGGCGAGAATACCTTTGGTCGGGGCAGTCAGTTCCGCCACCGTTTTTTCCATTGCTTGCGAAAACATGGGAATAAGCTCCTCTTTAATGGGCTTAATTAAAGATAGACCTCAATGTTCACGGCAGCAAGAAACCTTACATCCAAATGATGCCAATAATTTTCGATGCGGTCGGAACGGTGGCGCGGGATACGCGCTATGGAATGTCGTCATCAGGCGCAAGACACGCTTGATGACGAATTTAGATTGGACGGCAGAAGCCTAGCGGCAGATTTAGCTAGTAGAAGCGTCGCTGGAATCGCCTGCCTGCGGCGCTTCGGCTTGGTCGGCTGCCTCGCCTTCGCCTGGTGGTTGATGCTCCGCCAGTTTGCGCAGGCGTTTTTGTTCCTGCTTCTTTTTCTTTTCCAGTTCTTTCTGACGTTTCTCGAATTGGTAGTTTGGTTTTGCCAATGTGATATCCCTAGTGACGGCCCGTGCTGCCTTTCAGCGGCGGATGCCTATTCCGAATAATACTCTACCCCTGCACATTAATCGACGCACCTGACATCCCAGCAATGACATACCGATAGCAAGGCGCGAAATGAAACTTAAGTTAGATTTACACACCTTCTCAAATTGAATCTAAATTTAAGTGCCGTCGCGCCGATAAAGCAAAAAGCTTCAGGAGAATCTATGTCTAATCTGGAAATTGCCATTTTGATCGCAGCCGGCTTGGCCCTGCTGAGCGCTAATTTAATCGCATCGACTCGCGTTGTGCGCCGCTTGGGACGATATAGCATCCCTTACGTGCTGCTCATTTGGTTGGCGCCGGTGATTGGCGCCTTGTTCGTGCTGGCCAAGATAAAACGCGCGCGACCTGCGCGCTTGCTGCCGATCAATGCCAATACCATCGACAACCCTTCCACGATTCAGGCCGATCCCTGGCCTACCGTGAGCGGGACGACCGAATTGCACTCCCCTTTCCGCAAGTAACCCCGCCCCCTCAGCCTCCCGCCATAGCCATTTTGCTGTGCTATGGTAAATGAATTGGCGTGTGCTCCGTAGACGCGTGAATCCGGCGCGGAAAATTCCCGATCATCCAAGCAACATCAGCGAGGAGTGTTCGATGGCTCAATCAAGTGGAAAAATCCCTAAGCGCAACGTGGTGCCGGATCGGCTGGATTTGCGCGACCGGCCCTATATGCCCGCGATCGCTGTCACGCCGGGCAACGAGCTGTCACCCCAAATAGCCTTGCCGGTGTTAAACCAAGGAAACACCAGTGCTTGCACGGGGTTTGCGTTATCCAATGTTGTCAATTTTCTGTTGCGTAGTTGGAACCCCCAAGCACCGCAGATTTCACCCTACATGCTCTACTCAATGGCGCGGCGCTATGATGAATTTCCGGGGTATATTGAAGATGCCGGATCCAGCCTGCGCGGCGCGATGAAGGGCTGGTACAAGCACGGCGCCTGCCGCTTGGAATTGTGGAAGAAGCTCGATATGCCCGCCGCCGCGAAGAAGCCGCAAGATGATTGGTGGCTGGATGCCGCGCAGCGTCCGCTCGGCGCTTACTATCGGGTTGAGTCGCGTTCGATCACCGATATGCATATGGCCTTAAACGAGGTGGGTATTCTCTACGCCAGCGCGATTTGTCATGCCGGCTGGCTGGAAGGTGATCAGGCGAAATCACCCAAGGGTGGCTACTGGCCGATTCCTTTAAAAGAATCCGCAGCAGACGATGGAGGTCACGCGTTCATTATTGTCGGCTATACACGCGCGGGATTTATCCTGCAAAACTCCTGGGGGACGGGCTGGGGCACCGGCGGGCTGGCTATCCTGACCTATGAAGATTGGCTGGAGAATGCGATGGATTGTTGGGTGGCGCAAACCGGTGTGGTCACCGACCAGCACATTGAAATCGCTGGCTCGCTTTCGCTGCGCATGGAAAAAGGACGCGTCAAGCTGGCCAGCGATAATGTTTTGCGCAACCGCGAAATCGCTCCCTTCATCATCGATATGGAGAATAACGGCCGGCTCTCCAACACCGGCCAGTTCCGCACGCAGGTCGGGGATGTGGATGCGTTGGTCAATGTGCATATCGCTGAGGCACGCAAGCAATGGGGGCTGAAAGATAATGCGCCAACCGATATTGCGATCTACGCGCACGGCGGCTTAACCAGTGAGGCAGACGCAGCGCAAACCGCCGCAAACTGGATACCCGCGCTGTACGAAGCGAAAATATTTCCGATTTTTTTAATGTGGGAAACGGATATGTGGTCCACGCTGAAAAATCGCTTGGCGGATTTAATCAGCGAGCAGCCGCGCCCTACCGCCGGCTTAGGCGATCAGTTGAAGCGTTTCTGGAATCAACGATTGGAGCGGCTGTTGGCTGCGCCGGGTACGGCGATTTGGGGTGAAATGAAGCAAAATGGCGACGCTATTTCTTCCGGCCGTGACAGCGGTGGCCGCATCTTGTATGAGCGCGCGATGCAGTCGCCTTGGTTCACCAAGACACCAGTGCGTCTGCACTTGATCGGTCACTCGGCGGGCGCGATCGTGCACAGCTATGTCGTCGATCGCTTGTGCAAACTTGGCTGGACATTCGAAAGCGTGAATTTCATGGCGCCGGCGGTCACCGTGGAGTTGTTCAAGCAAACCGTATTGCCGCAGTTAAAAGCGCACAAAATAAAGCGCTTGAATCAGTTTCATCTCACCGACGTGACGGAGCAAGCCGACCCAACGTGCAAGCCGATTTTGTACTATTCACGTTCGCTACTGTATTTGGTATCGGAATCGTTCGAACTTGGCGTGCCCACACCGATCCTGGGCATGGAGAAATATTTTGATCAACACATCGCCTCCCTCGGCTTGAAGCATGTGCAAGCTTGGCCGGCGCCGCTCGGCGCAAGCCAGAGCACCACCCACGGCGGTTTCGATGATGATGCCGCCACACGCGGCAGCGTCATCAGCCTAATCAAAACCGGGAAACTTTCCAAGTCATAACCGCCTCTCCCTATCCTTCTGGATTGTTGTCTTTTGCGTTCTTCGCCAAGTTATCCTTAGCGCAGTGAGTACCTAAGTCCATACCGAATTCGAAAAAACGCTGACTTAGTTCAAGAATGCCCTAATCCGGCCGATGTATATCGAAATAGTCCGGACTAGGAAGCGTAATGAAAAAACAAAATTCAAATAGCTTGTACGGTGGGAATGGCCCGCCGCAGAAACGTGGCGCGTTTACTTTCTTAGAGAAAGTACCGGCCACCGCGAACCGACAACTACCTGCGCCTGGGTCGCGGCTCGTAGAGGTGAATGGCGTGAATGATCTCTTGATACGGCAAACTCGCTAGGCTGCCGTATTGCTGAACAGCGGCGCTCAAAACGCCGAAAATGTTGGCGACCGGCCCTGCTGCATCGGGCACCAATGCTCGCTCAACACCCAACAATCCCCCGCATTGCAACTTGAGTTCTTTGGTGTGTGGAACCGGCTCATCCGGATGTGCAAGCTTGAGGGTAAATGCCGCCGCCCGCCGCAACTCCTTCTTCAACTCCACGCATAAGGCATGTGCGGCGACGTCCAAACAACCGGCGGCTTCGCGCTCGGCGATATTACGTTTGATCGCGTGCTGACAGCCGCAGCAACGACACAAAACCGCACGTTCGAATACGCACTGGAGCGGATTCACCTCCGTATAGGCATCGCGGTAGGCGTTCTCGTCCAACATGGCGTAAGTGTAGGACTCAGTAATCTTCGCCGGTGGTGGGCGGCGCGATGCGCACTTGGGACAGCATATCTTCGGCTTCCAGTTCCGACTCGGCGAACATCACCTTCACCGCCTGGCCATTCGTAAGCTGCATCGCATTGCGGCGCGCTTTGGCCGCAGCACTTGCCTCTTTAAAGCTATCGAAAGTATCTAGCAGCGCCAATTGCCGCACCGGGTAATTATCAATTTTATACACGTAGTACGGCATAGCCTTCTCCTTAAGCCGATTTCAATAAGTGCTGCACATAAAGTGAACAGCCTTCTTCGACAGTGAGCAAGGGCGCGTTATACCCCGCGTGGTGCAGATTGGAAATATCGGCCTGGGTGAAATTCTGATACTTCCCTTTCAAGGCTTCGGGGAAGTCGATGTATTCGAGGATGCCTTGCTGTTGCAATTGCGCCAGGCTCAACTCGGTCTCGCCTTTCGCGCGGCGGCATGCGTTCACGGTGGCGACCGCTACATCATTGAAAGTCTGCGCACGGCCCGTGCCCACATTGAAAATACCGGATTGGTCTGGGTTATCGAGAAAATGCAGATTCACTTTCACTACGTCTTCCACCGAGATAAAGTCGCGCCGCTGTTCGCCATTGGCGTAGCCGCCGCTGCCTTCGAACAAGCGCACCTTGCCGGTAGCCATGTATTGATTGAATAGATGAAAAGAGACCGAAGCCATGCGCCCCTTATGCTGCTCGCGTGGGCCATAAACATTGAAGTAGCGGAAGCCCGCGACTTGCGCCGTGAGGTGGTTCCAATTGCGGCGTACATATTGGTCGAACAAGAATTTGGAATAGCCATACACATTGAGCGGACCTTCATGTGAACGCTCTTCCTTGAACACCGTGCCGCCGCCGTACACGCTAGCCGAGGAGGCGTACAGGAAGGGCACTTCATCCGCCTGACAATAATCGAATAGGGTTACCGTGTAGCGGAAGTTGTTATCCATCATGTAGCGGCCGTCGGTCTCCATGGTGTCGGAGCAGGCGCCTTCATGGAAAATCGCCGCGATGTCGTCCTCCCAAGCGCCTTCCAACAACAGTTCGATGAAATCTTCCTTGTCGATATAATCCGCGATCTCGCAATCGACCAGATTTTTGAATTTATTGGCTTGGGTGAGATTGTCGACACAGATAATGTCGGTCTCGCCGCGCGCGTTGAGCGCTTTGACAAGATTGGCGCCGATGAAACCGGCTGCGCCGGTAACGATGTGGTACATATTTTTCTCCTATATGGATTCGGGCTTTAGGTGCTAGGCGTCAGGCGTCGGGCTTCAGGCATCAGTAGCTGGTGCGCTGCGTGCGATTCGCTGAAAACCGACGCCTGACGCCTGTCGCCTGAAGCCTGCTATTGAAACAATTCTTCTTTATGCACGACTGCCGTGCCGAGCTTGGCTACCACGATGCCGGCGGCGCGATTGGCAACCCGCACCGCCTCGGCCATGTCGGCGCCACAGGCTAGCATCACCGCTAGCGTGGCGATCACCGTATCACCCGCGCCCGAAACATCGAACACCTCGCGCGCTTGCGTCTGTTCATGCACTCTTTCGCCTTCACGATACAGTGTCATCCCTTCCTCGCTGCGCGTCACCAGCAAGCCATTTAGGTTTAATTCGCTGCGGAGTGCTTCGGCTTTGCGGGTCAGCTCTTCCTCGGTTTTCCAACTACCCGCCACTTCGCGGAACTCACCCCGGTTTGGCGTGATCAAGGTGGCGTTGCGGTAGCGCGAATAGTCCTCGCCTTTCGGATCCACCAACACCGGTTTTTTCGCCGCGTTGGCCAGCTCGATCATGCGCGTGATGTGAGTAAGCCCGCCTTTGCCATAATCGGACAAGACCACCACATCGCACTCCTCCAGCAAACGCTCATAATCCGCCAAGGCGGCGGAGAGCACTTCATGGCTAGGCGCGGTTTCAAAATCGATGCGCAGCAACTGCTGCTGCCGCCCGATAACACGCAATTTGATCGTGGTCGAAATCGTCGGGTCGCGATGCAACTCGGCAGCCACGCCTTCGGCGCGCATCAGGTCGGCGATCTTGGTCCCGGCTTCATCGTCGCCCGTCACCGACAACAACGCTGCCTTGGCGGACAAAGCCGCGATATTGCGCGCCACATTGGCAGCGCCGCCGGGCCGCTCGTCGCTGCTGGTCACGCGCACCACCGGCACTGGCGCCTCGGGCGAAATACGGCTCACCTCGCCGAACCAATAGCGGTCGAGCATCACATCGCCCACCACGAGTACGCGCGCCGATGCTAAGGCCTCACGCTTCACGCCTGACTCCTCACTGACGTCCAATCGGGAAATACTCTAAGCCCTGCTCGCGCACCAGCTTGGGCTCGTACAAATTGCGGCCATCGAAAATCACTGGGTGTTTGAGCTTGGCCTTGATCTCACTGAAATCCGGGCTGCGGAAAACTTTCCATTCGGTCACGATTACCAGTGCATCGGCGCCGTCCAGGCAAGCCATTGGCGTATCGGCGTACTGCAAGCGCGGCTCGTCGCCGTAGATGCGCTGCGTCTCGTGCATCGCTGCCGGGTCATACGCGGTGATGGTCGCGCCGCGCGCCCATAGGCCCTCCATGATGACGCGGCTGGGCGCCTCGCGCATATCGTCGGTATTCGGTTTAAACGCCAGCCCCCACAAGGCAAAACGCTTGCCGGATAAATTTGCGCCAAAGCGTTGATCGATTTTTTGGAGCAGCACGCCTTTTTGCCGATCATTGGCGACTTCAACCGCATTCAAGACTTTAAGATCGATGCCATTTTCCTGTGCAGTCCGTTGCAGGGCTTGCACGTCTTTGGGGAAGCACGAACCGCCATAGCCCACACCGGGATAGAGGAAGTGATAACCGATGCGCGGATCGGAGCCGATGCCGTGGCGCACGTGCTCGATGTCAGCGCCGAGCTTTTCCGCTAGCAAGGCCAGCTCGTTCATGAATGAAATGCGTGTCGCCAACATCGCGTTGGCGGCGTACTTGGTCAGCTCGGCGGAACGAATGTCCATGCCGATGATGCGTTCGTGATTGCGTTGGAACGGCGCGTAGAGGGTGCGGATCATTTCCAGCGCATTGGGATCGTCAGTGCCAATCACGATGCGCTCAGGGCGCATGAAATCTTCCACTGCCGCGCCTTCCTTGAGAAATTCCGGGTTCGACGCCACGGCGAATTCCAGCGTAGCACCCCGCTTGGCTAATTCTTCCTGCACCGCTGCGCGCACTTTGTCCGCCGTGCCCACCGGCACCGTGGATTTGTCCACGATAACGCGATAATCGGTCATGTGGCGGCCGATATTGCGTGCCGCAGCAACCACGTATTGCAAATCGGCCGAGCCATCCTCGTCGGGCGGAGTGCCGACCGCGATGAATTGCACCGTGCCGAAGGCCACGCTTTCTTCCACGTTGGTGGTGAAATGCAAGCGACCGGCGGCGACGTTGCGCTGCACCATGTCTTGCAGGCCCGGTTCGTAAATCGGGATGCCGCCCTGCTTGAGCATATCTATTTTGCGTGCATCAAGGTCGAGGCACATCACTTCGTTCCCCACCTCGGCGAGGCAGGTACCGGTGACTAAGCCGACATAACCGGTACCGATAATCGTGACTTTCATTTTTATTTTCTCTTTATTTGTTGTCGATTTCACGCTGAATCGCCGCCAGTGCCGCCAGCGGGTCCGGCGCTTGGGTGATCGGCCGTCCGATCACCAGATAGCTCGCGCCGTTTTGTATCGCCTCGCGTGGCGTCGCCACACGCGCCTGATCGCCGCTTGCCGCCAGCAGTGGGCGGATACCCGGCGTGACCAGTAAGAATGACGCGCCGCGTTCACGCCGGAGTTGCGCCACTTCGCGCGCCGAGCACACCACGCCATCCAGGCCGCAACGATGTGAAAGCTGCGCTAAGCGCGACACTGCCTCCTGCGCGGTGCCCATCACGCCTACTTCGGCAAGATCTTCATCTTGCATGCTGGTGAGCACGGTCACGGCGATCAAAATGGGCCTGGCAGCAACGCATTCCACCGCTTCGCGCGCGGCGCTGAGCATAGCATGGCCACCCAGGGCATGCACATTGAGCATCCATACGCCGAGCTTGGCGGCCGCGCGACACGCCGCCGCCACGGTGTTAGGAATATCGTGAAACTTTAGATCGAGAAACACGCCGTAGCCTTGATCCACCAAGCCCGCGACAAAAGCGGGGCCGGCCGACACAAATAACTCTTTACCCACCTTCAATTTGCAGCGTGCGGGATCCAGACGTGCAACCAGTTGTTGCGCCTCCGTGGCAGAGGCGTAGTCGAGCGCAACGATAATGCGTGGATCGCTCATGCGCTGGTTTCCTCAATGCGGCGCGGCGGAAAGGTTTCCCATCCGGTGCAAGCCGGGCAATGCCAGAAAAACTGCCGCGCCTTGAAGCCGCAACTCGCGCATTGATAATAGGCGAGGCGTTGGCTGTGCTGATGAATCAGATTTTTGACCGACTGCACATGCTGGCGCTGTTCTGCAGGGACGTCGAACAACTGCGCCTCCAGTAGTTTTTCATATCCTTGCAAGGTGGGATGGCGCTGCAACTCCGCGCGCACCAGGGGATAGGCCGTTGCGATCCCTTCGTTTTCGAGCGTGGCTTGATAGACCACGTTCAACATATCGATTGACGCATATTTCTCCAAATAGTGCTTGAGCAGCGCCAATCCCTCCGCCGTACGGCCCAGGGCTTTGAACGAGGCCAGCATCTTTGCCGCGACCAGCGGTAGAAAGTCGGGTTGCTGCGATTCAATACGACGCCAGATCGCCAGCGCCTCTTCGTGCCGCCCCTGCGCTGCCTCGAATTCCCCCAGCAATAGGCTGGCGCGCACACTGCGCCGATTGATGCTAAGCGCTTGGTCCAAATACTGATGTGCTGCTTCATACCGGCTAGCAACCGCCTCGTTGCTTGCTAACTCACACATAAAATGCGCGATCTCGATTTGATGCGGCTGATTGGTATGTTTAGCTAATTGCTCCGCCGTGGCGATCGCTTGCTGCCACTCTCTTTCCTGCACGTAAATTTCCATCAGAAAACGCAGCGCCTGCTCTGCGTAGTGGGTTTCCGCCAGTGTCTTAAATATGAGCTCGGCGCGATCGAGTAAGCCCGCCGCAAGAAAATCTTGGCCGAGTTCGAATTGCGCAACAAGCCGCTGCTCGTGTCCGAGGTCGGGGCGATCGACTAATGCTTGATGCAGGTGAATCGCGCGATCCATTTCCCCGCGCCGGCGAAACAATCCCCCCAAGGTGAAATGCAACTCGATCGTCTCGGTATCGGCCTTCGCTGCTTCGGTAAAAGCTTCGATGGCCTTGTCCGGCTGCTGGTTCAACAGAAAATTCAAGCCCTTGAAATAGGACTCGGGCAGCTGTTTGGATTGAGAGACAATGTGTTTGATATCGATGCGCGCAGCTAACCAGCCGAGCATAAAAAACAAGGGAAACGCGAGCAGCCACCAATATTCAAATTCCATCGCGCGCTACTCCTCGCCCTTGGCCGGCATGCGGCTGCGCAATTCGCGTTTCAGGCCCAGTATCTCGCGCCGCTGGCGATAAAAGTAACTAAAGCTCGCCGCCACCCCCGCCACCGCCCCTAGTGCGAACGCCACGAACAGCACCACCACCAGCGGCGCTTGCCACACCATGCCTAAATAATAATGCAGCGTGACCAGCTCGCTGTTCTTCACCGCGAATCCCAGCGCAGCCAGGAACAACGCCAGGCCAATGATCGGAGCAAAAAATCGTAGGAAAAGCAGCTTCAATGAAAACCTTTTATAGCAACGGATACACACAAGAGTTTATCTGTGTGCATCCGTGCTGACTGGGTCTTACAACATAAAAAAGGCGGCACCATCGCGAGATGCTGCCGCCCAATCTTTATACATCAAACACCAATTACGCGGCGGGAACCGCCTCGGAATCGGACGGCTGGTCGACTCGGTCGCGCAGCTCCTTACCGGCCTTGAAATGCGGCACATACTTTGCCGGCACTTCAACGCGGCCACCGGTTTTGGGATTGCGCCCGATGCGCGGCGGACGGTAGTTCAAGCTAAAACTACCAAAGCCGCGAATCTCGATACGCTGCCCCTGCGCCAAGCTTTTGCCCATGGCGTCCAATATCGTCTTAACCGCCAGTTCTGCATCTTTGGCCACCAGCTGCGGATAACGCGCTGACAGCCTCAGAATGAGTTCCGATTTGGTCATGAACGGCTCCCCTTCGTTTTGTTACTGAGATTGCTCGGTGTTTTTAGTATCCATCTTGGCCTTCAGCAATGCGCCCAAGTTGGTCGTACCTGCACTGGCGGCGCCATGATCCGTCGCCATTTTCTGCATCGCTTCGGAAGCTTCGGTGGCCTCCTTGGCCTTGATCGATAAGCTGATGCTGCGTGTTTTTCGATCAACGCTGATGATCATCACTTCAACTTCGTCGCCTTCTTTGAGATGGGTACGAATATCTTCGACGCGATCACGTGAGACTTCTGAAGCGCGCAAATAGCCTTCGACATCGCCATCAATCACTACAATGGCGCCTTTAGCGTCGAGTGACTTCACCACACCCTTCACCACTGAACCCTTTTCGTGGGTTGCGGCATAGCCGTTGAACGGATCACTATCAAGCTGTTTGATGCCGAGGGAAATACGCTCTTTATCCGGGTCAATCGCCAACACCACGGCTTCGACGTCATCGCCCTTCTTGAAGTTACGCACGGCTTCTTCGCCGGGAAGGCTCCATGAAAGGTCGGACAAATGCACCAAGCCGTCGATGTTGCCGGGCAAGCCGACGAATATACCGAAGTCGGTGATGGATTTGATTTGGCCTGCGACTTTGTCGCCTTTTTTGTGGTTGGCGCCAAATTCATCCCAAGGATTCGCTTGGCACTGTTTCATGCCGAGCGAAATACGGCGGCGCTCTTCGTCAATTTCAAGAATCATCACTTCGACTTCATCGCCCAACTGCACGACTTTGGCGGGGTGGACGTTCTTGTTGGTCCAATCCATTTCGGAAACGTGCACCAAGCCTTCGATACCGGCTTCGATTTCGACGAATGCGCCATAATCGGTCAGGTTGGTGACCTTGCCGAACAGGCGCGTGCCTTGCGGGTAGCGGCGAGCAATATTGACCCACGGATCGTCGCCCAATTGCTTCATGCCGAGCGAGACGCGGTTCTTTTCTTGATCAAACTTGAGTATTTTTGCTTCGACTTCGTCGCCCACCGTCAACACTTCGGACGGATGCTTGACACGACGCCAGGCCAGATCGGTGATGTGCAGCAGGCCATCGATGCCGCCGAGGTCGACGAATGCGCCGTAATCGGTGATGTTCTTGACGATGCCTTTGACGATCGAACCCTCTTTCAAGTTCTCCATCAGCGCTTGACGCTCGGCGCCTTGAGTCGCTTCCAGCACGGCCTTGCGCGACACCACAACGTTGTTGCGCTTCTTGTCGAGCTTGATGACTTTGAATTCCAGTTCTTTGTTTTCGTAAGGCGTGGTGTCTTTGACCGGGCGGGTATCGACCAGCGAACCGGGGAGGAAGGCACGAATACCATTCACCATCACCGTGAGACCGCCCTTGACGCGACCGGTCACCATGCCCGACACGATGGCGTTGCTTTCCATCGCTTGTTCCAGATCGTTCCAGGCGGCTAGGCGCTTGGCTTTTTCACGCGAGAGCTTGGTGTTGCCATAACCGTCTTCCAATTGCTCAATCGCCACGGTGACGAAATCACCGACTTTTACTTCGAGTTCTCCGCGGTCATTACAAAATTCCGATGCGGCAATCACGCTCTCGGATTTCAGGCCGGCATTCACCACCACTTCGCCGCCATCAACGGAGATGACTTCTGCGGTAATCAATTCGCCTGCGCGCATCTCTTGGCGCAATAGGCTTTCTTCAAACATGGCGGCGAAACCTTCGCTGCCAGTAGATACGGGGGTCGCTGCAATCATGGGGTTTACTCTATTTTTCCCGTCCAGAGACGGCGTTAGTTCATCATCGTCAACAGCCAGATGGATAAGCGCTTGGGGTGATGATCGGCGGTCGCCTGCACCCTTTGCTGCTTGTTCTCGTTACTTTCTAAGTAACGCCGACTGATGACACCTATTTGCGGCGCTGGTCGTGGAACTGTTTCAGCACTGCCGCCACCGCTTGTTCGATGGTGAGGCCGCTGGTGTCCAACAAACTGGCGTCCGCTATCTGTTGCAGGGGGGCGGCACTTCGATTGCTGTCGCGTTCGTCGCGCGCCTGAATGTCCTGCAAAAGAGTTGGGATATTAGCAGACAAGCCTTTTTCGATCAACTGTTTATAGCGCCTGTCGGCCCGCACTTCAGCGCTCGCTATAAGGAAAATTTTGATGTCGGCATCGGGGAAAACCACCGATCCCATGTCACGCCCATCCGCCACCAAACCGGGTGCCTGGCGAAAGACACGCTGCCGTTCCAGCAAGGCGGCTCGCACCTGCGGCAATGCTGCGACCTTGGACGCGCCATTACCGATGTCCTCGGCTCGAATTAAGTCCGTAACAGACTCATTTTTAAGGAAAATATCCCCGCCTTCGAAACGCACATCGAGATTGGCGGCCAGCTCGGCCAAGCGCGCCTCGTCGTCGAATGCAATACCGTCTTTACCCGCCGCCAAGGCCACTAATCGATATAGTGCTCCGCTATCCAGATAGTGAAATCCCAACTGTTCGGCTACCCGCTGGGCCACGGTGCCCTTACCGGAAGCGGAGGGGCCGTCGATAGCGATAACGGCCACAGAAGACCGCGCAAGACGTTGAAATACTTCGAAATACTCCGGAAAAGTCTTAGCTACGCACTTAGGGTCATTGATGCGCACTGGCACGCCACCCAGGGCGACCAGGGAAAAACACATCGCCATGCGGTGGTCATCATAAGTATCAATCGCCGCATGAGGGATGAGCGCGGAAGGAGGGGTAATGCGAATGAAATCGGCCCCTTCTTCCACGCTCGCCCCCACTTTGCGCAATTCGGTGGCCATGGCGGCAATGCGGTCGGTTTCTTTGACACGCCAACTGCCGATGTTGCGAAGCGTGGTGGTGCCGTCGGCGAACAAGGCGGCGACCGCGATGGTCATGGCCGCGTCGGGGATATGGTTTAAATCGGCGTCGATGGCTTGCAGCCGTCCGCTACCCGAGGCTTCGATCCAATGCTCGCCCATGCTGATGCTGGCACCCATCTGTTGCAACACTTCCGCGAAACGCACATCGCCCTGGATACTGGCACGGCCCACGCCTTCCACACGCACCGGCCCACCGCCGATGGCGCCGGCGGCGAGAAAATACGATGCGCTGGAGGCATCGCCTTCGACCTGGATCACCCCAGGGCTGGTATAGCGCTGTCCGCCACGCACGATAAATTCTTGCCAGCCGCGACGCTCAACGGTCACCCCGAAGCGCGCCATGAGATTCAGCGTGATTTCGATATACGGTTTAGAAATCAGCTCGCCCACCACTTCCACCGTGGTGTCCGTCTGCGTCAGCGGCAACGCCATCAACAGCGCGGTCAGAAACTGGCTCGACACATTGCCTTTGATGCTGACGCGGCCACCGGCGCGGATCGTGGCGGGCTTAATCTCTAAGGGCGGAAAGCCGGCGTTGCTCAGATAAGCGATATCCGCGCCGAGTAGCAGTAAGGCATCCACCAAGTCGCCGATCGGCCGCTCATGCATGCGCGGCACGCCGGAGAGAGTGTAATGCCCATGGGACAGCGCCAGCACGGCGGTGAGCGGACGAAACGCGGTGCCCGCGTTGCCCAAAAACAATTCCGCGTCCTTCACCGGAAACGCGCCACCGATGCCGTGTACGGTGTAATCGCGGCTAGCGCCGTGCTGTTGAAAGCTGACCCCGAGCGCCTGCAACGCGGCCAGCATGTGCTGCGTATCATCGGACGCGAGCAGGCCTTTTACTTCGGTCGCGCCGCTGGCGAGCGCCGCCAACAGCAAGGTGCGGTTGGAAATGCTTTTCGAGCCGGGCAATATAACCGTGCCGGCCATGCGCGAGATGGGTTGAAGATCGAGGAATTCCATGGGAGAAACGCGCTAGCTCGAGAGGTGTTTTTGCCGTGCGTCGCGCGCTGCGGCAAACAACTGCGCTAACGCGGCACCATCCCCGCCTTCGATCAGTTGTTTGATACGCGCCAACTCGGCTTCATAGCCAGCAAGTTGCTGCAACAGCGCATCCCGATTAGCCAGGCAGATATCGCGCCACATTTCCGGACTGCTGCCGGCAATGCGCGTGAAATCGCGAAAGCCGCTGGCGGCGAAGCCGAACAAGGCTTCGGCATTCGGCTGCGCGGCAATATAGTCCACCAAGCCAAATGCCAACAGATGCGGCAAATGGCTCACCGCGGCAAACACTTCATCATGCAGCGTCGGCGCCATCTCCGACACCTTTGCGCCGCAACCTTGCCACAGCTGGGCAATCAATTCGCGGGCTTCGGGATTGGTTTCGGGCAAAGGCGTCAACACCACATTGCGCTCGCGAAACAAATCGCCGCGCGCGGCTTTCACGCCGCTGCGCTCCGCCCCGGCAATGGGATGCCCGGGCACGAATTGCGCTATATGTTGGGCCAAATTCGCGCGCGCCAGTGCCACCACATCCTGCTTGGTGCTGCCCACATCGGTCACGATCGTATGCGGTGCCAGATGCGGCGCAATCGCCGCCATCATCGGCCCCATTTGCCCCACCGGCACTGCCAGCAGCACCACATCGGCGTCCTGCACGGCTTGCGCCGCTTCGGCATAACGATCGATCACATACATGCCCAGCGCAGCGCTTAAATTCTCGGCGCTGCGCCCCACCCCCACCACCTCGCGCACCAGCCCCGCCTCGCGCAAAGCCAGCGCGAAGGAACCGCCGATGAGGCCGACACCGATGATGACGAGTTTATTGATCATGGAAGGACGTTAAATACTCCGCCCGATCACCTGCGCGATGCCCGACAACTCGCCCATGAGCTGCTTCAACTCGTCCGGGTTCAGCGCTTGATCTGCATCGCACCAAGCTTCGCACGGCTTGGGGTGCATCTCCACCAGCAAGCCGTCGGCGCCCGCGGCGATTGCCGCGCGCGACAGCGCCGGCACCATCCACGCCTTACCGCCGGCATGCGAAGGATCGACAATCACCGGCAAGTGGGTTTCTTTTTTCAGCACGGGGATCGCGGTAACATCCAGCACATTGCGATAGTAGGTCTCATAGGTGCGGATGCCGCGCTCGCAGAAGATGATGTTGTGGTTGCCGCCGGCCGCGATGTATTCCGCCGCCATCAGCCATTCGGAGATGGTCGCCGACATGCCGCGCTTGAGAATCACCGGGGTACTGATCTTGCCGACTTCTTTGAGTAAATCGAAATTCTGCATATTGCGTGTGCCGATTTGAATCACATCCACCTTGTATTCGAGGAAGGTGTCGAGCATGCGCACGTCCATCAACTCGGTCACGATGGGCAGACCCTGTTGATCGGCGGCTTTGCGGAACATATCCAAGCCTTCCACGCCCTTGCCTTGGAAGGCGTAGGGGCTGGTACGCGGTTTGAATGCACCCCCGCGCATTAAGCGGCAGCCGGCTGCTTTGACGAATTTGGCTGACTGCTCCATTTGCTCTTGCGTTTCCACCGAACAAGGGCCGGCAATGATTTGAATTTGCTTGCCGCCCAAGGGCACGCCCTTGATGTCGATGACGGTATTTTCCTTATGCCACTCGCGCGCCACGATCTTGTAGGGCTTGACGATGTGCATGGAGTTTTCGACGCCGGGCAGCGCATCGATCATTTCCTGATCCAGCTTGCGCTCGTCGCCGATGGCGCCGATGACGGTGCGCTCCGTGCCGCGCGACACATTGGCGTCGAGACCGAATTCCTTGATCTTTTTGACGACGCCGTCGATTTGCGCATCCGATGCGCCGTTTTCCATCACGATAATCATGTCTTATCCTTAGCTATTCCTGTATCGCGTCGGTTAACGCGCTTAAAAATTTCTGGTTTTCTGCTTCCAAGCCGATGCTGACGCGTAAATATTCCGGCATACCGTAATTCGCCACTGGCCGCACGATGATGCCGCGCTTCAGCAAGCGTTGATACATCGCGGTAGCGTTGCCGATGCGAAAGCTCAAAAAATTCCCATGCGAGGGAATGTAATCCAAATTCAACTTGTTCAATCCGGCGCTGATTTGCCGCATCCCCGCCGTATTCAATGCAATGCTGCTGTGCAAATGCGCCGTATCGCCCAGCGCCGCTACTGCCGCCGCTTGCGCCACACTGCTTACGTTAAACGGCTGGCGCACGCGATTCAGCATCGCCGCCACATCCTGATGCGCCAAGGCAAAACCCACGCGCAAGCCGGCCAAGCCATACGCCTTGGAAAAAGTGCGCGCGATCAGCAGATTCGGAAAGCGCTTCAGCCAGCTCACACTGTCCGCCGCCACCTCCGGCGCCAGGTATTCGAAATAGGCTTCGTCCAGCACGATCAGCACTTCGCGCGGCACTTGCTCGATGAAACCCAGCAGCACATCGGGTACGAGCAAGGTACCCGTCGGATTATTGGGATTGGCGAGGAAAACCAAACGCGTCGACTCCTCGATCGCTTCCAACATCGCCTTTGGGTCATTGCCGAAATCCTGAGCGGGCACTTCGATCCCGCGTGCACCCACCGCTTGCACCACCAAGGGATACACGGCAAACGCATGTTGCGAATACACGGCGGATAGCCCAGGCGACAGAAAAGCCCGTGCCGCGAATTCCAGCACGTCGTTCGAGCCATTGCCGAGCACGACCTGCCCCGGCAGGACGCCATATTTTTTTGCGAGCGCTGTTTTCAACTCGAAACCATTGCCGTCTGGATAACGCGCCAATTCGGGCAAGCAGCGCTCGATCGCCTTGATCGCCTGCGGGCTCGGCCCGAGCGGGTTTTCATTCGACGCCAGCTTGACGATATCGGCTTCGCGCAAGCCCATTTCGCGCGCGAGTTCGGCGATGGGCTTACCCGGCTGATAAGGTGCAATCGCCCGGATATAAGCGGGCGCGAGATCACATAGGTCCATGGTTTAATATTTTCAGCGCACAAAACGACAATGCGGTTAAATCAGATCACTGCCACGGGATAAGACCCCAAGACTTTCAGGAATGGCGCCAATCCTTTCAATTCGATCAATGCCTTGACCACCGGCGCATCTTCCTGATGGCCCTCGACATCGACGTAAAACACGTATTCCCACTTGCCCGCACCGTTTGGTCGAGATTCGAGTTTGGTCATGGACACGCCGTTGCGCGCGAAAGGTCCAAGCAGATCATGCATGGCGCCGGGTTGATTGGGTGCAGCCATCACCAGCGAGGTTTTGTCGCGGCCGGAGCGCCCTGCATCGTGCGTACCCAACACCAAGAAGCGCGTGGTGTTATTCGGTTCGTCTTCAATGTTGCGGGCAAGCGGGGTGAGGCCATAAATCTCCGCCGCAGTTTCGCCGGCGATGGCCGCGCTTTTGGGGTCCGCCGCCGCCAGCTTGGCCGCTTCGGCATTGCTGGCCACGGTGATGCGCTCGACATGGGGCAGGTTTTTATTCAGCCACTCATGGCATTGCGCAAACGACTGGGCATGGGAATAGAGCTTAGTAATGCCCTCCATGCTTTCCCCTTTGCGCAGCAAGAAATGATGGATGCGCACCACGACTTCGCCGCAAATCATCAAGGGCGTGTTGAGCAATAAATCCAAGGTGCGACCGATAGCGCCCTCGGTCGAGTTCTCAACCGGCACCACGGCATAAGTAGCCATACCGGCCTCAACCTTGCGAAATACTTCGTCGATCGATGCACAGTCTGTAGTTTCCGCCGCGTGGCCGAAATGCTTGATCGCCGCTGCTTGAGTGAAGGTGCCCTGCGGCCCCAGGTAGGCAACCGTCAGCGGTTGTTCGAGGGCCAGGCAAGCGGACATGATTTCACGGAACAGTCTGGCGGCGGTTTCGCCTGAGAGCGGGCCGGGATTGGCTTCCTTGATGCGGCGCAACACTTGCGCTTCGCGTTCCGGCCGATAGATATTGCCTTGCTTCAAACGACCGATGGTCTGGGCGATCTGCGCGCGCCGGCTGATAAGTTTTAATAACTCATCATCGATTTGATCGATTTCAACACGGTTTTTTTGCAGATCGTCCGACATACATACTTACTACAGCGAGCGAACCATCAACACCCCCTTGATCGCGGCGATCTTATCAATCACCGCCTGCGGGGGCGCGCTGTCCACATCCACCAGGGTGTAGGCCATCTCGCCCTTGGATTTGTTGACCATGTTATGAATGTTCAAGCCGGAATCGGCCATCGACGTCGATATCTGCCCCACCATGTTCGGCACGTTGGCATTGGCCACCGCGATGCGGAACGGCGCTTCACGCGGCATGGATACATTGGGGAAATTCACCGAATTGAGCACGTTGCCGTTTTCCAGATAATCGCGCACTTGGTCGGCGACCATGATGGCGCAGTTATCTTCAGCTTCCTCGGTCGAGGCGCCGAGATGCGGCAAGGCGACCACTTTCGGATTACCTTTGAGCGTGTTTGACGGGAAGTCGCACATATAGCCGCGCAACTGGCCGTTGGCCAAGCCTTCGACCACGGCTTTATCGTCCACGATGCCTTCGCGCGAAAAGTTCAGCAGCACGGTGCCGGGTTTCATTAGCGCGATGCGCGCGCTGTCGATCAGGTTGCGCGTGGCGTCCAGCAGCGGCACATGCAGCGAAATAAAATCACTGTTCTTCACCACTTCTTCCACGCTACTCGCCTTGCGCACCGTGGAGGGCAAGCGCCATGCGGCCTCGACCGTAATTTCCGGATCGTAGCCCAGCACATTCATGCCGAGCTTGATGCCGGCATCCGCCACCAAGGAGCCGATGGCGCCCAGGCCGATCACGCCCAGCGTGCGGTTGGGCAATTCGATCCCGGCGTAATTTTTTTTGCCCGCTTCCACCGCCTTGGACATCGCCGCATCTTCGCCCGTGAGGTTATTGGAGAAATTCCAGGCAGGAATCAAGTTGCGCGCAGCCATCAACATGCCGGCGATCACCAATTCCTTTACCGCATTGGCGTTGGCGCCCGGCGCGTTAAACACCGGTACCCCGCGTTCGCTCATTTTGACCACGGGCACATTGTTGGTGCCGGCGCCGGCGCGCGCGATGGCTTTCACACTCACCGGAATCGTCATGTCATGCATCTTGGCCGAGCGCACCAAAATCGCATCCGGGTCAGCAATGTCATTGCCGATCACGTAGTGGTCGGCCGGCAGGCGCGACAGGCCCTGCACCGAGATGTTGTTGAGGGTTTGAATTTGGAATTTTTTAGCCATGCTGTTTCTCGAAAGCTTTCATGTGATCAACCAATGCGCGCACGCCATCGATTGGCATCGCGTTGTAAATCGAAGCGCGCATGCCCCCCACCGAGCGGTGGCCTTTAAGTTGTACCAGACCACGCTCTTTCGCACCTTTAAGGAAGGCTTCATCCAGCGCCGCATCCTTCAAGGTGAACGGAATATTCATGCGCGAGCGATTTTCTTTTGCCGTCGGACAATGATAGAAGCTGGTCGCATCCAGATAGTCATACAGCACATTGGCTTTGGTGATGTTGTGGGCCTCCATCGCGGCCAGCCCGCCGTTGTGTTTCAACAACTTGAACACCAAGCCCGCCATGTAGATGCCATAGGTCGGCGGCGTGTTGTACATGGATTCGTTGTCGGCATGAATCTTGTAATCGAGCATGGTCGGTGTGCCGGCAACCGTTTCACCCATCAAATCCTCGCGCACGATCACGATGGTCAGACCCGCCGGGCCGATGTTTTTCTGCGCACCGGCGTAGATCACGCCGTATTTCGACACGTCGATCGGCTTCGACAAAATGTTGGAAGACATATCCGCCACCAGCGGCACATTGCCGGTTCCTGATCCCAACATCTGGGGCACCCAATGGAACTCCACGCCGCCGATGGTTTCGTTCGGCGTGTAGTGCACATAGGCCGCGTTGGCATCGAGCGACCATTTATCCTGGGTGGGTGCATAGGAGAAATTCTTGTCTTCGGAACTGGCCGCGACATTCACGGTACAAAATTTCTTCGCTTCCTTGATGGCCTTCTTCGACCATTCGCCGGTATTCACATAGTCCGCGCTTTTTTTGCCACGCAGCAGATTCATCGGCACCATGGCGAATTGACTCGATGCGCCGCCTTGCAGGAAAAGCACTTTGTAGTTGGCGGGAATCGCCAGTAGCTCGCGCAGATCAGCCTCGGCCTGCGCCGCGATGCCCATGAATTCCTTGCCGCGATGGCTCATTTCCATCACCGACATGCCGCAGCCTTGCCAATTGAGTAGCTCGTCGCGCGCTTGTTCGAGTACCGATTGCGGCAATACCGCCGGGCCTGCGCTGAAGTTATAAATGCGTTCCATTATTCTTTATCCTCTTCCTCTTCTACGTCGGTCTCGACGATGCGCTGCAAACTGACCAGCTTCTCACCCTCGCCGGTATTAATCAGTGTGACGCCCTGTGTGGCGCGCCCCATTTCGCGAATTTCTTTAACACGAGTGCGGATCAGCACGCCACCGGTCGTGATCAGCATGATCTCGTCGGTTTCGTCCGCCAGCGTCGCCGCCACCACCGGGCCATTGCGCGCACTGGTTTGAATCGCGATCATGCCTTGGGTGCCGCGCGCGTGGCGGGTGTATTCGGTAATCGGGGTGCGCTTGCCGTAGCCATTTTCGGTCGCGGTTAGTACGGATTGGGTTTCGCTTTCCGCCACCAACATCGAGATAACCTTCTGTCCCGCCACCAGCCGCATGCCGCGCACACCATGCGCGCCACGACCCATCGGACGCACGTCGGTTTCTTCGAAGCGCACCGCTTTGCCGCCGTTGGAAAACAACATCACGTCGTGCGTGCCATCGGTAATCGCCGCGCCCACCAAATAATCGCCGTCGTCCAAGGACACCGCGATGATGCCGCTGGTGCGTGGACGCGAGAATTCGGTCAACGGAGTCTTCTTTACCGTGCCCATGGCAGTCGCCATGAACACATAGTGCTGCTCGTCGAATTCCTTGATCGGCAGCAGCGCGGTGATTTTCTCGCGATCTTCCAGCGGCAGCAGGTTCACAATTGGCTTGCCGCGCGAAATGCGGCTGCCCTGCGGCACGTCGTAAACCTTGATCCAATACACGCGGCCACGATTGGAGAAACACAGAATGTAATCGTGGGTATTGGCGATGAAAAGATTTTCAATGAAATCGTCTTCTTTGGTGGGGGCGGCTTGCTTGCCGCGCCCACCGCGCTTTTGTGCAGCGTATTCCACCAAAGGTTGAGATTTCATGTAGCCCGTATGTGAGAGCGTCACCACCACATCTTCCGGCGTGATGAGATCTTCCATCGAGATATCTTGCGCATTGTGCACAATCTCGCTCTTGCGCTTGTCGCCGTACTGCGCTTTTACCTGCCCCAGCTCGTCCGTGATGATTTGGGTGATGCGCGCCGGCTTGGCGAGGATGTCGATGAAGTCGGCGATCTTCTCCAGCACGTCTTTGTACTCGGCGACGATTTTGTCTTGCTCCAGGCCGGTCAAACGCTGTAAACGCAATTCCAGAATCGCTTGCGCTTGCGTGTCGGAGAGGCGATAGCCTTGCGGCGTCATGCCGAATTCGGCGGATAGCCCTTCGGGGCGACTCGCATTCACATCGGCCACGGCACGCGCCAGCATATCTCCCACCAGCGTGGAGGCCCATGTTTTATCCATCAAGCGCTCTTTGGCGATCGCGGGCGTCTCGGACGCTTTGATCAGGGCGATGATTTCGTCCACATTGGACAGCGCCACCGCCAGGCCTTCCAAGATGTGGCCGCGTTCACGCGCCTTGCGCAATTCGAAAATCGTGCGCCGCGTCACCACCTCGCGCCGGTGGCGCAAGAAGGCATCCAACATTTGCTTCAAGTTCAACAGGCGCGGTTGGCCATCGACTAGCGCGACCATATTCATGCCGAAGGTGTCTTGCATCGGAGTGAGCTTGTACAGATTGTTCAGCACCACCTCGGGCATTTCGCCACGCTTCAACTCGATCACCACGCGCATGCCGGATTTGTCCGACTCATCGCGTAAATCGGAGAGGCCTTCCAGGCGTTTTTCGCGCACCAACTCGCCGATCTTGATCAGCAGATTGGCTTTGTTCACTTGGTAGGGCAACTCGTCGATGATGATTGACTGACGACCCTTTTCTAAATCTTCGAAATGCGTACGGGCGCGCATCACCACCCGGCCCTTGCCGGTGCGGTAGCCTTCTTTGACGCCCGCCGTGCCATAAATGATGCCGGCGGTGGGAAAATCCGGCGCGGGCACGATCTCGATCAACTCGTCGATAGTGATGGCCGGATTGGCAAGAATCGCCAGACAGGCATCCACTACTTCAGTCAAATTATGCGGTGGAATATTGGTGGCCATGCCCACAGCAATGCCCGACGAACCGTTCACCAACAGGTTCGGCGTCTTGGTGGGGAGTACCGTCGGCTCCATTTCCTTGCCGTCGTAGTTGGGCACAAAATCGACGGTTTCCTTGTCGATGTCGGCCAGCATTTCAGACGCAATGCGCGCTTGGCGGCACTCGGTGTAACGATAAGCAGCAGGGGAATCGCCATCGATCGAGCCAAAGTTGCCTTGGCCATCGATCAGCATGTAGCGCATGGAGAAATCCTGCGCCATGCGCACCAGCGCATCGTAGGTCGCCGTATCGCCATGCGGGTGATATTTACCCAGCACGTCGCCGACCACGCGCGCACACTTCACATAGGGCCGGTTCCACACATTGTTTGACTCGTGCATCGCGAATAACACGCGGCGATGCACCGGCTTTAGCCCATCGCGCACATCGGGTAAGGCCCGTCCCACGATTACGCTCATCGCATAATCGAGGTAGGAGTTGCGCATCTCTGCTTCGAGGCTAACCGGGATTGTCTCTTTAGCGAATTGATCCATATTTATCAGTTACTTATATTGTATTCGCCAGGGCGGCGGAGGGACGGAATCAAAGTTGAAGATTGTAACACGTGCCCCCCTCCCCAGCCAGACTCCCCCAACCGACTCAAGTTTCCGTGCGAAAATCCATAAAGGAACCTATACTTGAGTCTTGTAATTACAGCACTATATGGTTAACATCCGCTCAAGCGTTCCCCCCGATTTTATAAAGAAAAGAAAGGTGACACCATGACGATTTCCCCTACATTGAAAATTGCTTCCAGCCTCCTGATCGCCCTCGGTTTGGGTCTTGGTGCAGGCGTAGCGACAGCCCACAGCGACGGCAAAGTCACCCCTGGCTATTTGCAAGATAACAACAAACACATCGTAAAAAGCAATTTCGGCCTATGCTGGCGCACCGGTTCCTGGACCCCGGCCATGGCCATCGCCGAATGCGATCCCGATTTGGTCAAGAAAGAGGCTCCCGTAGTCAAGAAACAAGACACCGTTCCGGCACAACCCTTAGTGCCACCGAATCTCGGTCCAGCCAAACCGGCTTTCACCAAAATCAACCTGCAAGCCGAAACACTATTCGATTTCGACAAAGCCGTATTGCGCGCCGATGGCAAGAAGACTTTAGATGATGAAGTCGTGTCTAAAATGAAACAGTATCCGGAAGTGGAAGTGGTGTTGGTCACGGGTCACGCCGACCGTATTGGCACTGACAAATACAACCAAGATTTGTCTGATCGCCGCTCTGCCGCTGCCAAGGCCTATATCGTTAGCCAAGGCATTGATGCCAAGCGCATCGAAACCGTGGGTAAAGGTGAAGCCGAGCCGCTAGTGGATTGCAAGAATGTAAAAGGCGCCGAAAGCGGTAAGAACAAGAAGCTGGTTGAGTGCCTGCAACCCAACCGTCGCGTGCTGGTTGAAGTGAAAATCCAGGCGCCCGCCAAGTAATCTCTACAAAAGCAATCTAGCCCCGCCATTGAGCGGGGCTTTTTTTTGAGTTCGGCATGAAGGCCCCATGAGAACCATTGATTCGCTCATTAACGCCCGTTGGATACTCCCAATCGAACCCAGTGGCGCCGTGCTGGAACATCACAGCATTGCGATCGATGCCGGACGCATCGTCGCACTCTTGCCCACGCCTGACGCTACGAATAACTTCACTGCGCACGAACAGATAGAACTCAACCAGCATGTATTGATGCCCGGTCTGGTCAATCTGCATACGCACGCCGCCATGACGCTGATGCGCGGCCTAGCCGACGATTTGCCGCTAATGACGTGGCTCAAAAATCACATCTGGCCGGCGGAAGGCAAACACGTCGCGCCGGCATTCGTGAAAGACGGCACACTGCTCGCCTGCGCTGAAATGCTGCGTGGCGGCGTGACCTGCTTCAACGATATGTATTTTTTTCCCGAAGCCACGGCACAAGCGGTGGATCAAGCGGGCATGCGCGCCGCGATCGGCATGATCGCACTCGAATTCCCCACCGCCTATGCCGCCGACGCCGATGACTATCTGCGCAAGGGCTTGGAGGTACGCGACGCCTATCGCGACCATGAGCGCATTGTCTTCAGCATGGCGCCGCACGCGCCCTATACGGTGAGCGATAAAACCTTCGAGAAAATCCTCACGCTCGCCGAGCAACTGGAAGCGCCGATCCACATCCATGTGCATGAGACACAAGATGAGATCAACCAGAGCTTGGCCGAACATCAGCTACGCCCCTTGGCGCGGCTGCAAAAGCTCGGCTTATTGAGCCCGAGCGTCACCGCGGCACACATGGTGCATTTGACCCAGGACGAAATCGCGCTGTGCGCCGAGCGCGGCGTCAATATTGCGCACTGCCCCGTTTCCAATCTCAAACTCGCCAGCGGCATCGCGCCAATAGCCCAACTCATCGCCAGTGGTGTCAACATCGGCCTCGGCACCGATGGCGCGGCCAGCAACAATCGCTTGGATCTCCTCGCCGAAATGCGCATCGCGGCCCTGCTCGCCAAAGGCGCCAGCGGTGATGCGACCGCCCTCCCCGCGCACCAGGCGTTGGCCATGGCCACGCTCAACGGCGCAAAAGCGCTGGGGCTGGAGCAGGATATCGGCTCACTCAAGCCGGGCAAGGCAGCGGACATCGTGGCCATCGATTTGTCCGCATTAGAGACCGCTCCCCTCTATGACGTAGCCTCCCACTTGGTGTACGCAGCGGGACGCGAGCAGGTCACCGATGTGTGGGTCGCCGGCAAGCGGCTTTTGAACAACCGAACGCTCACTACCCTCGATGCGCATGAGATCAAAGCCAAGGCTGCGCATTGGCAAGGGATATTGAAAAGCTAGTATCATCTCGCCATGAACGTTGACGAACTCGAACTGCAAAAATTCTCAGCACTAGCGCATCGCTGGTGGGACCCGAATAGCGAATTCAAGCCGCTGCACGACATCAACCCGCTGCGCCTGAATTACATCGACGGCCTCGCACACATCGCAGGCAAAAAAGTCCTCGATGTCGGCTGCGGCGGCGGCATCCTGTCCGAGAGCATGGCCGCGCGCGGAGCCGAGGTAACTGGCATCGATCTCGGCGACAAGCCGCTCAAGGTCGCCAAACTCCATCTGCTCGAAACCGGACAAAAAGTGGATTACCGCTTGATTGCGGTCGAGGACTTGGCTGAGGAGCAACCCGGCCAATTCGATGTCGTCACCTGCATGGAAATGCTCGAACATGTACCCGATCCGTCCAGCATCGTCCGCGCCTGCGCGCAGCTTGCCAAACCTGGCGGGCATGTTTTTTTCTCCACCCTCAACCGCAATCCTAAGTCGTATCTGTTCGCGGTGATCGGCGCAGAATATCTGCTCAAGCTGCTGCCCCGCGGCACGCACGACTACGCTAGATTCATCAAACCCTCCGAACTCGCGCGCTTTGCCCGCAATGCCGGATTAAGCGTGAATGAAGTGATCGGCATGAGCTATAACCCATTCAGCAAAAGCTACGCGCTCGGCCCCGACACCTCGGTCAACTATCTGATCGCCACACGCAAAGATGTCTGAACCGATTGGGGCAGTGCTGTTCGATCTGGATGGCACGCTCGCCGACACTGCACTGGATTTGGCTTACGCGCTCAACGAACAACGGCGGCGCCACGGCCTTGAGCCACTACCGCATGAAGTGATACGCCCGCAAGCCTCGCATGGCACACGGGGCTTACTCAGAGTTGGTTTTGATGTCGGGTCAAAATCACCGAATTTCGAAGCGCTACGCACTGAGTTCCTCGAACTTTATACACAGCATATCTGCGATCGCACCGTACTCTTTCCCGGCACGGCCGAGCTGCTGGATGAATTGGAGGCGCGCAAACTGCGCTGGGGAGTCGTCACCAACAAACCGGCGCGCTTTACCCTGCCCTTACTCAAAGCCTTGCACCTGGAGCATCGCGCTGCCTGCATTATCAGCGGCGACTCCACGCCCAATTCCAAACCGCATCCCGAGCCGCTGCTCACCGCCGCCGCGCAAGTGCGCGTTGCGCCCGCTGCTTGCCTCTATGTCGGCGATGCCGAGCGCGATGTGGAATCGGCGGTCGCCGCGGGAATGAAAGCGCTGATCGCCAACTACGGCTATCTCGACGCACATGACCAGCCCGATACTTGGGGCGCGTTTGCGCGCATCGACACGCCGGCCGACATCCTCAGCTTTTTGTAATCCGCTAAGGTAATACCGGCGGAATTTGCTTCGTCAGCTCGCTGCGCAGCGCCGGCGCTTGGCCGCACAAAACAAATCCCTGCAAATTACCCTGCTCGTCCTTAAAGCGCGCCACCGTGCATAAGGCTTCCAACGCCGTGCTCCATTGGCCAGGCTGGTTCGGCGCAGGCGGCGCGACGGTCAAAGGCAGCACGGGCGTTTTTACTACCACCGGCATGGCCGGATAGCTCACCGGAGTGGGCGTACCGGCCAGCGTCGCCGCCAAGGCGCGCACCTGCTGCAACAACGGCTGCACATAGGGCAGCACGAAGCCTTCCACTTCGGCACAATCGCCCATGGCGTAAATGCCCTCCACGCTCGTTTGCAGCAAACGATCGGCGACGATGCCGCGCCCGGTTTTGATGCCCGCAGCCTGCGCCAAGGCCATGCGCGGACGCAGACCAATCGCCGATAGCACTACATCCGCCGTTATCACCGAACCGTCATCCAGCGTCAGCGCGATGCCATCACCTGCCGCCTCGGCGCTAACGGCGCGGCGGCCGAAATACCACGCTACCCCAGCCTCGGCCAAGGCTTCACCCAAATGTTGCGCAATCTGTGCAGGCAGCATGCGTTCCAAAGGAGATGCGCCGAGGTGCACCACCGCCGCCGCAAAACCCGCCGCCACCAGATCGTTGGCGAACTCACAACCGATCAAACCACCACCCAGAATCGCCACGCTTTTCTTACCTGCAAGTGCCACTCGAAACCGCGTGTAATCACCCAGATCATTCACGCTTAAAATTTTCTCGGCGGCCGAGCCCGCTACGCCATGCGCGATCGGATCCGCACCCAGCGCCAGCACCAGACGGCTATAGCGCACACTGCCCCGATCCGTCTCAACCTGCCGCGCGGCGCTGTCGACGCGAGCAACACGAGTGTGAGTCAGTACTTGCGCATTCAAACTGGCGCTGATTTGCGCCGCAGTCTGATTCGCCAATTGTTCGGGCGTCTTGCCCGCTGCCAGCGCATTTGAAAGACTCGGCTTGGCATAGGCCGCGCCCTCATCGGCGGTAATGACCGTAACCGGTGTCTCGCGATCCAACTTGCGCAACTCCCGCAGCAAGCCGTAGCCGGCCATGCCCGAACCGATGATGACGATAGGTTCCATACTAGTTTCCTTTCAGTTTAAGCAGCGATCTGAATCATTTCGAAATCGGCCTTGGCGACGCCGCAGTCGGGGCAGGCCCAGTCCGCCGGGATATCTTCCCAGCGCGTGCCGGCCGGGATGCCGTCTTCCAGCATGCCCACCGCTTCGTCGTAAATAAACCCGCACACTACACATTCAAATTTACGTGCATTCATGATATTTCCTTTCGTAAGAATAATTAAAATTAAACGGCTACTTTTTCGGCGCGTGCGCGGTAGTGATTCGCATGGCGCTCTTCCACCTTGGCCAACGCGGCGAAGCGCTTTTCAGCCTTGGCGAGGATGGCGCGGAACTGATCGGCATGCTCTTGCGACTCGGCGATTTGCTCATCGAATTCCGCCACCGCCGCTTGCTGACCTTCCACTTCGGCCTCGTGCCGGAACTTCGGGTACATCTCCGTATATTCATGCGTCTCGCCGGCAATCGCATATTCCAAACACTTCGCCGGGCTCATGTCGGAACGGGGAAAGAGCAAATCGGCGTGACCGAGCGCGTGCTGCACTTCCTGCGCAGCAGTTTCTTCGAAAATACGCGCCGATTCCTCATCGCCCGCCGCGCGGCAAACCTTGGCGAAGTGTAGGTATTTGATGTGAGCCATGGATTCGCCGGCAAACGCGGCTTCCAAATTTTGGATAGTGATAGAAGCTTGTTTCATGTCGATCTCCTGTTTGGGTTACGTCCGCAAAGTGGACAACCCGCATTCTGGGCAAACCCCAACAAACGATCCAATGAATTAAACTTGTTATATTGATCGATATATTCGATTAAGATAAGCACATGGCCGCCCTGCCCTCCCTCCGCCAACTGAGTTATCTGGTCGCCCTGGCCGAACGCCTGAATTTCACCCAGGCGGCGCAGAACTGCTTCGTCACGCAATCGACGCTGAGCGCTGGCATCATGGAGCTGGAATCAATCCTGAGCGCACGCCTGGTAGAACGCGAGCGGCATCGCGTTTTCATGACGCCGCTTGGTCTGGAGATTACGGAACGAGCGCGGGCGCTTCTCGCAGCGGCAGAAGACTTGGCGCAAACCGCAGCGCGTGCCGCCGACCCGCTCGCGGGTGTGGTGCGGCTGGGGGTGATACCCACCATCGCACCCTTTCTATTGCCGATAGTGCTGCCCGAAATGCGCAAACGCTATCCAGCGCTGCAATTTGCACTGCGCGAAGACCTGACCGCCAATCTGCTGGCGCGGCTCGACAGCGGCCAACTCGATTTCGCCTTGATCGCGCTCCCCTATGAATTGAGCAATCTCATGGCGCGCACCTTGTTCAGCGAAGAACTCTGGCTGGTCACACCACCGGGCAAAAAAAATCCACGGCAAATAGATGTCTCCGCCATCGATCCGGAGCAATTACTGCTATTGGAAGAAGGCCATTGCCTGCGCGGCCATATACTCAGCGGCTGTGGGCTGAACGCGCGCCCACACGGCCTGGAAGCCACTAGCCTCTACACCTTGGTGCAAATGATTGAGGAAGGCATGGGCGTGGGCTTATTACCGGAGATGACCCTGCGCGCCGGTTTGCTAAAAAATAGTCCGCTCATCGCACAACCTTTTGCCGCACCCGCCCCCACGCGCAGCATCGCTCTCGTGGCGCGCGCTTCCACTGCACGCCGTGATGCCTTCGACCGGTTAAGCGAAGTGATCGTCGCGCAACATAGCCGAAGCCTCGCGGCCAAGCTGCCATCAGTGTCGCGAAGGGGGCGCCCCGCTAGCCATTAAGCTTTCCGAAGTTGGCGGCAGATTTGCGAAGCGTTGGTATATCACCAGCGAGGTTATGGTTTTTGGAGCCCTTTGCCGCGCCGCCGCGTAGCGCAGACGAGCCGGGGGAATCGGCAGGCACTAATGTCTGAGCGCGTAGAGGGGAATACCACGCCTGGCCGTTGGAAGCCCCGTAGTCTATGATTTATTTGTGATGCCCCCGTAATCAACAAACGTAGCATTGCTAGGTGGATGGGGTGCACCCGCGATTGGTGGCGCATAGCAGCCGACGAACAACGCAGCCTGGTGGCGCCTAGGGGTTTGTCTAAATCGTTATTTCGAAAGCGCTGCCAACATGAAACTATTTTCTGGGGTAAGCCGTACCGCAATCATCGGGCTCGCACTTAGCCTCCTTTCAAGTTGTTCCGAACTGGCTGAACTTGAAAAAAAACTTTCGGGTAAAACGCCGCGGCATTCCCCGCGTGTTTACGTTGCGAATGAGAGTTCTAATTCGGTTACTGTGATTGACGCGTTGACGCTCAAGGTCATCGCCACGGTTGATGCTAAAAACTTCTCAACCCATGATCTTGCCTTATCCCGTGATGGTACGCGCTTATACGCGACCAACCTCGCCTCAGGGCGGCTTTCTGTCATTGATACCAACGCATTAGAAACGATCGCTTCCATTTACACCGGCAGCCGCTGCCATGTGGTCGCACTCACTAATGACAACCAGTTTGCCTGGGTCGCGAATATTGGCGACGACACGATCTCAATCGTGGACACGGACGACAACCGTATTGTGGGCGCGATAGCAGTCGGGAAAGGGCCCACTGGTCTAACTTTTTCTCGGGATGGCAGCTTCGCCTATGTGAGCAATCAAGGCGACAAAACCGTTGCGGTGGTCGACACCGCTACCCTTCGGGTCATTAAAACAATCCCTGTTGGACCCAATCCCCATTTTCTGACGCTGGGCCCGGATGGGCGCATCTGGGGCGCCAATTCAGGAGGCAATGACATTTATGTGATTGATCCCGCCACGCAGAGCAAGGTTGCAGCCATTGAAGTAGGCCCAAATCCGCAGCAAATTACATTCGCGTACAAAGGGATGGAAGGACCTAACGCCTACGTTACTGTGAGTGGTGCGAATCAGGTTGCCGTTGTGCGCATCAATAACAACAGAATGCAGGTGCTAGAGCGGATTCGGGTAGGCGAAAAACCTAACGGTATCTTGGCGAATACAGAAGGCACGCGTATTTATGTCGGGGGGGAGGGCTCGAATGACTTGCGTGTGATCGATACCGGGACCAATACACTCATTGCCACATTACCTGTAGGCCGCAAACCCATCAGGGTGGTGATGTCGCGCAATTAGGCGAAGTAATAAATATGGAGGAGAAAAAAATGACGCTTTTAGGTTATCTCTATATGCCTCGCGTGCCCTCCCGGAGCAGGCTGCATTTTGCGCTACTCATATGGCTTCTCTTTTTGTCCATATGCTCCTTTTTAATAACAGAAACAGCCCGCGCCGAGAGTGCGGCAGTCGGTATGGCCAAGCTTGCCAAAGGCACCCTGGTGGTTCAAAGGGTGGATGGCATAGAAGAGTATTTGCGAGGAAAAGGTGCGCTAGCGCTGTTTGAGGGGGATGTGCTGCGCACCGATGGGAAGAGCACTGCCCTGATCGAACTGAGCAACGATATTCAGATAGGATTAAACCGAAATACGAGCTTTAAAATTATTTCTCGCTGGGAAAAAGAAAATGGCGTAACACGAATCCTGCGCCTGAAATTGGGGATGCTCTGGGTTAAAACCAGTGGCAGACTGAAGCAATTAGAGGTAGAAACACCTGTGGCTATAGCTATCGTTAAAGGAACCGAATTCATCATTGAGGCGAACAAAGAAGGCAACAGTGTTTTAACCGTTATAGAAGGCTTGGTGGAGTTTGGCACTGCTTTTGGTACCTGCCCGATTCGTACATCGACCATTAGCTACGCCGAGCTAGGCAAAAAATGTACTAAACCCGCCGTGGCAGACGTCAAACCTGCCGCCTACTGGACCGTAGAACTGCGTGGTACTGAGGTGACTGAAACGCCGCCAATGGCCAAAAATGGTGGGGGAAAAAGGGAAGCTTCACTACCGCTATTCTGGCCGCCGCCAGATGCCTCAACGCACCAAAAAATCCCGCGCGAGCTCCTTGTGTCAAATAATCAGCAGGCCAATACCTGGGAAAAAGTAGCCAGCAAGCTAGAAAAAGCGCTGGCACAAAATGGCTATTCCAGCCCGGGCTATTATGCGGTACCGGAAGGCTTTGCCTTAATCAGCCAGCTTGAACGGATCAACCCAGACGCGACACCCTCGCCCCCCAACGTGCGCTGGAAAATAAAAGTTGATCCCGTCAGCATCAAGCCCTTTAATATAGAAGCCTACCTGAAGGCATTACTAGGTAAAGACGCAGGATTGTTTCGTGTAATTGCTTTTGTATTCACACCCATTCCAATTGTCAGTAGCGGGCAAGAAAGCACGATAGACGAGGCAAAGCTCTGGGTAGGCAAAGGGGGATCGCAGCTTCCCCAAGCCGTCTCAAAGAAAATTTATGGTGAAGAAATGGTGGCAACCGCTTTGATTTACGAATTCGAAATCCCCAGCCAAGGAAAACCCGCCCGGTTGAATAAACCTTCTGAACGCAATGGCCAGCAACACTTGCGAGCTGCCAGAATCTTACAAGCGTTGGGAGGTTAATTTTGCTGGTTTCCATGGCGGGTGCAAGACAAAAACTGGCTATCGCATGGTTTGTCGGAGCGGGTTTCACCTTTACCGCTTTGCTCATGCTCACTACCTTTGGCAACAACGGGCAAGGTGCTGTGCTATGGGATTGGTATCTGCCTGCGGTTACACCGAATCTTTCTCTTATCGTTGGCGTGATGTTCAATGATCTCAGGCGTAAAGCCGCAAAGGGTGAGTCTGTGGATTCATTCATTTACCGCCTTGCGCTTTGGCTTTCACTGGTTTACCTCTTGCTGTTGTTTATCGTACCTTTATTGTCCCCCTTTACGGATGCACCGCTAGATGCGGATCTCCAGAATTCGAAACTACCCCTATCTCTGGTGCAAGCCTTGGCCACCACGGCACTGGGTGCTTTTTACGTGCAACGCGAATCCAAACGGACGCCAGTAGAGTAGCGAACTTGCTCTCGACTGCCGCCACTATCGCCTTAGGAGATTCAAAGTGATTGCTTTATCCATCAACGGCAAACAATTTCAAGTCGATGTCGCGCCCGATACGCCCATCCTGTGGGTGCTGCGCGACCAGCTCGGCTTCACCGGCACCAAATACGCCTGCGGTGTCGCACAATGCGGCGCCTGCACCGTGCATCTCAACGGCAATCCAATTCGCGCCTGCGTTACGCCAGTGTCGGCAGTGGCTGGACAAAAGATCACCACTATCGAAGGCCTCAGCTCCAAGGTTGGCCGCGCGGTGCAAAGCGCCTGGGAAAAACTCGAAGTCGTACAGTGCGGTTACTGTCAGTCGGGGCAAATCATGTCTGCCGTCGCCTTGCTCAGCACTAACAAGAAACCCAACGATGAAGACATCGACAATGCCATGGCGGGCAATCTGTGTCGCTGCGCCACCTATCACCGCATCCGCGCCGCGATTCACGAAGCGGCCAAGACATTGAAGTTAGGAGAGCGGGCATGAGCGCCATTAAAATCGTCAACGAAAGCCGCCGCCGCTTTCTTCAGGCCGGTGCCGGGCTCACCCTGGCCATCTATCTGCCCGGCAGCCACGCCGCACCAGCCGCGGCCGTGCCAGCAAAAGCCGGCTCCGCAGCGCCCGCCACCGTTATCGAATTCGAGCCCAACGCCTTCGTGCGGATCGGCGAGGACAACACCGTCACGATCATCGCCAAACATCTGGAGATGGGGCAAGGTACCTACACCGGTCTCGCCACCCTGGTGGCAGAGGAACTCGATGCCGCCTGGCCGCAAATCAAAGTAGAAGGTGCGCCGGCCGATGCTAGGCGCTACAACAACCTGTTATGGGGCTCCACGCAAGGCACCGGCGGCAGCACCGCCATGGCCAACTCCTACGAGCAGATGCGCCGAGCCGGCGCCGCAGCGCGCTTCATGCTGGTCGCGGCAGCGGCGGCGGAATGGAGCGTGCCGGCGAAAGAAATTACGGTTAAAAACGGCATCGTCAGCCACGCCGCCTCCAATCGAAAAGCCAAATTCGGCGAACTCAGCGCCAAGGCCGCTATGCAAGCAGCACCCCAACCGGAAGACATTACGCTCAAAGACCCCAAAGATTTTGTCTACATCGGAAAACAAGCGCCGCGTCAGGACAGCAAGCCCAAGATCAACGGCAGCGCCCAATTCACCAGCGACGTGAAGCTGCCGGGCATGCTCACCGCCCTCGTCGCTCGCGCACCGCGTTTTGGCGCCACTGTAAAATCCTTCAATGCATCGGGAGCGAAGGCGATTGCCGGCGTAGTCGATGTAGTCGCCATTCCCAATGGCGTCGCCGTACTGGCTAAAGATTTCTGGTCCGCCAAGAAGGGCCGCGATGCGCTTAAAGTCGAATGGGACGAAAGCAAGGCTTTCAAACTCAGCACTAACGAAATGCTCGCGCACTATAAAAACTTGGCACGCTCGCCCGGCACCGTCGCGCACAAGGCAGGCGATGCCGAAAAAACCATGGGCCGCGTCGCCAAGCGCCTGGAAGCAACCTTCGAGTTTCCCTATCTCGCACATGCCGCCATGGAACCCCTGAACTGCGTAGTCAAGCTGAACGGCAATCAGTGCGAAATCTGGAATGGCGAACAGTCGCAGACCAACGACCAGAACAACATCGCGAAATTCCTCGGCATCAAGCCCGAAGACGTAAAAATCAACATGCTCTACGCCGGCGGCAGTTTCGGCCGCCGTTCCAACCCAGGTTCCGATTACGTGCTGGAAGCGGTGCAAATCGCCAAAGCCATCAATGGCCGTGCGCCGGTGAAAATGATCTGGACGCGCGAGGACGACCTACGCGCCGGACAATATCGCCCGCTGTTCTATCACACCCTGCGCGCCGGGCTCGACGCCCAAGGCAATCTCGTCGCTTGGCAGCACCGACTCGTGGGCCAATCCATCTTGGCCGCTACCGGCTTCAAAGGCGCCATCGACTTCACGTCAGTGGAAGGCGCCGCCAACTTGCCCTACGCCATCCCCAACATGCTGGTGGACCTGCACACCCCAAGCTATCCAGTGCCAGTGCAGTGGTGGCGCTCGGTGGGATCGACCCACACCGCCTTCTCCACTGAAGTCTTCTTCGACGAAGTCGCGCATGCAGCGGGAAAAGATCCAGTCGCGTTTCGCCGCGCGCTGCTTGCGAAACACCCGCGTCACCTGGCCGTACTCGATCTGGCGGCAAGCAAGGCCGGCTGGGGCAAACCGCTTCCCGCCAAGGCGGGCATGCGGCGCGGGCGCGGCGTGGCGGTACATGCATCCTTCGGCTCGGTCGTGGCCGAGATCGCCGAAGTCAGCGTCAAAGCAGATGGCAGCTTCAAGGTCGATCGTGTGGTGTGCGCTGTCGATTGCGGCATCGCCATCAACCCCAGCATCGTGCGTGCACAGATGGAAGGTGGCATCGGCTTCGGCCTCTCCGCTGCGCTCCACAGCGCCGTCACGCTGAAAGAAGGGCAGGTGGAACAATCCAATTTCCATGACTACCCGCTGCTGCGCATGAGCGAAATGCCTCACGTTGAAGTGCATATCGTTCCCTCCGGCGCCAACCCCAGCGGCGTGGGCGAGCCGGGCGTGCCGCCGATTGCACCGGCCGTGGCCAATGCGTTATTCGCCGCCACCGGCAAGCGCCTGCGCAACCTGCCGCTGCGCACGCAAGACTTGGTATAACCCATGCCCGGCACGGAATGGGAAGTGCTCAGCACACTGCGTGCGTGGCAAGCGCAAGGACAATCCGCCGCACTCGCCACCGTGGTGCGCACCTATGGTTCAAGTCCACGTCCAGCAGGGTCACTGGTAGCGATTCGCGCCGATGGTGCGGTGATCGGCTCCGTTTCCGGTGGCTGCATCGAGCAGGATTTAATTGAGCGCGTGCGCGCGGCGATTCCCGCATTACCGCAACGTCTCGTTTACGGCGGCGCAGCAGAAGAGAATCGGCGCTGGCGCATGCCCTGCGGCGGTCAGATGGAGTTAGTGCTCGAATCCGCACCCAGCGCCGCGATACTCGATCAACTGCTTGCCGCTTTGCATGCCCGGCAACCCATCGCGCGCCGGCTCGATCTAGCGAGCGGCGCGTCCAGCTTGTTTACGCCTAGCGCCACCACCCGCTTGGTCTGCGACGAGCAACAGCTCATCATCCCCCACGGCCCGCAACTACGCTTACTCATCATCGGCGCAGTGCAAACCGCGCGCTATCTGGCCGAGATGGCTGCAGCGCTCGATTACACCATCTTGGTATGCGACCCACGCGAAGAATATCGCGTCACCTGGGATGTGCCGGGCAGCGAACTGCTCACTGGCATGCCGGACGATGTCGTCACGGCGGTACAGCCCGATGCCTATACCGCCATCGTGGCGCTGACCCACGACCCCAAGCTCGACGACATGGCGCTGATGGAAGCACTGCATTCACCCGCCTTCTACGTTGGCGCGCTCGGATCAAAGCGCAACAACGCCAAACGACGTGAACGTTTGGCCTTGCTCGATCTAGCAGCAGATGACATTGCGCGTTTGCGTGGGCCGGTGGGCTTGCCCATCGGCGCGCGCACCCCGCCAGAAATCGCCGTGGCCATCCTGGCCGACCTGATCGCCGTGCGCAACGGCATCGAGTTGATTGCGGCGCGCGCACCCGCGCTCAGCCCGCAATACGCCACCACGTGATCGCCGGCATCCTGCTCGCCGCCGGAAGCAGCACCCGCTTCGGCTCCCACAAACTCTTGCACCGCTTACCCAACGGCACGCCGATGGCCGTGGCCGCGCTGCGCAATCTGGCCCAAGGCGTAGATGAAGTCATCGTAGTCGTGCGCCCCGGCGATACCGAGTTGATGCAACTCTTAGCGCGAGAACAGGCTCGGGTACTGCCTTGCGCCAACGCAGAGCTAGGCATGGGCGCCAGCCTCGCCTGCGGCGTCCGCGCAGCACCCGATGCCGCGGGCTGGATCATCGCCTTGGCGGATATGCCCTTCGTGCCGGGAGATGTCGTTAGCACCATCGCCACCCGGCTTAAAGCGGGTGACGCCATCGTGGCCCCAACTTACCAAGGCCAGCGCGGCCACCCGGTAGGCTTTAGCCGCGCCTTTTACCCAGCACTCAGCGTATTGACGGCAGACCAAGGCGCGCGGGGCATTCTGGAACAAAACGCCGACCGCCTCACCCTCATTCCGAGCACCGATCCCGGTGTTTTACGCGATATCGATACCCCAAATGATTTATTAACTGGCCTTGAACTTTCTGGCAACAGCCCAATCTGATTGCCGTACAATGTGAAACAAGACAGTCGTGTGTCTTGTGCAGTAATTATCAGCAATAGGCTCAGCAATGGGGGCGACCTGGCTTCGACGTGGGTTGCGAAGCAGTGCAGTGCATACCGAGGACCAGTTACCTCGTAAATACATCTGGAAATTTATAGTTGCCAACGACGACAACTACGCTCTAGCCGCTTAATACCGGTTAGACTCTGCACCACTTCTCCCATGGGGTGGATCTGAGCAATCAGACGCAGAGTCATATACATGGGATAGCGTTATGCAGGGTCGCTTTGCACCAACGCGAAATTCAAGGCGACTCGCTTGAACTCAGCCTGTTCGGCCGGCGTAGTTCGGGTTAAAACCAAATGACCGGACTAAGTATGTAGATCTGTCTGTAGAGGGCTTGCGGACGGGGGTTCGATCCCCCCCGCCTCCACCAAAAAAATGCAAACGGCACCCTTGTGGTGCCGTTTGCATTTGTACTGTTGAAAAACACTGCGATTTAATTCGGCTCTGATCTGACCCAATATTTTTCATTCGCCTATTTTCGCTGCCGCGCCAGCTTCAAAGGCTCTGTTACGAAATGGCGAAGCTCGCCAATGACTTCTTCCAGCGTCGGCGCATCGAGCCGGTTCTTGCCGAGGAAGGCCTTCCATTGGGCGCGCTTTGCAGCGTCATGCGCAAACTCATCACTCAGCCCAAGCGGCACTTCCGTCGGCAGCGCCGTTCCGCGGCGCTGAAATGTTGCCGCAATCGCCTCGCCCAATAGCTGGGCGTCCAGCACGCCTTCATGCGCCAGGGCACGCAGATCGTAGTAATCTTTCATCCGGCTATTTGCCATACCGAGACTCACAATCGCCTCCAGTTTCTCAGCCACTACCGATGCGCGCGGGTAAACGTGCAAGCATGGTGCCGGCTGATCATCCAGCAGAGTCGGATAAACCGCTTCCTCTGGTCCGGGTGTTACCGCGTCTCCATAACCCACGTCGAGTTGTACCGTGCAGCGCGCATTGCCAAGTTTACCCAGCAGCCGTACGCGCAGGCCGCCATAGCGGGCATCTTAACGTATTTCCTCGATGGTGATCGAGCGGGGTCGTACTCCATACCATCTTCCACAGCGACGCCGCAGACTTCTCGCATCGTGCTCGCCAGCGCCTCGGTATCCATCGGCCCAAAGCCGAGAAAATCCGCATCGCGCGTTGGCCGATGCGGCACATCGAACCACAGATCGAACAGCATCGCCCCTTTCAGCCAATAAACCTCACGTGCCGGTATTAGGGACAGGCGATAGAGAAAACGCTCAAGCGCATAGCGCGTCAGAATCAGATTGAAGTCCTCACCGCGCGCCTTGGCCCGATTCAGCAGGCGGGCATGTACGACGCAGCAAGGCCCACGCTCATGCCACCGCCTCCAGATACGGGCGCATCACATTCGTCACGCGGTTAATCTTCGCATAGCGCCACAGCGCATCGGCGCTCGCCTTCTTGGCGCGGCGCGCCTCGCGCAGCGCCTCCAGCGCCACATCCAGCCCGATCTTGTTGCGGAATTTAAAACAGTCCGCCACCGTCTTGGCCACACTGGTTACGCGCACCTTCACGCCATCGACCTTGTGCGTCTCCACCCCAGCTGCCAGCGCGGCATCGGAAAAGCGCATCGTGCGCAGCGGTGGGTAATCTAGCCGCGGCGGATGATCCTTATTGCCTATAGCAATCCACACCTCGAACGGCGCCTGTGTGGTCAGATCGTGAATGCGCAGCGCTGTGAGCAGGCAAAACACCACGCCGGGCGCGCGCTTCACCACCGCCACCAGCGCGCCGTGCTCACCGCTCTGAAAATCGGGCAGGGCATACAGGCCACGCGCCACCCGCATCAGTTGGCCCGCCGCCACCATGCGTGAAAGCTGGCTACGGCTAATGCCGGCCGCAACCATATCCCGCGACCGTGCCGTACCGGCTCGGCGCAGGAGAGTTTGAATACGGCGTTCAGTCGAGGTCATATCGGTATTGTTCCATAGTTTCGGTAATTATGCACAAGTACCGAGATAATGGAACGGCGCTGAGAGCAAACCTTAATCCACTACCCCCCACCGCGCAGGTGCTATCACGGGTGTTGTTGATAGCTTCAAAATCAATGGCGGCGAAAGAGGTCATGAAAGCTACCGCGCTGGAAAGCACAAGTGGGTATCACCGGGCGCCCACTTTGCATACTTGGTCATGATGTTGGCGAAACTGGGTGAGTTGATAATTGACGCCAGCCAGGCGCGCAGCGCGGGCCAGGGCTGTTGATTGAACCAATCCAGATCGGTCTGCGCAAACTGCCGTACAAAGGGTGCAATCGCCATATCAGCTAATGCGGCTTGCTGGCCAAACAGATGCGGGTGCTGTTTCAGCCGGGCATCGAGTTGGGCCAAAAATGCTGCGCCCGCTGTGCGGTGTACCAAGTGTGTCTGGGCATCAACCCCCGCGTAGCGGCCCGGATATTTGTAGCGATCAAGATGGTGTTTAAAGTCGCCGTCGCATTGTGCAATCAGCGCCAGCATATTTTCCAGACTATCTGTTTCTGGTGCCAGCCAGTGCGCTGGGTCATGCTGCTGCAACGCCCAGAGCATGATATCCAGACTTTCATCCAGCACCCGGCCATTGCGATCAACCAACACAGGCACGCTGCCTTTAGGTGAGGCTTGCAGCATCTCGGCGGGTTTGTCTTTCAGATCCACCTCGCGCAGCTCCACCATCTGGCCACTTGCGGCCAGCGCCAGACGGGCGCGCATCGCATAGGGGCAACGACGGAAGGAATACAAAACGGGAATGATCGGTGCAGCCGTGTTCATGCTCAGGTAATTTCCTTTCATTCCCCTCGCCCCAGCAGAGAGGGAGCGTATTTATAGTGACACAGGACTCTGGCCCTAATTAATAAAAAGTTTGTCGGGATTCACCCCGCCGCACGACCAATACCCATCCATCACCAAACTATGAGTAAAACCCCATGTTTACAACCCGAATGTTACAAGCCCTTCTCCTCACCCTTAGCCTGGGCACGCTGGTCAGCGCCTGCGCCAAGGAAACCCCCACCGAGCCCGCCAACCCGGCAATGCGCGACCCGCATGCCCAGCTCGATAGCATCGTGCTCGGCATGGGTTGCTTCTGGGGCGCAGAAAAACGCATGTCCGAAGTGCCAGGCGTGGTCGATGTGCAAAGCGGCTATGCCAATGGCGATATCGCGGGCAGCTATCAAGCCGTGCTCGATCATGAGCGCGCCGTGCGTAGCGGCAAGACCAGCCAGCGCAACCATGCAGAAGTGGTCAAGGTGACCTTTGACCCCGCCAAAACTACACTCGAAACTGTGCTGATCAAGTTTTGGGAAAGCCATAACCCCACCCAGGGCGACCGCCAGGGCAACGACGTCGGCACCAACTATCGCAGCGCCATCTACACCCATGGCCCGGCCCAGCAAGAAGTCGCCCTCAAAACCCGCGCGACCTACCAACAAGCGCTAACTAAGGGTGGGCTGGGCAACATCACCACCGAGATCGCCGCGCTAAAAAACTACTACCCCGCAGAGGACTACCACCAGGACTATCTCAAGAAAAATCCCCAGGGCTACTGCGGCTTGGGCGGCACCGGCGTGCACTACCCCGGCTCAAAAAATGCCGCGCAAATCCAAGCGCCCCAGCTAGACGGCAAGGCCCTGAATTTTGAGCGGCAACTCGTGGTGTTTGAAGCGGAAGAATGCGCGTTCTGCAAACAATTCAAAGCTGAAGTGCTCGACCATTGGCAATCTCCCGTTGCCATCAAGAGCACGCTCAACCCCAACGCCCCCACCGGCTGGAAACTGGAAAAAACCTTATTCGCCACGCCCACCATCGTGCTGTTCGAAAAAGGCAAAGAAGTCTCGCGCTACACCGGCTATAGCGGCCAAGCTGCCTTTTGGAAATGGCTAGGCTTTCAACTGCTGACTCCCGAGCAACAAAAGATCGCCTTCGAGCAAGGCACCGAGCGCCCCGGCACCGGATCACACCTGGACGAAAAGCGCCCCGGCACCTTTATCGACCCCATCACCGGCGCGCCCCTATTCCGCAGCGACACCAAGTTCGAAAGCGGCACCGGCTGGCCCAGCTTTTTCAACCCGGTGCAAGGCGGCATCGTCCTGCATGAAGACGGCGCGTATGGCATGAAGCGCGTAGAAGTGCGCAGCGCCAGCTCCGGCATCCACCTCGGCCACGTCTTCGACGACGGCCCAGCGCCCACCCACAAGCGTTACTGCATCAACGGCAATGTGCTGAAGTTTGTGCCCGACGCGGGGAAGTGAGAGGGCACCACCGCCGAAAGCGATAGTGGCGAAACATCAGTCAGATTGGCAGCGTGTTTCTTAGCGTAGTGGAAGAGAAGGTTGCTCCTAAAACTCCCCCGCAATCTGCGCCAATCGACGCGCCACATTTTTTACGCGCGCGGCCAAAAGCTCATCTGGGAATATCATCCCCGGCAAGGCATCCATGAAGTTCGGTACTGCCAGCAGTTTCGTGCATTGCTCGGCAAGATAACCCCGCAACTCTAGCGGGCTCGATACGACCTCAAACACAATCTCCGACCGGCCCTCCACTACATTAACGATGTCTTCCAGATCATGGCTTCCCAATAGGTCGCCCCTACCCCTGTCACGAAAGGCCTCGAACTTGGTCGCGAGAAACGCCGGTGCCGTAATCAGCCGAATGCTCGCACCGCTTGGGAGTTTGGTCTCCTGTGCCAGATTTACAACCAGCGGATACCATCGATTGGCAAAGCCAAGAATTGCCGAATCAGTCGGCATCAAATCTACCTGCAAGTCGCGGAACAACCAGCGACAAATCGGTGCATCCTCCGACATATCGCGCTTGAAACCGAGCCGGGAAAATTGCTTTTCCATCGCGTGATAGCCGGGCAAGGCAGCCACTTCAGCGAGCAGATCCACGTCGTAAGTCACCCGTGGCGCTGCAGCGGCAGGATCGGTGAGCAACAAGTCCACCGCGCAGCCGCCCACAAATACCAGTTGATCACACAGCGGCCCGAGCGCCTGTGCGATAAGCTCCACCTTGGCCACATTGGGATGCCGCAAGCTCATTGGAAAAACGGTTCCAGCAACTTCTGCGCAGCATCGCGCTCGCGCGCCTGGCCGCTGCGAATCGCATCGAACAAAGCCAACAGCGCATACAAGCGCTCATCCTTGAGCGCCGCTTGCGGCGCTGAGGGATACAGCGGCGCCAAGCTCAGCCCGCGCACCGAGCCCTCGGCGTAAGGCCACACTGGCACCGGCTCGCTGCCCGATTCGATCAACTGATTAAGCGGCGCGGCTGCATAGCCCGTCGGCACCCCGCGCGTTAGCGTGCCCCAGGCGGGAGGGAATGCATACTTCGCCCCAAACAATACAAAATCGCGCAGCTGCGGCTTGAGCACTACTGGTCGGCGATCCTGAAACATCGCTAAGCGTGAAACAACCGCACGCTTCAGCGCACCATGTACCGCAGAAATTGCAAGCCCGGTCTGTTCGGCCAGTTCCTGGTAGGTGGCACTGCCGCCACCACGACTAAGCAGCGCAAACAGCACATACAAATCCTGCGGCTTAAGCACCGGTTGGCGATTTGCAATCTTAGGCATTTTCTCTTTTCCTGAAATAAGAAATAACTGTTTAATCATAAACATGGTATATATTTATTGTCAATATTCTTATTTCATGAAATGAGAAAAAAGTGTCAGGCTTGCGCGATACCTGTCGCTCGTCTGCCTGACGATCTACCGTGGAAATATCGGTAGTTGCCACCGTCATTGGCAGTATGTGCAAATTTTGCACAATCCAATTTTCAGCAGGAAGCGTTTCCATAATGGAAACAGTTGCTACTGTACTTCGCCACACAGAAACGCTCCCCTATTCCGCAGCGACACCAAGTTTGAAAGCGGCACTGGCTGCCCAGCCTCTTCAACCCAGTGCAAGGCGGCATCAGCCTGCATGAAGATGGTGTGCTTGGCATGAAGCGCGTAGAAGTGCGCAGCCTGCGCCAAGACCGCCCGCAGGGCGAGCGTCTGGCGGCGTCCCCTTTACGGGGAGCAGCTCCGGCATCCACCTCGGCCACGTCTTCGACGACGGCCCACCGCCCACCCACAAGCGTTACTGCATCAACGGCAACGTGCTGAAGTTCGTGCCTGATGTGGGGAAGTGAGGGGGCGCCAGCGCCGAAAGCGATAGTGGCGAAACATCGGGCAGTTTGGCAGCGCGATTCTTAGCGCAGTGGTAGAGCATGCGGCGTTATGTGGATGGCTTTGCCAGGAAACAATTCGAGCCTGAGCCGTTTAGTTCGGAATCGCAACAATGCCCCGACAGCGAGGATAGCTCTCACACCCCCAGAAAGAGCGCCCAGCGTTGCCCCCCTGCTTGGCGACACGCTTCACCATTCCACCACCGCACTTCGGACAAGTAGGCGAGGTATCGGCCGTTTGTATCGCTGGTGGTGCTGGTTGAGTATCGGCGGGCTTCGCTCGCACGGAGTCGATCACGCGGCGCAACTTGCCGCCGTCCATCAGCACGATATTCTTACCATCTGCAAAATCTTTTGCTTCTTGGGTAAACACCCCAGACGTAACAACTACACCGCCCTGCGCTTTCTGTGCGGCCATCACCCCGTAAAGTTCGCGCACAATCTTCACGCCGACTTTGAAAGTCTTCCACTGCTTGCATTGCACGAGCACTGTCTGATCGTTCTTTGTCAGTACAAGATCAACGCCACCATCCGCACCACCGCCGCCCATCTCGCGCACATTGAAACCTTGGCGGCGATAGGCTTCGCCGACGAGCATTTCAAATTCTTGCCACGTCATCCCATTCAACGGATCGGGGTTCGTGCTATCCGCTGCATCCTCGATGAGTTGTTTACGTTTCTGCCGACCGAACACCGAAACCAATGCGCCCACCAAAAATGCCGCAGGCAGGAGATACTGGCCGATCATCGCAAGCGTTCTGTAAAGCTGCTTCGTCGCAACCACTCCCATATCGCCCACGCGAATCGCCGTTCCGACGTCTATTCCAGCAAAAGGATGAATCACCAGATAGGCAATCACAGCAAGCGCAACGCCGCCCCACCACGGCAAAACTGCCGCTATGCCAACCAGATCAGAAAATAAATCTGTTTTCTTGCGTCCCATGCCTCCCCTTTCCTAAAGCCCCGTGGGAATCCAGCTTGCTGCCGATGTATCCCCTATTGGGGATCATCTCCTGGCGGCACTCGGATGCTCACTTCCCCACGCCCACGTAATGCCTCATACAACTGCGCCGGCCCAAGCAGCACATCCTTCAGGCCATCACGCACACGTTCTGAATCCAGTGCCTGCTTGCTCATCGTACTGTGCGCAGAGAGCGCATCCATGATGGCGTTCATCAACTCGTTGGCGAAGTCGGGTGAGTTGGAAAATTGTTCCTTGGTGTTGTTGCTGGCCTGCCGTACTAGGATGTCCGATTCCAGCAGCTTGCCCTTCAATACATGGTTCACGTACACCAGCTTATCGTCGTCGCTCAGTTCACCGTCAAACAACGTGTTCACCTTATCGATGATTTCCGCGAGAAGCGCCTTTTCCTTCTCCTGTAATTGACCGCTACCCGGATCTGTCAGTGGCGGTAACGGTTCGCCCACGCCCAGCGGTAAAGCGCGCTTGCCCTGGTTCTTCAGCTTGTGGTGAGTCAGCACCACCTTCGATAAATCCACGCCCTCGCGCTCGCGGCCAAACTCCAGCAGCGGCAGCAAGCGCCGGAAAAAGATCGCGCGCTTCTCGATGGCGGTGTTGCCGTAATCGAAAATCTGCGAGAGGAAGGCATACACACGTTGGAACGATCCCAAGTCACGCTTAAACAACTGCAGCGAGTTCATCTCGTCCTGCGCCGCCTGTATAGCCTTGGCATCCTTCAGCGCCTGCGCATCCTGCCACGCCTTGCGCGCCGCCTGATAGCGCTTTAGCAAACGATCTGCCACCGGCTCCAGCGCTGCATTCAATTCGTATTGCGCTCCATTCGGATCCATCTCCACCGCCACCACGCGCTCCACCTCAAACTCGTCGTAATAGCCCGCCGCATCCAGCTTGGCGCGCAGGTCATACACCAGATGCGGATCGGTCACACCCGCCAGCTCAGCCGTGGCGTAATAAGTCTTGAACGCGGTCAGCACTTCTTCCGCCTCGTTCACGAAATCGAGAATGTAGGTCGTGTCTTTGCCGGGATAGGCGCGGTTCAGGCGCGACAGCGTCTGCACCGCCTGAATGCCCGCCAAGCGCTTGTCCACATACATGCCGCACAACAACGGCTGATCGAAGCCGGTCTGGAACTTGTTCGCCACCAGCAGAATCTGGTATTCGTCCGTGGCGAACGCCTCGCGCATGTCGCGCCCGCGCAGGTTCGGGTTTAGCGCCTTGCTGTTCTCGGTGAAGGGATCGGGGCCGGATTCCTTATCATGCACCTCGCCGGAGAACGCGACCAACGTGCCGATTTTGTAATTCTGCGATTTGACGTACTGGTCAATCGCCAGTTGCCAGCGCACCGCCTCCAGGCGGCTGCCTACCACCACCATCGCCTTGGCGCGGCCTTCCAGCAGCGGCGCGATATTCTCGCGGAAATGCTCCACCACCACCTGCACCTTCTGGCTGATGTTGTAGGGATGCAGGCGCACCCAGCGCATGATGCCCTTCATCGCCGCGCCGCGTTCCACCTCCGTCTCGTCCCACTCGCGTCCCTCGCTGGCAAGCTTGAAAGCCAGGCTGTAAGGCGTGTAGTTCTTCAGCACGTCGAGGATGAAGCCCTCCTCGATGGCCTGCCGCATGGAATAGACATGGAACGACGCGGGCAGGTTATCCGGCCCGGCGGGCTGCGCCGGATTCGGGCGGCGGCCGAACAGCTCCAGCGTCTTGGCCTTGGGCGTGGCGGTGAACGCCACATAGGTAATGCCCGCATCCCCCGTGTTTCCTGAAGAGGCGCGTGCCGCCATCTGCGCGGCCAGCAAGTCTTCCGTACTCACTTCGCCGCCGTCGGCCAGCTCCTGCAATTCCTCGGCAGAGAGCACCGCCTTCAGGTTGGCCGCCGCCGAGCCGGTCTGCGAACTGTGCGCCTCATCGGCGATCACGGCGAAGCGCTTGCCCTGCGTCGCCGCCAGTTCCTGCACCGCCTTCAGCGCGAAGGGGAAAGTCTGAATGGTGCAGACCACGATCTTCTTACCACCGGAAAGTGCCTCGGCCAGCTCCTTGCTCTTGCTGGCGCTCTCGCCCTTGATCGTCGCCACCACGCCCGAAGTGCGCTCGAAATCGAATATCGCCTCCTGCAACTGCGCGTCCAGCACATTGCGGTCACTCACCACCAGCACCGAGTCGAACAGCTTTTGGTGCTGCGCATCGTGCAAATCCGCAAGGAAGTGCGCAGACCACGCAATGGAGTTGGTCTTGCCGGAGCCGGCCGAGTGCTGAATCAGGTATTTTTGCCCCGCGCCCTCGGCCAGCACAGTCGCCAGCAGTTTGCGCGTCGCATCGAGCTGGTGATAGCGCGGGAAAATGATCGAGGTGATCTGCTTCTTGCTATCGCGCTTGGTCACGATGTAGCGGCCGATGATCTCCAGCCAGCTATCGCGCGCCCACACCTCTTCCCACAGATAGGCCGTGCGGTGCCCGTTCGGGTTCACCGGATTGCCCGCCGCGCCGTTATCGCCCCGGTTGAACGGCAGGAAAGTGGTCCCCGCGCCCAGCAAGCGCGTGCTCATCATCGCCGCGCTGTTGCTCATTGCGAAATGCACCAGCGCCCCACGCGGAAAATCCAGCAACGGCTCGGCGGCAGGCTGGCCCTTCGGCCTCGGGTGGCGGTCGAAGCGGTACTGGTCCACCGCGTCTTCCACGCTCTGAGTGAAATTGCTCTTCAGCTCCACCGTCGCCACCGGAATGCCATTGAGGAACAGCACCAGATCAATCGCGTTCTCGCTATGCAGCGAGTAGCGCACCTGCCGCACCACGCGCAGCCGATTCGCGGCGTACTTGGCTTGCAGCGCCGGGTTCATCGCCAGCGCGGGCTTGAACTGCGCGAGGCTCACCGGCTGACGCAGCCCCAGCAACTCCACCCCATGCCGCAGCATATCCAGCGTGCCGCGGTCGTCCAGTTGCTTGCGGATGCGGTCGAGCAACACCGCCTCTGCTGACGCACCATGATTCTTGTTCAAGATCTCCCATGCTTGCGGCTGCGTCTCCTGCACCCAGGCTGCCACATCGGTTGGGTACAAGGCGCGGGAGCGGTCGTAGTTGGCATGATCGCCTTCGGCGTACAGCCAGCCATGCGCCGCGAGGTGCGCGCAGATGTCGTTCTCGAATTCGATTTCCTTGTGCAGGCCCATTCAAACCCCTTTGATTAACGCCAAGCTGCCCAACCTAAATCGCACAGCATGACACCGATGCATTGCACAGCGAGTTCCGCATCCTGCTCTCTAACCACTCTTGTGTTTTTCTCCCTTTGCACAGCATATTTTGTTCTTCCATGCAGTAAACGAACCACGTCTGCAGCATTCCTGACAATTTCTTTCTTGTCTTGCTGGTTCAGTTTGCTAGCTTCTGTAATCGCTTTAAACAAAGAGTCTTGTGGAGAGTGACTTTTAAGTTGGAGGAAAGCATTCATTATTCGTGTTGCAGCTTCGTTGGCACGATCCACCACAGATTCCGGACTTGCCAGATGGTAGTCATCCTCTAGTGTTTGCAATGCTTCTTGAATGTTGCGCCCCTGCATCTCTTGTAACTTTTTCATATCCAGCTCAGGGAGCGCCCCCAAGCTCTGCCTAGCCTTAAGCGTAACCATTTCTTCGCCAGTGAAGCCAGTCTCAACATGGATGATGCTCCAAATGGTTGATGACTTGCCTTTGCCCAACACAACCGCCGCATGAGAAATACCAAGGTTACTCAGTTCAGCGGATATGGCACATGAGCGATACTCCCCAAGTGAGGGAACGGAAATCAATCCGTCGTCATTCGTTTTCACTTGAGGAATGATCACATGGGGGAAAGGGAACACATACCACTGAGCGCCCTTTGTGCCTAAGAACTTGTAGAAACGTCCACGCCTGATTCGGCTTACTGGGTCAAACATATCCTCACGAAAATAGTATGCGACGACGCTTCCCGTATTGGCTCCTAAAAGTTCATTGGCGGAGGTGTCAACAAATTGTGCTGGGGTCATTATTGGCACCGGCCAGACCAAATGGGCACCGTAGGTGTCATGCCCTTCAAAGACCAATCCACGGCTTTCTTCGACACCCAGAACCAAGCTCATGCAGCCTCCGCTTGATAAGCTTTTCGCACATCAATCTTGCCCGTCACCGCCGCCGAAATCAGCGCGCTGCGGCGCTCTTTCAGCAATTCGATGCCGCGCTGCGCCTCGGCGGTGAGGGCGTCGAGCTTGGCGGTTTCGCGGTCGAGGAAGGCGGCGATGGTTTGTTGTTCGTTAAAAGGTGGCAAAGGCACTGACACACTGGACAGTATTTGTGTGTTCAGGTTATCCATCGTGGAGCCCACTGATTCCAGCTTTAGCAACTCTCGAACATATTCGGTTCTCAGATATATTGAAACGAACTCTGGATTTGCACGGTTGGAAAGGCGCACATTCAAGCTACCTGTCCCACATAGCCAACTGACCTCATTCTCAGTGACCATGGCACACCGCCCCATTTCACCGCGCCTGCCAAACACGATGTCGCCAGCCATCAATTTGTGTTGTGAAAGGCGATCAACGATTTCTTGTGTCACAGTACATGACCAGTCTGCAACCAGTTTCCCATCCTGTATGTTCGATGGATTGATTACTGGCGTTTCACCGTCAACATATTCTTCCGAGTGAAGCTGACTGCCAAACGGGCCAGTCTGAATTAGCGCTGCTAAGTGCCCCAGTGGAACCACTCCCCAATGCTCCGGCACCTCGCCCAGCCATTCGATGCCGGAATCCTTCATCGGCGCGGCGGGGTTGAGGCCCTTGGTGACGGCGTGGGAGATGACGGCCTGACGCTTTTCCTTGAGCAGTGCGATCAGCTTTTCCTGCTCCGCCACCAGCGCGTCGATCTTCTCCGTCTCGCGGTTGAGGAAGGCGGCTATGGTTTGTTGTTCATCCGGAGTTGGGAATGGCACAGGAACGGCCGCTACTTTTTCCGCCGTAAAGTGTGCAATGGTTGACTTGTTGCAGATGATGTCGATGAAGCCAACGTCTTTAATTGCCGAAATCCAGTAGTACAGAAATCGAGTTGAGTTGCCATTCTTGGGGCGTGCTCGGTTGACTGAGTTTTGGAAATAGCAGGCTTCCAGTTCGTTTTGCCAGATTGCAGAGCGACCAACATCGCCACCTTCACTGATAAGTAAGTCGCCTGCCAACAAGGCCAATTGATTGATCTCACGCGGCGAAACCCACATCTGTTTAACGTCAGAAACATCCACGCCATCCCATTTGATGTTCGCGGCTCGCAAGTATGGGACAAGCTCATCTTCCGGGCTGCTTGCGTCGTTTTGCAGCATCTTACCAAGCGCGACCTCATAACCGCGTTTCAGCGGCGCAACATCCCAATGCCCCGGCACCTCGCCCAGCCAAGCCACACCGCTGTCTTTGTATTCTGGATAACGCGGAAAACTCATGCCTCACCCTCTTCGGGTGCGTTCTGCAAATAGAATTCATGCAGCTTGGCTTGCAGCAGTTTCTTGTCCGGCAACTGGGTCTGGTATTCGGCGATGAGGGCGGGCGAGAGGCTGCGGCTCAGGGCGTATTCGACCACTTCGTCGTCCTTGCTGGCGCAGAGCAGTACGCCGATGGCGGGATTTTCGTGCGGCTTTTTTACATCGCGGTCGAGCGCTTCGAGATAGAAGCCGAGCTTGCCGAGGTATTCCGGCTCGAAGCGGCCGACCTTGAGTTCGATGGCGACGAGGCAGTTGAGCCCGCGATGGAAGAACAGCAGGTCGAGTGCGAAATCGCGCCCGCCGACTTGCAGCGGGTATTCGGAGCCGGCAAAGCAGAAGTCGCGCCCCAGCTCGATGAGGAATTCCTTGAGCTTGTGCAGCAGCCCACGGTGCAGGTCGGCCTCGGCATGGCTTTCTGGGATGTCCAGAAATTCAACCAGATAGCTGTCCTTGAAGATGCTCAGCGCCTCTGGCTGTATTTGTCTCAGCACTGCTGAGACTTTTGTGGGATTGAGCACGGTGCGTTCAAACAGGGCTGCTTTGAATTGGCGCTCCAGCTCGCGGCTGGACCATCTCTCCTGAATGGCCATGCGCAGGTAAAACTCGCGCTCTTCCGGGCGTTTGCTCTGGCTGAGGATGATGAGGTTGTGGGTCCACGGCAATTGTCTCACCAGCGGTGAGACTTTTTCATCGCTGCGATAAGCCTCGTAAAACTGGCGCATGCGGAACAGGTTGGGGCGGGTGAAGCCACGCAACCCCGGCTGGGTACGCGCGAGATAGTCGGCCAGTTGCATGACCACGCCGTCGCCCCATTCGACGGCCTCGATCTTGCGGCTAATGTATTCGCCCACCTGCCAATACAGCTCGATCAGCGTGGTGTTGACGCTCTGCACGGCGCGTTGGCGCGCGGCGACAATGAGTTTTGCCACCTCGGCAAAGTGGGTGTCGGGGGCGAGATTGGCGCTCATGCGCTCAGCCCTTCGATCATCGCCTTGATGCGGTCGGTGGTCTGCTTGAGTTCGGCATCGATCTCGGCCAACGGGCGCGGTGGCTTGAACACGTAGAAGTGGCGGTTGAAGGGGATTTCGTAGCCGATCTTGGTCTTGTCGTGGTCGATCCAAGCATCCGGCGCGTGGGGCAGGACTTCGCGCTTGAAGTAGATTTGCACGTCCTCTGAGAGCGGGACATTCTCCGTGTCGCGCAGGCTGCTATCCGTTTGCGGCTTGCCTTTCTGTTTGCCCTTATCCATCAGCACGGGTTTGCCCTTGGCGTCTTTCAGCGGGCGCTCGACGGTGATGGTGCGGTAGCCGAAGTCGCTGTTGTTGAAGATGCGACTGATGGGCGCGCCGTCCTTTTCACCCTCGACGAAGTCGCCGAACAGGCGGGTGATTTCGGCGATGTGTTCGTTCGAGAGCTCCTTGCGCTTGCTGCCCAGGCTCTTGCGCATCTTCTGCCAGAAGGATGAGGCGTCGATAAGCTGCAACTTGCCTTTGCGCTGTTTCGGCTTGCGGTTGGAGAGTATCCAGACGTAGGTGCTGATGCCGGTGTTATAG
>JBBTCZ010000019.1:0-8281 GCA_038042985.1 Pseudomonadota bacterium
CGGTAATGGTTTGCATCAATTTTCCAGTACGCTGGCGCAGCACAACCAAGCGGTCAATCGCTACCAACGAAGCCAAAAATAAATGTCACACGGAAAATTCATCACCCTAGAAGGGATCGACGGCGCAGGCAAGAGCACGCATTTGTCTTTTATTGCCGAGCGCCTGCGGGCCATGGGTCGACAAGTAGTGGTGACGCGCGAGCCAGGCGGCACGCCACTGGGCGAAATGCTGCGCGACATGGTGTTATCGCAAAAAATGCACGTCGAGACCGAAACGCTGATCATGTTCGCCTCGCGCCGCGAGCATATCGACAAAGTCATTGTGCCCGCGCTGGAAAAAGGCATCTGGGTGCTTTCGGATCGATTCACCGATGCCACCTTTGCGTATCAGGGTGGGGGGCGCGGCATCGCGCTGGATCGCTTGCAGGCCTTAGAAAACTGGGTACAAAGCGGGCTGCAACCGGATCTCACGCTGCTCTTCGATGTACCGCTAGAAATCAGCCGTGAGCGTTTATCGCACAATATGTCGCTCGACCGCTTCGAGCAGGAAAAGCAGGATTTTTTCGCGCGCGTACGCGCGGCCTATCTCGATCGCGCGGCGGCACATCGCCAGCGCATCCGGGTGATCAACAGCAGCCGTTCCATCGCCGAAATCCAAGCCGAGCTGACGCCGTTATTGGAAGCACTGGCGTGAGTTATCCCTGGCTAACCCCTTTATGGCAACGCCTCCGTGCGCAACCCGAGCGCTTGCCCCACGCCTTGCTGCTCGAAGGCCCACGCGGTATTGGTAAACGTGATTTCGCACTGGCCTTTGGCCAGTCCCTGCTGTGCGAATCCCCGACCCAGGACGGCCATGCCTGTGGCCAGTGCGTCGCCTGCCATTGGCTGGCTCAGGACAGCCATCCGGATTCCCGTTTGTTGGAACCACTCACCGGGGAGGAGGAGGGCGTAGCGGCAGAAGATGGGCCGCCCACGCGTAAGCGGCGCGAAATCAACATTGCCCAAATACGCGCCCTTGCCGACTTCGTAAATCTATCCAGTCATCGGGCGGGGGGCAGGGTGGTGGTGATTCACCCGGCAGAAGCGCTCAATCCGGCCGCCTCCAATGCGCTGTTAAAAACGTTAGAAGAGCCGAGCCCCAATACGCATTTCCTGCTGGTATCGCACCAGCCGCACTTTTTGTTGCCCACCATCAAAAGCCGCAGTCATCGCATCAGCATGCCGCAACCCAGCCCGATCCAAGCCGCGGCCTGGCTTAAAGAGCAGGGTATCCACGAGGCCGAGTTGTGCTTGGCCCTGGCGGGCGGTGCGCCGTTGCTCGCGCGCGATTTTGCCGATGCCGACTACCTCAAGGAACGCCGGCTTTTCTTGAGCGCGCTGCAAGCGCCGAAACAGCTCAATTGGCTGGCCTTGGCAGAGCAGGGGGCAAAGGCCGATTTGGCCGCACGATTCGATTGGCTGCAAAAATGGCTATACGATCTGGTCAGCAGCCGCCTCGCACAGCAAGTACGCTATAACTTAGACTTCGCTTCCGGCTTGCAGGATTTAGCTACGCGGGTTAACTTATCCCGCGTGCAACAATTCGCGCGCGAGTTGGCGCAGATTAAGCGCCGCTTGCAACATCCCCTTAACCCGCAGCTGCTCTTGGAGAGCGTGCTGCTTAGCTACCTAACAGCGGTGAATTAGACATGGCGGAAGAAGCCTCCAAACCAAGTCCTATAGGCGGGGCGCGCCCCGGCGTGCTGTCGCTCAGCATTAAGGAAAAGTCCGCGCTGTATGCCGCCTATATGCCCTATCTAAAGCACGGCGGTATTTTCATTCCGACCAATAAGGTCTACCGCCTCGGCGACGAAGTATTCATGTTGCTCACACTCATGACCGACCCGAGCAAACTACCGGTGGCCGGACGCGTAGTGTGGATCACCCCTGCCGGCGCGCAAGGCGGCAAGACCCAAGGCATCGGCGTGGAATTCGCCGCCAACGAAAGCGGTCATGCCGCACGCAACAAGATCGAAGGCCTACTGGGCGGCTCCTTGAAATCGACACGGCCTACGCATACGATGTAGTTGGCGATGTAATTAGGCGTTCGCCCGATATAATGGCGTTTTTATTAAGCGCCATTTCCCATGTTCATCGATTCTCATTGCCACCTGGATTTTCCTGAGCTGGCGGAAAATCTCCCCCAGCTCCTCGCCAATATGGCGGCGAACCAGGTATCGCATGCCTTGTGCGTATCGGTCGATTTACCCGATTTTCCCAAAGTGCGGGCCTTGGCCGAGGCACACTCCAATCTATTCGCCTCAGTCGGGGTACACCCCGACTATCAAGATACCCCTGAGCCTACCGTGGCAGAACTAGTGGCCTTAGCGAATCACCCGCGCGTCGTGGCGATCGGCGAAACCGGTCTCGACTATTTTCGTCTCAAGGGCGATCTGGAATGGCAGCGCGAGCGCTTTCGCACCCATATCCGCGCCGCGCGCGAAACCGGCAAGCCACTGATTATCCATACGCGCGAGGCGGCAGCGGACACGCTCCGAATTATGCGGGAAGAGGGCGCGGCCGAAGCGGGCGGGGTGATGCACTGCTTCACCGAAAGCTGGGAGGTAGCGGCGCAGGCGATGGAGATGGGTTTCTACATTTCATTTTCGGGCATCGTCACCTTCAAAAAGGCACTGGCGCTGAAAGAGGTTGCCAAGCGCGTACCCATGGAACGAATGCTGATCGAAACCGATTCACCCTATCTGGCTCCTATGCCATTCCGGGGTAAGACTAACGAGCCGTCATGGGTGAAACACGTGGCAGAGGAAATTGCCCGCCTACGTGGAATTTCGGCAGAAGAAGTCGGTCAAACCACATCAATAAATTACTTTAAGTTATTTAAGCATGCTACTGAATAATATATTAATTAAAGCATTAATATTATTCCTGCTTACAGCCAATCTAGTCCACGCCGGAAATATTGTAGACGACACCCTGCAAGCCGTTAAATTGGACGATGCGGCTGGCGTAATGGAGGGGCTACAACTTGGAATGGAAGTTAATTTCGTTGATGATGAGGGCAATAGCTTGCTAATGATCGCCGCGCGGGAAGGCAGCACCCAGGTTAGCGCCATCCTACTAAATTATGGCGCCAAGACCTTTTTGAACAATGCCTATGGCGATAATGCCTTATTGCTAGCCACTTTCGCAGGTCACGAGGCGATTGTGGACATGCTGCTCGCTAAGCATGCAAGCTTAGGTGCGAATCCACATGGCTGGACGCCCTTGCATTACGCGGCTTATGCCGGCCATTCCCACCTGATTACTAAGTTCATCGCTTTTGGCGCAAACATTAATAGCGCAACCGACAACGGCTTGACGGCCTTGATGCTCGCCAGCATGAATGGGCATATTGAAGTGGTGCGTACTTTGTTATTGAATAAAGCAGACAAAGAACTTCGCGATGCCAACAATCGCACAGCGGCAGACCATGCGCTTGCTGGAAACAACACGATTATTGCTCATTTATTACAAGCTATAGCGGTTAACAAATAGGCGCTTGCTGCTGAAATTGCTATTTGACCGAAACTACAGCAACTTCGCATAATGTATATTATGTTAAATTCTTAATTTACTTAAGCATTCCAGTTCCAGCAGGTAAAATGCTGTCGTCCCCCCGCTTCTGGCTCATTACACTTCAATAAACACCATGCAAGATAACCCTAAACCTAATGTCTCTAGTACAGCTGATATGCAACGTGAAGTTGCTGATTTAATGGTCGAATGTCTGAACCTCGAGATCACAGCAGATCAAATCACCCCTGACGCGCCCTTGTATGGCGACGGTTTGGGCCTGGACTCGATCGATATACTAGAAGTCGCGTTAGTGGTCTCCAAGCGCTATGGTCTGCAACTGCGTGCCGACAGCGCTGACAATCAGCACATTTTCAGCTCGTTGCGCAGCCTCGCCGACCATATCGCAGCACATCGAACCCGCTAATGGCGCTCCGCATCCTGCGCTGGCTGGGCATTGCTGTGCTGGTGATCGGTTATCCCTTTCTGGCGCATTACACTAACAAATCCACACACAACGGCAACATGGGCGCATTGGTTGCCGTTGCACCCGTGGTTTTGATTGCCCTGGTACTGGCCTGGCGCTCGCCTCGACGCTTCATCATGCTGAACGTGCTGGTGCTGCTGTGTGTCGCACTGTGGGCTGGCTGGACGACGCTGGAGCAGCATTTTGGGTTGGTTTATTGGCTGCAACATGTGGGTATGCAGTTAATACTCTTCATGACTTTTGCGCGGACCCTGTTCGCTGGGCGCAAACCGTTATGCACCATTTTTGCCGAGGCAGTGCACGCTCCATTGACGCCGCAACACGTAATTTACGCACGTCAGGTTACGGTTGCTTGGACCCTGTTTTTTGCCGCCATGGTGTTAACTTCCACCTTGCTGTTTTTCCTGGCACCGCTGACTACTTGGTCGTTTTTTGCCAACTTCATGACACTGCCTTTGGTCGCATTGATGTTCATTGCCGAATATTGGGTACGTAGATTGACAGTGCCCGGTACGAAGCACACGCGCATTTTTGATGCGGTACGGGCATTCCGCAACACCTCGGCGCGCCCACGCTAATTGCCGTAGCCTTAATCATGTCTCCCCTGCCGCTGGTATCCCACGCCACCCCGGATAGCATCATCGCCTGGCGCGCCGATGGCGCCGTCACGCTGCGCCAATTCCTGAGTGAGGTCAGACAACTTGCCGCCCTGTTTCCTGCAGGAGGCAAGCTGCTCAATCTATGCAGCGACCGTTACCGATTTAGCGTAGGGCTGGCGGCCGCCATTGTGGCCGGCAAAGTCAGCCTCCTCCCCCCCGCCCAGACCCCGGAAATGCTGCGCCAGATCAAGGTTTTTGCACCGGATGTGTTCTGTTTAACGGATAGCGACCGCTACATGGTGGATCTGCCGCATCTGCGCTACCCGGACATGGATGTGAACCAAGCGGACACCTTTGCTATTCCACAAATTGATCGCCAGCAGCGCATCGCGGTCGTATTCACTTCCGGCTCGACCGGTACCCCACAACCGCATCCGAAAACCTGGGGCGCATTGGTCAGCAGTGTGCAGGCCGAAGCAGCGCGATTGGGGCTGCTGCAGGACACGCACTGCACCCTGGTTGGCACCGTTCCGCCGCAACACATGTACGGGTTTGAATCCACGGTGCTGATGGCTTGGCACAGCGGCAACGCGCTTAGCCATGCGCAGCCGTTTTATCCGGCCGACATTTGCCAGGCGCTGGCGGCTGTGCCCATGCCACGAGCGTTGATCTCCTCGCCGGTGCATTTACGCGCCCTGCTCGATGCGGAGTTGGCCCTACCGGAGTTGTCACTGGTGTTATCCGCCACTGCGCCGTTGTCGGCGAATCTAGCCTGCGACATCGAGGCACGTTGCCATGCACCCCTCATGGAGATCTATGGCAGTACCGAGACCGGCCTGATTGCTACGCGTCGCCCCACGCAAACCGCACAATGGCATCTGCTTCCCGGGATAAGATTGCGCGTGGAAGGTGACCGCGTGCGCGCATGCGGCGGCCATATCGAGACACAGATCCCTATGAACGACAGGATTGAGATAATTTCAGATGAGTATTTTTTACTGCATGGGCGCATGGCCGATCTGATCAATATCGCGGGCAAACGGCATTCGCTGGCCAGCCTCAACCATCTGCTCAATTCCATTGCTGGCGTAGTAGACGGCGTTTTTTTCATGCCCGATGAAACCAGCCCAGACCATATCACTCGGCTGGCCGCGTGCGTGGTAGCACCAGGTATGGACGCCCCCCGGTTGCTGGCGGCGCTACGTGAGCAGATTGATCCGGTTTTCCTGCCGCGCCCTTTGCTGTTTGTAGATGCACTGCCACGCAATAGCACCGGAAAACTGCCGCGCGCCGCGCTGCAAGCGCTGTTTCAGACACAAAGCACACGACAAACCGCATGAATAAGACCGCGCACTGGACCGTTCCATTGGATCATCCCGCTTTTGCCGGGCATTTTCCCGGCACGCCTATTCTGCCCGGCGTGGTGCTGCTAGACACTGCGCTGCAAGCCATTGCTCAAGCCAGCGGAATCGCGCTGGACCTATGCGAGATTAGCTCGGTCAAATTTCTGAGCCCGGCCAATCCGGGTGATGCGTTGCTGATCCAACACGAGATATCGGCCAGCGGCACGATACGTTTCGAGATCGTGGCGGGAACGCGCAAAATTGCCAGCGGAAGCATCGTGGCGAAATCACCTATATGACATCCCACTCGACTACCAGTCACGCCGCTTGGGTGCATACCCCTGAGCGCAGCAATAGGCTGATGTTGCGCGTCATGACGTGGATTTCACTGCGTCTGGGGCGGCGCGCAGCACGAGGCGTACTGCACCTGATCGCCGCTTATTTTTTGTTGTTTGCACCGGCCAGCCGGCTTGCTTCACGCAATTATCTCCAGCGTGCCTTAGGTCGCCCCGTCCTTTGGCGCGATCTGTACCAGCATTTTTTCACTTTTGCCGCGACCATTCATGACCGTGTCTATCTGCTCAACCGCCGCTTCGATCTATTCGATTTTGAAGTGCATGGCGAGGACACGTTGCGCCGCCTGCTTGCCGACGGCAATGGCCTGTTTCTAATGGGCGCGCACCTGGGCAGCTTTGAAGTGATCCGCGCGCTCGCGCGTAAAGATAAGGATTTGTGCGTCGCCATGGTGATGCATGAGGATAACGCACAAAAAATCAACGCCATGCTGGCAGCCATTAATCCGCAGGCAGTGCAGGACATCATTGGCCTGGGGCATATCGATTCCATGCTCAAGGTACGCGAGCGCCTGGATGAGGGTTGCGCGGTTGGCATGCTGGCCGATCGCACCCCCGGCAACGACACCCTGTACCCGGTGCAAATCCTCGGCGCTGAAGTTCACTTGCCCAGCGGGCCGTTCCGCATGGCCGCATTGTTGCGGCGGCCGGTGCTGTTCATGACCGGCTTGTATCTGGGCGGCAACCGCTACGCTATCCATTTTGATACCCTGGCGGATTTTTCTGCCATTACGCGTGATCAACGCGATGCCGCCCTGCAAGCAGCCATCACCCGTTATGCCGCCTTGTTGGATCAATACTGCCGTCAGGCGCCGTATAACTGGTTTAATTTTTTCGATTTCTGGCAAGCTGCGCCAACGACAATACCTCCCAAAACATGATGACGCTGCCCTCCCCTACTTTTTCGTTTCGACTCGTTGCACTCGCGCTGATCCTGTTGCCTGCCCTCAGTCACGCCGCCGACTGGGATATCGATCAGCTCATGCAAAGCTTGGCGCAAACCCGTGTCGGCCACGCCCGCTTTGTCGAAAAGAAATTCATTGCCATGCTCGACAAGCCGGTGGAGTCCTCCGGCGAGTTGTTTTACAACGCACCTGACCGGCTGGAAAAACGCACGATTAAACCCAAACCCGAATCCATGATCCTGGAGCAAGGCACCCTGCTGATCGAGCGTGGCCGCCAAAAACATCGCCTGCAATTACAGGATTACCCCGAGCTGGCGGCTTTCATCGACAGCATACGCGGCACCCTGGCGGGTGACCGCAAGGCACTGGAACGCAACTACCGGCTGAGCCTGGAAGGCTCAGCCGAACAATGGAATCTGCAACTCCTGCCGCTGGATGAAAAAATGCAGGTCGTGGTAAAACGTATCCGCATTGCCGGTGTGCGCGACAGCGTGCGCAGCATCGAAATTACCCAGGCCGATGGCGACAGCTCGCTCATGCTCATCGGAAAGATGCCCTCACCGTGAAGCCATTCGGCCGAACCGCCATTGCGCTGTGGCTGGCGTTTTTGCTCGTCTGCGGCATCGTTATCAGCCGCAGCCAGTTCACCACCGACTTATCGGCATTTTTGCCGCGCAGCCCAACCCCTGAGCAACAAATGCTCCTGGAACAGATACGCGATGGTCTCGCCTCGCGTCTGATCCTGGTGGGTATCGAAGGCGTCGATGCACCCACCCGCGCCCGGCTTTCCAAACAAATCGCCCAACGCCTACGCACGCATCCTGCTTTTGTCAGCGTAAATAACGGTGAGCCCGTCAGCGCCGAGCGCGACCGCGCATATCTTTTCAATAATCGCTATCTGCTCAGCCCAGCAGTGACGCCGGCGCGCTTCAGTGTAGAGGGCCTGCATGCCGCCTTGAGCGAGAGCATCGATCTACTCGCCTCGCCTGCCGGGCTGCTGGTCAAATCGCTGCTACCGCGCGACCCAAGCGGTGAAATGGTG
>JBBTCZ010000020.1:0-1892 GCA_038042985.1 Pseudomonadota bacterium
AAACGCCCAACAGCGCGAGGCCGTTCTTGAGCGTTTGGCGGGTTGCCAACACTAAGGCCAAACGCGCCAGGCGCGTTGACTCATCATCTACCAGGAACTGCTCGGCATTATAGTAGCTGTGGAAATCGGCGGCCAAATCCTTAAGGTAGTAGGCAATCAGATGCGGCGCGAGTTCCCGTGCGGCCATTCCAACGGTTTCCGGGTAATCATTCAGGCGCTTTAACAGCGTGAGCTCGTAGGGAATAGCGAGCTTGGCCAGATCCGCCTCGCTCGCCAGCATTCCCGGCGCGCCGCCCCATTTGACCAGCACCGAGCAACAACGCGCATGCGCGTATTGGATGTAATACACCGGGTTGTCCGAACTCTGCGACTTGGCGAGATCGAGATCGAAATCCAAATGCTGATCCGATTTTCGCAGCACATAGAAAAACCGCGCCGCATCGTTGCCGACCTCGCTGCGCAACTCGCGCAGGGTAACGAATTCGCCGGAGCGGGTGGACATCGACACCTTCTCGCCGCCGCGATACAGCACCGCGAATTGCACCAAGGCAATCGTGAGCTTGCCAGGATCGAGCCCCATGGCTTGCAGGGCGCCTTTGACGCGCGCGATATAGCCGTGGTGATCCGCGCCCCAGACATTGATCAGCTCATCGAAGCCGCGCTCGAATTTATTCAAGTGATAAGCGATATCGGAAGCGAAATAAGTGAATTGACCGTTCTCGCGCTTCACCACGCGGTCTTTTTCGTCTCCGTATTGGGTGGAGCGAAACCAGGTCGCGCCGTCCTGTACGTAGAGATGACCGTTCTGCTCGAGCAATGCCAGCGCACGCTCAACCAGCGCACTGTCGAACAAGGATTTTTCCGAGAACCACATGTCGAACACGACGCCGAATTCGGTGAGGTCGTTGCGGCAATCGCCAAGTTGTTCGGTGAGCGCCAGATTGTGGATGTAAGCGTAATCCTCATCCAACAGCCGCTTGGCGTTGGCGATGAGTTGATCGAGGTGCCCCTCGGCATCTTCTTCCACCGATGGCGCGCCATCCAGCACACGCCACGGTTCATGGATATAGCGGTCGCCGTGATGGTCCTGAATGATTTTCGCCATGTCGCGCACATAATCGCCCTGGTAGGCATTGGGCGGGAACGGCACATTGATACCGTTAAACTCCAGATAGCGCAGCCAAGTCGAGAGCGCCAGAATATCCATCTGCCGCCCGGCATCGTTCACGTAATACTCGCGCGCCACCTGATACCCCGCCGCCGCCAACACATTGGCCAGGGACGCCCCGAACGCCGCACCGCGTCCATGCCCCACATGCAGCGGCCCGGTCGGATTGGCGGAGACGAATTCAACTTGCACGCGCCGTCCGTTCGAGGCTGCGCGGCCATACGCCTCGCCCGTTTGCAAAATCGCGGTGACGACGCGCTGCTTGGAAGCGCTGCTCAGGAAAAAGTTGATAAAGCCCGCGCCGGCGATTTCGGTTTTATCCACCCAGGGCGAATGCGGGAGTGCATCGACGATATCCTTCGCCACCTCACGCGGTTTGCGCTGCAGCGGCTTGGCGAGTTGCATGGCGATATTGCAGGAAAAGTCACCATGGCTTTCCTGCTTCGGGCGCGTGAGTTCAATGGTTGTGCTAAGCGAGCCGGGTGCGACCACATTCAGCGCTTCGACGATCAATTGCGAAAGATGAGATTTAATGTTCGGCATGGGATTGCTAGGGAAATAAGCAATTATATCAGGGGATGACAAACGCTCGGGCTTTGTTGGGGGAATGCGCTGCGCCGCTTAAACCTCAATCGGATCCACATCCAGCGCCCAGCGTACCGAGCGTGCTGCGCTGAATGGCCGCTATCGCTTGCTCACCTTGCACGCGCGCGCGGTAACCGAA
>JBBTCZ010000021.1:0-12379 GCA_038042985.1 Pseudomonadota bacterium
CGCTTGCAGCGCAGTTAAATCAGCAATCACCTGTTCTGAATTGCGCCCCGCTTCGGCGGAAAGATACACCTTGGCGACCAGGCCTTGAGGGTCGATGAGGAAGGTGTTGCGCTTGGCGAACTTGAAGGCGATGAGGTTGGTGATGGAACCGTAACGCGCCGCCATAGCACCTTGCTGGTCTGCCAGCAGCGGAAACGGCAAGCTGTATTTTTTGGCGAATTCCGCGTGTGAGGCCGTATCGTCCACGCTCACGCCCACCACCTCCGCGCCCAGCTTACGCAGGGTAAAAATATCATCGCGGAATGCACACGCCTGCTTGGTGCAACCCGGCGTGTCGTCTTTGGGATAGAAATACAGCACCAGCCATTTGCCGCGATAATCAGCCAGCCGGTGCAGTTTGCCACTCTGATCCGGCAGCTTGAAATCGGGCGCAGCTTGGCCCGGCTGGGGCGCGTTCGCGGCATGGCTGGCGCGTACCATGACGAAAGCCAGCACGACGACTGAGGCGATAAACAACACTAGCATTTTCATTTTTAGCCTCTAGATTTTGTAGGCCAATCTCAAGCGTCAGGCAACGACACTGCGGGCCGATTAGCTAGCCCTCCAACCCCTTTTTCAGCAACTCGGCCACCACTTCATTCAGCCCCACCTCACGCGCTTGCGCCAGCGCCTGAATCTGTTGCACCAAATCGCCATTCAGCTTGACCGCAAATGGCACTAAACCCTGCGCCTGATCAAGCTTGCGCTGTTCGCGCCGGTCGGGGACCGAGCCCGCTGCACTACCAAAACGTGCGGGCGTTCCAGCATGACTCATGCGAGCGCTGATTTTGAGTCCTTTGTTTTTTTCTATATCGGTTTTTTTCATGCGGAAATTCCTGATTAATGCGAGCCAGTATTCTACGCGGGTTTGCCAAGGGTGTTTTTAAATTACATCGCTGATACGATTCGTATCACCTTGGAAAACTTCGACTCCCCCCAAACGCTTGGCCTGTTCGCGATGATCTTTATCGCGGCGGTGCTGTATGCCTCAGTCGGCCACGGCGGCGCATCGGGTTATCTCGCGGCCATGGCTTTGTTCGGGGTCGCGCCCGCCGCCATGAAGCCGCTCGCGCTCAGCATGAACATCATAGTGGCGGGCTTGGGCTTTGCGCGGCTTGCGCGCGCTGGCTATTTCAATTTCAGCTTGTTCTGGCCGTTTGCCTTGGGCTCGATTCCCGCGGCTTATCTCGGCGGTGCATGGAAGCTCACCGATGCCACTTACCGCACAATCGTCGGCATAACGCTACTGCTTGCAGCCTGGCGCATGTTCGCCGATTACAAAGACGATACGGTTCACCGTACACCGCCCTTCGTCGCTGCCTTAATATTAGGTGTTGGCATCGGCTTGCTGTCCGGATTAACCGGTGTCGGCGGCGGGATTTTTTTGAGCCCGATTTTGCTGATGCTACATTGGACGACTATGCGCGAAAGCGCTGCGCTCGCGGCGGCGTTTATTCTGGTGAATTCGATCGCGGGCTTGGCAGGCTATGCCGCTAGCCCCCACGCAGTGTGGCCGGAGGCTCTATGGGTTTTCTTGCTGGTGGCATTAGCGGGTGGCTTGCTCGGCTCGGAGCTCGCGGTGCGGCGATTCGCACCCACGATGTTGAAGCGCCTGTTGGGCGTAGTGCTCATCGTTGCCGCATGGAAAATGATCTGGACTTGAATAGATCCCCTACTTCCGCCCGCCCTGCGGCTGCGAACGGCGGCTGGTATAGGCCATGTCGCGCTCGATGGACTGGGTATCAACCGCCTCGATTAGCGTGCCCGCATCGCGCTTGGCCGGTTCCGGCTGCCACCAGTGCATCCAATTGCGCTGGCGTTCGGCTTCAATCTTGGGGTCTTGGCGCATTTTGCGCATCAGGGCGTCGATTTCGGATTCGTAGGCGTAGCCTGCTTCGTTTTTCATGGTCTTATTCTCCTCTTGAGGAACGTAACATAGCGAAAGCCGAACGCCAGCGCAAATGCTAAAATGCGCCGATGTTTTATTGCCTAGCGCGTCAGCTTCTATTCTCGCTCGATCCCGAGACCGCGCACGATCTCACGATTCATGGCCTCAGTGGGGCCGCCCGCACCGGGCTGCTGGGACTTGCCCTCCCCACCCTGCCCGCATGCGCCCCGCGCACCGTGATGGGTATCAGCTTCCCCAATCCGGTGGGTTTGGCGGCTGGTCTCGACAAGAATGGCGAGTGCATCGAGGGGATGGCGGCACTGGGCTTCGGCTTTATTGAAATCGGCACGGTGACGCCGCGCCCACAACCGGGCAACCCCAAGCCGCGCTTATTCCGTCTGCCCGAAGCCAACGCCATCATCAACCGCCTGGGCTTCAACAACCATGGCGTCGATCATTTGATCGAAAACGTAATACGTTCAAACTATCACGGCGTGCTCGGCATCAATATCGGCAAGAACTTCGATACGCCGATCGAGAACGCGGCTGACGATTACGTAACCTGTTTGCGCAAGGTCTATCCCCATGCCAGCTATGTCACGGTAAACATCTCTTCGCCCAATACACAAAATTTGCGCGCTTTACAGGGCGCAGATGAACTCGATGCGCTGCTCGCACGCTTGAAACAGGAACAAATCCAACTCGCCGATAGCCACGGTAAATATGTACCGCTCGCGCTCAAGATCGCGCCCGATCTGGACGATGTGCAAATCCAAACCATTGCCGAGCGTTTGATCCAGCACAAAATCGACGCCGTGATCGCGACCAACACCACGATCGGACGCGAGGGCGTCGCGGGTTTGGCGCATGCGGAGGAGACCGGCGGTCTAAGCGGCGCGCCGGTCAAAAATAAATCCACCGCCGTGATCCGCGCCTTGCATCAAAAGCTGGATGGCGCCCTACCCATCATCGGCGTCGGCGGCATTATGAACGGCGAAGACGCACGCGAAAAAATCAACGCTGGTGCATCCTTGGTGCAGATCTATACTGGTTTGATCTACCAAGGTCCGGATTTAATTAAAGACGCGCTGCAAGCGCTTTGCTTAACAAAAACCTAAAAGTTGCTTAACCCCTATGGCCTCACCCCAGCAATCTGAAACGCAACGCCAAGGCACGGCGGGCTTAGCGGTCGCCGCCATCGGCGTGGTATTCGGCGACATCGGCACCAGCCCGCTGTACACCATGAAAGAGGTGTTCGCTGGGCATCACCCCATGGCCACCACCCCGGACAACGTACTGGGTATTTTGTCGCTGGTGTTCTGGTCGCTCATCATCATCGTCTCGCTCAAGTATGTGGTGTTCATCATGCGTGCCGACAACAACGGCGAGGGCGGGATCATGGCGCTGATGGCGCTGGTCGGTCGCAAAGCACCCATCACCACGCGCAAGGGCTGGCTGCTCGCGGTGCTGGGCATCTTTGGCGCGTCGCTGTTCTACGGCGACGGCATCATTACGCCCGCGATTTCAGTATTGTCCGCGATCGAAGGCTTAAAGGTTGCCTCGCCCGCATTCGGGCCGCTGGTGATACCGATCGCGCTCATCGTGCTGGTGCTGCTGTTCGCCATCCAGCGCCACGGTACGCGCCACGTGGGCGCCTGGTTCGGCCCCGTCATGATTCTGTGGTTTATCACGCTCGCGGTGATGGGCACTTATAACGTCATACGTACACCGGAAGTGCTCTACGCAGTCAGTCCGCATTTCGCGTTTACCTTTTTCGCCCAAAATGGAGGGTATGGCTTTCTCGTGCTGGGCTCAGTGGTGTTGGCGGTCACCGGTGCTGAGGCGCTGTATGCCGACATGGGACATTTTGGCAGCAAGCCGATTCGCTACGGCTGGTTTCTCTTCGTGCTGCCGGCCTTGCTGCTCAATTATTTCGGCCAGGGTGCGTTGCTGATTCGCGAGCCTTCGGCTGTCGCCAACCCGTTCTATCTTCAAGCGCCGAGTTGGGCGCTGTTCCCGCTCATCGCCATCGCCACCGCCGCCACCCTGATCGCGTCGCAAGCGGTGATCACCGGCGCTTTCTCGGTCACGCGCCAAGCCATTCAGTTGGGCTATCTACCCCGCATGCAAATTATCCACACCTCGGAGCATGAGATCGGGCAAATCTATATTCCCTTCATTAACTGGGCGCTGCTGGCTGGCATCATCGCCTTGGTGCTGGGATTCCAATCTTCCAGCCACTTGGCCGCCGCCTATGGCATCGCGGTTACCGGCACCATGGTGATCGACACCATTCTGGGCTTTGTAGTAGTGCTGACCCTCTGGCGCTGGAACCGCTATATCGCTTTCATGGGCCTCATCGTCTTCCTCGCCGTGGATTTGGCTTTCTTCGCCGCCAACTCGCTCAAAGTGCTCGACGGCGGATGGTTCCCCTTGCTGATCGGCCTACTCGTCTTCACGCTGCTCTCCACCTGGAAACGCGGCCGCCAAATCCTGTTGCAACGCATGCAAACCGGCGCCATCGCCTTGGAGCCATTCATCCAAGGCTTATTGGCGCATCCCCCGACGCGTGTCGCCGGCACGGCCGTATTCATGACCGCCAGCCGCGAAGGCGTGCCGCATGCGCTGCTGCACAATCTGGCGCATAACAAAGTGCTGCATGAGCGCGTGGTATTCCTGACCGTGGTGACCGAAGATGAACCTTATATCTCGGCGAGCAAGCGCGTAAATGTGGAAAATCTCGGCGGCGGCTTTTATCGGCTCTACTTGCACTATGGCTTCAAGGATTCGCCGCACATCCCCAAAGCCCTGCTCCTGTGCAAGCAGTTCGGCTTGGAATTCGAGATGATGCAAACTTCATTTTTCTTGAGCCGCGAAACCATCATCTCCACCGGCTTGCCCGGCATGGCGCTGTGGCGCGAACATCTTTTCATCGGCATGGCGCGCAATGCAGAAAGCGCTATGAGCTTTTTCCACATTCCGACCAATCGGGTGATCGAGTTGGGTTCGCAGGTTGAGATTTAAAAAACCTTTAGCCGCGAATTAACGCGAATGGGCGCGAATTTAAAACCGCATGCACTCATCGCATCAGGGCATAAGATTAAGCACCAGAACCGCTGTTTATTCGTGTAAATTCGCGTTAATTCGCGGCAAAAGGATTTTACAAATTTACTTCAAACTCCAATGCTGATCGGCGTCCCCAAAGAAATCAAAGACCACGAATTCCGTGTCGGCGTCACGCCGGCCGGCGTGCATGCGCTGGTCGCCGCTGGGCACGAAGTACAGGTTCAAGCCAATGCTGGCGCAGCGATCGGAATGAGCGACGCCGATTACATCGCAGCCGGCGCGCGCATCGCACCGGATGCGCAAGCAGTCTATAAATGCCCGCTCATCGTTAAAGTAAAAGAGCCACAGCTGGCCGAGCTCGCGTGGCTACACGAGGATCAAGTCCTCTTTTGCTATTTGCATCTCGCCGCCTCGCTAGAACTGACCCAATCCCTGATCAAGAAAAAAGTCATCGCGGTAGCCTATGAAACCGTCACCGATGCCACGGGCGGTTTGCCCTTGCTGATTCCCATGTCGGAAGTGGCCGGGCGCATCGCGATTCACGTCGGCGCGAGCGCGTTACACATGGCCAACGGTGGTGCGGGTGTGCTGTTGGGCGGCGTGCCCGGCGTCGCACCCGGCAAAGTGTTGGTGATCGGCGCCGGTACGGTCGGCACGCAAGCGGCGCGCATGGCAGTGGGCCTGGGTGCCGACGTCACCATCATGGATATTAATCTGCAACGTCTGCGTTACTTGGACGATGTGTTTGGCCCGCGCTTGAAGACGCGTTATTCCGAAGCGCAGGCCATCGCCGAACTCACACGCGAGGCCGATCTCGTAGTGAGTTCGATCTATATTCCCGGCAAGCGTGCGCCGAAGCTGATCACGCGCGACATGGTGCGCGGCATGAAACGCGGCGCGGTGCTGGTGGATGTGGCGATTGATCAAGGCGGTTCATCCGAAACCTCGCGGCCGACCACGCATACCGACCCCACGTATATCGAAGAAGGCGTGGTGCATTATTGCGTCGCCAATATGCCGGCTGCCGTAGCTGCCAGCGCAACCGATGCCTTGACCCACGCCACCCTCCCCTTCCTGCTCAAACTGGCACATAACCCGCAAGCCACGCTGCGCGAGCACATTGGTTTACGCAATGGCTTGCAGCTCTATCGCGGCCAGGTCACCCACGCTGGTATAGCTGAAGATTTGAGCCTGCCCTACACCAGCGCCGAATCGCTGCTTGCTTGAAAAAATCAAGCTCTAGTTAGGGTTGCAGAATAGCAGTAAGAGGTTGATAATCCAGTATTAACTAAGCAATAGGCCATGGAAAACTACTTACTCATTATAATAAGTACGGTGTTCGTAAATAACATCGTGCTGGTGCGCATTCTTGGCCTGTGCCCTTTCATGGGTGTATCGAAACGGCTCGAAGCTTCCATCGGCATGGCTGCCGCCACCGCTTTCGTGCTCACCCTCGGTTCTGGCGCCAGTTATCTAGTCGATACTTATTTGCTCGGCCCGGATCTGATTTACCTGCGCACGCTGTCGTTCATCGTGGTGATCGCGGCCATCGTGCAATTCACTGAAATGTTTTTGCACAAAGTGTTTCCGCTGCTGTATCAAGTGCTGGGGATTTATCTACCGCTCATCACCACCAACTGCGCGGTGCTGGGCATTCCACTGCTGATCGTGCAAGAGCGACATGACCTGGTTGAGGCACTCTTAATTGGTTTTGGCGGTGCGGTGGGCTTTTCCATGGTGTTGATCATTTTTGCCGGCATGCGCGAGCGGCTGGAAGGCGCGGACGTGCCGCAGCCATTTCGCGGCACGGCCATCGCCATGGTCACGGCGGGCTTGATGAGCATCGCCTTCCTGGGATTCTCCGGGCTGGTGAAATGAGTCCTGTCCGATGCTAACTGCGTTGCTGGCCATGGCTGGTTTGGCCTTATTCCTAGGATTGGTGCTCGGCTTTGCCGCGATCAAATTCAAGGTCGAGGAAAGCCCGCTGGTGCAGAAGATCGACGCGATCTTGCCGCAGACGCAGTGCGGGCAATGCACCTACCCCGGCTGCAAACCCTATGCCACTGCGATTGCGGCGGGGGAAGCAGATATCAACCAATGCCCGCCGGGGGGAGAAGAAGGCATCCGCAAGCTGGCGGAATTGCTCGGTGTCGAGCCCAAGCCGCTCAATGCCGAACACGGTGTGACCAAACCAAAAGCGGTAGCGGTCATTGATGAAAATCTTTGCATCGGCTGCACGCTGTGCATTCAAGCCTGCCCGGTAGATGCGATTCTCGGTGCGGCCAAACACATGCATACAGTGATCGCACCAGAATGCACCGGCTGCGAACTCTGCATCCCACCCTGCCCGGTAGATTGCATCAGCATGGCGCCGATCCAAGAAGACATTACAACCTGGAAATGGAAATACCCAGTGTATTCCATCAAACACGCGTAGCGCGATGAGACAACTGTTCGACTTTCACGGCGGCGTGCACCCGGCACAACACAAAGCTGAATCGGCTACGCTGCCGATTGCCGCCGCGCCCTTACCCACACGGCTGATCGTACCCATGCATCAACACATCGGCAACCGCGCCAAACCTATCGTGAGTGTTGGGGAGCGGGTGCTAAAGGGCCAAATGATCGGCCAAGCCGATGGCTATATTTCCTGCGCCGTGCATGCGCCGACCTCTGGCACCGTCAGCGCAATTGAAATGGCTACCGTACCTCATCCTTCCGGCTTGCCCGACTTGTGCATCAGCATCGAGCCGGATGGCGCCGATCAATGGGTGGAACGCACGCCGCTCGATTACGCCGCGATGAACCCGAGCGAATTGCGCAACCGGCTACGCGATCTGGGGCTGGCCGGCATGGGTGGCGCAGTGTTTCCAAGCCATGCCAAACTCAACCCTGGCCGCCACCCCAATGTCCCGACGCTGATTCTGAATGGCGCCGAATGCGAGCCGTGGATCACCTGCGACGATCTGTTGATGCGCGAACGCGCGGATCAAATCATCAGTGGCGCCAAGATCATGCAACACATGCTGGGCGCGACTGAAGTGCTGATCGGTATCGAAGACAACAAACCAGAAGCGATCCAAGCCCTGCGCGCCGCCTGCGCAGGCACTGACTTCGAAGTCGTGGTGGTGCCCACCAAATACCCCTCCGGCGGGGCCAAACAACTGACCAAGATTCTCACGGGTAAAGAGCCGCCTGCCGGCGGTCGTTCCACCGAAATCGGCGTGCAAGTATTCAACGTCGCCACTGCTTATTCGCTGGCGCGCGCGGTGCTGCACGGCGAGCCGGTGATTTCACGCATGGTCACGGTTACCGGCAACGTCGAACGGCCGCAAAACTTCGAAGCCTTGATCGGCACGCCGGCGCGCGATTTGGTCGCGCTTGCCGGCCCACCGCGCGCCGACACCCAAGGCTACATCATGGGCGGGCCGATGATGGGCTTTAAGCTGCCCGCCGACCAAGCGCCGCTGATCAAAGCCACTAACTGCCTGATCGCGACCTCGCCCAAGCTTTTTCCTGCGCCGCCGCCGGCGCTGCCCTGCATTCGCTGCACCCTCTGCGCCCAAGCCTGCCCGGTGGAATTACAACCGCAGGAGTTGTATTGGTTCGCGCGCGGCAAAGAATTCGGCAAGGCGCAGGAATACGATTTGTTTGATTGCATCGAATGTGGTTGTTGCGATTACGTCTGCCCCAGCCACATTCCGCTGGTCCAGTATTACCGCTTTGCGAAAAGCGAAATTTGGGCGCGCGAACGCGAAAAAGACAAGGCCGACATCGCGCGCGATCGGCACGAGTTCCGCGACTACCGCATCGAGCGCGAGAAAAAAGACCGCGCCGACAAATTGGCGGCCAAAACCCAAGGGCCCAAAACACCGGTGACCGGCCACACCGAGGCCGACAACAAGCAAGCCGCGATTCAAGCCGCGATCGACCGCGCCAAATTGAAACGCGCCGGCGTCGAGCCGAAAAACGTAGACAATTTGCCAGCGGATAAACTACAGGAAATCCGGGAAATCGAAGCGCGGCGCGCACAGCTTAAGCACGCGATGGAAAAGCCGGCGGAGACGCCGTAACAATCAAAACTTTTGGCCGCGAATTAACGCGAATGAACGCAAATTAAAACCGCACATCAACACCGAGATTGGAATCAGAATGTTTTTTCTTAATTCGCGCAAATTCGCGTTAATTCGCGGCAAAGCAGTTTCTTAAGATATGGCCTTCGTCTCTAACAACGCCAGTGTCAGCAGCGTCATGCTAAAAGTGCTGTTCGCGCTTTTGCCGGCGATCGCGATTTATCAACTGTATTTCGGCCCGGCGATTTTGGTGAGCATCGTGCTGGCCAGCCTGACGGCGATCGGCGCGGAAGCGGCGATGCTGCGCCTGCGTAAACAAGCAATCAAACCGTTTTTACTAGATGGCAGTGCGCTGGTAACGGCCTGGCTGCTGGCGCTGTCCATGCCGCCGTTAGCACCCTGGTGGTTGATCGTGATCGCCACGCTATTTGCCATCGTAGTGGCGAAACATTTGTATGGCGGCTTGGGCAATAATTTATTCAATCCGGCGATGGTGGGTTACGCGGTGATGTTGATTTCCTTCCCCGCGCACATGACGCAATGGCCGGTGGTCGATACCCTGGCGCATGCGCACTTATCGCTCGGCGACACGCTGCGCTTTATCTTCGGTGGCGAGTTGCCGGCGGGCATGAAGCTGGACGCGCTCACCCTGGCCACGCCGCTCGACACCGTGCGCACCCAAATCCTGCTCGGTCGCCCTATCGCGGACATCGCCGCCATGCCTGTATTTGGTTATGTCGGCGGCAAAGGCGGCGAATTGATCGCGCTGGCTTATCTCGCGGGCGGGGTTTATCTCTTGCAGCAGCGCATCATCACTTGGCACATCCCGCTGGCCTTGCTGGGCAGTTTGGCGTTGCTGTCCTTCGGCTTTCATGCATACGATGCGGCGCGCTTTGCCGCGCCCTGGTTTCATCTGGCCAGCGGCGGCGCGCTGCTCGGCGCATTCTTCATCGCCACCGATCCGGTCACCGGCGCCACTACGCCCAAGGGCAAGCTCATCTTCGGTGCGGCGATCGGTGCACTGATCTATTTGATCCGCACTTGGGGCGGCTATCCGGATGGCGTAGCATTCGCAGTGTTGATCTTGAATATGTGCGTACCGCTGATTGATGCCTACACCCAGCCGCGCGTTTTCGGGCATATCAAGGATCCCGTCAAGGAAAAGGACAAGCCATGATCACGGCCGCGAAGAATTCCTTACGTACGGCGCTGGCGTTGATCGCGTTCACGGTGCTCGGCACGGGGCTGCTGGCTTACACCTTCGATATCACCAAAGACAATATTGCCAAGAGTGAGGAACAAGCTAAGCTTGCCCTGATCAAGCAGGCGCTGCCGAATGCGCTCTTCAACAACGCGATCGTGAATGATGTCACGATGCTCCCCCCCACCCCGGAACTCGGCACGACAAGACCCACCGCCGCTTACCGCGCGCGCTTAAACGGCGCGCCCGCGGCCTTGGTGCTGGAAGCGATCGCGCCGGATGGTTATAGCGGCAAAATTACGCTCTTGATCGCAATCCGCGCCAATGGCGAACTCGCCGGTGTACGCGTGATCTCTCACAAGGAAACGCCGGGCCTGGGCGACTACATCGAAGCCGCCAAAAGCGACTGGATCAAGCAATTCGATCATGCATCGCTGGTCCAACCCGATAGCCGCGCATGGAAGGTCAAAAAGGACGGCGGTCGCTTCGACTATATGACCGGCGCCACCATCACGCCGCGCGCGGTGGTGAAAGCGGTGCATAAAGCCCTGCGCTATTATGAACAATACGGCAGCGAGATTTATGCGCAGCCGATGCTACCCAAGGAGTCAACATGAGCCAGCCTTCCTATCGCGAAATTACCAAAAACGGTTTATGGAAACAAAACACCGGCGTGGTGCAATTACTCGGTCTCTGTCCGCTGCTCGCCATCAGCACCTCGGTGGTGAATGCCTTCAGCCTCGGCCTTGCCACCGCACTGGTGATGGCCGCCAGCAATGGCGCGATCTCTCTCATCCGCAACCTGGTGCCAAAAGAAATCCGCATCGCGGTATTTATCCTCATCATCGCCGCGCTGGTAACGGCGATTCAACTGGCGATGCAAGCGTACGTACACCCCCTGTATTTAGTGCTGGGTATTTTCATTCCACTCATCACCACCAATTGCATCGTGCTGGCGCGCACCGAAGCCTTCGCCTCCAAAAACCGTTTCCTCCCCTCGGTCGTGGATGGTTTTGTGATGGGTATCGGCCTCATGCTGGTGCTGGTGATCTTGGGCGGCATGCGCGAGCTCGTAGGCAAAGGCACGCTGTTTTCCGGCATCGATCTGGTGTTCGGCGAAGCCGCCAAAACCTGGGTGTGGCACGTGTTGCCCGATTACAAAGGTTTCCTGTTGGCCATCCTGCCGCCTGGCGCGTTTTTCGGTTTGGGACTGTTGATCGCCGGCAAGAATTGGCTCGACCAACGCGCGACAAAACATCAGACCATCCCCCTCGTTCCTGCTGGCGGCCAAACCTAAACCCAAAATAACTTGAACCACGGGGAACACGGAGTTCACGGGGAATACCAAACACTTTTACGTTTGAATTCTTTTCCCCGTGTGCCCCGTGACCCCCGTGGTTAATGGTTTTTCCCAAGATAAACTCATGAACCCCGCCAAGCGCCACGAAATCTTCTCCCGCCTGCGTGACCTCAATCCCCACCCCACCACCGAACTCGAATACAAAACGCCATTCGAGTTATTGATCGCGGTGATTCTGTCGGCCCAGGCCACGGACAAGGGCGTGAATCTCGCCACGCGCAAACTCTTCCCGATCGCCAACACCCCCGCCGCCATTTACAAGTTAGGCATTGCCGGCTTGGAGCGCTATATCCAAACCATCGGCCTGTATCACAGCAAGGCCAAACACATCATCGCCGCATGCAAGATATTGCTTGAGCAATACGGCGGCGAAGTGCCGCGCGAGCGGGAAGCGCTGGAAAGCCTGCCCGGCGTGGGGCGCAAAACGGCGAATGTGATACTCAACACCGCTTTTGGCGAGCCGACCATCGCAGTCGATACCCATATCTTTCGCGTGGCGAATAGAACTGGGATCGCTCCCGGCAAAACCGTGCTGGAGGTGGAGCGGAAGCTGCTAAAATTCGTACCGGATGAATTTAAGCATGATGCGCATCACTGGCTGATTCTGCACGGGCGCTATGTGTGCAAGGCACGCAAGCCAAATTGCCCGGAATGCTTGATTCGGGATTTGTGCGAATATCGAGACAAAACCTAAACCCATGACCATCGCCACCGTACTCGCGCGCGGACTGCGCCCCACCGAAGACATCGCA
>JBBTCZ010000022.1:0-84856 GCA_038042985.1 Pseudomonadota bacterium
ATTGGGGTTCCTTTTACTCAATACACCAGCAACGCAATAGAACTAAAAGTCTCAAAAAAACAAAGAAAAAGAAATCGAGGAATTTCATGAATTCCAAGAGTCTATAAAAGATTGGGAAGACTTGAAGAACACCTGAAGTAGCGTTGCTCGCGGCTTACGCAACATTTGAGCATTAAGTGACTTACCCGTATAATGCGCCCTCCCTAGGCGCGTAGCTCAGCTGGTTAGAGCATCACCTTGACATGGTGGGGGTCGTTGGTTCGAGTCCAATCGCGCCTACCAGCTAAGAACAGAAGTCAGGCCGATGCCTGGCTTCTGTCATTTTGGAACTTGGTAGTCCATGCCCAATATTCGTTTGCCCGATGGTTCGGAGCGCAAGTTTGATCACCCGGTGACAGTCGCTGAAGTAGCGGCGTCAATCGGTGCGGGTCTTGCACGCGCGGCGTTGGCCGGGCGAGTGGATGGCAAATTGGTCGATACCTCATTCAAAATTGAGAACGATGCAGCATTAGCGATTGTTACCGACAAAGACGCAGAAGGCCTGGATGTGATCCGCCATTCCGCAGCGCATCTCTTGGCACAGGCGGTGAAAGAATTATTCCCCGAGGCGCAAGTGACCATCGGCCCGGTAATTGATGATGGTTTCTTCTACGATTTTTCCTATCAGCGCCCGTTTACTCCGGAAGATTTGGCCGCGATTGAAAAGCGCATGGGCGAGATTGCCAAGCGTGATTATCCCGTCGCCCGTAGCGTCATGGCGCGAAGCGATGCAATCCAGTTTTTCAAGAATATGGGCGAGCATTACAAGGCGCAGATCATCGAGTCGATTCCCGGCGATGAAGAACTGTCTCTCTACAAACAGGGCGATTTTATTGATTTGTGCCGCGGCCCGCATGTGCCGTCTACCGGCAAGCTAAAAGTTTTCAAATTGATGAAAATCGCCGGTGCTTATTGGCGCGGCGATTCCAAAAACGAAATGTTGCAGCGCGTGTACGGCACCGCGTGGACGAAGAAAGAAGACCTCGACGCTTATTTGTATCGCCTGGAAGAAGCGGAGAAGCGCGATCACCGCAAACTGGGCAAGCAGCTCGATCTGTTCCACTTGCAAGACGAAGCGCCGGGTATGGTGTTCTGGCATCCCAAGGGCTGGGTGATCTGGCAGCAGATCGAGCAATATATCCGTAAGCAATTGACCATTCACGGCTATCAAGAAGTGAAAACACCCATGGTGATGGACCGCGTGCTGTGGGAAAAATCCGGCCACTGGGAAAACTACCGAGAAAACATGTTCACCACGGCCTCGGAAAACCGCGACTACGCGGTGAAGCCGATGAATTGCCCGGGCCATATCCAGATTTTTAATCAGGGGCTGAAGAGCTATCGCGATTTGCCGTTGCGCTTGGCTGAGTTTGGCTCTTGCCACCGCAACGAGCCCTCCGGCGCCCTGCACGGTATCATGCGCGTGCGCGGCTTCGTGCAGGACGATGCGCATATTTTTTGTACCGAAAATCAGATTCAGGACGAAGTCTCCTCCTTTATCGACTTGCTGCTGGCTGTATATAAGGATTTTGGCTTCCTTGAGGTGGGGATCAAGTTCTCCACCCGGCCGGAGAAGCGCGTCGGCTCGGATGAGGTGTGGGATAAGGCCGAGGCCGCCCTGGAAGCCGCGCTCAAGCACAAAGGGCTGGAATATGACTTACAGCCGGGTGAAGGCGCCTTTTACGGGCCCAAGATCGAATTTGCGCTCAAGGATTGCCTGGCCCGGGTGTGGCAATGCGGCACGATCCAGCTCGATTTTGCCCTACCGGACCGTCTCGGGGCCACCTATGTAGCCGAAGATAACAGCCGAAGAGTGCCTGTAATGCTGCATCGGGCGATCCTGGGCTCGCTCGAACGCTTCATCGGCATGCTGATCGAGCACCATGCCGGCGCCATGCCGCTGTGGCTGTCGCCGGTGCAGGTGATGCTCATGAATATCACCGACGGCCAAGCCGAATATGTGGCAAAAGTGGCCGAAGAAATGCTCGCTCAGGGCCTAAGAGTCGAAACGGACTTGAGAAATGAGAAAATAACCTATAAAATACGGGAACATAGTTTGCAAAAGTTGCCCTACCAAGTCATCGTAGGTGATAAAGAGGTGCAAGCAAACAAGGTGGCCGTACGCTCCCGCAAGGGTGAAGACCTGGGTCAGATGTCCGTGGCCGAGTTCATCGACAAACTCAAACGGGAAGTCAACGCGAAAGCGTAAGGGCTGAATTCGGCGAGGAGCCCGCTGGCTTATGCTAGCGGGCTCCTCGCTTTAACTTGATTGGAGGTTTTTGCTATCAGCCAAGAAAAAGATGCGCGGATGAACGAAGAGATCACCGCGCCGGAAGTGCGTCTCATAGGTGTCGAAGGTGAGCAAATTGGCGTCGTATCCTTGGCAGCAGCCATGGCTTTGGCCGAGGAAAAAGAGATCGATCTGGTAGAGATCGCGCCGACTGCGGTACCCCCGGTTTGCCGTTTGATGGATTACGGCAAGTTCAAATACCGGGAAAGCAAAAAGCGACACGAGGCGAAGCTGAAGCAGAAGCAGATCCAGGTCAAGGAAGTAAAGTTTCGTCCGGGAACGGATGAGGGAGATTATCAGGTAAAACTACGCAACCTGATACGTTTCCTAGAGGAAGGCGATAAAACCAAAATCACGTTGCGCTTTCGCGGACGGGAAATGAGCCATCAGGAGCTGGGTGTACGGCTACTGAAACGGGTCGAAGCTGATCTGGTCGATTACGGCCAAGTTGAGCAGTTCCCTAAGATGGAAGGGCGGCAAATGGTGATGGTTCTCTCGCCTTCGAAGAAGCACAAACCGGAAAAAGCGGAAGCAGTTAAGCAGTAGCTTCCCGGTCGGCATGACGCCGGTTTGATTTTAATTTAACGAATGCGGAGTAGTAAAAAATGCCGAAAATGAAGACTAAAAGCGGTGCGGCCAAGCGTTTCAAAGCGCTCGGCAGTGGCGGCTTAAAACGGACGCATGCAAATCTGCGTCACATCCTCACCAAGAAGACAACCAAGCGCAAGCGTCAATTGCGCGGTATGTCGGCAGTTCACGTGGCTGATGTACGCCGCGTGCGCTCAATGATGCCGTACGCGTAAAGGGAGAACACTATGCCAAGAGTCAAACGTGGTGTAACCGCCCGAGCGCGTCACAAAAAAGTCCTGGACCTGGCCAAAGGTTATCGCGGCCGCCGGGGTAACGTTTATCGCATCGCCAAAGAAGCGGTGATGAAAGCCGGGCAATATGCCTATCGCGATCGTCGCCAAAGAAAGCGCCAATTCCGCTCCTTGTGGATTGCACGTATCAATGCGGGTGCGCGTGAATGTGGCCTGAACTACAGCCGCTTCATGAATGGCCTGAAACGCGCCATGATCGAAGTCGATCGTAAAATGCTGGCCGATCTGGCGGTGTTCGACAAACCTGCTTTTGCGAAATTCGCAGAGCAAGCCAAGGCCAGCCTCGCAGCCTAAGTAAGCAAGTCCAAAAAAGGAGGCGGCGACGCCTCCTTTTTTATTTCCAAAGCCGATATGTCCTCTATCGAAAATCTCGACGCTATTGTTCAGGATGCGATCGCCACGCTGACCGCAACCACTGTGGCTGCTGATCTGGAAAATGCCAAAGCCAAGTGGTTAGGTAAAACCGGCGAGATTTCCCTGTTAATGAAAACGCTGGGAACGCTCTCCGCCGAGGAGCGCCCCGCCGCAGGCGCTCGCATCAATGTTGCCAAGCAGCAGATCGAAGCCGCGCTCAACGACCGACGCGATGCGATCAAAGCGCAAGCGCTAGAAGCACAGCTCGCGCAAGAAGCGCTCGATGTCACCTTGCCCGGCCGCGGTTTGGGCATGGGCGGTTTGCATCCGGTGACGCGTACCATGTCGCGCATCGAGGCCTTGTTCCATTCGATCGGCTTCGAGGTGGCGGACGGGCCCGAGATCGAAACTGATTTCTATAATTTCACCGCGCTGAATATTCCTGAGAATCATCCGGCGCGGGCGATGCACGATACCTTCTACATTGACGACAAACATGTGTTGCGCACCCATACCTCGCCGGTGCAAGTGCACTATATGCAGAAGCATGAGCCGCCGCTGAAAATCATCGCACCAGGGCGGGTTTACCGCGTGGATTCGGATGCGACTCATTCCCCCATGTTCCATCAGGTGGAAGGCTTATGGGTGGACGAAGACGTGAGCTTCGCCAATCTGAAAGGCGTGGTGCAGGATTTCTTGCAGCGTTTCTTCGAACGCGATGATTTGCAGGTGCGTTTCCGTCCGTCGTTTTTCCCCTTCACAGAACCTTCGGCTGAGATCGACATGAGCTGGAATGGCGGCTGGCTAGAAATTGGCGGCTGCGGCATGGTGCACCCGAATGTGTTGAAGCACGTGAACATCGACAGCGAAAAATATATCGGCTTCGCTTTTGGGCTCGGTGTCGAGCGCCTGGCGATGCTGCGCTATGGGGTGAATGATTTGAGATTGTTCTTTGAGAACGATTTGCGGTTTTTGAAACAATTTAATTAGTAACATGAAATTTTCCGAAAACTGGTTACGCACCTACGTTAATCCCGCGCTCGATAGCGCGGCGTTGGGTCACGCACTGACCATGGCGGGTCTGGAAGTCGAGGAAATGGAACCGGCTGTGCCGCTGTTCGACAAGGTGGTGGTAGCGCAAGTGTTATCGCTTACGAAGCATCCCGACGCCGACCGCCTGAATGTCTGCCAAGTCGATGTCGGGCAGGGTGTGCCGCTGCAAATCGTTTGCGGTGCGGCCAATGTGCATGCCGGCGCAAAAGTACCATGCGCGCTGGTCGGTGCGGTCTTACCCAAGATCACCATCAAGCAAGCCAAGGTGCGCGGTGTGGAGTCGGCCGGCATGCTGTGCTCGGAACAGGAATTAGGTCTAGCGGAAGAGGCGCCGGGCTTGTTGCTATTGCCGGCTGATGCGCCTGTGGGCAAGGATATTCGCGAATACCTCGATCTTAACGATCAACTTTATACGATCAAGCTGACGCCGAATCGCAGCGACTGCTTAAGCGTTACCGGGGTGGCGCGCGAAGTGGCGGCTGTCACCGGCGCCGCCTTGGCGCTCCCGCCTATCGAGCCAGTGAGCGCGACGCATGACGCGACGCTGGCGGTAAAAGTGCTATCGCCCAATGACTGCCCGCGCTACTGCGGCCGCATCGTGCGTGGCGTGAATGCCAAGGCGGCGACGCCCGAGTGGATGGTCAAGCGTCTCGCGCGCAGTGGAATACGAAGCATCAGTGTGGTAGTGGATATAACTAACTATGTCTTGCTCGAACAAGGGCAACCCCTGCACGCTTTTGATCTCGCCAAATTAAATGGTGGCATCACGGTGCGTATGGCCCAAGCGGGCGAGCAAATAAAACTGCTTAACGAGCAGACTGTGACGCTGGAAGCCGACATGCTGGTTATTGCCGATGACGCGCGCGCCGTAGCGCTAGCCGGCATCATGGGCGGTGCGGAAACTGCGGTGGATGACACTACGCGCGATGTGTTTCTGGAGTCGGCCTTTTTTACGCCCGACATCATTGCGGGACGTGCGCGTCGCTTGGGCTTGTCCACCGATTCCTCGCATCGTTTTGAACGCGGTGTGGATTTTGCGGCGACCCGTGCGTGCATTGAGCGCGCGACCCAGTTGATGCTTGAAATTTGCGGCGGCCAAGCGGGGCCGGTGGCGGAAGTGGAAGGTAAGTTACCCGCGCGCAATCCGATTCGCCTACGCGCCGCGCGTGCGTGTAAGGTTTTAGGTCTGGATCTCAGCCCTAGCCAAATTGAAAGCCTGCTGAAGCGGCTGCATCTTGGTGTGGAGACTAAAGGCGATGCGTTTCAAGTCACGCCGCCGAGCTATCGGTTTGATTTATCCATCGAGGAAGACCTGATCGAGGAGATCGCCCGGCTGTACGGTTATGACAATATTCCAGCCGTGCCACCCCGCGCGCGACTCGACCTGTTGCCAAAACCCGATGCGGCGAGACCGGAGGAACAGTTGCGCGAGCGCTTGGTGTCGCGCGACTATCAAGAGGTCATCACCTACAGCTTCGTTGAGCCGAGTTGGGAAGCGGACCTTGCCGGCAATGCGCATCCAGTAGCATTGAAAAATCCGATCGCCGCGCAGATGAGTGTGATGCGCTCCACGCTGTGGGGTGGGCTGGTGGACGTCCTGCGTTTCAATCTCAATCGCAAGCAGCCCCGACTACGTGTGTTTGAAATAGGGCGCGTGTTCGGAGCTGCGGAGCAGGCGTTGGTGCAGCCGATGCGCCTAGCGGCATTATGTTATGGCGCGGCGCTCCCCGAGCAGTGGGGTTCCATTTCGCGCGAGGTGGATTTTTTCGATCTTAAGGGTGATCTGGAAGCCTTGCTCTGGTCCGAAGTGGCGCGCTTCGAAGCTGCACCCCACCCGGCGCTGCATCCGGGGCAATCGGCACGAATCCTTCTCAGCGGGAAAGCGATTGGTTGGATCGGGGCACTGCATCCGAAATGGGTGCAGCAATATGCACTGCCGCAAACGCCGGTATTGTTCGAAATGGATTTGAGCGCAGTACTTGCGTGCCGCTTGCCTAAGTTCACCGAAATTGCGAAATTTCCACCTGTTCGTCGCGATATTGCAGTGATCGTCGACGAAAATGTAGCTTCTGAAGTGTTGCTGGACGCGATGCGCGAAAGCTCGCCGAAATGGGTTACGGACTTGGCCGTTTTCGACTTGTATAGCGGCAAAGGCATTGATTCTGGTAAGAAAAGTCTTGCATTCCGGATATTGATGCAGGATACTGAAAAAACATTGACCGATCAGGAAGTTGAAACGGTCATCACCCGCCTGACCCAGGTCCTTTCGGACCGTTTCGGGGCAAAATTGAGATAATCGTCTGGGATCGTGAGGAGCGATAATGACCTTAACAAAGGCCGAACTAGCCGACATGATTTTTGAAAAAGTAGGGCTGAATAAGCGCGAGGCCAAAGATATGGTGGAATCCTTCTTTGAAGAAGTCCGCCATGCGCTGGAAGCAGGGGAGAGCGTCAAGCTTTCTGGCTTCGGCAACTTTCAATTGCGTGACAAACCACAACGCCCCGGCCGTAATCCAAAAACCGGTGCGGAGATTCCAATATCAGCGCGCCGCGTGGTGACTTTCCATGCGAGTCAAAAGCTGAAAGCCATGGTGGAATCGTCATATGCCGGAAATCAACCCGTTACCGCCGAAAGTTGAGCTGCCGCCCATCCCGGCGAAGCGTTACTTCACGATCGGTGAAGTAAGCGAGCTGTGCGGCGTGAAGCCGCATGTGCTGCGCTACTGGGAGCAGGAATTCACACAGCTCAAGCCGGTAAAACGCCGCGGTAACCGCCGGTATTATCAGCACCATGAAGTGCTATTGATTCGCCGTATTCGCGAGTTGTTGTATGAGCAGGGCTTTACGATTAGCGGCGCGCGCAATCGTTTGGATGCCAGCCTCGCCGAAGCCGTTCCCGTGAATTCGCGCAACCATAGCAACCATGACTCCGTCTCAGCGCACAGTGGGCCGGTTGATCTGACTTACGTGCGCCGCGAAATTCAAAGCATTCTGCACTTTCTCAACGCGTAAAATTTTTTTCGCGTCTGATTCTACGTATTGCCTTTCTGATCAGCACCGCATTCGATATAATTCACGCTTTCGGGGCGTAGCGCAGCCTGGTAGCGTACTTGTCTGGGGGACAAGTGGTCGGAGGTTCAAATCCTCTCGCCCCGACCAAATATTCCCTGTTTCGGGTTTCGAGTCGAACTCGAAATGAATAATTCGAACCCCGACATTTAAATCCAATGCGGATCCTACTTTCCAACGACGATGGTTATTTCGCACCCGGCCTCGCTGCCTTAGCGCAAGCCCTCGGCACGGTTGCGGAAGTGACGGTGGTGGCGCCCGAGCGCGATCGCAGCGGCGCAAGCAATTCACTCACCCTGGATCGTCCGCTGACACTACGCAAGTCCTCCAGCGGTTTCTACTACGTGAACGGCACGCCTACCGATTGCGTGCATCTTGCCGTGACCGGTTGGTTGCCGCAGCTGCCGGATATGGTGATCTCCGGCATCAATCATGGCGCGAATATGGGGGATGACACGATTTACTCGGGCACCGTCGCCGCCGCAACCGAGGGGTTTTTGCTCGGTATTCCTTCAATCGCGATATCGCTGGCCGGTGTTACTATGGGCCATTACGCAACGGCGGCGCAGGTCGCGCTGGATCTGGTTAATCGTTACCGAGAACATGCCCTGTCCCGACCCATGCTGCTGAATGTAAATGTGCCGGATCTGCCGTATGCGGAACTTAAAAGTATGGAAACTACCCGCTTGGGTAAACGCCACAAGGCGGAACCAGTGGTAAAAGCCGAGAGCCCGCGCGGCGAAACCGTGTATTGGGTGGGTGCGGCAGGGGGGGCGCAGGATGCTGGGGCAGGCACCGATTTTCACGCGGTAGCGCAGGGCCGGGTTTCCATCACACCCTTGCAGATCGATCTGACCCATTTCGAGCAGCTCGATTCGATTAAACGGTGGATGCAGGAATGAATCAGCGTTTTTCCGGCATCGGCATGACTTCGCAGCGCACTCGGGCGCGCATGTTGGAGCGTCTGCGTGCGCAGGGCATCAAAGACGAAGTGGTGTTGGCCGCGATGAACGACATTCCGCGCCATATCTTCGTGGATGAAGCGCTTTCCAGCCGCGCCTATGAAGATATTTCATTGCCTATTGGTTTCGGCCAAACCATTTCTCAGCCCTATACCGTGGCGCGCATGATCGAACTGGCGCGCGCTGGCCGCGACATCCATAAAGCGCTTGAGATCGGCACCGGATGCGGTTATCAGGCTGCTGTGCTATCGCGTGTCGCCAAAGAAGTGTATTCAGTGGAACGCATTGCCCCGTTGATTGCCAAAGCACGCAAGAACATGCGCGAAATCCGCATCCCCAATGTCAAAGTCAAATACGCCGATGGTACCTTGGGCTTGGCGGAATTTGCACCATACGATGTCATTGTGATGGCTGCGGCGGCGACGCATATTCCGCAAGAACTCCTGTCCCAGTTGGAAATGGGGGGGCGATTGGTGCTACCCATCGGCACGGAAACGCAGAAGCTCACCGTGGTGGAGCGCACGCCACAGGGCTTTCAACACACCGAGTTAGAGCAAGTAAAGTTTGTACCGTTACTGGGTGGCATTGCTTAGCTGGATTCGTGACCGGTTAAAAACTAAAGGACAAGTGTGCTGAGAATGAATGCGTTAACAATCAGCCTTGTAGCACTCGTCATGATGGTCATGATCGGCGGTTGCACTACGACGCATTCGCGCGCACCCGTCATCGATCGCCTGCCCTCATCACAGTCTTCCTCGCCCAGTAAAAAACCCGCAGCCAAGCCCAAAGAGCCGGATTGGCGCCCCGCCACCTATACCGTGCAAAAGGGCGACACGCTGTACAGCATCGCGCTGGAGCATGGACAAGACTATAAAGAGTTGGCTGAGTGGAACGGCATACAAGCGCCGTACACCATCCGTATCAGTCAGATCCTGCGGCTCACGTCTTCACAAACCGAGATCACGACCCCGCTCAAACCCATTCCGTCCGCCGAAGCCAAGCCGCTGCCGTCGACCGAGCCGAGTCTTAAGACCGAGCCCAAGGCGACCAAACAGATCTATTCGGATCAAGCTCTGGCCCAGTTGGAAAAGCCTGCGGCTAAACCCGTAATAGTCGCGCCGCCGAAGCCGGAAATCGCCAAAGCCGAGCCGCCCAAACCGGCTGCAGCGCCGGAGCCGACAAAACCTGATGCGTCCGGTGATGAAGAAGATTCAGTTGATTGGGGGTGGCCGGCCAGTGGTAAAATCCTCACCAACTTTAATGACAATGGCAACTCGAAGGGTGTGGATATCGGCGGCAATCCTGGCCAAACGGTGATCGCTTCCGCCTCGGGTAAAGTAGTGCATACTGGCAGTACTTTGCGGGGCTATGGAAAACTCATTATCATCAAGCACAACAAGAGTTATTTCAGCGTCTATGCGCACAACAACCAAGTCTTGGTGAGGGAAGGTCAAACCGTGGTAAAAGGTCAAAAAATTGCCGAGATGGGTAACTCTGACGCCGACCGGGTGAAGCTTCACTTTGAGATTCGCCGCTTGGGCAAGCCGGTCGATCCGCTGAAATATCTGCCGAGTGATAAACCCTCATGAACCGGGAATCCAGCGATCCGAATGAAATCGATCCGCTTGACGCTGAAGCAGACGAGGAGCGGCGCGAACAAGCCGAGTCTCAGGCGGAGGCGGCGGAGGTCGATCCCTTCCTGGCGGACCTGCAAGCCGATGTCACCCAAATCTATCTGAATGAAATCGGTCAGAACGCGCTGCTCACGCCGGATGAAGAACGGCGTATATCGCGTCTGATGAAACAAGGTGATTTTGAATCACGCCAGCGCATGATCGAGTGCAATCTGCGTTTGGTGGTCAATATCGCCAAACACTATGTGAATCGCGGCATGGCCTTGCTGGATCTGATCGAGGAAGGCAACTTAGGCCTGATTCACGCCTTGGAAAAGTTTGACCCCGAGCGCGGATTTCGTTTTTCCACCTACGCCACTTGGTGGATTCGCCAGAACATCGAGCGCGCGATCATGAATCAATCGCGCACCATCCGGTTGCCCGTGCACATTATCAAAGAACTCAATATCTACCTGCGCGCCCAGCGTCATCTCGAATCGCACGGCACACCTGACCCCACGGTGGAGGAAATTGCCCACTTAGTCGATTGTGAGGTGGAGGAGGTGCGATACATCATGAGCCTGAATGAGCGTACGGCCTCGCTCGATGCGCCGCTCGATATCGACCCTAGCCTCTCCATCGGCGAAGCCATCCCGGACGAGCAGGGTGTCTTGCCGGAATTCTTGTTGCAGCGGGCTGAGGTGGAAAAATACGTGCATGAATGGCTCAATCAGCTTACTGCTAAGCAGCGTAGCGTGATCGAGCGCCGCTTCGGTATTAATGGACACGATATCAGCACGCTGGAGGAGGTTGCGGATGCGCACGGCATTACCCGTGAGCGAGTGCGCCAAATTCAAATGGAAGCCTTGCAAAGCCTGCGCAAGATTTTACGGCGCAACGGCGTATCTAAAGACGTGCTGTTTTAACCCTCGAATCAATTCCCGCATGATTTCCTGGAACGCCATCCAGACCGTGTTTCTCGATATGGATGGCACGCTGCTCGATCTACATTACGATAACCATTTCTGGCTCAAGCATGTACCTGCACGCTATGCGGAGAAGCGGGGACTCAGCCTGGAAGCTTCGCAGCAGGAACTGAGCGGGCGCTATGAAAAAGTGGCCGGTACCATGCAATGGTATTGCATGGATTATTGGAGCACTGAGTTGGGCCTGGATATCGAACGGCTCAAACAGGAAGTCGCACACCTTATTGCCGTGCATCCGCATGTGGTGCCTTTTTTAGAGCAGATACGCAGAGCGGGCAAGCGCGTGGTGCTCGTGACCAATGCGCATCACAAAAGCCTGGCGCTGAAAATGAGCAAGACTCGTCTCGAGCATTATTTCGATGCCATGATTTGTGCGCATGAATTCGGTAAGCCGAAAGAGCATCCTGAATTTTGGCAAGGGCTGCAAAGTCGCGAAGCATTTAATCCGCAACAAACCTTGCTCATCGACGATAGCCTGCCGGTACTGCGCTCCGCGCGCAATTACGGTATCGCGCATTTACTCGCGATCTACCAGCCGGATACGCAGCAGCCGAGAAAGGAAGTGGCGGAATTTGCGGCGATTGAAAGCTTCGAGCAGATCATGCCTGGCGGCTGATCTATAGCAGCAGGGCCGCCGCCACGCGTCGGCCTTCACCCATCAAGATGTTGTAAGTTCGTGCCGCCGCGTACGTATCCATCACCTCAAAACCGATGCGCCGGGTGGCCAACGGCGCCGTCAAACGGGGGTGGGGGAAGTGGAGTACGGCGCCCGTGCCGAGCAAGACGATTTCCGCGTCCAGGCCGGCTAAGAATTCAAAATGTGTCTCGGTCAATTCATCCAAGCTACGCGGCGCCCAGTCATCAATCAGCTTATCCGGTAATACGATCAGGCTCTTTTCAAACCGCTGCTGGTTCACCATCACATAGCCTGCACCATAATTCGTGAACAGATTTTGGCCAGGGTGTTGGGATAAGTGCAGTTTCATCAGAGGGTTCGTTGCGGCACTGTGTACGGTACTGTAAGATTATAACTTTTCTAAACTTTTAGCCAATTTCCCCCCTATGGAAGCGTTCTCAAGAATCAAGCGGCTTCCGCCCTATGTGTTCAACATCACCGGCGAGCTCAAGGCGGCAGCGCGCAAACGCGGTGAGGACATTATCGATTTCGGCATGGGTAATCCCGACCAGCCGACACCGCAGCACATCGTCGATAAACTGATCGAGTCGGCCAAGCGCGGCGACACCCATCGTTATTCCGTTTCCAAGGGCATTCCCCGTCTGCGGCGCGCGATTTCGACTTGGTACAAAAAGCGTTACGACGTCGATATCAACCCGGATACCGAAGCCATTGTCACCATCGGATCGAAAGAGGGCATTGCGCATTTGGCGCTGGCCACGCTTGATCGGGGCGACATTGTACTGGTGCCGAACCCAAGTTATCCGATCCATATCTATGGCCCGGTGATCGCGGGTGCGGATATCTATCACATCCCCATGAAATCCGGCATCGATTTTTTCGATGAATTGGAGAAGGCGATCAAGAGCTCCTTCCCCAAACCGAAGATGCTCATCCTGAATTTCCCCAGCAATCCGACCACGCAGTGCGTGGATTTACCGTTTTTCGAAAAAGTGGTCGGGATTTGCAAAGAGCACGGCATCCTGATCGTGCACGACATCGCCTATGCCGACATCGTGTTCGACGGCTACAAAGCGCCGTCGATTTTGCAGGTGCCGGGTGCGAAAGAAATCGCAGTGGAATTTTTTACCCTCTCCAAGAGCTACAACATGCCGGGTTGGCGTGTGGGCTTCATGGTGGGGAATAAAGATTTGGTCGCGGCCTTGGCGCGTATCAAGAGCTACCACGACTACGGTACGTTTACGCCGATCCAAGTGGCCTCGATTTTGGCGCTGGAAGGCCCGCAGGACTGCGTCGAGGATATTCGCCTCATGTATCAAACGCGTCGCGATGCCTTATGCAAGGGCCTGGATTCGATTAATTGGGAGATTGAAATTCCCAAGGCCACTATGTTTGTATGGGCGCCGATTCCGGAGCCGTATAGAGCGATGGGTTCGCTGGAGTTTTCCAAGAAGATACTGCTGGATGCCAAAGTCGCGGTTTCACCCGGCGTCGGCTTCGGTGATTTTGGCGATGATCATGTACGCTTCTCGCTGATCGAGAACGAATCGCGTACCCGCCAGGCCATTCGCGGCCTGAAGGATATGTTCAAAAAAGACGGACTGTTGTAAAAGCCTCACCACGGAGTACACCATGAAACCAATCCATGTCGGCCTGCTGGGCCTCGGCACCGTCGGCGGCGGCACGCTTACCGTGCTGCGCCGCAATCAGGCAGAAATCACCCGCCGCGCCGGGCGCGCGATCCTGGTCAAGATGGCCGCCGTGCGCGATTTGAACAAAGCGCAAGTGTTATATGCTGGCGAAGATATCAAAATCACCACCAACCCCTTGGAGGTAGTGGAGAACCCCGAGATCGATATCGTGGTTGAGTTGATCGGCGGTACCGATCAGGCGAAAGCCTTGGTGCTCAAGGCCATTGCGAATGGCAAGCATGTCGTGACCGCCAACAAGGCGCTGCTCGCCATGCATGGCAATGAAATTTTCGCCGCTGCGCAAGCCAAAGGCGTGATGGTCGCGTTCGAAGCGGCGGTGGCGGGCGGCATCCCCATCATCAAGGCGGTGCGCGAAGGCTTGAGCGCAAATCGCATCGAGTGGGTGGCCGGCATTATCAACGGCACCACGAATTTTATTTTGACCGAGATGCGCGACAAAGGCTTGGCCTTTGATACCGTGCTGGCCGAGGCGCAACGCCTGGGCTATGCCGAATCCGATCCGACATTTGATATCGAAGGTGTGGATGCGGCGCACAAACTCACCATTCTGGCGGCCATCGCCTTCGGTATTCCGATGCAATTTGAAAAGGCCTACACCGAGGGTATTTCCAAGCTCACCAAAGAAGATATTCAGTATGCCGAGGAGTTGGGCTATCGCATCAAGTTGCTCGGCATTACCAAGCGCGTCGCCCAGGGGATTGAGTTGCGTGTGCACCCGACCTTGATTCCGACGAAGCGTTTGATTGCCAATGTAGAGGGCGTAATGAATGCGATATTGGTGAAGGGTGATGCGGTGGGCGCAACGCTGTACTACGGTCGAGGCGCCGGCGCAGAACCGACGGCCTCTGCCGTGGTGGCGGACTTGGTCGACGTGACGCGCATGCATACCGCCGACCCGGAGCATCGTGTGCCGCATCTCGCGTTCCAGCCCGATGCCTTGTCCGATGAGCCGATTCTGCCCATGAGCGAAGTGCGTACCGCGTATTATTTGCGCATGCGCGCCTTCGACAAGCCTGGTGTGCTGGCCGACATCACACGCATCCTGGCTGATATGGAAATCTCCATTGATGCCATGATTCAGAAAGAGCCGGATGAAGGACAGGAGCAAGTAGACATCATTATGCTCACGCATGTGACGGTGGAAAAGAACGTCAATCAGGCGATCGCTAAGATCGAAGGATTGTCGACCATTTCCGGCAAGGTGACTCGACTGCGCCTGGAAACGCTGGGCTAGTCATGCGCTACATCTCCACCCGCGGTGAGTCACCATCGCAAAGCTTTCTGCAAATTCTGTTAGGCGGGCTCGCACCGGATGGCGGCTTGTATCTGCCTGAATCCTATCCGCAGCTTTCGCTGGATGAACTAAAGTCCTGGCAGCATTTTAATTACCGTGAATTGGCGTTCGCGGTGTTGTCAAAATTTGCGACCGATATTCCTGCCGTCGACTTGCGCGCGATCATCGATAAGACTTATACCGCCGAGGTGTACTGCAATACGCGCCCGGGCGAGAATGCGCAAGATATTGCGCCGGTGCGCACCTTGGAGCCGGGCTTGCACCTTCTTGCGCTTTCCAACGGCCCGACGCTGGCGTTCAAAGACATGGCAATGCAGTTGCTCGGCAATCTGTTCGAATACGCCTTGGCGCAGCATCACGAGTCGATCAATATCCTCGGCGCGACCTCGGGTGATACCGGCTCAGCGGCCGAATACGCCATGCGCGGCAAGCGCGGCGTGCGCGTGTTCATGCTCTCGCCCTACGGCAAAATGAGTCCATTCCAGCGTGCGCAGATGTATTCGCTGCAAGACCCCAACATTCATAACCTCGCGGTGCGCGGCGTGTTCGACGATTGCCAAGACATCGTCAAAGCCGTCTCCAACGATCTCGAATTCAAGGCTAAATACAAAATAGGCGCTGTCAATTCCATCAACTGGGGGCGCGTTTCGGCTCAGATCGTGTACTACTTCAAAGCTTATTTTGCGGTGGTCAAAGAAGTCGGCGAGGAAGTTTCTTTTGCCGTGCCTTCCGGCAACTTCGGCAACGTATGCGCCGGCCACATCGCGCGCATGATGGGCTTGCCGATTCGAAAATTGATCGTGGCGACGAACGAGAACGATGTGCTGGATGAGTTCTTCAAAACCGGCCGCTATACACCGCGGCCTCAGACTCAGCATACCTCTAGCCCCTCCATGGATATCTCCAAGGCGTCTAACTTCGAACGTTTCGTGTTCGATGTAGTGGGGCGAGATGTTTCTAAAGTCCGTGCGCTATGGAGCAAAGTGGACAAGGGCCAAGGTATCGACCTCAGCGGCGCGTATTTTGCGAGGGTGCAGGAATTTGGCTTTGTCTCTGGCACCAGCAGCCATGCGGACCGTATGCAGACCATCCGTGACGTGTACCAGCGCTACGGCCAGATGATCGACACGCATACCGCCGACGGTTTTAAAGTCGGGCTGGAATACCGCGAGGCGGGTGTGCCGCTGATCTGTCTGGAAACCGCGCTCCCGGCTAAATTCGAGGAAGCGATCCGCGAAGCCCTTGGCCGCGATCCGGAGCGGCCCAAAGGATTGGCGAATATCGAAAGCTTGCCGCAGCGCGTCGAAACGGTGGATGCTGACGTGGAAGCGGTCAAACGCTACGTCGTCGCGCACGCCGCCGATTAAAGTGCTTAGTGGGAACGCGGGTGGGGTGCTTTGCTCCCCGCCGGCACACTGATCCTGCTCCCTCATTTAGAGGTTGCCCCTTTGCCTGTTAAACCAGCCAGTCCTCTCAATCCCGGTGTCAGTAAGCGCGAGGTATGGGCGTGGGCGATGTACGACTTCGCCAACTCCGGCTATACCACCGTTGTCATTACCGCCGTGTACAGCGCTTATTTTGTGGCGGTGGTGGCGGGCAAGGCGGCTTGGGCCAGCTTCGTGTGGAGCGCGGCGCTGGCGGTGTCCTATCTTGCCATCTTGCTGTCTGCGCCCCTCCTCGGCGCCTATGCTGATCTGCATGGCGCGAAAAAACGCCTGCTCGCGCTGACTACACTGGGGTGTGTGTTGGGGACTGCTCTGCTGGCCTTGCCGGGACCGGGCGATATTGCACTGGCGGTGACCATCATTGCGCTCAGTAATTATTTCTTCGGCAGCGGCGAGAATCTGATCGCAGCCTTTCTCCCCGAACTGGCGCGGGGGCGCGCCCTGGGGCGCGTCTCGGGTTGGGGCTGGGGGCTGGGCTATTTGGGCGGCATCGTTTCGCTTGGTGTGGCGCTCGCTTATATTGGGCACATACAGACAATAGGCGGTGGCGTGCCAGAATTTGTGCCCGGCGTCATGCTCCTCACTGCGGGATTATTCGCGCTATTCGCCTTGCCTACTTTTCTCATCTTGCGCGAGCGGGCGATACATCGCCCGTTGCAATCGGCTTTCACTCGCAGCGCCTATTCACGTGTGATGGAAAGCCTTGCTCACGCTCGGCAATATCAAGACTTGGCGCGATTTTTACTCTGTATCGTGTTCTATCAGGCGGGCATCATGACGGTGATCACCCTCGCCGCAGTCTATGCCCAACAAGCGATGCACTTTACTACCCATCAAACCATTGAGATGATCTTGGTCGTGAATCTCACGGCCGCGCTGGGTGCGCTGGTCTTCGGCTACGTGCAGGACAAGCTGGGGCATAAATTGTCGCTCGCCTTGACGCTGATCGGTTGGTTGGTGATGGTGGGGCTGGCCTACACCGCGACGACCCCCGGCCGATTCTGGCTCGCCGCGAATATCGCCGGCCTATGTCTCGGCGCCTCGCAATCAGCGGGACGCGCGCTGGTTGGCTACCTTAGTCCAAAATCGCATCGCGCCGAATTCTTTGGCTTGTGGGGATTGGCGGTCAAACTCGCCTCCATCCTCGGCCCCATGACCTACGGCGCGGTAGTTTGGATCACCGCAGGCAATCACCGGATGGGCATGTTGCTTACCGGAATATATTTTGTGATCGGGCTGATCGTGCTGGCGGCAATTGACGTAAAACGCGGGCGGCGCGCGGCGTTGAAGCGTCAGCCTTGAATCCGCAAAGACAAATCCACTGCCCGAACATGTTTGGTCAGGCCGCCGATGGAGATGCGCGCCACGCCGGTGTCAGCAATCGCGCGCACGTTGTCCAGGGTAATACCGCCGGAGGCTTCTAATTTCGCACGCTGATTGGTTAAGCTTACCGCCTCGCGCATTTGTTCAATGCTAAAGTTATCCAGCAGGATCAGCTTAGCGCCAGCGTCGAGCGCTTGTTGCAGCTCATCGATTGACTCCACTTCAATTTGAATCGAGACGCCAGTGTCGGCTTGGCGCTGGGCTGCATCCAGCGCAGCCTGTACGCCGCCGGCCGCCGCGATATGATTTTCCTTGATCAGGATACCGTCGAATAGGCCGATGCGCTGGTTCATCCCGCCCCCTATTTTGACCGCATATTTTTGCGCGATGCGCAGGCCGGGCAGGGTTTTGCGCGTATCCATGATTTGCGCATGCGTGCCGGTCACGGCATCGACATAAAGCCGGGTGGTCGTCGCGACAGCGGACAGTGTTTGCAAGAAATTCAGCGCAGATCGCTCAGCGCTGAGCAGGGCGCGGGTGTTGCCGTGTATCTCGCACAGCGTGGCATTAGGTTGCACGCGGTCGCCTTCATTTGCGCGCCAGATTATATTCACGAGTGGGTTGAGCGCTTGAAAGCAGGCATCAAACCAGGGCTTGCCACATAAAATTGCCTGCTCGCGTGTGATGAGCGTGGCGCGGGTTAGCTGGTCAGCGGGAATGAGCTGTGCGGTCAGGTCGCCGCTGCCGAGATCTTCTGCCAGCGCGGCGGTAATGTTCATTTTTATCGCGTGCGCGATGTCGGAATTGTTCATGTGGAAATTGTAGCGTATCCGTCTGATAGATGAGCATATCAGGCTGGCCACAAAAATAACGGCTGATACACCAACAACCAAAAATTAACGGGCGGGGATGTTTGAGATAGTAAGTTAGGGAAAGGTACGGGAACCGATCCGCTAAGGCAGTGTGTTAGGCAGAAATCTCGATCGATTCGAATGCCGGTTCGTCGCGTCGATCTGCAACGCAGCGCCGATCAACCCAGCCGCGGATGCGTCGATCCAAATCACTGCGGCGATCTTGGCGTACCGCGAAGCGCCGATCCAAGTTGTTGGCGGCGGCGCGGTGGCGTAAATAGCGGCGGTCGGATAAGTCTCGGCGTTCCCTATGGATGTGTCGCCGCTCATCGGCATCACGGCGTGAGCGCTCGGCCCGTACGCTGGCGCGTTCAGCTAGTTTTTTAATGAAATTCAGCACGTCATCTTCGTGATACAGAATGACTTCGCCTTGTTGCAAAAATGGAATAACCGGGCTATAGCGCCGATCGATTTCAAGCCATTCCGATGCATCGCGTGGAGACATGAAACGTTGGAGTAAACCAATCGTTTGGTGGAGGGTGAGCATTTTTCTGTGGCCGGTTTTGTCCATACAATTAAAAAACAGCAGACTAAAATCTTGTCGGGCTTATTGTAATCGCCATCATGTAATTTGCAAGGTTTATGGAGATAAAAAGCTAAGATGACGACATTAGACATTAGAGAATTATTGAGAAACAATTAGTGAGATAATTTCAATTATCACTGTAAATAACGATATTAATTTACAAATTAAAATAATATAAAAAGCATATTAAATGACAAAGTAAACACTAATTAGTGTATTTCAACTTTGCGCAGCGTTATCCGTGCAACTCAGCCAGAAGCCGGTCAATCATGCGCGCCGCTTGCCTGCCATAGCCACCGCCAAACAGGTTGAAGTGATTAAGGACGTGATACAGCTTGTACAAATCCTTGCGTGTGGCATATCCCGCATCCAGGGGATGGGCCGCAGCGTAGGCAGCATAGAAGTTTGGCGGGAAGCCGCCGAATAGTTCGGTCATGGCGAGATCCGTTTCACGGTCGCCGAAATACAGTGCCGGATCGAATATCACCGGCTTGCCTTGCGGGTCTTCACCCCAGTTGCCACCCCACAAATCACCATGCAGCAGCGCAGCTTGCGGTTGGTAGGAAGTGAAAAAATCCGGCAGGCGATTGATTAGTTTCTCCCCTTTGGCTTGCATGGGATAGCCATTCCGCGCCGCCAGATCGAGTTGAAAGCGCAGTCGGTGTTCACCATAAAAGTGGATCCAATCTTCGCGCCATGTGTTGATCTGCGGCGTGGCGCCAATGGTGTTGTCGATATTCCAGCCATAGCGTGATACGGTCAAGCGGTGCATGGCCGCGAGCTGTTCGCCTAGCAATGCTGCGCTGCGTTCGCTGCCATTTCCCATTTCGATGAATTCCAGCACCAGATAGGCATGACCGTCGGCCACGCCATGGCAGATCGGGTGTGGCGCGCGGAGTGTGCGGCTGGCGAGAATGGCTTGCAGCCCAGCGGCTTCCGCCGCGAACATGGCGGTTTTGTCGAGCGTGTTGGTTTTGACGAAGTAACGTTGTTGGCCATCTTCCACGACATAAGCGCTATTGATGCAGCCGCCACCTACGCTGCGCCGACGGCGTGCCAGGAATGGCGCGCCGGTGGCGTCGGTGATGTGTTGGGATAGGGCTGTCCACAGCGGCATGCCACTGATGTTAGCATGTAGATATTGCTTCTTATACTGGGCGCAATTAAAGCTATCAATGCTGAAATTTAAAGGAGAATGTCATGCGAACGATCATCGCCGCCAGCTTGCTGATATTGGTTTCCACCCTGGCGCAAGCCGCGTCTTTACCCGCGCCCAAGGTACAAAAAATCAACGACCGGGTCTATGCGCTGCTCGGTCCGATGGAGCTGCCCAATAAAAGCAATCAGGGCTATATGGTGAACACCACCGTCATCATCGGCGAGAAGGGCGTCATCCTAGTAGATACCGGTTTCACCGATGAAATTGGCAAGCACCTGGCGAAGGCAATCGCAAAACTGACGCCGAAGCCGGTGACGCACATCATCAACACGCATCACCATGGCGATCACACACTCGGCAACATCGCGTTCAAAGGCGCTGAGGTGATCAGCACCCAACAATGCAAAGCCTTAGTGGAAAAGACTGGCTACGAGTGGATCGACATGGTGCAAACCCTAAGCGGCAGCAAATTTCCCAACACCAAACCGGTGCTGGCCAACGTGACGGTGGCGCAGGACACCCGCACCGAACGCGTGATCGACGGCGTGAAGATCGTGCTGTGGGCGCCCAAGGGCTCGCATACGCCCGGCGATCTCATTGTGTATTTGCCGGATGATAAAGTGTTGATGGGAGGCGATATCCTGGTCAATCAGATCACCCCGAATTTCCGCGACGGCCATGTAAAAACCTGGATCGGCACCCTGGGTGAGATTCAGAAAATCAATGCCAAAATCATTGTGCCCGGCCATGGTCCGCTCATGAGCAAACCCGAGGTAGCGGCCATGCACAAGCGCATGTCGAGTTTATACGCGGGGGTGGAAGCGGGTTACAAAAAGGGTTTGAGTGACGCCGAGATTCGCAAGACGCTAGACCTGTCGCAATGGAAAAAACTACACCATTTCGAAGACCAAATGGGCGGCAATATCAACCGCGCCTATCTAGAAGTGGAAGCGGCGAATTTTTAAGGGTGCGGCGTCACCAGCAAGCCGTGGCGCGCGAGCAGGTTGAGTGTGGGACGGAGGTTCTGCGCGACAAATTCTAGGCGCACCGGATTGTTGTGCGCCAGCGCGCGCCATTGGCGGCCGGGCGTGAGCCCCGCCAGTTCATAGACCTCGGCGCGCGGCAGATAAAAAGCCCGCACAAATTGTGCGATCAAAGTCTGTACCCAAGGTGAAAGCAGCTTGCGCGTGAGCGGCGCGGTGTGTTCCAACTCCCGTTCCAATTCGCCGCGGGCGCGGGCGATATGGCGCGCCTCGTCGATGATGTGCAGCCGACACATATCCTTGATCAAGGGATTGACTGTGTCGCCATTGGCACGCACATAGCGGTTCAGTCGGTCGGGCACTTCTTCCCCAATCACCACCGCCAAGCAAAACAAGCGCGAGTGCATCGGCGCACGGCGCCCAAGAAAATCTGCCAGCCACGGCCGCTGGAAGCTATTCGCCGGCAAATGCAGACCGCTCTTTTCCATCAGCTTCAGGAACATCAAGCTATGCCCAGCCTCCTCGCGAATCTCATGCAATGCGTAAGCGTATTCCGCTAACGATTCGGTGTGTTTGAGCGCCTTACTCAGCCGCTCGACGAAAAGGCCCTCCAGCCACAACCCCGCTTGGATGAAATTCACAAACTCGTATTGCGATAAGCGGCGTTTAACGTTTTCATTTTGGCGTTCAAACGCAGGCAATCCGGCCAGCGAAAGCGCTGCGGGCGGCAGCCAGTAATCGTGCAGATTCAACTCACCCCAATTCAACCGAGCGAGCGGGTCGTGATACGGCTCACTGTTGACGCTGAGTTGTTTGAGTAGCGGGAGATCGGCGTTGGTCATGGAGTGTAAAGGGTTGCGTATTTTTGAAAATTTTACCATGCGATCAATAAGCTAGCGTCATTTAGCTTGTCCGAAAACCGGTAATAGTTTATCCTTGCCGCCTTTCCGGAGAGGTGGATGAGCGGTTTAAGTCGCACGCCTGGAAAGCGTGTTTAGGATAATATCCTAACGAGGGTTCGAATCCCTCCCTCTCCGCCAATAAACAAACCGACCGTGTGGTCGGTTTTTTTATTGGCGGAGAGGGAGGGTAAGCAGAAGCCGCCGGTTCGACTAGACGAGCACTGCTCGGCTGGACGCGCAAAGCGCGGTCCCGGAGCGCAGCGCAGGGATTTGTGGATCGCCGTAGGGCGAGACGCAAACAATCCCGCCCGGACAAGGCTGACCGCCCGGTCGGTTTTTTTTATTGGCGGAGAGGGAAGTTTGAAAGAATTAACCCCCTGAATTTATTTGAAAAACCTCAGAGCCCAGGCGGTTGCAAATACAAAGCCGGGTGTCTAGAATGATTCGTTTCCGCCCTCTGTAGGCGTAGAGGGCGGATAAGTCTTCAACAGCGCATCAATCACCTTGCACGATATGGATTCCGAAGAGCGTAGCCGATACAAAATCCCCGCCATGCGGGCGTTCTCGGAGATCGCGACCAGCCTCAGCAGTGATGCTGATCTGGAGCATCTTCTGGATCGTTTTTTGCAGACCATGATCCGGCTTGCCGGGGCGGGTGGGGGCGCGGTGCGCGTATTGACCGCCGATGGCGCGCACATGCGCATGGTGGGCGCCATTGGGCTGCCGCAGGAGGTGATCGATCGCGAATATCTGGTTCCGGTCGGCTGCGGTGTCTGCGGCCGCGCGGCGCATGAGATCGGCATTCAATCGGACCATGCCGGGCAGGTGTGCCATGAAACCATGGCGCTGGATTTTTTTGGCAATCGCTGCAAGGAAGTGATTGCGGTGCCGCTGCGGCACAAGGGCAAGGTGATGGGCGTGTACAACTTGTTCATGCCCGATGACCGTCCTATCCCGGAAGAAATTTCCCTGCTGTTTCTCTCCATCAGCGAGCATTTGGGCATGGCCTTGGAGAATGCGCGCCTGACGCGCGAAAATCTGCGCATCACGATCATGGATGAGCGTCAGATGCTGGCGAACGAGATCCACGATTCGCTCGCGCAAACTTTGGCGTATATGAAAATGCGCCTAGCGTTGTTGAATGAAGCCATCAACGATGGTGATAAACCCAACACCACTAAATATCTCGCGCAAGTGGATGATGCGATGGAAACTGCTTATTCCGGCTTGCGCGAACTGTTGAATCAATTCCGTCAGAAAATGGATCCGCGCGGCTTATTGCCGGCGCTGGAAGATGTGATTCAAAGTTTTCATAACCGCACCGGCGTCGAAGTGGTATTAGCCAATCGGGTGAGCGATATTGATTTGACGCCGGATCAAGAAGTGCAGGTGTTCTACATCGTGCAAGAAGCGCTAGCGAATATTGCCAAACATTCGCATGCTCGCAATGTGCGTATCAGCATCGAATTAATTGAAGGAAAATATGCTGTCACAGTGCAAGATGATGGGATTGGATTGAATGCCCATGACGCCGGCCCCGGCATGCATCTGGGCTTGAACATCATGCGCGAACGCGCACAGCGATTGGGAGGGGAAATTATTTTTGAAAGTAAAATAGGAAAGGGGATGCGTGTGTATCTTGAATTTCCTGCAACCCAGCGTAAGGTAAGCGCTGCATGACTGAAGCAATCCGGATTGTTCTCTTTGATGACCACACGCTATTCCGCATGGGGTTGGCGGAACTCCTCGAACGCCATGGCAAAGTCAGCGTGGTCGCCATGTCCGGCAAACCGAGCGAAGCCGCTGCCTTGTTGGATGAGCATCGGCCCGATGTGGCGGTGCTCGATCTCAATATGCCGGGCACCGATGGCATCACACTCATGACCCAATTGCGTGAAGCGGGATACACCTTGCCGTTTTTGTTGCTGACGGTAAGCGATTCGCAAGAGGACTTGGCAGCGGCACTGCGCGCCGGCGCGCGCGGGTATTTGCTGAAGAACATGGAGCCGGACGATGTAGAGGATGCGATTCTGCGCGCCGCGCGCGGTGAAACCGTGGTGGCGCCGGAGATGACCGGCAAGCTGGTCAACTTATTGGATCAGAAGCAAGGCACGCCGGATTCCTTGCTGTCTCAACTCACCCAGCGCGAGCGCGAGGTTCTTTCCTATTTAAGTCGCGGTCAATCCAATAAGGCGATTGCCCGCGTGTTGAACATCAGTCATGACACAGTGAAACTTCATGTGCGCCACATTCTCGCCAAGCTGAATCTTTCATCACGCGTGGAGGCGGCTGTATTTGCCGTGGAGCATAAATATGCTACCCGTAGCCCCGGCGGGAATTAATGCGCGCGGCAGACTGCCGCGCGAGTAAACCATTCAGCGCGTTTTCTCTTCTTGCAGTGGCGCCGCTTCCAATTTGTCTTTCGAGTCTTTCGGATTGAACCACTTCAGCTTGTGATGCAGCGAGACGACGCTGCCGACGATGATGAGCGTGGGCGCTTGTAGATTGGCTTCGGCGGCGATGGCAGGCAGTGATGCTAGGGTGCCGGTGACGACGCGTTGTTTCGATGTAGTGCCCTGCTGCACGATGGCGGCGGGGGTGTCGGCGGTCAGGCCATGCTTGATGAGTTGCTCGCACAGCGAGGGCAAGCCGTGCAGGCCCATGTAAATCACGATGGTTTGTTTGGGGCGGGCGAGCATTTCCCAATCCAAATCCATGCTGCCGTCTTTAAGATGGCCGGTGACAAAAATACAGGCTTGCGCGTGATCGCGATGGGTGAGCGGAATGCCGGCATAAGAAGCGACGCCGGATGCGGCGGTAATGCCCGGTACCACTTGGAACGGCACGCCATGCTGCGCCAGGGTTTCAATCTCTTCGCCGCCACGACCGAAGATGAAAGGGTCGCCGCCTTTGAGCCGCAGCACGCGTTTGCCTTCTTTCGCCAGACGCACCAGGAGTTCGTTGATGCCTTCTTGCGGCAAGGCGTGGTTGTCGCGCTGTTTGCCAACATAGATGCGCTCGGCGTCGCGGCGCGCCATATCGAGTACCGCGGGGGTCACCAGATTATCATGCACCACGACGTCTGCTTGCTGCATCAAGCGTAGTGCGCGGAAGGTGAGCAGATCAGGGTTACCCGGCCCGCCACCCACCAAATATACTTCGCCCATCGGGTGCTCGGGTTCGGTGGTCTGCGCGAGCATTTCTTCCAGCGCATGTTGTGCGGCTTGATCTTGCCCGGCGAATACCATCTCCGCGATAGGGCCCTGAAATACTTTTTCCCAGAAAATGCGCCGGGTCGAAGAGTGCGTGAAGCGCTGCTTTACTTTGTCGCGAAATTGCCCTGCGAGCGAGGAGAGGCGTCCATAGGCGGAAGGGATGAGGGTCTCTAAACGCGCGCGCAGCAGGCGCGCCAGTACGGGTGAAGCGCCGCCGCTGGATACGGCGACCAGAATCGGCGAGCGATCAATAATGGAGGGCAACACGAAGGAGCACAGCGCGGGCGTATCCACGACATTTACTGGTATTTGCCGTGCCTTGGCGGCTTCGGAAACCATGCTGCTTACCGCAAGGTCCTCATGTGCGGAGATAACCAGCGTCATGCCGTCAAGCAGCGAGGTTTCGAATTCCCCCCGTTGGTGTTGCATCTGCTCTTGGTTGGCAAGCTCTGCGAATGCCGGTGCGAGCGCTGGAGCGACCACCGTAACCTTGGCGCCGGCTTGCAACAGTAAAGCGGTTTTACGCGCGGCAATTTCATTGCCGCCGACAACGAGGCAGCGTGCGCCACGAAGATTGATAAAGATTGGGAGAAATTCCATAGGTTCAATTATTTAAATAGCTATGCAGAAGTGAGAGAAACACAATTACTCATGTGTCGCGTAAATGCCGGGGCGAAAAATTTCATTCTTAGATCTGGAAAGTGCCGAGGTGCAGGGCTCGATCGCTGTTTCAAATTCCTCTGCCCACGAAGGATGGCTGTAAGACAGCTCTTTAAAGAACCACAAGCCGCGATCCGATTGGCACGCAGCCGTCATCATTTGAATCTGTTCGCCTGCCTCGGGGCCAACGACACAGCCACCGAGCAATTGCCCGGTCTCGGCGTCATGCACAACTTCGACGAAGCCTTCAGTGTCGTGGTAGGCGCGCGCCTTGCCTGAGCCACCGAAACTGGTGCGTGCTGTCTCAGCTTCGAATCCAGCCGCTTCTGCTTGTTCTTCGGTGAGGCCTACCGCTGCTATCTCTACAGCGGAGTGAATCACCATCGGGACTTTGAAATAGTTGAAGGTGAACTGATTACCTTCAACTGCATTCGCCGCCGCGATCTTGGCGTCGTGCAGCGCGGCATTCGCGGTCATCGGCCCCGGTTTGACGTCGCCGATGGCATAGATGCCGGGCACATTGGTTTCCAGATATTCCGAAGTGAGAATGAAGCCTTCATCGTTGGTTGCCACACCGGCTTGATCCAGCGCCAGGCCGGCCACCACAGGGCTGCGGCCGACCGCGACCAGCACCTTGTCGAAACTGGCCTGACTGCCATCGCTGAAAGTGACTCGGGCCCGACCGCCCGATATGTCGCAATGAGTAACAGTGGTGTTCACTCGGTAGTCGAGATTGATGCGTTTGAATTTGCGCTCCAGCGTGGCGCAGGCATGATCAGGGATGCGTGCATAAGGCAGCAGTCGATTGGACTTTTCGACAATCCGGACATGGGTGTCGTACTGATGCATGAAATAGGCCAACTCGACGCCGACGGTGCCGCCACCAACGAAGAGCATCGATGCCGGCTGCTCTACCAGATCGAACATGAATTCGCGTGAGGTCATGACGACCTTGCCATCAATCGGACACTCCGCCAGGGTGCGCGGGGTAGAGCCGGTGGCGATGATAATTTTTGGCGCGGTCAAATGTTGATGGTGATGCTGCGCGTGATCTTGCGCTGCCAGCGGGTCATCGGGTTCCACTTCGATTTGATAGGGAGCGACGAAGCGGCCGTTGCCCTTAAAAATCTTTACGCCCAAGCGCCGCAGCCAGACTGGAAAATTATTGCGGATGCCAACAACCACATCCTCTTTATGTCGCATCGCGGCGCGGAAGTCGCCTTTTACTTGGCCCACCAAGCCGCGTCCTTGCAAGTGCTGCATGTCCTCGATCAATGAGGCTAAATGCAATATGGTTTTTTTCGGAATGCAGCCTTGATTCAGGCAAGTGCCGCCCGGCAGTGATTTTTCGATGAGCGCGACCTTGGAACCACGCTGCGCCGCAGACAAGGCCGCTTTGTAGCCCCCGGGCCCACTGCCGATCACAATCACGTCGAATGTTTGCATGGCTGCCTCCGATTGATCCTGCCGCTAAGTGCGGCCCTCACCCGCGCCGTCGTGGCGCGCTTCATCTGGTTTAACTTGCGGCGGGATGAAGATGAAATGGAACTGGCCTGGTTCCATCTCTACAAAATCGAGTGTCACCCCTTCCAATAAAGCACGGCTGGTCGGGCCAATGAGAATATTCACGCCTTGTGAAACGAACTCAAAATCGAATTCACGTTGTTCGTCGAATCCCATACCGTAATCGATACTGCCATCGGGCAAGCTGCGCGCGGCGATGCGCAGGTTTGGCTCTTCTGCCACCTCACCTTGTTGGGCGGTGCTTTTGATTTGCTCCGCCGCTTGCGGGGTCACGATAAAAAAATCCGTCATTGAAATGCGCTCCTAAAGAAATTTGAATTAGCTTGCCGTGCGCGAACTGGGTAGGCTGGCGACATGACGCCGCACTGACGCCACGAAGCGTGCTGCCCAGTTATAGCCTTCCAGGCTGCGTAAATGCGTGTAGGCGGCGAGTAAGTTTTTATACACCAAGCCATCGCGCTTGCCATCGATGCCATAGCCACGTTCGACTTCATAGGCATAGCTTAAGTTCGATGGCAGGTTTTCCAGGCTTGAATAATGAAATTCGTGGGCCATGACCGAAGCGGGGGGGCTGTCGCTAGGCCAGGGAAAATTGGCGGTTTCTTTCAGCCGCACATAGCCGCGTCCCACGGGTTTTTCATGCATCACCACATCACCGGGCACGACGCCGGCCATGTGGTGCTTTTCACCTTGCCAAGTGATCGAGCGCGCCAAATACATGAGACCGCCGCATTCGGCATAAGTTGGCATGCCAGCCTCGATCGCTGCGTGAATTTCGGTGCGCAGCGAGCGATTCGCCTCTAGCTCACGCGCGAACACTTCAGGAAAGCCGCCGCCGAGGAATAATGCATCCACCCTCGGTAGTTGCTTGTCCTTGATCGGACTGAACGGAACCAACTCCGCACCGGCGGCACGCAGCCCATCCAGATCGTCGGCGTAGTAGAAGCCAAAGGCCGCATCCTGGGCGATGCCGATGCGTAGGGTCGGCGGAGTGCTTTGCGTTGGGTTTGGCTGGCGTGGAAGTACAAGAGGCGGTGCGCTCTCGGCAATCTTGATCAAGCGCTCCATATCCACTTGGGCGCCGATGAGACGACCGATTTCCGCGATATGCTGCGCGCCTGATTCTGCTTCGTTGGAAGGCATCAGCCCGAGATGACGCTCAACGATACCCAAAGCTTTGTCATGCTGAACACAGCCAAGCACCGGGACATCGGTGTAATGCTCGACTACCGCGCGCAATTTTGATTCGTGGCGGCTGCCCCCAACGTGATTCAGAATCACGCCGGCGATATTCACCTCACGATCGAAAGCTTGGTAGCCAAGCAGGAGAGGGGCGACGCCGCGGATCATGCCGCGTGTGTCAATCACCAGGATGACCGGCAGATGTAATAGCTTAGCCAGGGCCGCGTTGCTGTTGCTGCCATCCAACTCCAAGCCATCGTAGAGCCCTTTGTTGCCTTCCACCAAGGCGATGTCGGCATCCTGGGTGTAGCGCGCGAACATGGCTTGAATTTCTTCGCGCCGCATCAAGTAAAAATCCAGATTGCGGCAGGCGCGTCCGGTCGCAGCGGACAGCCACATCGGATCGATATAGTCCGGCCCTTTTTTGAATGGCTGTACTTTGAGCCCGCGCGCAGTCAAGGCGGCGGAAAGTCCGATGCTCACGGTGGTTTTGCCCGAGGATTTATGGGCGGCGGAGATGAGGAAGCGGCTCATGGGACGCTCGGCGGGCATGGGATTTTCCCCGCAGGAGGAGGGCGGTTAAGCCGGAAACCGATCGAGAAGAATGCGCCTACTGGACATGATTCCTCCTTCGAGGAAATTACGCTTTGGCATGCGGATCGATTTCCGCATCCGCTAGGCTATCAGGCATAAAGCGCAAAATCTTGATACCGAAGGTCACCATGACCAGCGCGATCGCTAGCCCGCCCAACCCCAACAGCACTTCCGGCAGGCTAGGGGCATAGTGATGCACGACGCCGTCGAAGAATGCGCTCTTTTCTTCCCACCCAGGGAAAATGTCGAGCGGGAATGCTTGCCCGCCGATGATGGTGACGTACATCTGCGCCAAGCCACCGAATACGACCATTAAGCATGCAGCAACCAGCAAGCCACGCGAGGCACGCAGGGTCGGATTCAACAAAATAATCAGCGGAACGATGCCGCCGATGAGAATTTGACCCACCCAGAACAGCGTGGTGTAAATGCCACCGCTGACCAAGATGAAATGCTCGACCGCATGCTGCTTGGTGAAGTAAAGATTGGTCAGATGGTAAACAAACACGAAATACAGCGCGGCCGCGACGAACACCGCGAGCAGCCTGCCCAAGCGCTTTAATACGGCATCGCCCAAGGGACGTCCGCTCCAGGTGTAAGCCGAGATTAACACCAGCAGGTACACTGCCAGGCCATAGGCAAACGAGAGAATGATGAACATCGGGGCCAACAATGCCGAATTGTAGGCATCACGCGCGACGAGGAAACCGAAGATCGAGCCAGTACCGGTGGTGAGGATGAGGCGCCAGATGAAGGCGGCCATGCCGGCGGCTTTCGAAAAGCCGCCCATTTTCTTTTCCATCATGGTCCAGATGTAGACCGCGACGATCGAGAAGAAGCCGGTGTACAACACCACGTTCCAGGCGAACACCGATTTCAGGTTGTAATAGGTCATGGCAATGATCAGGCGATCTGGTCTGCCGAGGTCCAGCATCAAGACCGTCAAGCCGCCCATGAGCAGGGAAAACGCCAATAGGGCCGACAACGGCGCCAGCGGCTTGTACATCACCTTGCCGAAGACCGAGGCGATAGAGGCGACGTTGAGCGCGCCGGAGGCGGCGACGATCAGGAATACTGCGAACACGTGCGGCGTGCCCCACACAATCGAGTTATTCATGCCGGTGACGATATGGCCGTGGTGCTCCATGTAATAGGCGGCGCCGAGGCCGAGCGCAGCAAACAGCGCGATAAACCCAAGTAAGAACCAATAGCGCGGGCTGCTGCCTTCGATTTCACGAAAAGTGATGGATGCCATGGATTAAAGCCCTTCGTAACGCACGCCAGGATTGAGCGCCAGATCGGCACGCAATTGCGACGTAGGATGTCCCGCGACGCGTTGCGCGATGTCGCTAGTGGGGTCGTTTAAATCGCCGAAGATAATCGCGTTGTGGCCCGCCTTGGAACAAGCTTCGACGCATGCAGGCTGCTGGCCGCGGTCAACGCGATGCACGCACATCGTGCAGGACTCGACACAGCCTTTGCCACGCGGCACATCCGGATTTTGGTCTGTCAGCGTTTCATGGATGAACGAGCGCGCTTTGTAGGGGCAAGCCATGACGCAATAGCGGCAGCCGATACAGATGTGGCGGTCGACCAACACAATACCGTCAGCACGCTTGAACGACGCGCCGGTGGGGCAAACATCCACGCACGGTGCATCTTCGCAATGCTGGCACATCACGGGCAGTGATTGGCTGCGGCCGGTGCGCATGTCTTTCAATTCTACTTTGCGTATCCAATGCGGATCGGTTTCAAGTGCGCCGGTTTGTATCGCATTTTCGGTATGGCAAGCGGTGACGCAATCTGTGCAACCATCAGCACACTTCGTGGCATCGACTAACATGCCCCAGCGTACTTTGTTGGTGACGGGCTCGTTGTCTGGTTTGGCGTGAGCGAGGCCGTAAACCACGACGCCTGGCGCAACCGTTAAGCCCGCTAGCGCAGCTGATGCACCGATAAAGTTGCGGCGGTGTTCGTCGACTTCGTTACTCGAGTTGGGAGAAGGTTGGCTATCGTTCATTTTATGTCCGCTCCAACTTTGATAGCCGGCGCCGACACGCTGGCGGCAACAGCGGGGGCGGTGGCCGGCTTTGCTTGCTTCGGTTTGCTGGCGTGGCATTCCCAGCAGTCCAGGCTAACGGCTGCATAGGTGTGACATCCCTGGCAGAAATTTTCATTGCTGCCGAGTACGCTGTTGTTCTTCGTGCTGGCGTGGCAGTTGATGCAATTTTGCAGGCTGTGCTTCTCGGTGCGGATACCTTTATGCATCGTTTCATCGCGTTGATGCGTCAGTAGCTTCATGTGGTTTTTGCGCATGAAGCTGGTTTCTTCCACGCACTTGTCGCCACTTTTGCTTCTGTCGATCACGATTTCGGGTTTGGCAGTGCGGACGACCTTGTCCGCCGTGCTGGTAGCAGCGTACGCACCAACCGAGAGCAGCAGCACCGCGAGGATGCCTGCCGCCCATTTCCACATCCGATTAGACAGCCGAAGCATCATTAATCACCCATGCCCATTTTGATGTAGCCGGTCGGGCACACGTCGGCGCAAATATGGCAACCGATACACTTGGAGTAGTCGGTATCTACATAGCGGCCAGTCGTTTGTTTGTCGCGCTTGACCTTGAATACGGCAGTCTGCGGGCAATAGATCACGCAGTTGTCGCACTCGAAGCACAAGCCACAACTCATGCAACGCTTGGCTTCAGCCACCACATCCTTTTCAGATAGGGTCATCAAGCGCTCATCAAAATTACCCAGTGCTTGTTCGGCGGTAAGGTTGATCTCTTCACGAATATAACGTGCTGTTTTCGGGAAGTGGCCCAGGAACAGTTCGTTCGAAGGGATCACATATTTCGAAGAGCGGTCCTCAAAGTTGTGAACCGCGAAATTCTTCTCCGACGTTCCCCATTCAGCCTTGTGGTCATACTCTTCAAGCTTCAGGCCTTTTTCGAGCATCTTGCGATATACGTCGAAGAAGTGCACATCCACCTTGGGCCGCTTTTCCAATTCTTCCGCTGCCAGAAAGCGTTCGATACTGTCAGCGGCGATGGAGCCGTGACCGATGGCAGTGGTGAGCAGGTGTGGGCGCAATACATCGCCGCCTACGAAATACTTTTCCTTGCCCGGCACGCGGTAGTTTTTGTCGGCGCTCATCAGCCCCTTGCCGTTGTCGAAATCTTCCATACCGGTGAAGTCGACGGCTTGGCCGATTGCGGACACGATCAGGTCGGCGGGGATATCGAATTCCGTGCCTTCTTTGATCTTTGTTTCATTTTTGACCACCTCGAACTCGGCGACGCGCAGGGCGGTGGCGCGGCCATCCGCACCTGTCACCACGGCGATCGGCGTGAGGCCGCCTTTGATGATGATGCCTTCGGAGAGCGCGTGCTCGACTTCTGCCTTGGCCGCATTCATTTTATCGATCGTAGCGCGCGTAATGAGCACCACTTCCGCGCCTTGACGTGCGGAGACGGAAGCAACGTCATGCGCTATATGACCTGAGATCACAAATTCAGGACGGTCGCTTTCGTTGATTTTGGTGATGTTGCCGAGGCGGCGCGCCACGGTGGCTACGTCGATGGAAGTATCGCCGCCGCCAATCACGACGACCCGCTGGCCAACGTGCTGCAAACGTCCGTCGTTAAAGGCGCGCAGGAAGGCCATCGCGGTGACGCAGTTCGGTGCATCCGCGCCGGGTACCGGCAAGGGACGGCCGCTTTGCGCGCCCATGCCCATGAAAATTGCGTCGTAGTCCTTTTCCAGCTGGGCCAGTGTGATGTCGGTGCCGATGCGCGTATTGGTGTGCACTTCAACGCCCAGATCGGTAATGCGTTTGATTTCCGCATCCAGAATCTCGCGCGGTGTACGGAAGCCCGGAATGCCATAGCGCATCATGCCGCCCAGCTCCTTGTGCTCGTCGAAAATCGTGCAGGAGTGACCCTTTAAGGACAGTTGATAAGCGACCGCTAAACCAGCAGGGCCACCGCCGATGATGGCGATTTTTTTACCGGTTTTATTTTCATTCGGCGTGAAGGCCATGTTGTTTTCGATCGCCCACTCACCGATAAAATGTTCGACCGAATTGATGCCAACCTTATCTTCGACCATGTTGCGGTTACAACCGCTTTCGCAAGGCGCGGGGCATACGCGGCCCATCACCGAGGGGAAGGGGTTGGCGGAAGTCATGCGGCGGAATGCGTATTCCTGCCAGACAATTCCTGCGGGCGGTTTTTCGATGCCGCGCACAATGTTGAGCCAGCCACGAATGTCTTCACCGGAAGGGCAGCTACCTTGGCACGGTGGGGTGGCCAGTACGTATTCAGGACATTTATACGTTTCGTCACCCTCGAACAGCCAGTTGGACATCGTTCTGGATTCGCTTTCGCCATCTTTATAACGGCGGTAGCTCAGGCCTTCGGTTTTCGGTTGATTTGGGGCTGCCATCTGAATTCTCCTTAAACAGTCGTACTTGTTTAGCTTAAAACGTTATTGTTTGGGGCCCAGCTGGATCGCGGTGCTGACCAGCTGATGTATGCCACCTACCATACCCATTTCAAAACCGTAGTAGGGTAGAACCTTGCTGAACTGGGCCTTGCAGATTGCGCAGATCGTGGCCATAAAGTTGACCTGGTGATCTTGCACAACATTATTCAATGCTTCCATGCGCGGTAGCGCGCCTTTGACCCGCAGTTCCATCAGATCATCCGTCAACAAACCGCCGCCACCTCCGCAGCAGAAGGTGCTTTCGTGAATAGTATCTGCTGCCATGTCGTGATAATGGTTAGCGACCATTTTGATGATTTCGCGCGGAATCACGAATTGCCCGCCGGGCATATCGCCCATGCGCGAGGCGCGCGCCACGTTGCAGGAATCGTGATAGGTGATGATGCGATGATCGTTGGCCGATTTGTCCACGGTGATCGCACCGCGCTTCAGCAAGTCATAAGTGAATTCACAAATATGCTGCGGCGCGGGATAGCGTGGATCGAGCTGCTGCTGCAATTCGATCGAAAACGGATCGTTGCCGCCGGCGCCGATACCGGCCAGCGTATTCCAGAAGCTATAGGCCACACGCCAAGCGTGGCCGCATTCGCCAACGATGATGCGTTTAACGCCCAACTCCAAAGCCGCTTCACGAATGCGCAGCGCAATATTGCGCATGGTTTCGTAGTTGCCGATGAACAGTCCAAAGTTGCCGGCTTCGGATGCGTGCGTGGACAGTGTCCAGCTAATGCCCGCAGCGTGGAATACTTTGGCATAACCGATGAGCGATTCTACATGCGGCTCGGAGAAGAAATCGGCAGAAGGCGTGACCAGCAGCACTTCCGCGCCTTTCTGGTTGAGCGGCATGCGTACCGCCACGCCGGTTTCGGCTTCGATATCTTCTTCCAAACCTTCCAGCGTGTCTTCCAAAGCCGGGCCAGGCAAGCCCAGATTGTTGCCGATGCGCTGGACTTTACCGATGATCTCGTTGGTGTATTTCTGGCCGTAGCCGATCGAGTCGAGGATTTCCTTCGCGCCCATGGTAATTTCGGCGGTGTCGATGCCGTAGGGGCAGAACACTGAGCAGCGACGGCATTCGGAGCATTGGTTGTAATAGGTGTACCACTGGTCGAGCACGTCGCGCGTCAAATCCTTTGCGCCCACCAGTTTGGGGAAATATTTGCCGGCAAAGGTGAAGTGGCGGCGGTACACATTACGCACTAAATCTTGGCGTGCGACTGGCATGTTGATCGGATCGCCGGTACCGAGGAAGTAATGACATTTGTCGCTGCAAGCACCGCAGTGGACGCACGTGTCCAAGTAAACTTTAAACGAGCGATATTTACCTAATAGATCGCCCATTTTTTCAATGGCTTTTTCTTCCCAGTTTTCTACCAATTCGCCAGGGAAGCCAATTGCTTGTTGAATTGCTGCTGAAGCGACATAGGACTTCGTGTGGGCCATCGCGCCTTTTTGGATGCGCGGGACCTCGGAAATTTCCTTGAGCTTAGGGACTTCGAATGTCGGGGCTGCCATTTTAGAGCGTCCTATTTTTGTTCGAGCTTAGCCGCCCACGGTGCAACATAGCGATGTTCACGCGGGTTATCTATTTGGTTACGCGAGGGGCTGAAGAATATGCCGGGCGCATGCAATAACTTGCTGATCGGGAAGATAAGCATCAACGTCGCGACCAGCCCGAGATGGATCAGCAACAAAGGGTCTTCCGGCAACGGCTGCAATTCAAACGCCATCAAGCCGAGCATGAAAGATTTGAGGCCGACGATATCGGTATGCGCGACGTATTTCATGCCCAGCCCCGAGAGCGCGATAGCCAGGAGCAGGGCCAGCATGAGATGGTCGGACAGGGTGGAAATGTAACGCACGCGATCCACCAGGAAACGACGCGCCCATAGGCCGGCCAGGCCGGCCACCATGCCGAATGCGGCATACATACCGAAGGGCTGTATTAAATTGATGACCAACCATACTGGCTCTTGAAAATAGCGGAAGTGGCGCAACAGCACCAGCACTAGGGTGAAGTGGAATAAATAGCCGAAAATCCAAGTCCACTTGGTGGCCTTGAATAAACTTTCAAACAGCACGACCTCGCGGGCCATGCGAAATACCACACCCGTCGCGGTCGTCGGCGCGGGCGTAGTCGGAATTTTGAGCGGGGCAGGGGTGCGCGCGTAGCCATAGACTTTATAGCCGACCCCAAACACCAGAATGGCGGTGGCAGCGTAAAACAAGCTAGCGTACACAATGGTCAGAACAGGCATGACCTACCTCACATTTGGCAACATGGTTGTGCGTGAAAGGCGCCGCTTGATTCGATCAAGCGGCGCGCTACGCGACTATATGGTTTAGATACAGCCGGTCGGTTTGGGCAAGCCAGCGATTTTACAAGCTTGCTTGGCAGGACCGTAGGGGAACAGTTCGTACAGATACTTGCTGTTGCCTTTTTCCGGCCCAAGTTTCTTGCCGATCGCTTTGGTCAGCACGCGGATGGCCGGGGCGATTTGGTAGTCGTTGTAGTATTCACGCAGAAAGTTAACGACTTCCCAGTGACTCTCGGTCATATCGACTTTTTCTTGCTCGGCCAGGTAGCCGGCGATGCTTTCATCCCATTCGCCCAAATTCACGAGATAGCCTTCCTCGTCTGTTTCATAAGTCTTACCGTTTAATTCTACTGAAGACATCGTATTTCTCCTCTCACTAAAGATTGTGTTACAGCCAGGATTGGCAGTTGCTGTGTTCGGCAACCAGATCCACAAAACCGCCGTAGTCGACCATTTTGATTCCTTCAATCACGCGATCTTGCATGCCGCGTGCTTCGATATCGGGCCAAAGGGCATAGACTTTTACTTTGCCCAATGCGTCCTTCATTGCGCTTTCAAAGCTACCGCTCTTTGAAGCCGCGTACACCGCATCCTCGATCAGCAGCAGCGCGGCCCCAGGTTCGTTAAGCGCAACGCGCAGACAGCTGTCCAGCGTGCGATTTTCAAACGGTGATTTGTTCACAATATGCAGCATCTCAATCCCCTTAGAAGCTGATGACTACGTCTTGCTCGGACATGATCTTGGCGATCTCTGCCGAGCTCATGACTTGAACGTCAACCAGCAAATCGGCCTCGGTAAGGCCGCGTTGTTCGAGCGATTCTTTTTCGACGTAGAGTTTTTCGATGTCATAACCTTCCAATGCCCGATAGGTGGGGGAGAAGTTTTTCACATCGATTGCCTTGGTATGCTGCCCTTTGACGATTTGATATACGCCGTCATCCATAAAGGTCAGGCTAACGTCTTGATCGAAAGCGGCGCTGATCAGCACTACCTCCAGGGATTCCAATGCGTAAATCGTGCCGTAAGGGGCTTTGCGATTTACAAACATGAACTTCTTGATGACGCCAGATGCGTCCTCATCTTCGAAATCGATACCGCCAGTTGATTCAGTCATTTCTTTCCCCATTAATCACCAAACACGACCAAACGGTCGGCTTGGATACCTGCTTCGACCAACTGGCCCAGACCAGAAATGCGGAATCCTTCGGCCAAGTTCTCTTCCTTGATGCCGCGGCGAAGCGCAGCAGCGACGCACACCACCATATCGATATTGTGTTCTTTCGCCAGCTTGGCCCAACGCATAACGATGTTGCGATCGTCTTTCGGTGGATCAGTCAGACTGCTCGCGTTATAAACGCCGTCGTGATAGAAAAACACACGCGGAACCTCATGTCCTTTTTCAATTGCGGCTTTGACAAATTGATAGGCGCTATCGGTCGATTGGTGTTGATACACACCTTCGTTAATCATAATTGCAAATTTCATTAAAACCCCTGATTTTAGTAAGGTTTTTTAATAACATCGTTCCCGATCTCGTAGTGAGTATCGGGAACGATGAAGTCTAATTAAAAGCGGATATGCGCCGATTGATTGAGCGTGGCGCGGTGACCTTTCCAATCATCAATATGATATTTGGTGAAGGGCAAACCGGTCTTCTCAAAGAACTGTGGCCAGCCAATCCGATCGATCCAGTCAGCCATACGCTCCCATGGGTGCGCATCGCCTTTGTAGACGCTGAGGATTTTCTTGACCACTTCGCCCACTTCCGGCCAACGCGGCGCGGTATTCGGCAGGCCAGCAGCGACCAGCTTGTGGAAAGTCGGACGCGAACGGGCGTTCGAGTTTTTGCCGCCAACCCAAATCGCGATCTTGGAGTGTTCCGGATCGTTGATCTGCATCGGGGGGCAGGGTGGGTAGCATGCGCCGCAGCAGATGCACTTCTTCTCATCCACTTCCAACGAAGGCTTGCCGTTTACCAGAGCGGGGCGAATCGCCGCCACCGGGCAGCGCGCGACCACAGTGGGGCGCTCGCACACGTTCGCTACGAGATCGTGATTGATCTTAGGCGGTTTGGTGTGTTGCACGATGATCGCGATATCAGCCTGGCCGCCGCAGTTAATTTCGCAGCAGGAGGTAGAGAGTTTCACGCGATTCGGCATTTCGCAATTGATGAACTCATGGTACAGGTCGTCCATCAGCGCCTTCACCACGCCGGAAGCGTCGGTGCCGGGGATGTCGCAGTGCAGCCAGCCCTGGGTGTGCGCGATCATGGATACCGAGTTAGCGGTGCCGCCGACCGGGAAGCCATTATCAAACAGCGCCTTGATCAGCGGTTCGACTTTCTTCTCGTCGGTGACCATGTACTCGATGTTGGAGCGGGTGGTGAAGCGCACGAAACCGTCGGCGAATTGGTCGGCAATATCGGCCAGCTTACGGATGGTATACACGTCCATCTGACGCTGGGTGCCGGCTTTTACCGTCCAGACCTGATCGCCACTTTCGGCGCGGTGATACAGGACACCGGGCTTCGGATGGCTATGATAAACCCACTTGCCATAGTTCTTGACCATGGTCGGGTGCATGTACGGCTTGGGGTCCGGCGCACCGCTTTCGATTGGTTGACGCATTTCTGCCATGTTATTCCTCTTTACGAATTAGCTATTTGGGCGAACGTTAGCCAGCTTGGCGCTCGTTCCACTTTTCTACTTCTGCGTCCCAATCGTCACCTCTGAAGTAAGGATTGTTGCGCGGCTCGCGGATCATGTTCGGATCCACTTCGAGGCCGATGCCATCGAGGAAATTGACCAGACCGATACGATCGATCATTTCGCCGGTGCGCTCGTGTTCCAACGCATTTTCAGCGAAGAAATCGATAATGCTGCGGGCCAATTCGTTCAGTTTTTCGTAATCCTCTTCGGATTCGAGCTTCATGAACGGGATCACCATGGTGCCCATGGTTGCGCCGATTTTCAGCACGCCCTTGCCGCCGACCAGAATTGACGCGCCACGATCTTTACCTGGCAACAAGGCGCCGGGTAGCACGTTCAAGCAGTGCATGCAACGTACGCAGTTGTGGTTGTCGATTTCGAGGCAGTGGGTATCGTTGACGGCTACGGTGGAGATACCGTCGCCTTTTGAAGCATCAGCCGTTTTCTTAAGAGAAATGGCTTTGGTCGGGCACATGGCAACCACTTGGTTAACCAGTGCTTCCATGCCGTTCTTGGTGACCCAGGCTTTAGCATGGACGTCATTGGTCTGGATGTTGTCACGCCAGGTGCCGATGGTCGCCATGTCGGAGCGCTGAATGGCGTTTACGCAGTCGTTCGGGCAGCCGGAGAACTTGAATTTAAACTTATAAGGCAGGGCCGGACGGTGCATGTCGTCCAGGTTGTTGTTAATCACAGTACGCAGCGCTTTGGCTTCGTCGTAGCAGGACATTTCGCAACGCGCAGCGCCGACGCAGGACATGGAGGTGCGCAAGGCGGGGCCTGCGCCACCCAGGTCGAAGCCCATTTCGTTGAATTCGTCGAACGCAGGTTGCACGTTTGCAGTGGTGCAGCCTTGGAACATGATGTCGCCAGATTGGCCGTGGAAGGCGATCAGGCCGGAGCCATGCTTTTCCCACACGTTGCTCATGTCGCGCAACAGCTTGGAGGTGTAGTGCATGCCGGCGGGCGGCTGAATGCGCAAGGTATGGAATTCAGCAGCGTCTGGATAAACCGGCTTATCATCTTTCTTCAGTTCGGTGAAACGGGGGATCACGCCGCCGCCATAGCCGAACACACCGACCGTGCCACCTTTCCAGTAGCCTTTTTTGGTTTCATAAGATGTTTCGAGCTGGCCGAGCAGATCAACCATCATGTCGTTATCTTTGGCCAAGCGCTTCAAGCCAGTCACAAAGCTGGGCCATGGGCCGGTTTCGAGTTGGTCGAGCATTGGCGTTGCTTGAATTTTCTTAGCCATGGTGAGTCTCTCCGTTCACTAAAAATCGTTTAAACCTACATTTTCCCGCTAGAAAGCTAGCTATTTCAAAGCGGGCCCTATTTGACTTGCCGAGCTTGGAACATCGGCTTGAAGTGGGCAAAATATTACTGCCGTGTGAATCCCTGGCACTATCATTCTGAGTAGCTAGCTCCTCACTACCCAAAAGGAGTATATCTACCCCCTAATTAGGCAGTCGGGCTTGAGAAGGCTTGATTTCTCCCTACCTGTTTGATTATCTTAAGGGGTTCATATTTTACAACAGTGTGCGCCGCTTTGGAAAAACTTAGGAAGTTCGCCATGATTTACCTAGAAGCGGGAGAAATATCATCGGCTGGCTAGCGGACGACAGCTTCGTCCAATCAGATTTAGACGAGGCGGCAGTCACCGACATTCAATTTGATCTCAAGGCTAGTTTGTTGCCTGTCGATCACGGTTACGCCTTGTTTTTGGCGCTGGCGAAGTTGATGCCGTGGATAGCCGATGAAGAGTTACTGGGAATCCACCCGATTCAGGGCGCCAACTTAGGTGACGGTAATCTGATGGTGGGGCGGCGCTGTAAGCTCACGATTCGCGCGCCGCGTGAGCGGGCGGCAGAGTTGATGAAACTGACGGGCCGGGAATTTACGATGGGCGGCCATGCTTTCACCATTGGCGCAGCTAAGCTACGTTCATTGTCGTGGCATACGCCCTTATATGCGCATTGCGTGACGACCGGCAGCGGCGACGAAAAGGCTTTTGCCGCAGATATTATCCGGCTGCTGGATGAAATCAATATCGATAGCCGCTTCATTTGCGGCAAGCGCCAAACGCTGACGACGGCGCAAGGCGTCGAGTATGGATACAGCTTAATGCTGCATGGTTTGCCGATTGAGCATGCTTTGCAGATTCAGCAAGATGGTTTGGGAACGAATCGCAAGCTCGGCTGCGGAATATTCATTCCGCACAAGTCGATCACGGCGGTGAGTTAATTTTTCACTTTGGCATTTTCTTAACTTTTGAATCAGAGGAGATCACTAATGGGTTATATGATTAACGGAGAAGAGTTCGAGTACGACGACGAGAAGTTTCTAGTCGAGCCGAATTATGACGATGAAGCGCCAAAAGTGATCGCGGCGGAAGAAGGACTCACCTTGACCGATGAGCATTGGATGGTGATTGAATTTCTGCGTCGCAAGTACAAGGAAGATGGGCAGACCCCCAATTTCCGTAATTTTATTAAAGAAATGGACGAAGACCATCCTGGTTTGGATTGGAAGAAGAAGCTGTACGACTTGTTCCCGATGCAACCGGCGCGCCAAGCAGTGCGCGTGGCGGCGTTGCCTAAGCCGTTCGGCAAGGGCGGCTACTAAGCTGGGAAAGTGTGAGGGAGATTTTTATCCCTCACACTTTGCGCCAAACGCTTTACTCAAATATGTCCTTCACCACGCTCGTTTCCACCGAACAACTCGCACTTCACCTATCCGACCCGAATTGGGTCGTGATCGATTGCCGCTTCACGCTGACCGATACCGAGGCGGGGCGCAAAGCCTATGCGCAAGGACATATTCCTGGTGCGCGCTATGCGCATTTGGATGCGGATTTATCCGGCGCCAAAAACGGCAGCAATGGCCGTCATCCCTTGCCTGATTCGCAGGTGTTCGCGCGCACGCTCGGCGCATGGGGCGTCGATCATCAAACCCAAGTCGTGGTGTACGACGACAGTTTTGGCGCGATGGCGGTGCGCTTGTGGTGGATGCTGCGCTGGCTGGGCCACGACGCCGTGGCCTTGCTGGATGGCGGCCTGCCGAAATGGCAACGCGAACAACGACCGCTCACAGCGGATGTGCCGCAAGTAACGTCAAAACAGTTTGTGCCTAATGTGCGCAGCGACATGTTGGTGGGCACAGATGCCGTGCTTGATGCTTCGCTTAACCATTCAGCCGTGATCCTCGATGCGCGCGCCGAGATGCGCTTTATCGGCGAGATAGAGCCGCTCGATCCCGTCGCGGGCCACGTGCCGCATGCGGTGAATTTACCGTTTGACGACAATCTCAGCATGGCGGGCAATATGATGACGGCTGATGAATTGCGCGAACTGTATGGCGATTTATTGGATGGCAAGCCGCCTACGCAAGTGATTCACATGTGCGGATCGGGTGTCACCGCTTGCCATAATATATTGGCGATGGAAATCGCCGGATTCAAAGGCGCCAAGCTCTATGCCGGCTCATGGAGCGAATGGGTCGCCGACCCATCCCATCCGGTAGCTAAAGGATACTAATGGCCCAATTACGCATCAAAACCACCTGGTTTCGCAAAGACGCGGGGCGCGCAGAAGACGAAACCGCGAGTGTGCTCGCACTGACCTTTTGGAAGATGGCCTCGAAAGCGGTGGATGATATTTCCAAAGCGGATTACGACATCGTGAACCCGGGACGCGGCTTTGGCATCATCGCCGAGATGGGCGCCTTCATGCTGCATATCGCCGATCGCATGTTGTTCGATCGGGTGGACGAAACGCGACGCACTGCCTTGATCGGCGCGACAGGCGTCAAGCTGGGCGAGTTTATCGCCACGAATATTCACGATCTGCTCAACGACGATAATGACACGCGCGATTATCAAGAAGAGTTTCTGGATTTTCTCAATCGACGCTCTGAGGATTACTCAAGCTTCGAGTTCCCGCCCGATGAGCCGAATTACGCCATCAAACGCTACTTGGCGAATGTGATGCGCGAGCGTATGGAGTCGCACGACCAAACTTGGATCATCGACCAGATCATCGAATTCCAGGCGCCGGAAGCGATCGAGAATGTGGCCAAGCTGATCAATGGTTTTTTCCCGCGTCAGGAAGCGGCGCCAGCCTAATGCCCAACCCTTTCGACCTGGCGGATGACGCAGCCTATCGGCTGTGGCGCGAAGCGAAGCTGGCCCACTATCCGCAGCGCGCTGATGATCTGGTTGTCAAAGTAAGCGACCCGCACCATCTCACGCCGATGGAACACGCCGCGATACTGGATCGTTGCCGCCGCGCCAATATGGCGATCTACGCCAGCGCCCATACCGAAGCGGATAAGGATTTACCGCGCCGCATGGGCGAACAATTCGGTATGAAGAGCCTCGACCACAACATGCTGGCCGACGAAGATGCGATTTCCACGCTTACCGTCGCGGAAGAGACGCATGGCCCGCGCAGCGAATTCATCCCCTACACCAACAAACCGATCCGCTGGCACACCGACGGCTACTACAACACGGTCGATCGCCGTATCTGCGGCATGATCCTGCATTGCGTGCAAAGCGCGGAAGAGGGTGGCGACAACCGTCTGCTCGATCATGAGATCGCCTATATCCTGCTGCGCGACCAGAACCCCGAATACATCCGTGCGCTTTCTGAGCCGGATGTGATGACTATCCCGGCGCGCCTGGACGAGAGCGGCATCGCCCGTGCCGAGGAAACCGGCCCGGTATTTTCGGTACTGCCGGAAAGCGGCGCGTTGCATATGCGCTATACCGCGCGCACTAAAAGCATCGTCTGGAAAGATACCCCCGAAGTGAAAGCTGCCCTCGCCGCGCTGGAAGCGATCCTCGCCGCTGATTCACCTTATATTTTCCATGTTCGCCTTGCACCCGGCATGGGTCTGATCTGTAATAACGTGCTGCATGATCGGACGGGTTTCGACGATAGCCCACAGCATAAGCGCGTGATCTACCGGGCGCGCTACCACGACCGCATGCGCGGCTGTGACACTGCTTGATTTCTCCTGGGTAATCGGCGATTATCCCGTCCCGCTTCCGTTTCTGAAGCGGCGTTTTCATGGCGGGCCTCCCCGCATTGCAAGGTGGTGAATCTGGTCAGGTCCGGAAGGAAGCAGCCACAGCTACTCACTGCAAGTGCCGGGGGTTAGGCTCGCCACCCTCATTCCTTCATTTAAGTCGGTTTTCTGAAAATGTTGCTGGCTTGCGCTGCGCTAACCCGCCCTCCAGCCTGTTAAAATACCGGCATGACCTATCAAGTCCTCGCGCGCAAATGGCGCCCTAAAAACTTCGCCGATATGGTGGGGCAAGAGCATGTGGTGCGAGCCTTATCCAACGCGCTGGATCAAAACCGCCTGCACCATGCTTATCTGCTCACCGGCACGCGCGGCGTGGGCAAGACTACACTGGGCCGCATCATCGCCAAGTGCCTCAATTGCGAGACCGGCATTACCTCCAAACCCTGCGGCGTATGCGCGGCGTGTACCGAGATCGATCGCGGCCGCTACGTGGACATGATCGAGCTCGACGCCGCTTCCAACACCGGCATCGACAACATGCGCGATGTGTTGGACAACGCCCAATACGCGCCCACCAGCGGCCGCTTCAAGGTATATCTCATCGACGAAGTGCACATGCTGTCCAAGGCGGCGTTCAACTCCATGCTTAAAACGCTGGAAGAACCGCCGGCGCATGTGAAATTTATTCTCGCCACCACCGATCCGCAAAAGATTCCCGTCACCGTACTGTCGCGTTGCCTGCAATTCAACCTGCGGCAAATGCCCGCGCAAGCCATCATCGGCCACTTGGAAAATGTGCTGAAAGAGGAGGGCGTACCGTTCGATGTGCCCGCGCTGCGGTTGCTGGCGCGCGCGGCCCAAGGCTCCATGCGCGATGCGCTGAGTCTCACCGATCAAGCCATCGCCTACGGCAGCGGGCAGATTCAAGAAGCGGATGTGCGCGCCATGCTGGGTGCGGTGGATCAGGCGTATCTGTTTGATCTGCTCGATGCGCTGTCGCGCCAAGATGGTGCGGGTTTGTTGGCCGTGGCCGACAATATGGCGACCCGCAGCTTATCCTTCGATGCTGCGCTGCAAGACATGGGTGTGATGCTGCACCAGATCGCGCTGGCACAAACCGTACCGGAAGCGCTGGCCGATGATTTGCCCGAGAAGGCGCGCATCGAAGCACTGGCGCAAGCCTTTGGCGTGGATGAGGTACAGCTCTACTATCAGATCGTGCTGCATGGGCGCAAAGACCTCTACCTGGCGCCGGACGACTATGCCGGCTTTACCATGACGCTGTTGCGCATGCTGTCGTTCCGGCCCGAAGCGGCGGGGCTGGTAAGTAACGCTCCTGTTGTGCCAGCGCAAAAAAAAACTAACCCCAGTGTAGCGGCGGTAAGTGTTCAAGCACCGCCTGCTGCACCGTATGTCGAGCCAACTGCCGCCGCACCTGGCGCATTCAACGGTGATTGGATTAGCCTGGTGGGCAAGCTCAAGCTCGGTGGCATGGCGATGATGCTGGCGCAGCACTGCGAATTAAATAGCATAGAAAACGACCACTTCAAGCTCACCCTGCCCCCCGCGCACAAACACCTGGCCGAAAAGCCCTATCAAGAAAAACTCAAGAACGCGCTCACCGAACATTTCGCACGACCGATTAAATTGAGCATTGAATTGGGCGTCACCACCGGCCCCACGCCGGTGCAAGTATCGCAGAACCAAAAAGCCGAACGCGAACAGCGTGCCATTGAGTCCATCGAACAAGATCCCTTTGTGCGCGACCTGGTCGAACAATTCGACGCCAAAGTGATCGAATCCACCATTAAACCCTTACAGCAATAGCAGGAGAGCAGCATGATGAAAGGTGGCATAGGCGGTCTGATGAAACAGGCCCAGATGATGCAAGAGAACATGAAAAAAATGCAGGAGCAACTCGCCTCGGTCGAAGTCGAAGGCGCCGCCGGTGCGGGCATGGTTAAAATCACCATGACCTGCCGCTATGACGTCAAGCGCGTGAACATCGACCCCAGCCTGCTCGCTGACGACAAAGACATGCTGGAAGATCTAGTCGCCGCCGCGATGAACGACGCCGTGCGCAAAGTGGAATCCACCAGCCAGGAAAAAATGGGCTCGCTCACCTCGGGCATGGGCTTGCCGCCCGGGTTCAAGATGCCTTTTTGAATCAACTTCTTTAGCCGCGAATTAACGCGAATTTTCGCTAATTCAATCGTGATGCTTTCACAACCAGTGAAGCATATCAAATCGGGTTGTTTTTTAATTCGCGTTGATTCGCGTTAATTCGCGGCAAAAAGTTTTTGATCTTGTTGTAATACTCACACCAAGCCGATGAAACCCCCATCCACCCTCGACGATCTCATCGAATCCCTGCGTTGCCTGCCTGGGGTGGGACCGAAGTCGGCGCAGCGCATGGCGTATTACCTGTTGCAGCACGACCGTCAGGGCGCAGCGCGGCTGGTAAGTGGGCTGTCAAATGCGCTTTCCAAAATTCAGCATTGCCAAAAGTGCAACAGCTTCACCGAAGACTTGGTGTGCAGCCTGTGCAGCTCGCCCAACCGCGACGCGACGAACCTGTGTGTCATCGAGATGCCCGCTGATCTGATGATGATGGAGCAGACCCAAGTCTATCGCGGCCTCTATTTCGTGCTCATGGGCCGGCTCTCGCCCCTGGATGGCATCGGCCCCAAAGAGCTGCACCTCGATCGACTGATCAAGCGCGCCTCCGACGGCATGGTCAAAGAAGTGCTGCTCGCCACCAACTTCACCGTCGAGGGCGAAGCCACTGCGCATTACCTGGGCGAAGTGCTGAAAGAGCGCGGCATCAAAGTCACCCGCATCGCGCGCGGCGTGCCGGTAGGTGGGGAGTTGGAGCATACCGATACCGGCACGCTGGCCCAAGCAGTGTTGGAGCGGCGCGAAGTATCGTAGTATTCAATCCCAAGTCCCTTCCCTCCAAAGGGGGGAAGGCTAGGATGGGGGGCAGGACAAGCCTCCCACACAAGCTCAATCCTCGAACAATAACCATAGGAGGAGTCCATGCAAACCATCCTGGTGATCAATCCCAAAGGCGGCGCTGGCAAAACCACGCTCTCCACCAACTTGGCCGGTTTCCTGGCCTGGCACGGCGATACGGTCACCCTAGGCGATATGGACCGCCAACAATCCAGCCTGCATTGGCTCTCCATCCGCTCAGCCGACTTACCGGCGATCCACGGCTGGGATGCGCGCGAGGACGATCTCGCCAAGCCGCCACATGGCACCGATTATCTGATCCTCGATGCGCCGGCAGGCATCCACGGCAAGGAACTCGCCAACGCGCTCAAGCACGCAAACAAAATCCTAGTGCCAGTGCAACCATCATTATTCGACATGTGGGCCACCTCTGAATTTTTCGACACGCTGAAGGAACACAAATCCCTGCGCCACCATCACGTCGATATCGGCGTCATCGGCATGCGCGTCGACCCGCGCACCCGCGCTGCCGCCACCCTGCAACATTATTTCGAAAAGTACGAGCTGCCCGTCATCACCAACCTGCGCGACACCCAGGTTTACATCCAAGCCGCCGCGATGGGGGAGACGCTATTCGATCTGCCGCGTTCGCAAAGCGAAAGAGAATTGGAACATTGGTTGCCGTTGATTGATTGGGTGCGGGCCAACACCTGAGGTTTTTCTACCCTTTCATAGTCGCAATTGAGCACCTCCAGTCTTGATAGGTGTCGGCCAATGAACTACACTTGTTCCATGAATTTCGAATGGGACGAAGCCAAAAGCGAAGCGTGCTTTACGCAGCGCGGATTCGATTTCGGCTACACGGCACAGGCGTTTTTTGATCCCAGCCGAATCGTGCATGCCGACACCAGGCGCAGCTACGGTGAGGAGCGCTACCAACTGATGGGCATGATCGAACAGCGTCTGTTCGTGGTGGTCTACACCCCACGCCATGATGCCATGCGAATCATCTCGGCACGCAAAGCCAATCAACGAGAGGTCAGACACTATGAAGACAGTACGCGTGAAGATTGATCCTGCCGTCCCGGCCTCCCTGGCTTTGGGGCGCATCGACCCTGCTCGTGTGGACGCCACCACCGAGGAGGACATCGCCGCACACCAAGCCGCCGACAAAGCCGAAGCCATGCAAGACGCGGCGAAGTTCGCACGCCGGGTCAGAAAACGCCTTGGACTGAGTCAGGCAGAGTTTTCACAGCGGATTGATGTCTCGCTCGAGACCATCCGCAACTGGGAACAAGGCAAACGCTGCCCGACCGGTGCCGCCAAGGCTCTGCTCAAGGTGTTGGACAAAGCACCCGAGGCGGCACTGGCGGCGCTCGACTGATCGAGTCTTAAGGTTTGAGTGCGTGGCGCTCATTCAACGTGCGTAAGGCGTACGTAGGGTGCCAATAAGCGAAGCGCATTGCACCGTTTGTTTTCATTCGGCGCAATAATGATTGCGCCCTACGCGAGCTACACCCTTGTTGGGTGTCATCAGAGGAAAGAATCTCGTATGTTCGGTCTTTTCAAGAAACGCCAAGCTGTTCCTTCCGCTGAGGAACTGAACAGACGAACCGCCGCAGCTCGCGAGGATGTCAAGGACAAATGGATTCAGTTCAACAATACTGTTCGTCTCAAGGCTGAGATTCCTTTGTCTCAGAAAATCGATTCCTTTGCTCAGCCTGTACAGCAGTTCTTCCAAATCAAATATCCGGTTCTGCTGCAAGGCCCTACGGAGATATTCTGGCTTACTGTATTCACAGCAATTCTGGAATCTGGCACACACCCAAAAGAAGAGGTAAACGCCGCAATTTCCGAGCTGAGAAGGAAATACGCCCGTGGTTAGCAAATCCAAAGTGTGACTAGTCGGGGAAATAGGGGAAAAAGTCTGGGGATATGAGTAACATCCTATTTGCAATTTAGACTGCCATATTCATCGTCATTCCTCATGTGTCGTTCATGTGAATCCGCACCCCTTTAAATGACGGCATATTCAATCTAACTAAGGAACTAAATCCTTCCTGCCAACCCCTTTACATTAGGACAAAAAGGTCGTAAAAGGCTCTTTTAGCGTTTTGTTGCGCTGTAGGAGTAAGTGATGGAGTCCGATTTACCGTTATTCAATCTAAAGGGCAAACGCCTTCTGCCTATCGTGCAGGGCGGCATGGGGGTCGGCGTGTCCGCGCATCGCTTGGCCGGCACGGTGGCGCGCAAGGGTGGGATGGGTACTATCGCCAGCATCGATCTGCGGCATCATCATCCCGATTTGGTCGAGCAAAGCCATCGCTGCCGCGATAAGGAAAAGTTAGACAATTTCAACCTGATTGCTTTGGATCGCGAGGTGCGCGCCGCGCTGGACATGGCGGAGGGCCATGGCATGGTGGCGGTGAACGTGATGAAGGCCGTGACCGAACATGCCGCCCTGATTCGACAGGCGTGTGAGAGCGGGGTGCAGGCGGTGGTGATGGGTGCGGGTCTGCCGCTGGATTTGCCGGAGATGACGGAAGGCTTCCCGGATGTAGCGCTGATCCCGATTTTGTCCGAGTCGCGCGGGGTGGGTATCGTGCTCAAGAAGTGGATGCGCAAAAACCGCTTGCCGGATGCGATCGTGATCGAGCATCCGCGTTATGCCGGCGGGCATCTGGGTTCGCCCAATCTGCAAGAGATCGGCAATCCGCGGTTCGATTTTCCTGGCGTATTGGAAAGCATCTTCCAGCTATTTAAGGAACTCGGCATCGAGCGCGAGCGCATCCCCTTGATACCCGCCGGTGGCATCAATACCCACGAGAAAATTCGCGAGTTGCTGGCGCTGGGTGCGAGCGCGGTGCAGATCGGCACCCCGTTCGCGGTGACGGAGGAGGGCGACGCCCATCCCAATTTCAAAAAAGTATTGGCCGAGGCCAAGCCGGAAGAGATCGTCACTTTTATGAGCGTGGCGGGATTGCCTGCGCGCGCCGTGCTCACCCCTTGGCTTGCGAATTATCTCAACCGCGAAGGCAAGCTGCAGGCCTGTGCCAAAAGCGACCGTCTGCGCTGCGCCTCGTCGCTGCATTGTTTGATTCAATGTGGATTGCGCGACGGCATCGCGAAGATTGGCCAATTCTGCATCGATGCCCAACTCGTCGCCGCCTTGCGCGGTGACATCAAAAAGGGACTCTTCTTCCGTGGCTCGGAGAGCCTGCCCTTCGGCAGCGCGATCCGCAGCGTGCAAGAATTAATGGACTACTTCCTCACGGGTTTCAAACCCGCTGCGCTGGTGGATTGAAAGGGGTATTGCGCTACAGATTCTAAGTATGCCGATTCGAGTCCCCATGACGAGTAGCGTAAATTCTCCGTCACCCATTCTCTCCGAGCGCGTGCATACCTTCGGCCAATTCCTGCTGCGGCGTTACGGCGAGCGCGTTCACAAGATCGCGCTGGATGTCGGTTTCACCTGCCCCAACCGCGATGGCGCCAAGGGCAACGGTGGTTGCACCTTTTGCAACAATGCTTCGTTTAGCCCGAATGGGCGCAAGCCGCCTTCGATTGAAGCGCAAATGGAACAAGGCCGGCGCGCTATTGCGCGGCGCACCCGAGCGCGGTGCTTTATCGCGTATTTCCAGGCTTACACCAACACCTACGCCGATGTGGCGCAACTCGACGCGCTGTACGGGCAAGCCTTGGCGCAACCGGATGTGATCGGACTAGCGGTGGGCACGCGGCCGGATTGCGTGCCGGACGCGGTGCTGGATTTGCTCGACGGCTATCGCCGTCAAGGTTGGGAAGTGTGGCTGGAGTTGGGCTTGCAGTCGGCCTTCGACGAGACCCTGGCGCGGGTCAATCGCGGCCACGGCTTCGCGGAATATCGGCACGCCGTGCTCGCTGCGCGCGGCCGCGGCATTCCGGTGTGCACGCATCTGATCGTGGGGCTGCCGGGCGAAACGCCGCGCCACTTCCACGAGACGCTGGATGCGGTGCTGGCGCTGGGGGTGGATGGATTGAAGCTGCACCCGCTGCACGTGGTGAAGGGCACGCTGCTCGCCAACCAATGGCGGCGCGGCGAATACCGGCCGCTTGCTGTGGAAGAGTACATCGACATCGCATGCGATTTGATCGAGCGCACGCCGCAGCAAATCGTGTTTCATCGCGTGACCGGCACGGCTTCGAAAGACATTTTACTGGCGCCGGAATGGTGCAGCCAAAAGTGGAATGTGTTGAACGGCATCGAACATGAGTTGCGCCGGCGCGGGCATCGCCAGGGCGAATATGCCGGCGCCCATTTCAAGGAATTGCAGCATGTCGCCTGACGCTTCGATGGAATTAGTGTGCCCAGCGGGCAATTTGCCGGCGCTCAAGGCCGCGGTGGATAACGGCGCGGATTGCGTCTACATCGGCTTTCGCGACAACACCAACGCGCGCAACTTCCCCGGCCTCAATTTTGACGAGGCCACCGCGCGCGAGGGCTTGAGCTATGCCCACGCGCAGGGGGCGAAAGTGCTGCTGGCGCTCAACACCTATCCCCAGGCGGAAAACTGGCAGCGCTGGCAAAGCGCAGTGGACCAGGCGGCGGCGCTGGGCGTGGACGCGGTGATCCTGGCCGACGTCGGGCTGATGGATTACGCATCGAAGACTTATCCCGAGTTGCGCCTGCATCTGTCGGTGCAAGGCTCCGCCACCAATTACGAAGCGATCAATTTTTTCCACGAGCGATTAGGCATCCGGCGCGCGGTGCTGCCGCGGGTGCTGGCGCTCGCCCAAGTGGAGCAGGTGGTGAACAACACGCCGGTGGAAATCGAGTTGTTCGGCTTCGGCGGCCTGTGCGTCATGGTGGAGGGGCGCTGCGCCTTGTCTTCTTACGTCACCGGGGAATCGCCCAACACCTGCGGCGTCTGCTCGCCGGCCAAGGCGGTGCGCTGGCAGCAGACGCCGCAGGGGCTGGAGTCTCGTCTCAATGGCGTACTGCTCGATCGCTACGGCGCCGACGAGAACGCCGGCTATCCCACCTTGTGCAAGGGGCGCTTCGAAGTGAACGGCGATACTTATTACGCCATCGAAGAGCCCGCCAGCCTCAACGCCATGGAACTCTTGCCGGAGATGCTGCGCATCGGCATCAAAGCGATCAAGATCGAGGGCCGCCAGCGTAGCCCGGCCTATGTGGCGCAAGTGACCCAAGCGTGGCGGCAGGCGATCGATGCCTGCCAGCGCGCGCCGCATGACTTCAAAGTGGACACCGTATGGAGCGAGCAATTGAGCAAAGTGTCGGAAGGGCGGCAACATACCCTGGGGGCGTATCACCGGCCATGGAAGTGAGCACAATGAAATTAGCCTTGGGCCCGGTGCTCTATTACTGGGCGCGCGATACCCTACTCAAGTTTTACGACGAGATCGCGCAGACACCGGTGGAGATCGTCTACCTGGGCGAAACGGTTTGCTCGCGGCGACACATCCTGCGCACCGATGATTGGTTCGATCTGGCCGAACGCCTCGCGCAAGCGGGCAAAGAAGTGGTGCTATCGACCCAAGCGCTGCTGGAATCAGAGTCGGATTTGAAAACCTTGCGCAAACTCGCCTACAACAGCCGCTTCATGGTGGAGGCGAACGACATGGGCGCGGTGCGGCTGCTCGCGGGCACGACACCATTCGCGCTTGGCCCCCACATCAATCTCTACAATCCCGGCACGCTGAATTATCTGGCCACGCTGGGCGCGCGGCGCTGGGTGGCGCCGCTGGAAATGTCGCGCCAAGCCCTGCAAGCGATGCAGCAGCAGCGACCAAAAGGAATACAGACCGAGGTGTTCGCTTACGGCCGCATGCCGCTGGCCTTTTCCGCGCGCTGCTTCACCGCGCGCCACCACAACTTGCCCAAGGACGATTGCCAGTTCCGCTGCCTGGATTATCCCGACGGGCTCACGCTGCGCACCCGCGAAGGCCGGCCTTTCCTGGCGCTTAACGGCATCCAAACCCAATCTGCCGGCGTCTACAACTTGATCCACGAATTGACCGACATGCGCGCGCTCGGCGTGAATGTGGTGCGGGTCAGCCCGCAGGCCCACCACACCGAAAAAATTATCCGGCTTTTCCGCGACTGCCTGGAGGGCGATCTCGCGCCACAGACCGCGGCGAATCAAATGACGCGGCTGATGCCGGGCCACGCCTGCGACGGCTTTTGGCACGGCCGGCCGGGTTTGGAACAAGTGGGGCAAGGCCGGCCATGACGCCGCACAATTCCATTCTCAAGGAGGCAAGAAAATGAAGATACCGCAGCTTACTTTCCCCGCGCCGCTGGCGAAGCTGTTTTCGGTGCTGCCCCAGTATCCTCACGCGCTGCTGTTTACCGGCTTCCTCAACACGGTGCTGTCAGCGCATATTCGGCCGAGAGATTTGCAAGCGCTGCACGGCAAACAAATATGCATCCGCATGCGCGACACCGGGATCGAATTTCATTTCAGCCTCACGCCCACCGCCTTCGTCGCGCGCCGCCGTACGCTTCATCCCGACTTGACCATTAGCGCCGACGCGCGTGATTTCCTGTTGCTGGGGCTGCGTCAGGAAGATGCGGATACGCTGTTTTTCAATCGGCGGCTGACGCTGGAAGGGGATACCGAGCTGGGCTTGTTCGTGAAGAACACCTTGGATGCGCTTGAAATACCGGTGCTGGATATTTTTCGACCCGGCTCTGAAACAGCCCCTATATAAAGACATGAAAATCTTAATATCCCCTTGACAGGCGAACTATAGGGGGTAATATTTGGCCAGGCATACCACAAGATATTGTGGTTTGGTGCTCGTTCAGGAGGAGATCATGTCAATGCAAGCATTGGAAACTTCGGTTAGCTCGTCTTTGATTTCCGTTCCACGCCAAGTCATCAAGCGTGACGGCAAGCCCGCACCGTTCGACGCAACGAAAATCCGCTCAGCGATTCATCGCGCGGGCCAAGCCACCGGCGAATTCGGCGATATCGAATCCGATCTGCTCTCGGCGCAAGTGGTGAAAGTGCTGATCCACAAATACCGAAGCGAAGCCGCCGCCATCGAGAATATCCAGGATGTGGTCGAGCAGGTGCTGATTTCCGCCAATCATTTCCAAACCGCGCGCGCCTACATCGTTTATCGCGAACAGCACAAGAAGCTGCGCGAGGATCGCAAGACGGTGGTGGACGTGGGCGCCTCCATTAACGAATATCTGGAGCAGCAAGATTGGCGGGTCAACGCCAATGCCAATCAGGGCTATTCCTTGGGCGGCTTGATTCTCAATGTCTCGGGCAAAGTCGTCGCGAATTATTGGCTCAATCACGTCTATCCGCCTGAAGTGGGCGAAGCGCACCGCAACGGCGACATTCACATTCACGATCTCGATATGCTTGCCGGTTATTGCGCCGGCTGGTCCTTGCGCACCCTGCTCAATGAAGGGCTGAACGGCGTGCCGGGCAAGGTGGAAGCCGGGCCGCCCAAACACTTTTCAAGCGCGGTGGGGCAGATCGTCAATTTCCTCGGCACGCTGCAAAACGAATGGGCCGGGGCGCAGGCGTTTTCCTCGTTCGATACCTATATGGCGCCGTTCGTCCGTCAGGACAACATGCCCTACGCCAGCGTTAAACAATATATCCAAGAATTGATTTACAACTTGAATGTGCCCTCGCGCTGGGGCACGCAAACGCCGTTCACCAATTTGACATTCGATTGGACCTGCCCGGAAGATTTGCGCGAGCAGATTCCCGTCATCGGCGGCGCAGAAATGCCCTTCACCTACGGTGATTTGCAGGTTGAGATGGATATGATCAATCGCGCCTACATCGAGGTGATGACCACCGGCGACGCCAAGGGGCGCGTGTTTACCTTTCCTATCCCCACTTACAACATGACACCGGATTTTCCGTGGGAATCCGACAACGCCACACTGCTGTTCGACATGACCGCGAAATACGGACTGCCGTATTTTCAGAACTTCATCAACTCCGATCTCAAGCCGAATATGGTGCGCTCTATGTGCTGCCGCTTGCAATTGGATTTGCGCGAATTGTTGAAGCGCGGCAATGGTCTGTTCGGCTCGGCCGAGCAAACCGGCTCGCTGGGCGTGGTCACGCTCAATTGCGCGCGCCTGGGCTATTTGTACCAGGGGGACGAAGCGGCCTTGTATCGGCGTGTGGATGAGTTGTTGGAGATCGGCAAGAACAGTCTGGAGATCAAACGCAAAGTGATTCAGCGCCACATGGACAATGGCTTGTTCCCTTACACCAAGCGCTACTTGGGCACGCTGTGCAATCACTTTTCCACGCTGGGCGTGAACGGCATCAATGAAATGATCCGCAACTTCAGCCAAGACGCGCATGACATTACCAGCGAATGGGGCCACGATTTTGCGTGTCGGCTGCTGGATCACGTGCGCGCGAAGATGCTCACCTTCCAGGAAGAGACCGGGCATATGTTCAACCTGGAAGCGACCCCGGCGGAGGGCACGACGTATCGCTTCGCCAAGGAGGATCGCAAGCGCTACCCGACTATTCTGCAAGCCGGAACCGACGCGATGCCGTACTACACCAATTCCTCGCAACTGCCGGTGGGCTTCACCGACGATCCGTTCGAAGCGCTGGAGCGGCAAGAGGAATTGCAACGCAAATACACCGGCGGCACCGTGCTGCATCTGTACATGAACGAGCGTATTTCCAGCGGCGCGGCGTGCAAGGCCTTGGTGAAGCGCTCATTGGAGCGATTTGGCCTGCCGTATATCACCATCACGCCGACTTTCTCCATCTGTCCCAAGCATGGTTATCTGGAAGGCGAGCACCCATTTTGTCCGAAGTGCGATGAGGAAGTGATCGCAACGAAACGCAAGCGTATGGCGAATGCTTGATTGAGTGAACTTAAGCTATGGAGGCGAAGATGAACCAAGCAGCACAGCGGGAAATTATGCAGCAACAAGAGATTGTTCTTTCCGATGAAGAGCGCCAGCCGTGCGAGGTATGGACGCGTGTGATGGGCTATCACCGCCCGGTGACGTCGTTCAATATCGGCAAGAAAGGTGAGCATCGCGAGCGGCAGTTTTTTCGGGAAGCGTGCGTGAGCTGAGCGCAACATGACGCCGTTGCGCGTCGGCGGCTTGACGCCGCTCACCACCACCGACTACCCCGGCCAGCTCGCGGCCGTGGTGTTTTGCCAGGGCTGCCCCTGGCGCTGCGCTTACTGCCACAATCCGCATTTGATTCCTCCCCGATCCAGCGCGCAGATCGAGTGGCCAGCGGTCCTGCAATTTTTGGCGCGCCGGGTTGGGCTGCTGGACGCCGTAGTGTTTAGCGGCGGCGAGCCGACCTTGCAGCCCGGTTTGGCGCAGGCGGTGAGCGAAGTAAAAGCCATGGGTTTTAAATGCGGCCTGCATACGGCGGGGGCTTATCCCGAGCACTTTGCATCAGTGTTGCCCCTGCTTGATTGGGTGGGGTTCGATATCAAAGCGTCCTTCACCGATTATGTGCACATTACTCAGGCGCCAGGCAGCGGAAGCAGCGCCGAGGCCAGCTTGCAAGCGCTGCTGGCGAGCGGGGTGCCATATGAATGCCGCACCACCGTTGATCTGCAATTTTTTGATGCGCAAAAGCTGATTGACTTGGCACAGTCGCTTGCCGCAAGCGGGGTGCGCCACTATGTGCTGCAAACGTGTCGTGACTCGCGTACGCCAGGTAGCCAATGCTTGACCCAAGTCAATGAATGGTTGGCGGAACTCGCCAATACTGTCGCACAGAATTTTGAAACTTTTGTTTTGCGCCCAGCATGATGGTGCTTGTTTAATAGGAGCGAAAATGAAGATTACCGATCGTATCGACGCCATAACCGCCATCCCCGCCGCGTATCTATCGCCCGCACCTCCCGCGCCGAAAAGCGTAAAAATCGAGCTTACCGGCCGCTGCAACTATCGCTGCGGCTTTTGTGCATTGCGCACGCGCGAAGTACAGCCCAAAACAGACATGGAAATGCCGCTATTCAAACGCATCACCACCGAGATGCGCGAAGCCGGTGTCGAGGAAATCGGTATGTTCTACTTGGGTGAAAGCTTCATGGCGGCCGAGTCACTGATCGAAGCAATCGCTTGGTGCAAGTCATTGGGTTTTGATTACCTCTTTCTAACCACGAACGGCAGCCTGGCCGAGCCGGAGCTGGTTCGCCGTTGCATGGAAGCGGGACTGGATAGCTTAAAATTTTCAGTGAATGCAGCAGACGAGGAACAATTCGAGTCGGTGATGGGGATCAGCGGACGGTGGCTGGATAAGGCGCTCGGCAATCTTAAGGCAGCGCGCCGCGTTCGCGACGAAGGCGGCTACAAATGTGGAATTTTTGCATCGAGCATCCGCTACGACGGCGAGCAGCAAGCGAAAATGGAAGCGCTGCTGGCGGAACAAGTGCTGCCCTTCGTCGATCAACACTACTGGTTGCCACTCTATTCCATGGGCAGCCTCGCCACGCAACGTGAAGAAGAGTTGGGCTATCGGCCCACCGCAGGCAATCAAGGTCGCCTGGAGGCGTTGCGCGAGCCGCTGCCCTGTTGGAGCGCCTTTACCGAAGGGCATGTGACCGCATCGGGCGCATTAAGCGCCTGTTGTTTTGATGCTGATTCGCGCTGGACCATGGGCGATCTAAACCAACAATCGTTTATGGACGCCTGGAACTCCCCGGCGTTTCAACGCTTGCGCGCAGCCCACTTGGCGCGTGATGTGACAGGGACAGTCTGCGAACAGTGTGTGGCGTATCAAGCCTGATGAGTATTCGCTCGTCCGCGATCTGACGGGCCGGGCCAAGCCGGCGCTAAGGCATCAGGTTCCGCCGCCGCTGAATTCCACGCCCGGTTGATTTTCCGGCAGTTCCGCGAGGATCAAATCGCGCCGCGCCCGTTCCATGTCCGCCAGCGCGACTTCGCCCAGATAACGCTTGGCATCTTTGAGCGCGGCATTCAACAGTGTGGCTGCAATAGCATTTTCTTCCACGTTTAACGTCTTGGCCAGGGCGCGCAGTTCATAGTTGGCATCCCTTTCCACCGGTATCTCGAGACGGCGCGCTATCGTCCCAGTGCGCGTCGCTTCCGTGCCGCCGGCTTCTTTCTTTAACTGCATGCGCTGTACCGTGGTGGCGACATTGCTGGCCGCACTGATACGCTGCTCCCCTGGCATGAGTTTGATCTTGTTGATGAAGTATTGCTCGAACTCCACCTTGGCCAAGTGCACCCAGCGGCCCTGTTTGATCAGGTTGATATTGCGTAGCGGAATCTGTGGTTCCGCAAGATGAGCCGCGCCGGTTTCGCCCAAGTCCGACAACCATTTGGCGCGTTGCGGCAGGGCGCTTGTCAGCGCTTCGTTTTTAATGGCGGCGATGATGTTGCGCGATACGGTATCTACTTGGCTCTGGATGGAATAGACCGACTCCGGCGGCCCCACCGGTACCGGCGTTGACACGAACGACGGTTGCGCCACGCATATCCCGGCAGCGTACACATTGGGATAAGTCGGGTTGCGCAGGTATTCGTCCACGGTCACCATGCCGCGTGCATTGGTCAGTTCGGGGGTGAGGGAAAGCGCCGCGATTCCCTTATAAGCGGGTGCATAGATACCGAATGCAAAGGGAAGGGTGGTCTGCGCTATTTCCTTGCCGTTGGAGTCGTATTGCGTGAGATGAATATTGCCCGGCGTGATCTTGGTCGTCTTCATGTTGCACATAGAGACAATCTCACGTTCCGCGAGCGCATTTTCTAATAACCGTTTGGTTTCGGTTTCGGCGCCGAGGCCAAAATGGGCGATATAAGGCTCGGGCGTCACCAAGGTAATAGATGCCCGGTCGCGAATGCCGCGGCGGCGCAAGTCGGCGTCCACCAGGAATGCGGTTTCGTACATGGGGCCGAGGATGGCGCACCCGGCTGCGGCGCCGATGACAATCGGCCCAGGACTTTTGACAAAGTTTTTGTAGGCATTGGACGCCTCGACCGCTTGTTCGATGCGAATCACGGAATGCACATTGCCTTGGGCCGGATCCATGCCCTCGACTTCCTCATAGGCTGGGGCCGCGCCGGTAGCGAGCACCAGATAGTCATAGTGCAGCCAACTGCCATCGGCGAGCTCCACCCGATTGGTGGCAGCGTGGATTCGCGCCAGCCCCTGCGTCACAAAATGGATCCCCCGTGCTTCCAGATAGGGATCGATGGGGAATGTAATGTCCTTACGATTGCGCCAACCCATGGTGATCCAGGGATTGGACGGAACGAAATTGAAATAGTCCCGGTCCGACACGACCGTCACCCGATCGTTTGGGCCCAAGCGGTTCTTGATCGCATAGGCCGCCGGGACGCCCGCGATGCCGGCGCCTACGATAACGATATGGGTCATGGCGTATTCCTCCTAGCCGATTTTTTGTTTCACTGCACCAGCGGGGTGGCGGCGTAACTCAACTCGACGCCCTGGATGTCCATTTGGCCGACCAGAATTTCCAAGTATTGCCGGGTCGCCTTGGTCTTAGCATAGTCGGTTAAAAAGCGCGCGATGCTTTCTTTTACCAGCTCAAACGGTAATTGTGCGCCCTCTACCTTGCGCGCCACGCGAACGATGTGCAGGCCAAAGCGGGTTTCCACCAGCCGATCGGCGATTTCACCCGTTGCTAATGCAAATAGCGCACGCTCGAATTCCGGCACGGTTTGGCCACGGGTAAGTTGCCCCAGGTTCCCCCCCGAATCGCCGGAGGGGCAGTTGGAAAAATCACGCGCGCATTGTTCGAACGCAGCGGGATCATCGAGTACCCGGGCTAGAATCTCCTGCGCCTTTTGCCGCAAGGCGTCGAGGGGCACTTTGTCCGTGACTTGAAACAGGATGTGGCTTGCCTCCACCAGATCGCCGCTGCGAAAACGTGCGGGATGATTACTGTAGTACCTGCGGCATTCTTCCTCGGTGGGGGTGGGGGCTTTCACCTCCTTCGCGAGCAGGCGCTCGATGATGGCATCTTCTTCATTCGCATTGTGGGCGATCAAGCCGGCCTGCTGTGTCGCCTGCAGCAGCGCCTGACGCAACACCAGCGCTTCCGTCGCTGCCTTGACTGGATTGGGTGCTTCTGCGTGATGCGCTAGTTCCTGCTCAATATCGGCATCGGTGATTTCTATACCATTTACGCTGATCGACATGATGTTCTCCAAAATAAATTTATTTCTTCTCCCCCAGCCCCTCTCCCGCAAGCGGGAGAGGGGTGCGCGTCAGCGCGGGAGTGGGGAAAAACATTCAGCCGCGTTGCCGCACCACTTGATAGCTGCGGGTAAGGTAAGTGACGGCCGCGAAGCCGCTCCACACATGCACCAGCCGGCTGAAAGGAAACAGCACGAACAGGGTCATGCCAAACATCAGATGGATTTTGTAAATCAGCGGTACCGTCAGCAGGTAATCGGCCGCACCGGCGCGGAACGTTACGATGTGCTGCGCCCAGCCGCCGAGCAGCAGCATCACGCTGCCATCTGTGTGTTGCAGCGAGAACAAGATGCTGATTAAACCCAGCACCAGCGTGGCGAAAACCCACAGCAGGATAAAAATGTCCATCGGCTTGCTGGTGGCGCGGATGCGCGGCTCGGTGAGCCGGCGCTGCAACAGCAGCGTGATACCGGCTAGGCAGATGAGTCCTGCTACCCCGCCGCTGATGATGGCCAGCATCTGCTTGTTGGGGGTGGAGAGGCCGAGCGACTCATACAGCCAGTGCGGTGTCAGCAGCCCGGCCGCGTGGCCGAAAAATAAAAACAGGATGCCGATGTGGAATAGGTTGCTGCCCCAACGCAATTGGCTGCGACGCAGCAATTGGCTGGAGTCGCTTTTCCAGGTGTATTGCTCGCGGTCGAAGCGAATCAGGCTGCCCAGCAGAAAAATGCCCAGCGCCACATAGGGATAGATCCCGAATGCTAGATAGTTTGCGTATTCCATGATGACTCCTTTTCAGAATCTCAAATGCCTTGAGCGGCGGTGGGTTGGCGTCTCGACATCGGCATGTCGGCGTAGGCGATCTGCGTCTGCGGCATGAGCAGTGGTTCGCGTCCGTCAATCGCGGGGCCGAAGCGTTCCATCGCCTCGTCCATGTCGCGCACCGGCGGCTCCGGCAAAGGCACTGCCTCAACTGGCGACAAGGTTTGCAGCACGTCGAACACGGTGTGGTAGGGGCTACCGTTGGCGTGCAGTTTGCGCCCGATCAGCGCCAGTACGTTGATGGCTTCACCCAGCAGCGTGGCCGCCTCTTCGCTCGGTAAAATCGACAGGTACTCCAGAAACAGCGGGACATAATCGGGCAGTTCGCTGGCATCGATTTCCAGATCGTGTTTGCGGTACTCTTCGATCAAATCCACCATCGCTTGGCCGCGGTCGCGCGATTCGCCGTGGATGTGCTCGAACAGATGCAGCGAGTGCGATGGGTTCTGATCGAACGTGGCCACGTAGTTTTGCTGCAATTCGATCAGCGATGATTCGCGCAGCAAGCTGAACAATGCTTGCAGACGGGGTGCTGCTTCAGCGTTGGTAGGGGCTTCCTCAACCAACAAGGCCTCCACTTCATCCAGATGGGCGAGCCATGCCTGCTCGGGATAAGTGAGCAAGAGTGCGAGTGCTTGATAACTTTTCATATCAGATTTCCTCTGCGGTATTTTTCCGGGATTTCGGCGCGTCCACATAGATCATGGCGGGCTGTTTTTTGGCGCCGAACAAGCTGGGTTTGCTCACCCCATCGGAACAGCCATTGCCGAAGGTGAAGCCGCAGCTGCCTTTTTCATCGTAGGCATCAATCGCCGCTTCACGATGGGCGCTGGGGATGACAAAGCGATCTTCGTAGTTGGCGAGCGCCATGATCTTGTACATGTCCTGCACTTGATCCTCGGTGAGCCCCACCTGTTTCAGCACCTCGGTATTCGCCACGCCCTCCACCGATTTGCCGCGCATGTAGGCGCGCATGGCGAGCATGCGATCCAGCGCCGAGACGATAGGCGCTTCCTTGCCAGCGGTAAGCAGATTGGCCAGATACTTGATCGGGATGCGCAACGATTTAGTATCGGGGATGATGCCGTTCATGCCCATCTTGCCGCTTTCTGCGGTGGCTTGAATCGGGGACAGCGGAGGGATATACCACACCATGGGCAGGGTGCGATATTCCGGATGCAGCGGAAAGGCCACCTTCCAGTCGATCGCCATTTTGTACACGGGCGACTTGCGCGCGGATTCGAGCCACGCTTCCGGGATACCTTCGCGCCGCGCCTCCGCGATCACCGCCGGGTCGTGCGGGTCCAAGAAGATTTTCAGCTGCGCTTCGTACAAGTCCTCCTGGTCGGCGACACTGGCGGCTGCTTCAATGCGGTCGGCGTCATACAGAATCACGCCCAAGTACCGGATGCGGCCGACGCAGGTTTCGGAGCACACCGTGGGCTGGCCCGCCTCGATGCGCGGGTAGCAGAAGATGCATTTTTCCGCTTTGCCGGATTTCCAGTTGTAGTAAATCTTCTTGTAAGGGCAACCGCTGATGCACATGCGCCAGCCGCGGCACTTGTCTTGATCCACCAGCACGATGCCGTCTTCCTCGCGCTTGTAGATCGAGCCGGAAGGGCAGGAGGCGACACAGGTCGGGTTGAGGCAGTGCTCGCACAAGCGTGGCAGATACATCATGAATGTATTCTCGAACGTGGAATACAGTTCCTTCTGCACGTCGTCGAAACATTTGTCGCGGCTGCGTGAGGCGAATTCGCCGCCTAGATCATCTTCCCAGTTCGGGCCCCAATGGATTTTGTCCATTTTCTTGCCGGTGATGACCGAGATGGGGCGCGCGGTGGGCGGCGTCTGCGACAGCTTGGCAGTTTGCAGATGCGCGTAGTCGAAGGTGAACGGCTCGTAGTAGTCGTCGATCTCCGGCAGATTGGGGTTGCCGAAAATATTGGCCAGGATGCGCCATTTCGCTCCTTGGCGCGGCTCGATGCTGCCGTCGCTATTGCGATTCCACCCGCCATTCCACTTGTCCTGGTTCTCCCACTCCTTCGGGTAACCGATGCCGGGTTTGGTTTCCACATTGTTGAACCACACGTACTCCATGCCATCGCGCGAGGTCCACACGTTCTTGCAGGTCACCGAGCAGGTATGGCAGCCGATGCACTTGTCCAGGTTTAGCACCATGGCGATTTGTGCGCGTATTTTCATTTTGCAGCCTCCGTATCTTCTACTAGCGGACCTTCCATCCAATCCACTTTCTTCATCTTGCGCACAATCACGTACTCATCGCGATTGGAGCCGACCGTGCCGTAGTAATTGAAGCCGTAGGCCAGCTGCGCGTAGCCGCCGATCATGTGCGTGGGTTTGGTGACGGTGCGCGTGACCGAGTTGTGGATGCCGCCACGGAAGCCGCTGACCTCTGCCCCCGGCACGTTGATGATTTTCTCCTGGGCGTGGTACATCAGCGCCATGCCGCGCGGCACGCGCTGGCTGACCACGGCGCGCGCGGTGAGCGTGCCGTTGACGTTGTAGACCTCGATCCAGTCGTTATCGACAATGCCGGCTTCTTTCGCTTCCGGTTCTGAAATCCACACATGCGGCCCGCCGCGCGAGAGGGTGAGCATGTGCAGGTTGTCGGAGTAGGTGCTGTGGATGCCCCATTTCTGATGCGGGGTGATCCAGTTCAGCACCAGTTGTTTATTGCCATTGCCGAGCTTGTCGATCACCGGCTTGATGGTCTTGGTGTCGATGGGCGGTTTGTAGACGCATAGCCCCTCGCCGAAATCCAGCATCCAGCGATGGTCCTGGTAGAACTGCTGGCGGCCGGTCAGGGTGCGCCACGGAATCAGCTCATGCACATTGGTGTAGCACGCGTTGTAGCTGACATGCTCCGACTCCAGCCCGCTCCAGGTGGGAGAGGAAATGATTTTGCGCGGCTGCGCTTGCACGTCGCGGAAGCGGATCTTGTCATCTTCGCGCGGAATCGCCAGATGTGCATGCTCGAGCCCGGTGATTTTGGACAAGGCGTTCCACGCTTTCACCGCGACTTGGCCGTTGGTTTCCGGCGCCAGCATCAGGATCACTTCCGCTGCGTCAATCGCGCTTTCAATCTTCGCCATCCCTTTGCTCACGCCTTCCTCACGCACCGCGCCATTGAGCTCGATCAATTGCTGCACTTCGCTTTCGGTATTCCAGGCGATGCCTTTGCCGCCGTTGCCGACTTTGGTCAAGAGCGGCCCCAGCGCGGTGAATTTGCGATAGGTGTCGCCGTAGTCGCGTGTGACCACGGTCATGGTGGGCATGGTTTTGCCGGGGATCGGGTCGCACTCGCCTTTTTTCCAATCACGCACTTCCATCGCTTGGCCCAATTCGCTTGGCGTGTCGTGCATCAGCGGGGTCAGCACCAGATCTTTTTGCGTACCTAAATGTTTCTCGGCGATTTCCGAGAATTTCTTGGCGATGGTTTTATAAATCTCCCAGTCGGACTTGCTTTGCCACAGCGGCTGCACCGCTTCCGATAGCGGATGAATGAAGGGGTGCATGTCGGAAGTGTTGAGATCGTCCTTCTCATACCAGGTCGCGGTCGGCAGTACGATGTCGGAATACAAGCAGGTGGTGGACATGCGGAAATCGAGTGTGACCAGCAGGTCCAGCTTGCCTTCCGCGCCCTTGTCGTGCCAGGTCACTTCCTTCGGTTTGGATTCGCCCAGCTCGCCTAGGTCGGGGCCGAGCACGGCGTTCTGTGCGCCCAGCAGGTACTTGAGCAAGTACTCGTGGCCCTTGCCGCTGGAGCCCATCAGGTTAGAGCGCCAGATGAACATATTGCGCGGGAAATTTTTCGGGTTGTCCGGATCTTCGCAGGACATTTTCAAGGCACCGCTTTTCAATTGCTCGACTGCGTACTTCGCCGGGTCCATACCAGCGGCTTCCGCTGCTTTGGTGATTTCCAGCGGATTGGTTTCCAGTTGCGGTGCGGAAGGCAACCAGCCCATGCGTTCCGAGCGCACGTTGAAATCGATCAGGCGATAGTCCGCCGCGCGGGCGTCGGCCGTGGGCGACAAGATTTCACTCACGTGCAACTTTTCATGCCGCCATTGGCTGCTGTGGTTGTAGAAAAAAGAGGTGCCGTTCATTTGGCGTGGCGGGCGATGCCAGTCGAGACCGAAGGCGAGCGGCGCCCAACCGGTCTGTGGACGCAGCTTTTCTTGGCCCACGTAATGCGCCCAGCCGCCGCCGGATTGGCCGACGCAGCCGCACATGATCAGCATATTCATGATGCCGCGATAGATCATGTCGTTGTGGTACCAGTGATTGAGCGCAGCGCCCACAATCACCATGGATTTGCCGTGCGTCTTGTCGGCGTTGTCGGCGAACTCGCGCGCCACGGTAATGATGTCGGCGCGCTTCACTCCCGTGTGCCGTTCGGCCCAAGCCGGGGTATAGGGTACGTCGGCGTTGTAGTCGTTGCTCACGTTGTCGCCACCCAAGCCGCGTTCGACGCTGTAGTTGGCCAACATCAGGTCATACACCGTGGCGACTTTCACTTCTTGTCCGTGTACGTTGATGCGCTTCACCGGCACATTGCGCACTGCCAGATCGTCGTGGTCGGTGCCGCCGAAGTAGGGCATGCCTACGCCGACGACTTCGTCTTTGCCGTCGATGAGGCTGAGCTTGGGGCTCACGTCCTTGCCGGATGCGCCGTCGCGCATTTCTAAATTCCACACCCCGGCCTCGCCCCAGCGGAATCCGATGGAGCCGTTGGGCACCACCAGATAGCCGGTGTTGGCGTCGATCATCACGGTCTTCCAGTCCGGGTTGTTCTCCTGGCCGAGCTTGCCATCCAGATCGGAGGCGCGCAGGAAACGATCCGCGACCAGCGTGCCATGGTGATCTTTCAAGATCACCAGCATGGGCATGTCGGTGTACTGGCGCACATAGTTGGTGAAGTATTCGCTTTTTCCCTTGGCGTGAAATTCGGTCAGGATGACGTGCCCCATGGCCATCGCCAAGGCTGCATCGGTGCCTTGTTTGGGTGCTAACCAGATGTCGCCGAATTTCACCATCTCGCCATAATCGCTGGAGACGGCCACGGTCTTGGTGCCCTTGTAGCGCACCTCGGTGTAGAAATGCGCATCGGGCGTGCGCGTCTGCGGTACGTTGGAGCCCCACACCATGAGATAAGTGGAGTTGTACCAGTCGGCGGATTCGGGTACGTCGGTCTGCTCGCCCCATACTTGCGGACTGGCGGGCGGCAGGTCGCAATACCAATCGTAGAACGACAGGCATACGCCGCCGATCAGCGACAGATAACGTGAGCCAGCAGCGTAGCTGACCATGGACATGGCGGGAATCGGTGAGAAACCCACGACACGATCCGGGCCATACTCTTTGATGGTGTGCACGTTTGCGGCGGCGATCAGCTCTGTCACTTCGTCCCAGGTGGCGCGCACGAAGCCGCCGAGGCCGCGCACCGATTTGTAGCGCTTGGTTTTGCTCGCATCGTCGGTGATGGATTTCCACGCCGCCACCGGCTCCATGGTTTTACGCGCTTCGCGCCACAGCTCCATCAAGCGCCCGCGAATCAGCGGATATTTCACGCGCTGGGCGCTGTACACATACCAGGAGTAGCTCGCACCGCGCGGACAGCCGCGCGGTTCGTGGTTGGGCAGATCGGGACGGGTGCGCGGGTAATCGGTCTGCTGGGTTTCCCAAGTGATCAGACCGTTTTTGACGTAAATCTTCCAACTGCACGAACCGGTGCAATTCACGCCGTGGGTGGAGCGCACGATCTTGTCGTGCTGCCAGCGCTGCCGATAACCGTTTTCCCAGGTGCGGTCTTCATTGGTGACGACACCGTGCTCACCGGAAAAATTTCCCTGGTTCTTGCTGAAGAACATCAGTCGATCAAGAAAGTGGCTCATGTTGTGAAACTCCTTCTGTATTTTTTTGGCGGTGCCGTTTACGGATTCTTGATTTCGGAACCGGCGCGCAAATAAAACCACCAGTTAAGGATCAGGCACACGGCGTAGAAAATGGCAAAACCGTACATCGCGAACTGCGGTGTGCCGGCCTTGATCTGCTGGCCGATCACCACTGGCGCGATGAAAGCGCCGTAGGCGGCGACCGCCGAGGTCCAACCCAGCACCGGCCCGGCCTGGGTGCGATCAAAAATGACGCCGACCGTGCGGAAGGTCGAGCCATTGCCGATGCCGGTGGCGGCGAATAGCAGGATAAAAGCGATAATGAACTGGGGGAAAAATATTTCTGGCGTGGCGGATTGATAGGCTTGCATCATGATCCAGCCGGCATACACCGAGGCCACGACCATCACCAGGGAGATGACTTGGGTGACGATGGAGCCGCCCACTTTGTCGGAGATCCAGCCGCCGACCGGACGCACCGCAGCGCCGACGAAGGGGCCGATCCAAGCGTAGGTGAAGGCAGAGATCGCGTTGGGATTCTTGGTGTGCATCCACAAGCCGGTCGCAGCATCCAGTACATGCCTATCGCCGAAGATGACGGTGATGGACAAGGGCAGAGCCATCGAAAATCCGATGAAGGAGCCGAAGGTGACGACATACAGCGCGGTCAGCGACCAGGTGTGTTTGTTCTTGAAGATCGCAAATTGCTTGGCGACGTTTTCTTTCATCGGGCCGAACGCCGCCAGCTTCATGACCAGTAATGCCAAAATAATGTCGAGCGGAATGGCCACCCACATGTTGAGGAGGCCCAAGCCGGTGGGCGCCGGTAGGTAGAGGTACAAAACAAGAATGGAGGGGATGAACACCAGGGTATAGAGCCAAGTGACTTTGGCGAAGGCGATGATGGGGTTTCCAGCATCCGGAGAAATCGGCTTCAGATTGTTCATGCCGAACCAACACAGCGCTGCCAGCGGCACCAGCGAGAAGACCCAGGCAAAACCGGCGTTCTGGATCCAAGTCGGCGTGCCGGCGGCAATTTTTCCGAGAATCCAGCCGCTGTCTTTGAGCAGTATCATCGACTCGCCACCGAAGCTGCCGAGCACGCCCACCGTCATCACCAGCGGGATCACGACCTGCATCGTCGTCACGCCGAAATTACCGAGACCGGCATTCAAACCCAGCGCCGTGCCTTGCAGGCGCTTGGGGAAGAAGGTGCTGATGTTGGACATCGAGCTGGCGAAGTTGCCGCCGCCCACGCCAGACCATAAGGCCATCAATTGAAAGGACCATAATGGCCAATCGGGGTGTTGCAGGACAATGCCGGTGCCCAAGGCGGGTGCTAACAGCATGGCGGTGGTGAGGAAGATGACATTGCGCCCGCCGGCGATGCGAATGAAGAACGAGGATGGGATGCGCATCGTCGCGCCGGAGATTCCGGCAATGGCCGTCAGCGTGAACAGTTCGGCCTGGGTGAACGGGAACCCCAGATTGAGCATCTGCACGGTGATGATGCCCCACATGCCCCAGACCGCGAAGCCGCACAGCAGCGCAGGCACTGAGATCCATAGATTGCGATAGGCGATGCGCTTGCCGGTGGACTCCCAGAATTTCTCGTCCTCAACGTTCCACTCTTTGATATTGGTAGGCATGCTTGCTACTCCTTGTGTGTGGCAATCAAATTGCAAAAATCGATACGACGCGCTGCTATGCGGCGTTAGGCTTCTCATGGCCTTGCAGCACATGCACCTGGCGTACCTCGGACATATACATCCAAATCAGCGAGACCCAGACGATGGCGTACATCAGCATGAAGACGCCGCTATTGATCCCGGTAATGTCCACGATGGCGCCGAACATGATCGGGAGCACGAATCCACCGAGCCCGCCGGCAAGGCCGACGATGCCGGAGATCACACCGATGTTGGTCGGGTATTCGTCGGAGACGTACTTGAACACCGATGCCTTGCCGAAGGCCCAAGCCGCGCCCATGATGAACATCAGCGCAGTGAATACCCAGACATTGAGGCCGATATGGAAAGTTTTCGGCCCGTTCACGGTGTGGATGGTGAAATCGGTTTGCGGATAGGACAGAATAAACAGGCAAATCCAGGAAACCCACAGCACCCACCAAGTTACCTTATGTGCCCCGTATCTATCGGAGAGCCAGCCGCCGAAGGCGCGCAGCACACCGCCGGGCAGGGAAAAAGCGGCCGCCAGCAGCGCTGCTGATTGGATGTTGAAGCCGTATTCGGTGATGTAGTATTTTGTCATCCACAGCGACAGCGCGACATAGCCGCCGAATACGATGGAGTAGTACTGGCACAGCTTCCAGACTTTAGGATCTTTCAACGCCAGGAGCTGATCGCGCATGGTGACCTGGGCGCTCACGTGATGCGCCTTGTCGGTGTAACTGAATACCCAGAAGGCGAGCGCGGTCACCAACATCGCTATGGCATAGACGGTGGGGACCATTTGCCAGCCGAAAACCACCACGATAGTCGGCGCAACAAATTTATTGAGCGCGGCACCGGCGTTGCCTGCGCCGAAGATGCCCATGGCGAAACCCTGGTGCGCTTTCGTGAACCATCTGGCCACATAGGCAATGCCCACTGAGAAGGAGCCACCGGCCGCGCCTACGAACAATCCCAACACCAGAAAATGCCAGTACTTCGTCGCATAGCTGATCAGATAAATCGGCAAAACGGTGCTCAGCATCAGAATGAAATACACCACCCTGCCGCCAAATTTATCGGTCCACATTCCGAGCGGCAGACGGATCAAGGATCCCGTGAGCACCGGGGTGGCGATCAATATCCCGAACTCGGTTTCATTCAGTCCCAAGGTCTTCTTGATCGGAATCCCGATCACGGCGAACATCATCCACACCGCGAAGCAAATGGTGAAGGCAATGGTGCTGGATGCCAGTACCGAGATCTGTTTTTTAGCTTGCGTTTTCATGTCGCCCCCTAATCTGGAAAAATAATCCGAATAGCACTTCAACGCAGTGTAGACGCGACGTCGGAAATGAAAAGTGGGTTAGAAACCCAGGAATTTCGTCGGAATACCACTAAAGTGGTAGGGTGGATTTCAAGCAAACAATTGAAGGTAAAAGATTAAATTTTTCATTCAGACAAAATCTTTCCTCGATAAGGCAGAGGAGGTATTTCCTTTTTACTGCGCTGCCTTTCAGCCAGGCATGGCTACACCCGATGGGTGCATACGCCTATACTCTTGTTTTCGATATAGAAGACATTTCTGAATTGCCACCCATGAATGCGACGAATACAGCCCTTCGGCACTCGCTCCTGATTCGGATCGCCGGTGCAATGACGATTGTCACGCTCGTGGTGCTAGCGGGAATGGGCGGTGCCGCGTTTATCGCGGAAACCACGCTCGGCTATGCTAGCGCGATCAACCACGCCGGGTCGCTGCGGATGCAGAGCTACCGGCTGAGCACGCTGGCCTTCGCTGCGCGCACGCAACCAGCAAACGATCGCTACCGGCGTGAGATCGATAGTGCGATTGCCACCTTTGAACAATCGCTCAACAGTACGCTACTGACCAACCCTGCCATCATCGCCGCCGACAGCAAGAGCGCCGCCACCCGGCAAGCAGTCGTCTTGAGATGGAATCAGCAACTCAAGCCCATGTTGCGGGCGTTGATCGAACGGCCGATCCCATCAGGGCAAGTCGCACCCAGCAACTTGAGCGCGCTGTTGGAACAGACCAACACCTTCGTCGCCGACATCAATCTCTTGGTCAAGCAGATCGAACAAGATACCGATAGTCGCATCCGCTTTCTGCGCACAACCATCGGGGTGACGCTGTTCATCACCTTGGGTGTCGTTCTGTTGACCATGTATGTTCTACAAACTGCGGTGCTTACGCCATTACAAGATTTGCTTGCTTTCACTTCGCAAATCCGCCGCGGCAATCTGGACGCACGCACTCCGCATGTCGGGGAAGATGAGTTGGGCCGTCTCGGTCACGCCTTCAATCTGATGGCGGAAGATCTTGCGGTGCTCTACCGTTCCTTAGAAACACGCGTTGCGGAAAAAACTGCCGACCTGGAACGCAGCAACCGCTCGCTGGAGCTGCTGTATCACTCCATTGCCCGCCTCTACAATGGCCCGGTAGAGGCGGATACCTATCGCTTGCTGTTGCGGGAGATTGAAGAAGTACTGGGCTTGGGCGCCGGTTCGGCGTGCCTGATGGAGGGAGGGGCGCAGGGAAGTATCTCGGTCTTGGCTTCCACCTTAAATTCTGCTCAGGGAGATGTCGCCTTCTGCAGCCTGAGTTCCTGCGCCGAGTGCATGGCGGAAGATGGCCTGCATGTGCGTGAATTGGGAGACCGGAAGGTATTATCGATTCCATTGCGCGACGCGGAGCGCGCTCATGGCGTGATGCAATTGATCATCCCGCCGGGGCGGGAAGTGGAGCCCTGGAAAATGCGTTTGCTCGAAGCGCTGTCGCGCCACATCGGCACGGCGATTGGAACGGCCAGGCGCACGGAGCATGAGCGCATGCTGTCGCTGTTGGAAGAGCGCTCGGTGATCGCCAGAGAGCTGCATGATTCCCTGGCGCAGTCCCTGTCTTATATGAAAATTCAGGTGAGCCGTTTGGCTGGCGTCATTACGCGCGAAAGCCCATCGGAAGCGGCCAGCAACATTCTGGGCGAGTTGCGCGAGGGATTGAACGGCGCCTACCGGCAGTTACGTGAATTGCTGACCACCTTCCGCCTGCGCATAGAGGGGGACAGTCTGTCCGCCGTGCTGGAAAATACCGCGCAAGAATTCGCCAGCCGCAACCAGATTAAGATATCGCTCGAGACGCATCTGACCAACTGCCCGCTGTCGGCGAATGAAGAGATTCATGTCTTACAGATCGTGCGCGAGGCCTTGGCCAATGTCGTGCATCATGCGCAGGCGCATCACGCAAAGGTGGCGCTGTGCGCCGAGGCGGATGGGATGGTCAGTGTTTCAATTGAGGATGATGGTGTGGGCATCGACAACGCACATGCGCAGACGCATCACTACGGCATGGCCATCATGGAGGAACGCGCGCGTGGCTTGGGTGGGCGCTTGGAAGTGATGACCCGCCCGGAAGGCGGTACGCGCATCGAAGTCCGTTTTGTGCCTCACAGCCGATCCAGTACCGAATTACATCGCCACCTAGCCTGAACTATGCCAAATTCAAACCTTACCTCTCTGTTGATTGTCGATGACCACCCGCTGTTTCGCAAAGGCGTCGTACAGCTGGTTGATAGCGCCGGCGGATTCGTGCTGCTGGGCGAAGCTTCTTCTGGGGCAGAGGGTATTGAGCTGGCCTATGCGCACCATCCCGATATGATCCTGCTCGACCTCAATATGAAGGACATGAGCGGGGTCGACGTGCTCAAAGTGATCAAGGCGGCGGACCTCGATTCTCGCGTCATCATGCTGACGGTGTCGGACCAGCAGGAAGATTTGGTGGCGGCGCTGCGTGCCGGTGCGGATGGTTATCTGCTGAAGGATATGGAGCCAGAAGATTTGGTTGCCTATCTTAAAGAGGCGGCGCGCGGCCAAATGGTATTAAGCCCGGCCCTGGCAGGCCTGCTGGCGCACTCATTGCGGCAGGGGAATAAGCCCAAGACGGTGGATGAGGCTGGATTGACGGAACAAGAAAAGAAAATTATCGAACGCATTGCCACAGGCAAGAGCAACAAATTGATCGCGCGTGAACTCAATATTACCGAAGGCACGGTCAAAGTTCACGTCAAGCATCTACTCAAGAAACTGAACCTTAAATCGCGTGTGGAAGCCGCCGTGTGGGCGGTTACCCCGCACCCCTAGGGGCGCTTATGATGAAACGTTGGATTTTCTGGCCGCTGCTGATGATGGTCTACGCTATTTCTAGCTCCCCGGCATTTTCCGCCGGGGCCGATATCTGGCCGGCGCTTAAGCAGGGTGGCTACGTCATCCTGATGCGCCATGGCGCGGTGGACAATCTGAGCCGCAGCACCAGCCCGGATGCGGATTTCGAGGGCTGTGAGGGGCAGTACAATCTCACCGATGAGGGGCGCGATCAGGTGAAGCTTCTCGGCAACGCCTTACGCAAACGCAAGATCCCTATCGGCGAGGTTAGGGCAAGCCCCTTGTGCCGAACACGTGATACCGCACGCATTGCTTTTGGCGCCTTCCAGGTCTGGCCTATGCTCGAGCCCTTGCCGGAATCGGATTTGGCGGACCGACAGCAGCGCATCGAAACGATTAGCCGAGTGATCGCCGATCATAAAGGTCGGAAAAATCTGGTCTTGATTACACACCAACCCAATATCGATGCATTGACGTTGGAGGTAGTCGATCCGGCCACCATCGTCGTTGTTAAGCCAGATGGGAAAGGCGGTTTTAACGTGATTCGGAAGTTGCCGCCAAATGAGTGGCGGATGGATCGTTAGGGCGAATTATATTTTTGAGTATTCGTAATGCGTGGCCGATTTTTGATTCTTGGCTCAAGATTCTTGAGAAAGAAAAATCGCAATTATTGCTTGTTTTAACTTTGCGTCCAATGACTCCAATGCAGTGGGAAGGCAGACATTCCAATTCGTACAGGGTGCAGCGGCAATGTGCCATTAAGAGACGCCCAAGCATTTCCAAGTTCAGAACCGGTCATTCAGCACCACAAATCTGTAGCCCATGGCCATGCTGACCTTCCTAAACAGGGGCATAATGCATATGTCACTGGCCTCCTTTTGCATAACGTAATAACCGGATCGGTGATCGAAAAGATCAACAAAAATTATCAAATAAGACCCTATGATAGCTGTCTCTATATTAATAAATGTCCAGACCCATGGGTCTCTTGGTTAACTGTTTGGCCTCATGAACGGCGTCTATTCCATCAACAACCCGCGTCGGCTTTTCGAGAAGCTGGTTCGCAGCTTTACTGCATTTTGCGAATCGCCATCCGAGGATAGAATCTTGGACGTTGTCTTTCCGCTCTACCATCTCCGGGAATGGATATGTCCTGGCGGATATGACTCATACAAGCACAAACCAGAAGACACTCGTACCCAAGAAGAACTCCTCCACGCACATCTCCACGCAATGCCAGAATATGAAGTTATCCGCTCTCTCTGCAATGCCGTCAAACATTACAGCGCCAAGACGCTTGCTGGACGAACCGAGATATTGGAAGGCTTCCGCGCTGGGTTGGGTAGAGCTGGCGACTCTCTTGGAGTAACGCACTTCATGGTTGACGGGCAAGAGATCCGAGACTTTTTTTGGCCGGTTTATGAGGTGTATTTCGGCTACTTCCATGCGGCCCAACCCGGCAGTCAACCGGACGCTGCGCGATGAAGCCGCGCAGCGCCGGTTACTTTGAACGTCACGAGACAACACTGTATGGACACACCTGAAATCAATGACGACTTCGTGGCTTACGTTCTCAAAAGCTGTGTGGAGTATGGGCAAAACATGTTAGCCCTACAATTGCCAGCGATGGAAGCCAGCAATTTCGACTTCATGCCGGAACTGAAAAAGATGGTGATCCATCAATTTTTGGTGGGTTTAATGTGGCGCTTTGGAGAGCAGTTTGATTTGCCAACTAACGCTCGTGACCGTGCATTTGTTTGTCTCATGTCGATATTGATCAACGAAGGCATGAGCTTAAAAGACGCCCAGAAGTATATTGCGAATCTAAACTCGGGATCACGTACATCGGATGGGGAAGATTCTCTTCCAATCGCTATTGGATACTCAGCAGGTGATAAGGAAGAGGCGCTGGTTAAGGTTTTTGAAGCGTATCTAAAGAACCCTGCAGCGCGAGGCGCCCCATGGCGCCTCCTTGATCGTGCAAAGCCTGTAGCGGCCATTCTTGCCGTCGCGGCGCTGGCAATCGCAAAGTTACTCGGCACAGGTTGGGGACAGGCGCTTGGAATAGGCGTCGTCATAGGGGGCTCCACCCTAGCCATTGCGGTGGCGCTGCATCACCAAATGAAAAAACAAAGCACTAGCCAACGTGAAATACCCAAATCCAATAACCGCTAACAATTCGGTCGAGAGTGACGCTTGCAAGCGGCGCTGCGCATCGCTCGCAAGCGTCACTCACCTCAAACGTTGATCTCATTCATGAACAGACGCGCCGCACGCGCCGACTTCTTCGATGCATCCGCGCTCGCTAAAGTCTATAGCGACGAGCCGGGCTCCAATGTTGTGCGTGAGTACTTCAGGAGTCGCGCGACCAAGTACACGACACCTTTCTGCTTCTACGAAGCGATGAACGTGCTTAAAGGAAAATGGAAGCACAAGGGCCAACTGACAATTGACCAGTACCTTGATGCCGCGTTCCGACTAACCGCCTGGTATGGTGCGTCCTCATCGCAGGTCAAAGACTTGAACTTCACGGATCCATCGACCTTCGCCGAGGCAAAGGAGATCGCCCAGAGGGGCCGACTCGATCTCTCCGATGCCTTTCAAATCCTAAGTGTCAAGACCGGCTACTTCTCAGTTTTGGTAAACGAGTCCTCAACGGTTCTTGTAACCGCAGACAAGGAACTGGCTGATGCAGCGAGAACCGAGGGCCTTCGGGCGTGGAACCTCATGGTGGAGCCGGCGCCACAATGAGCTCTAACCCGGCCAGTCAACCGGATCTGCGCAAAAAGCTGCGCAGGACAGTTACTTTGAACGTTTCACTGTCTACTTTTCGAAACTTGTCGCAGTTCATCGCCTTCATCTAACCGTCTGCCACCAGTACAACTGCGGCATTCACCTGTTTGCAATTCAACATAAATTCAAATATTTGTGTGATCCAGTTCCTGACCGAAATCAACCACGCATTACGGATACCCATATTTTCAGTCGGCCATTGCCATGACCGCTAAGTCGTTAGCCGCCGGTAGATATCCGCTACCTTCAGCGGCAATTTTCTCACCTCATCAATGATCACATACTGCGCCGCGCCATACATATGCGGCAGGTATTCCTGGCCTTCTTTGTCAATGGTGATACAAAATGGATGCACGCCCGTGCGCTTGGCTTCGATCAGGGCTTGGCGTGTATCCTCGATGCCGTAGGCGCTGCGATAGCCATCGAAATAATCATCCGGCTTGCCATCCGATAGCGTGATGAGGAGCCGGGTTTTGGCCTCGACCTCATTCAGCACTTTAGTCAGGTGACGAATGGCGAATCCCATGCGGGTGTAATCTTGCGGGCGGATGCCGCTGATACGTGCGCGGACGTTGTCGTCGTAGCGCTCGTCGAAGCGTTTGATACGGTACAGTTCGCAACGTTTGCGTGTGTTGCCGGAAAAGCCGTAGATAGCGTAACGGTCGCCTAATCTTTCCAGCGTTTCACACAACAGCACCAGCGATTCGCGCTCGGCGTCGTTGATCCAACCTTTGGTGGAGCCGCTCATATCCACCATGAACATCACCGCGACATTGCGCTCGGCGCGGTGCATGTGCATGAACAGACGATCGGACATCTCGCGTCCGTCGCGCGCATCAGCTAAGGCTTCTACCAATGCATCGATATCCACTTCATCGCCGGCGGCTTGGCGCTTGAGTAGCTTGTCTTCGTCGCGCATGGCTTCGAAGGTGCGGTGTAGATGTTTGATTAGGCCGCTGTATTTATGCAGTGTCTGCGGCACGAAATCATCATGCACGGGCGTGACGTCTTTCTCGCGCATGACGCACCAATTCTTGCGATAGTGCTGGCGGCCATGATCCCATTCCGGATAGAAGGTCGCGCCTTCTTCGTGGTAGGTGCCTTGCCATACGTCGTCTGGGTCTTTGCCCTGCGCTTCGAATTGAGTGAGATCGTAATCGCCGTCGCCTGCTGGCACCAAATACTCGGGTGGGATTTCTCCGAAATCAAGATAGACCGAGGTTAAGAGTTGCTTCACGCCTTCTGGCGGTGCGACCGGTATATCGTCCAGCGTGATATCAAAGCTGGGTAATTCGTTGGGGCTGTCTTGATGTTCTTGCACACCAATTTTGGGCGGGGCTTCACGCGGCGCTTCAGATTGTTGTTTCTCGATCTCATCCAACATTTGCGCGAGCTTGATGCGCAAATGCATTTTTTCATGTTCGGTACGTTTGGCCTTGCATGCCGCTATCGCGTCTGGGCGCAGCTCGCCTTGATAGCAAGCGGTCGGGGCGGGTGGGGCCGTATAGGCCTCTTGCAGCAAACGCAGGCTGTCGTTGACCGATGCTTCGGGTGCGGCGAGTTGCTCGGCAAAGCGCTGCCAAGGATCCGGAATAAATTCGTTCTCGCCCAAGGTAAACTTTAGCCGCTGCATCTCGCGTGCGAGACCGGGTAGCTCGCGCTGCAAGCAGGCTTCGAGCCGCAGCGTTTCCAAGCCATGAAATTGTTTGAGCGCGAAAGCTTGGTCCTCGAATGAGGCGAAGGCCTCGGCAAAATGAATGCGGAAGCTGCCGAATCGTGTTTGTGCCCATTGGAAGGCCACCATGGCTTTGCACAACGTGAAATTATCTTTGGCCGTTTCCATCACGGCCACGACCGCAGGCAGGAATAGCGTTTCACTGTCGGTATAGGGTGCATCGCCTTGCGCTATTTTTAATTGTCGGCCGGATAGGCCGTGCGCGAAGTTGAGCAGGATGCCACTGAACTCATCGAACACCGCACCCTCGGCGTGTGCGTGGCTCAGTTGCACGAAATTCTCTACATCCTCGATCACCTGCATGGCCGCGCGCAGCCCGGCGCGGTCGTAGGTGTCCATGGCATGCAGCGCCCAGGCTTCGATCACGCGCTGATTCAGGTGGGCTAAACCGGCGGTAGCACGCACTGCGAACTGATAAGAGATTTGGATGTTGGTGGTGCTGATGCGCCGCGTCCAACTCAGGAAAAAATCCTGTTCCTCGCGCGGGAGGCGCGACAAGGCTTCGGCGATTTCGTTGACGTGGAGAAAGGTGAATTCGACTTCAAGCCAGGTTTCCAGAGGCTTGAGGATTTGCTCGAGGGTGAACGGCGCATTATCGGCCATAAGAAAATATTTTTGCCACAGAGATCACAGAGTGCACAGAGAAAAGACGGGGGTTTCCTCTGTGTTCTCTGTGACCTCTGTGGCGGATAGGTTTTTTAAAACAGCGAAGACGATAGTTCTTGTACCGCTGCAAGCATTTCTGCGTCGTCGGTAATTGCCTGCGCAATGGCACTGCGGCAGGCGGAGACGGGTTCGATCCCGGAGGTGATGAGTTTCCCCGCATGTACTAACAGCCGGGTGCTAGCACCTTCATCCAGACCGCTGCCTTTGAGGTTGCGCGTCATGTGCGCGAATTTAACCAGTTTGTCCGCCAGTGCTCGATCCACTTTGGATTCATTGGCGACAATTTTCGCCTCCAACTCGGTGGTGGGGTAATCGAACTCAAGTGCTACAAAGCGTTGGCGTGTACTTTGTTTCAAATCTTTCAGTACGCTTTGGTAGCCTGGGTTGTAGGAGACGGCGAGGCAGAAATTTTCATGGGCTTCCACCAGGGTGCCGAGCTTTTCCATCGGCAATACGCGGCGGTCGTCAGCTAACGGATGGATCACGACCATGGTGTCTTTGCGCGCTTCGACGATTTCATCCAAATAACAAATGGCCCCGGCGCGCACGGCGCGGGTGAGCGGGCCATCGACCCAAGTGGTTTCGCCGCCTTTTACCAAATAGCGCCCGACCAAATCGGAGGCGGTTAAATCGTCATGGCAAGAGACGGTGATGAGCGGGCGTTGTAGCCGCCATGCCATGTATTCCATGAAGCGCGTTTTGCCGCAGCCGGTCGGACCCTTGAGCAGGATCGGCAGCTTGTTGCGATAAGCCGCTTCGAAGATTTTGATCTCGTCGCCGGTGGCTTCGTAATACGGCTCGGCTTGGATGAAGTAGGCTTCGCTTTCCAGTGCGCGCGCTTGCATGGTGTTCCTTGCGCTTAATCTTTGATGTTGTACTTATCGTTGGGATCGGCGCGGGTGAAGTCGATAGGGCCGACCTTGGCAGCGATCTCGTCCATTTTTTCTTCGCGTTCTTTTTTACGCGCCAAGCGTATGTCGACGGCGTCATCTTTGGCGTCGATGGATACTTCACCAAATAATATTTGGCGTAGAAAACGGAAAGCGAATTGCATCAGTGCGACATCATCATTTGCGATTTGCTGCTTGAGTGCATCTTCGAGAAGGTACACTTCGTTGAAGCCGGGGCTAGTGACGAATTCGCGGAAACGGTCCAGGTCGTAACAGGCAACAAAGAACAATTGCAAACTGCGCTTGCTCGGCATGCCAATAGTGGGGCCGGCGGATTTTTTCTTCAGGATCAGTTGACGCCAGCCGCTGGCCAGCTCGTCGTATTCCTCTACGCCTTGTTCTTTGCGGTATTCGTTAATGGTGATGGTGCGCGGTTCAAAATGGCCCTTGCAATGGTCTTCTTGCACCATGGCGTAGGCTTCGCGCTCGGTGAATTCGTTTTGCTTGCGCATGGAGAGCAGGGCGACCGGATAGTAGCGGCAAGCCGTGGGACGGTCTTCGTATACGCCGCAACCTTCGTCAGTCATGAATTGGCAGGCGCTTCCACCCTCAACGGGTTTGAATTTCACCCCCGCCATACCGTCCTTATCCATTTCATAGGGAAAAGTATATTTCACCAGGAAATCGCCCGAGCTCATGTCCAAGCGCTTTTTCAATCGCAGGATGTCGTAGGGCGTGAGGCTGATGTCGATGTTTTTACAACAGGCGTTAAAGCAGGAAATGCCCTTGTGACATTCAAATTGAATGGTCGCTTCGCCCGACATTAACTTGGGCATCACCGGGCTATCCGGAAAGGGGGAGTCTTCGATGAATTCACTCATGATTTACCTCACAGTTCTACTACGTCAATTTTAGGCCTATTCTCAATGTGTTGCGCGGGCAAAGCCGAGAGGCACATTCAGAGTAGGTCTATCGCTTCCAGAAAGAAAAAACCGGACGCCGCGAGGCGCCCGGTTTGGTACAACGTTGTGATGCTACAGCTTAGTGGGCAGCCGGCTTGAACAGCTTGGACTTGTCCACCAGATCCACATGCTTACGCTTGAACACGGTCCACTTGTGGGTGGTTTTGTCATAGATGGAGTTCACGAAGCACTTCCAGTTCTCTTCGTCGACAAAGTTCTTGTCCATACGATAGTAGAAGCCCGGATAGCGGGATTCTTCACGGAACTGAATGTGTTTCATGTGGGCTTCCGCCGTAATAATACGGTGGTAGTTTTCCCAGGCGCGCAGCAGTTCGTGCAGGTCTTTTGCACGCATCTTCATCGCATCTTCTTTCAACATTTCCAACTTCTCTTCAGCCACTTTCAGCATGTGCGCGTTGGTGGTGTAGTAAGTCGCCACACCTGCAACGTACTCGTCCATGATTTTCTGCAGACGGAACTGAAGCATCTTCGGCGTGATGTAGTGCGGGTTGATGTCGATCGCGGTGGTGTAGTCCTTGTGCTCGAGGTAGGTACGCACTGGTTTGTAGATTTCTTCCACCAGCGTGTTGATGTCGGTGTCGAGTTCCGGCTTCCAGTCTTTGTTGTCGATGCAGAATTTGACCATGGACTTGGCGCAAATGCGGCCTTCGGCATGCGAACCGGAGGAGAATTTGTGGCCGGATGCGCCCACGCCGTCGCCGGCGGTGAACAGACCCTTAACCGTGGTCATGGAACGATAGCCCCAGCTCCAGCCAGAAGGCAGGTGGCCAGGAACTTTGCCCGCTTCGGCATGTTCTTCGGCTTTCGGCGCGCCCAGATCTTCTGGACCCGATACCCAAATACCGCAGCAACCGGAGTGCGAACCCAACAGGTAGGGCTCGGTCGGCATCAATTCGGAGTTTTTCTTCTCTGGCTCGATGTTTTCACCGACCCAAACACCGCACTGACCGATACACATATCAAGGAAGTCTTCCCACGCTTCGGCTTCCAAATGCTTCACTTCGCGCGGAGACAGGGTCTCTTTGAGCTTGGCAAGGGCCGAGACGGTGTCCATGTAAATCGGGCCACGACCTTCTTTCATCTCTTTCAGCATCAGGTGGTTACGCAAGCAAGATGCAGGAACAGCAGCCAGCCCGTAGGGAGGGTAGTCGTTCAACATTTCTTTGTTGCGGTCCATATACACTTCGCCCAGGGCGTTAACCGCCTTGGCTTTGAACAGCAGGAACCAGGCGCCGACCGGGCCGTATCCGTCTTTGAAACGGGCGGGCACGAAGCGGTTTTCCATCATGGTCAACTCAGCGCCAGCTTCAGCAGCCATTGCATAGGTCGAACCAGCATTCCACACCGGATACCATGCGCGGCCTTGACCTTCGCCCACGGAACGCGGACGGAACAAGTTCACGCAGCCACCGGCAGCCAGCAGGCAAGCCTTGAATTTGTAAACGTGAACCGTATGGTCACGGGTGGAGAAACCAACGGCACCAGCAATGCGGTTAGGATCGTTCTTATCGTTCACCAGCTTGACGATGAAGATACGCTCTTGAATGCGGTCCATGCCCAGCGCTTTTTTCGCAGCTTCAGCCACGATCCATTTGTAGGATTCGCCGTTGATCATGATTTGCCATTTGCCGGAACGTACTGGCTTGCCGCCGTCTTTCAACGTGGGCAGGCCTTTGGAGCCGTCATGACGCTCGCCATTTTCGTCGGTCTTCCAAATCGGCAGGCCCCATTCTTCGAACAGGTGTACGGATTCGTCAACGTGGCGGCCCAAGTCATAGGCCAAGTCGTCGCGGGTGATGCCCATCAGATCGTTGGAGACCATACGCGCGTAATCTGCGGGGTCTTGCTCGGGACCAATGTAGGTGTTAATCGCGGAGAGACCTTGTGCAACGGCGCCGGAGCGATCCATCGCAGCTTTGTCCACCAATTTAATTTTGAGGTCGACGCCAACTTCTTTTTTAGCAGCTTCGGCCCAACGCATGATTTCATAAGCGGCGCCACAGCAAGCCATGCCACCACCGATCAAGAGGATGTCTACTTCCTCTTGGATTACTTCGGGTTTACCAAATTCACCAGCCATTTTTCATCTCCTTGCTTGCAGTTCAGCGTGGCACATCAGGCCCGCTCCCTCCCGCAATTGTTGGGTTTAATCGTGCAGATTACTTACGGATCAGTTCAGCAGGGTTGCCTGCGCGATAGCCGTTTTCCTGGTTGAAGAAACCAGACTTAGTAATGTTCTCCATTTTCGCTTCCGGCTTGCCACCAAACGGGTCGATCGAGCCTTCCGGGGTGGTGCGGATCGGGAACTTGAAGCGCTTCAATGTGCCATTGCGGAACTTGATGGTCCACATGATGGAGTCAGTGCCGCGCAGAGGCTGCACAGAGCCGCCCAGCGGAACGATGTCAGCGTAGTGACGCGCTTCAATCGCTTGTTGCGGGCAAATTTTCACGCAGGAGTAACACTCCCAGCATTGCTCTGGCTCTTGGTTATAAGCCTTCATGGCGTGGCCGGTTGCGGAACCGTCTTTGTCCAGCATCATCAGGTCATGCGGGCAAATATACATGCACGCGGTTTTGTCTTGCCCTTTGCAACCGTCACATTTGTCGGTGCGTACGAAAGTTGGCATGTTGTCTCTCCAAAATGCAACTACAGTTAAAAAAACCGGGACTGCTTAATCCGGCTATACCTTGAAACAAACTTCAAAACTATTTTGCTGAATGGCCTTTGAGTTCGATCTTGACGTTCTCTTCCGCGCTCAGGCCGGCGTAGTATTTCTGTAGCACCTTAGCCACTTCGGGGCGGCTGAATTCGACAGGCAGGTCTTTGCCTTCGGAAAGCATTGAACGCACCTTGGTGCCGGACAGCAGAATGCGATCGTCCTTGGTGTGCGGGCAAGTACGCTGCGAGGCCATGCCGCCGCACTTGTTGCACCAGAAGGTCCAATCGATGTTCATATTCTTGGTTTCGAGCGAACCAGCGGGAATCTCGTCAAAGATTTTCTGGGCGTCGAAGGGGCCGTAGTAATCACCGACGCCAGCGTGGTCGCGACCGACGATCAGGTGCGAGCAGCCATAATTTTGGCGGAACAAGGCGTGCAACAGTGCTTCACGCGGACCGGCATAGCGCATGTCCAGCGGGTAGCCGGCCTGGATGACGGTGTTGGGTGCAAAGTAGTTGTCGACTAAGACGCTGATTGCTTCGGAACGAACTTCGGCAGGGATGTCCCCCGGCTTCAGCGCGCCAAGCAGGGAATGAACTAGCACGCCGTCCATGGTCTCGATGGCAATCTTAGCCAAGTACTCGTGGGAGCGGTGCATCGGGTTACGGGTCTGGAAGGCGGCGACCCTGGACCAGCCCATTTGTTCAAATTTTGCGCGGGTCTCGGCCGGGGTCATGAACTGGTCGCCGTACTCTTCCTTGAAGGTGCCGGTGGACAGAACTTTGACCGGGCCGGCTAGGTTGTATTTGGCCTGATCCATCACCATTTTGACGCCGGGGTGCTCCATGTCAGTGGTCTTGTAGACCTCCATGCACTCGTGAGCCTTGTCGATGGTGTATTGCTCGGTCACCTTCATGGTGCCCATGATCTCGCCGGATTCGCCGTCAACTAGCGCGATGTCGGCGCCAGCTTTGATGGTCTCGTTGTCAGTGGAAAGGGTGACAGGGATGGGCCAGAACAAACCGCTCGCCATTTTGTAACCGTCGCAGACACCTTGCCAATCGGCATGGGTCATGAAACCGTCAAGCGGAGTAAAACCGCCGATACCCATCATGATGAGGTCGCCGGTTTCCCGGGAGGTCATGCGAACTTTAGGTAAGGATTGTGCGCGGGCCAGTTCGGCTTTGTGCGCGTCGCCCGTCAGCAGAAGGGGTTTGAGGTTGCCGCCGCCATGCGGGTTGACCAGTTTCGGCATGTTGTCTCCTAAAGACCGTGAATTATGGTTTTTTGAAAGGTTGCAAGAATAGCACGGAAGATTCTGCGGTCTCATCCATATATTTTATGGATGGATAAAGCATTTAAATTTTTTAACTTTGATTCTAACTATTTGAAAATATTTGGAATTAAAGCGATTTACCGCTCAGATTTGAGCGGTAAATTGATGAAAGATTTTAGGCGTCAAAAAAGGCGGGCATGTCAGACGCTTCGACTTCAATGACATCTACCCATGCAGGGAGTTCGGCGCCACCGGTTGCCGCGAGCTTTTTGACTTCTTCGCGGACCATTTTCCAGCGGTTAAACAAACAATCCGCAATTTTGTTCATACCTGCGTCGTGATATGAGTTGTGCAAATCACCCAAGGTGCGGGCAAAAGACTCGAGTTGCTCCAATTGGTTGCTGGGGTAGCCTTTGCGCAAAGGGTCTGCGTATTTAACTAGCTCGCGACGCACTGCATTGAGGAATGCGCGTTGCCCATCAGTGAGATCTGCCTCAGTCCGGGTTACGCCGCCATGATGGAAAACCTCGTGAATATAGTCATTAAGACGCGTGCCGAAATTGAAATGTTTGAAGTTTACCGGATCCATTTTTTCTCCAGCTAATCTGGTGTGGGAAATATTCCGAATATCTTCGCCGTGTTCGCAAGTTTTGTCTAGGTGTGCCGCTCAATCAACAACCCCCTACCTCAGATTTTTTTGTGCGTTATTCTAAATCTATCAAGCTGAGAAAGGAGGGGTGCAATTTGTCCCCTGCTTCATTAAGTATGGGGACGATATATAGCGCGCGCATTTCCCGCCGAGCATTTCCATAAGCATCGAGTTGAATAGCGAGGCTGGGCTTGTCTGCTTCTAAAATTAGTTCAAGCCGGTCGTCCAACACCTCAATGACTGTGCAATTGTGTTCATTATGGCGAAGCCGCGCACCAATCAATGCTCGCGCTTGATTCATGATTTTACCAGTCTCTAGCATTGAGCAAGAATGCTCCCTATCTTATTGAAAATCAATGTCAATTTAATTAAATTACAATAACGAAGGCAGGTGTTTGGAAAACATGGGATTTGACATGTATTAGTAAAAACGGTTATAGTCTTTGGCTCGACGCGGGGTGGAGCAGTCTGGCAGCTCGTCGGGCTCATAACCCGAAGGTCGTAGGTTCAAATCCTGCCCCCGCAACCAAGAGTAATTTTCTCGCCGACCAGAGTGATCTGGGAGGCGACCTGTTCTTTAAAAACATAAACAGCCGATAGGTGTGGGTGCTTAATGCTTT